>JAXGPS010000001.1:0-134692 GCA_040766825.1 Oscillospiraceae bacterium
TTTAGAAGTCCTGCTTTTGATCGTAAATCTTGTTTGCTACGGCAACTCCGCAGCAAACGCTCACCTTTAATTTAGTTATGAGTTTTACCGTTCGCTAAATTGTTTTGTGTATCTGACATAAGCTCTGCGATATTTAGCAGATGGTCGCCAATTCTCTCAAAGTCTGTAAGCATTTCAGAGTAAATTACGCTAACACTTCCGCCGCACTTGTTGTTTTTGATACGGTCAATTTGGTTTGTGCGGTACTTTTCTGTAAGGTCGTCAATTTCCTCTTCTGCTTTTGCGATAGCAGAAAATTCAGCTTCGGTTACGTTTTGATGCGAAACATCAAGAAGTTTTAAGCTTCTCGTTGCTGCTTCACGCATCTCGTGAATTTCATCTACTGCAAGCTGGGAAAGCCTGCTCTTCTTGCCGTTAAGCGTGGTTGCATATCCGGAAATGTTGTCTGCGTGGTCGCTTATTCTTTCAATATTTGTGATAATTTTGAAGTAAGATGTAATCTTTAGAGCATCATTTTCAGTAAGCTCGTTTGTCATAATAGTAGCGATATATGTTGATATTTCAGCGTTTAGGAAGTCAACATATTCTTCGTCCTTCTTAATCTTTTCGCTTAATTCCTCGCTCCACTCTAGGACATTTGCAAAAGCGTTGTCAACGTTTGTGCTTGCGAGCTTGTACATTCTTTCAACTTCGCTGTTAATCTGTGAAATTGCGATACTAGCAGTACCGATAGAGTGAGAACCAAGTGCTGATGGAGAGATGAATTTAAGTTCCATTTTTTCTTCAACTTCGCCCTCGATTTCAGGGAGCACTTTCTTGGCAATCTTTTCAAGAAGAGTTCCGAAAGGCAGGAGAAGGATTAGTGTTACTACGTTGAAAATAGTGTGTACATTCGCAATCTGCGCTGGTACATTATTAGGTGTCAGCGACTGTACAAACTCCGTGAACGGAATGAATTGACATCCGACAACAAATATTGTTGTGCCGATTACGTTGAATAGCAGATGAATAATCGTTGTTCTTCTAGCGTTACGATTAGTCCCGATTGAGGCAATAAGTGCTGTTATACAAGTACCGATGTTCTGACCGAAAAGCACGTAAACTGCGTTTGAAAGCTGAATTGTTCCGCTCATTGCAAGAGCTTGAAGAATACCCACTGATGCTGATGAGGACTGAATTATTGCTGTGAATATCGCACCAACCAAAACGCCTATTAAAGGGTTTGAAAGGTTTGAAACTACTTCAACGAAAACTTCCGAATCACGCAAGCTCTTCATACTGTCGCCCATCATTGTCATACCTATGAAAAGTATTCCAAGACCGCCGATAATTCCGCCGATATGATGAACTCTTTTTGTTTTAATGAATACAATCATTACTACACCGATAATTGCTAAAATCGGTGCGAGATCACCAACGTCAAGTGCGATAAGTTGTCCTGTAATTGTCGTTCCGACGTTAGCGCCCATGATAACCCAAATTGCTTGACGAAGCGTCATAAGCCCTGAGTTTACAAATCCAACAACCATTACAGTTGTTGCTGATGACGATTGAACTACTGCTGTAATCAATGCACCAACTACTACTCCCAAAAATCTATTGGAAGTGAGCTTTTCGAGTATTTTCTTCATTCTGTCGCCGGCGGCTTGCTCAAGACCGTCGCTCATCATTTTCATACCATACAGGAAAAGTGCTAGTCCGCCCAGCAGCATAAGGAGTTGTGAAAATGTCATATTATTTACTACCTTTCAAAATAAGTTTTGATTTCGTTTCTGCAATAAAAACCAAAGAAATGTTGTCAAAACACCTTGATTGTATCTAAAAATAACGTTATTTTTTCGTTATTTTCTTTTCTCAACAATTAAATTAATTATATCATATATTTATTAATAAATAAAGATAATCTTATCTTTTCTACCGTAAGAATAATTAAAAAAGACTGATGGTTTTTTGTATAAAATACGAGTTATTTTTTCGTTTTTAGAAAAATACTTGACAAACGCAAAATCACATGATATAATGACCACACAAATTTAATACCTCAATTGAATTTTAAAATTCAATCAAACCGTTGATATGGAGATAACGGTGATCATGTTCTTACAGAGAGCCCATGTTGCTGAGAATGGGTGGAAAACAAGTCATCAAATGGACCATTGAGGGCGCAGTCAAAAATTGATAATCAAAAATGGGTTTGTCAATCTAGTATTCTGCGACGTGTTGACATACGTTAGTTGTCGGGGATATGTTAGTATCCTTTAAGGGCATGGGCTTTTCGCCTATGAATCAAGGTGGCACCGCGAGTTTTACGCTCGTCCTTGACATTTAATGTCAGGGATGGGCGTTTTTTGTTTGCCTGTTTTTTGACAGATAAACCCGAAACCGAACTCGAAAGGACTTGAACACCATGTCACACCTAACTTATGAAGAAGCAAAGAAAATCTCTGAGAGCGGCGAATATAAAATCGTTCCCCTCTCTATTGAAATGAATTCAGACATTTCAACTCCGATTGAAGTGCATAGGAAATTAAAAAATGTCAGCCATCACGGATTTATACTTGAATCCATTGAGGATAACGAAAAGTGGGGACGCTACACATTTTTAGGATACGATCCAAAGCTTGAAATAACCTGTAAAGATGGAAAAACCATCATCAAACACAACAAAACTTATACAGAAGAAACTGATCACCCGAACGATATTATCCGTAAAATCCTCGCAGAACATAAAAGTCCAAGACTAGAAGACCTCCCTTCATTTTCAGGCGGACTTGTGGGATATTTTGCGTATGACTACATTAAATATTCCGAGCCTTCACTTAATCTTGATGCTCACGACGAAGAAGGTTTCATGGACGCAGACTTAATGCTTTTTGATAAAGTAATTGCATTCGACAACTTCCGTCAAAAAATAATTCTTATCGTAAACATTAAATGCGACGACTTTGAGAATGAATACGAAAGAGGAATGGCTGAACTTAAAAAGCTAAAGGATATAATTCTTTACGGTGTTCCTCAAATGAGAATAAAGGGCAGAATGACCTCTGAATTAAGGTCGAATGTCAGCGAAGAGGAATTTTGCGAAATTGTAGAGAAAGCAAAAGAATACATTCGCAACGGTGATATTTTTCAAGTGGTTCTCTCAAAACGTCTTGACGCTGATTTCGAGGGAAGTCTGCTGGACTCATATCGAATACTTAGAACGACAAACCCATCTCCTTATATGTTCTACTTCTCAAGCAACGACTTAGAGATTTCCGGTGCATCGCCTGAAACACTTGTAAAGCTTGAAAATGGAGTTTTGCACACGTTCCCTCTTGCCGGCACACGTCCAAGAGGCACTACTCCCGAACAAGACAAAGAGCTTGAAGCAAGCTTACTCTCCGACCAAAAAGAACTTGCCGAACACAATATGCTTGTTGACCTCGGACGAAATGACATTGGTAAGATAAGCAAATTCGGCTCTGTAAAAGTAGAAAAATACATGGATATTTTGAAATTTTCCCACGTAATGCACATCGGTTCAACCGTAAGCGGCGAAATTCGCAACAATTGTGATGCTCTTGATGCCGTTGATGCTATCCTCCCTGCCGGAACTCTTTCAGGCGCTCCTAAGATAAGAGCCTGCGAGATTATCAACGAGCTTGAAAACTGCAAGCGTGGAATATACGGCGGAGCAATTGGATACATCGACTTTACCGGAAATCTCGACACCTGCATTGCAATACGAATTGCGTACAAGAAAAACGGCAAGGTGTTCATTCGTTCCGGTGCCGGAATTGTTGCAGACAGCGTTGCAAAGTCCGAGTTCACCGAATGCACTAACAAAGCAATGGCGGTCGTAAGGGCGCTTGAGGAAGCTCAAGGAGGTTTAGAATAATGGTAGTTCTTATTGATAATTATGATAGTTTTTCCTACAACCTTTTTCAATTTGTAGGTTCTATTACAGAGGATATTAAAGTAATACGCAACGATGAAATAACAGCTGCTGAACTAAAAAAATTAAACCCATCTCACATAATTCTCTCGCCCGGTCCGGGTTATCCGAAAGATGCCGGTATTTGCATAGAGGTTGCAAAAGAATTTAATCAAGTCCCTGTTCTTGGCGTTTGCCTTGGGCATCAAGCAATATGTGAGGCTTTTGGAGCTACTGTTTCCCACGCAAAAACGCTCATGCACGGTAAGCAATCCGAAATTGAAGTAGACACTAATTGCCCTATTTTCAAAGGTCTTGATAAGCAAATAAAAGCTGCAAGGTACCATTCACTAGCAGCAATTAAGGAAACCCTTCCTAGCTGTCTTGAGGTCACTGCAAGTACCCTTGATGGCGAGGTAATGGCTGTTAAGCACAAAGACTATCAAGTTTATGGCGTGCAATTTCACCCTGAGTCAATTCTCACTCCATTAGGAATGAACATTATACGAAACTTTCTAAGCCTATAACCTTAATAAAGGAGATATTACTATGATTAAAGAAGCTACTGCCCTATTAATTGATAAAAAAGACCTAACATACACACAAGCATCAGAGGTAATTGACGAAATTATGACAGCAAAGGCATCTCAAATACAAACTGCTGCTTTCCTTGCAGCACTTTCTGCTAAAGGCGAAACCGTTGACGAAATAACCGGCTGTGCCTCTGCTATGAGGGCGCAAGGAGAACGTATCACCTGCGACTATGACCTGCTCGAAATTGTTGGAACCGGCGGGGATTGCTCGAATTCTTTCAACATCTCAACAACATCTTCAATAGTAATTGCTGCTGCCGGAATTAAAGTTGCTAAGCACGGCAACCGTTCGGCTTCCTCAAAGTCCGGTGCTGCTGACTGCCTTGAGGCGCTAGGTGCAAATATAAACCTTACTGCTGAACAGTGCCTAGAGGTGCTTGATGAGCTTGGACTTTGCTTCTTATTTGCGCAGACCTTCCATTCATCAATGAAAAACGTTGCCCCTGTTCGTAAAGAACTTGGTGTTCGTACTGTTTTCAACATCTTAGGTCCTCTAACTAACCCTGCATCTGCAAATATTCAGGTTCTCGGCGTTTACTCTGAGGAGCTTGTTGAGCCGCTCGCAAAGGTTCTTTACAACCTCGGCGTTAAGCGTGGAATGGTCGTTTTCGGGCAAGATGTACTTGATGAAATTTCAATGTCTGCTCCGACTACGGTTTGCGAATTTTCTGACGGAGAATACAACACCTACACAATCTGTCCGGAAGACTTCGGACTTACAACCTGCGAAAAATCCGAACTTGTAGGTGGTACTCCTGCTGAAAATGCTCAAATAACTTTGAGCATTCTAAACGGAGAAAAGGGCGCTAGACGTGATGCAGTACTACTAAACTCTGGTGCTGGAATTTATATCGCCGGCAATGCTAACTCACTTCGTGAGGGCATTCAAAAGGCTGCTGAAATCATTGACAGCGGCAAGGCAAAGGCACTCTTAGACGGCTTCATCGCTAAAACAAATTCATTTGGAGAGAAATCATGATTCTTAATAAACTCGCTGACTATGCGAAAGTTCGTGTAGAATTGGATAAAAAGAATATTTCCGCATCAGAAATGAAAGAGCTTGCTCTACAACTTGAAAAAGGTGACTTCAAATTCGGTAAATCACTTCAAAAAGACGGGCTTTCTTTCATATGTGAGGTGAAAAAAGCGTCCCCGTCAAAGGGCGTTATCTCTGAAGATTTCCCGTACATCGACATCGCTGCTGCCTATGAAAACTCCGGTGCTGACTGCATTTCCTGCCTTACAGAACCAAAGTGGTTCTTAGGCTCGGACGAAATCTTTACAGATATACGAAAAAATGTTAAGCTGCCGATGATTAGAAAAGACTTCACCGTTGATGAGTATCAAATCTATCAAGCTAAATGCATGGGGGCAGATGCTGTGCTTTTGATTTGCTCCATTCTTGATGAGAAAACTATCAGCAAGTACCTTGAAATATGCGACAATCTCGGTATTTCTGCACTTGTTGAAACGCATGACGAAACCGAAATTCGCACAGCAATTTCAGTTGGTGCTAAAATTATCGGCGTAAACAATCGCAACCTCAAAGACTTCTCGGTTGATTTTTCAAACTCAGAAAAACTTCGCAGCCTTATCCCTAGTGACGCTATTTTTGTCGCTGAATCGGGAGTTTCGTCAGTTGATGATGTTGCAAAGTTAAAGCAAATCGGGGCAGATGCCGTTCTTGTGGGCGAGGCACTTATGCGTTCAAAAAATATCGCCGAGGCACTTAAACAATACAAGGAGGTGTAGCGGTGAAAATAAAGCTTTGCGGGCTTTTTAGGGAATGTGATGCAGACTACGTAAACGCTGCTAAGCCTGACTATGCAGGATTTGTGTTCTTTGAAAAAAGCCATAGAAACGTAAGCGTAAGCACAGCAAAAAAGCTTAGAACTCTCATAAACCCCGAAATAGCGACTGTTGGTGTTTTTGTTGACGCTGACATTGATTTTATAGTTAATCTATTAGAGCAAGGTGTTATTAATATTGTGCAGCTCCACGGGAGTGAAACGGAAGAATATATTGCAAAACTTCGTGAGGTAAGCAACGGCGCTGAAATTTGGAAAGCTTTTAAAATTAGTTCAGAAAATGATGTCGAAATTGCCAAAATTTCTACTGCAGATAAAATAGTTCTTGACAACGGCTATGGAACTGGGATATGCTTTGATTGGTGTTGTATCGGAAAAATCTCTCGCCCATTCATTTTGGCAGGTGGATTAACCCCCGAAAACATCGCTGAGTCTGCTAAAACTATTAATCCTTATGCAGTTGATTTAAGCAGCGGTATTGAAACAAACCGTGTTAAAGATAAAATTAAAATGATTGCTGCTGTAAAAAGCGCACATCTTTAAGGAGGAAAACAATGTCTAAAGGAAGATTTGGTGCTCATGTTGGGCAATAAATCCCTTAAACTATTATGACTTCCATTATTGAGCTTGAAGAGGCTTATTACTACTACAAAAACGACCCGGAATTTAATAGGGAGCTTACCGATCTGCTCAACAAATATGCTGGCAGACCGTCACTTCTCTATTATGCTGAAAAAATGACAAACGACCTCGGTGGTGCAAAGATTTACCTCAAGCGTGAGGATTTAAATCACACCGGCTCGCATAAAATAAACAACGTTCTTGGGCAGGTTCTTCTTGCAAAGAAAATGGGCAAAACTCGTGTTATCGCTGAAACCGGAGCTGGACAACACGGTGTTGCAACTGCAACAGTCGCTGCTCTTATGAATATGGAATGTGAAATATTTATGGGTAAGGACGATATTATTCGTCAGGCGCTTAATGTTTATAGAATGCGGCTCCTCGGCGCAAAGGTGAACGCTGTTACTTTGGGTACAGCAACCCTCAAAGATGCCGTTTCAGAGACAATGCGTGAGTGGACAAGGCGAATTTCCGACACTCACTACGTTCTTGGTTCTGTTATGGGACCTCACCCATTCCCTACTATTGTGCGTGATTTCCAAGCTGTAATATCTAAGGAAATCAAGGAGCAATGCCTAGCTTTAGAGGGCAGACTTCCAAACGCTGTTGTAGCTTGTGTTGGCGGTGGCTCTAATGCGATTGGTGCTTTCTACAACTTCATCGGTGATGAGGGGGTTAGACTTATTGGCTGTGAGGCAGCCGGCAGAGGGATTGATACTTTTGAAACTGCTGCTACTATTTCAACCGGCAGCGTTGGAATTTTCCACGGTATGAAGTCTTACTTCTGTCAAGATGAGTACGGTCAAATTGCACCTGTTTACTCAATTTCAGCCGGACTTGACTATCCGGGTGTTGGCCCTGAACACGCTGCACTATTTGACAGCAAAAGGGCTGAATATGTCGCTGTTACCGATGATGAGGCTGTTAACGCTTTTGAATATCTTTCAAGAATGGAGGGAATTATCCCTGCTATTGAAAGTTCTCACGCTATTGCACACGCAATAAAGCTTGCTCCAACAATGTCAAATGATGAAATTATGGTAGTCAATGTTTCCGGCAGAGGCGATAAGGATTGCGCTGCTATTGCACGTTATAGAGGGGAGGATCTATTTGAATGAGTAAAGTAAGTGACGCATTTAAAATGGGAAAGCATTTATTTCTTTCATCACCTGTGAGATCCAAATTTAGAAACAACCGAAAAAATTGTTACTGCTATTGCTGAGGCAGGCGCTGATATTATCGAGCTTGGTATTCCATTCTCCGACCCAACAGCAGAAGGCCCTGTAATTCAAGATGCTAACCTTCGTGCATTGAGCGCAGGCACAACAACTGATAAGGTCTTTGACCTAGTTAGAAAGCTTAGACAGAAAATCACAATACCACTTGTATTTATGACTTATGCAAACGTGGTTTTCTCATACGGCACAGAAAAGTTTATAAAAACAGCTAAAGAAGTTGGCGTTGACGGACTTATCCTTCCGGACATTCCATACGAGGAAAGGGAGGATTTCGTTCCTACTTGTCAAAAGTACGGAATTGACTTCATTCCACTTGTAGCTCCTACTTCACATGAGAGGGTTCGCATGATTGCAAGTGCTGCTGAAGGGTTTGTTTACTGCGTTTCCTCACTCGGCGTTACAGGCGTAAGGAATAAAATCACTTCCGATATTGACGAAATGACAAGTCTTGTGCATGAGTCAACTGATGTTCCATGTGCAATAGGTTTCGGGATTTCTATCCTGAGGCAAGCTGTTGACATGGCTAAGAAAGCAGAAGGTATTATCGTTGGCTCTGCAATTGTAAAAAATAATTGAAGAATACGGCGAGGATGCACCTTCTCATGTATTTGAATACGTTTCAAAGATGAAAAAGGCTATTTCAAAAATTTAAAAAAGACAATGACGTACTTTTTAACTCATAGAGTGAATAGTACGTCATTTTTATTTTCATGGTATGTACTGTAAAGACAATTTCGCTTAAACTTTCTAGAGATTTTCTTCAGAATTGCTGTATTTTTCTCCTTGTAAGAAAGTATAATTTATGGTATGATTTATATAGTGGTTTGCAATCCACAATATATCCAATTAAGGAGGTTTGCCAATGTCAATGGCGGTGTTTCTTTTAATAGCGGCTGTGGTCATGATCCTCTGCGTTATCCTTAATAAGGTTTCCAGCAGATTCGGTATTCCCACACTGCTAGCGTTTATTTTTCTAGGAATGCTTTTCGGCTCGGATGGACTTATTAAGATTCAATTCGATAACTATGGCATTGCAGAAAAAGTCTGCACGTTCTCACTAATTTTCATCATGTTTTACGGTGGTTTCGGTACTAACTGGAAAACAGCAAAGCCCGTGGCTAAAAAATCAATTCTATTGTCTAGCTTGGGTGTTATTCTTACCTCTGGGATTATGGGACTTCTTTGCCACTACGTTCTTAGAATGGGTTGGGCAGAAAGTTTCTTGTTAGGCTCTGTTGTCGGCTCTACTGACGCTGCCTCGGTATTCTCTATCCTTCGTTCAAAACGACTCAACTTAAAATATCACTCCGCTCCTTTACTGGAAGTTGAGAGTGGTAGTAATGACCCGTTCTCATATATGCTAACAGCAATAATGATTTCAATTGTAAACGGCACTGCAAAGGGCGGCGAAATTGCTTACATGATATTCGCTCAACTGGTTTTCGGTGTTGGGATAGGTGCTTTAATTTCACTCCTTGCAGTGAATTTCCTAAAGCGTTTCAAGTTTGCAAACGCTGGATTTGATGCAGTTTTCGTGTTTGCTATTGCAACTATTGCTTACGCTTTGCCTACTGTTGTGGGCGGAAATGGATTTCTCAGTACTTACATTGTAGGTATTGTTCTCGGTAATCAGCCGATGAAATATAAGAAGTCCCTCGTTAACTTCTTTGATGGCGTTACAACAGTTATGCAGATGCTCGTATTCTTCTTGCTGGGACTTCTTGCGTTCCCATCGCAGTTGCCGGCAGTTGCGGGTGTTGCTTTGTTAGCAGCGCTTATACTCACATTCATCGCAAGACCGGTCGCAACGGCTCTTATTATGCTTCCTTTCAAGTGCAAGCTCAATCAAATAGCGTTCGTTTCATGGTCGGGGCTTCGTGGTGCTGCGTCGATTGTATTTGCTGTTATGGCTATCATGGGCGCACCGAATATGCAGATTGATTTGTATCATATAGTATTCTTTATCGTACTTTTCTCAATCCTTATTCAAGGCTCACTTCTCCCGCTTGCTGCTAAAAAGCTTAATATGATTGACGATAAGGCCGACGTATTAAAGACCTTTACCGATTACAGTGATGAGGTTTCTATTCAGTTTATCCAACTTCAAATTGTGGAAAATCACCCATGGATAGACAAGAAAATTAAAAACCTAGTCATTCCACCGGACACTTTAATTGTAATGATTAAACGTGGTGAGGAAAATGTCGTGCCAAATGGTAACACTGAAATTTCTCTTGGCGATATAATTGTAATGGGCGCAAGAGCGCATATTTCTAAGGACGATCTCTTCCTAACAGAAAAGACAATCGCCAAGGACGACCCATGGATAGGCAAGATGATTTCCGAAGTTTCGACAGAGCCGGATAAACTAATAATAATGATTCAGCGAAACGGAAACATCGTCATTCCTTACGGAAAGACGGTTATTAAAGAAAATGATTTGCTGGTTATGAATCAAGTGTAATCCCAACTTTTAGAATGAATACAAAATAAAATACCCTTTGTAAGATGTACTATCTAGTACGTCCTCAAAGGGTATTTTTGTTTTATTATTTATTTGTTAGAGTCTTTTTTTGTGTCGTATATTCCGTTTAGAACTTTCTTGTCCTCGTTAAATTGAATTATTGCGCCCTGCCATTGCGCTTGAAGCTCTCTTAATTCTCGCTCGGCGGTTGAACGTACATATGTAGTTTGGTTGTTAGATTTGTTGTTTTTAATCAAGAAAACAATACCTAGTACGGTCGCTATTAATGCCACACCGCCAGTAGCAGCAGCAAAAATCACGCCTAATATAATAAGTATAACTGGCCAAGCATTGCTCTTGTTTTCAGGGATATTTTCAACTTCTTTGCTCTTGGCATCAATTGTTTGCTGTCTTTGCTGGTCAACAGGTGCAGTGTCGTAACACCATCTCTCCCCGTCACCTGTTAGCCATATGGAGTATTCCTTGCCCATGTATTTATATATGATACGATACATTCCTAAGAACACTCGGATTGTTTCTTCCTTATCAATTCTACTTCCGCCCATCTGTAAGCTACGATAATCCTTGCCTGCTAGGCCATTTTCAGCATCTCTACTCAAAAGCTCTTCGACATTAGTTTTTACGTATGTGTTGAATGACGCTGCTTGAGGTAGGTTGCTGTCGCAAGTAGTTACATCACTTGGGTATGATAAATACTCGTAATCCACCAATAAATCAGGATCTGCATTAAGATAAAGACTCTCGATTTGCTGTGCAAACTCCCTGTTAGCGGAGGAAAACCTTGTCGCTGTAACAGCCGCTGTACCACTCATAGGTGTGTAGTCCTTAATCTGTTCCTTCTCAACTTGGGTTATGTTGCCCCTATCAACCGCTGTTTTATGTGTGGTCCACTTTGCAATTTCATATGTATAAGAGGCCGTACCGTTACAATAGAAACAATATGCCGGAACGCAATATCTCTCCTCACGTATAACCTCGACCTTATTAAATATATCTAATGGCGCTGATTTGAGGCTACAAAGTGCTTCAACAAGCTTGTCGTGCAATTTTTTTTGATTTGCCGATAGCGCAACTCCACTGTTGATATTTTCTTTGGCTGCCATCTCAGCATTCTTTATAACGCCCTCTAGTACGCACTCGTTTTTGCAAGACGAACAAACAACTGTACCTTTTGCGTTTTGAGGTATTTGAAGTGGCGCTCCACAACCGTTACACGTAAAGGATTTTGCAACAACTGTTGATGCCGGAATTGCTACTGCTTCTGGCTGAGGCGCTGCTGCAACCGAACCTGCCGCAGAAATACCTGTCGGCGTTCCACAACCATCACAAAATCTTGTGCTTTGAGCCAATTGCTTCCCGCATGAAGAACAAAACATAATACTACTCCCCTTAAATAAATTATTACTTAAACAAAAAAAATTTCTTAAAACGAACATTTCTGTGAACAAAATACAATATACTCGAATTTTATCATAAAAAGTGATTTTTTGCAATACCTAATATGGTAAAATAACCTCATGCGGCACTTATAGTGCCTAACGAGTGACTTTTAGTCACTCTAGTGTAAACCTGTGGTTCACACGGATGAGAACATTGAATCATAAATTTACACAACTTGTGCTGTGTAACAGCTAACCTAACGGTTATTTTTGAATTTACGGTATAGTAATTTATTTTTTTGGAAAGCAAAACTGAACCTATACAAAAACCACTACTATCGTAAAAAGATAGTAGTGGTTAAAGGCAACGTCATGTTGCTGGTGCGCTCGACAGGAGTCGAACCTGCGGCCTTTAGAGTCGGAGTCTAATGCTCTATCCAGCTGAGCTACGAACGCACATGAAATGAATTCGAACAACTTTTTTTGGCTTTCTAGAATTTTGACAGCAAAATAAGACCTGGCTTTCGCAAGGCCTTATGAATCGTTGATGACATTACCGCTCGGTTATTCCCTCATATTATGAAAGACCGCATTCATCGTAATCCTTCCACTTCTCGTTATATGCACGTTCGCTTATTGAGCGACCTACAATATATGCCACAGAGCACATTACGAGAAATAGTGCAACCACAATTGGAAACGCTGATTTAAAGACGGATTTATTGTTTTCTGCCATTACTTGATTTTTTTTAGTCATGATATGATGCTCCTTTTTGTTTTCCTTGCTTTCTTTATTTTTATAATTATACACTATTTTTATTTGGAAAGCAATGTATTTTTCTATTTTAATTGATAATTAAATGCTGCTCTTTTTTTCGTCAAGAAATCATTGAAAAGATTGCATGATTGTGATATAATATAATGTACAAGCTTGAAAATGTCAATTGTTTTTCTTGGGAGGACAGCCTTATTTATGAAAAAGATTATCGTCATTACGGGCCATTACGGCAGCGGCAAGAGCAATATTTCAGCGAACATTGCCCTGCTTCTTGCAAGGGAGAACAAGAAAGTAACAGTGGTCGTTGACTTGGATGTTATCAACCCGTATTTCCGTACCGCAGATTTCAAAGAACTGTTTGGCGATAATAATGTCGAGCTTATTTCGCTAATGTACGCAAACACTAACATCGAAATGCCTACGGTGAACTTTGACCTTGAGCAGCTATTTAGCGGTGACGGGCACGTTATACTCGATGTTGGCGGAGATGATGCTGGTGCTATTGCACTCGGCAGATTTGCTGAAATACTAAACGCTCATTCTAACGAACTCGAAATGCTTTATGTTGTCAATAAATATCGACTTTTGACTAGCACTCCTGTCAGAGCTGTCCGAGGTTATGCGTGAGATTGAAACGGCTTCAAGGCTTTCTCTTTTGGGTATAATAAACAACTCAAATCTTGGCGAAGAAACGAACTTAGACACTGTAAACAGCTCGCTTTCCTTTGCAAGAGAATTTCTGAGTTGAGTGGACTTCCTCTCGTTTCACGGCGTATTCCGAAGAAATATGCCCTAAATCAGAAAATGCAATGCCAATTAAAATATACGTAAAACAAATTTGGCAGGAATAAACCTGCTCACAATAAACAGAAAGGACTTAAATCTAATGGCTAAAATAACTATCGCTTTTGAAAAATGTAAGGGCTGTGGTCTTTGTACAACCGTTTGCCCAAAAAACATTTGCTAATACGAGAAAAATTCCCGTAATTCTAAAGGCTATTTCACCGCTGAATGTACCGATTTAGAAAAATGTATCGGTTGCGCAATGTGTGCTAAAATGTGTCGGAATTGCGTAATTACAGTTGAAAAATAGCCCTATTTCCAAGAGTAAAAAAACATATTTTATATAAGGAGTGAGTTTTTTGGAAAGAAACCTTATGAAAGGTAACGAAGCCCTCGCAGAAGCTGCAATACGTGCAGGTTGCAAGTGCTTTTGGATACCTATTACCTCAGACAGAAATCTCTGCTTACATGGCGAAGAGAATGGCCGAAAGCTGGTGGCGTGTTCCTACAAACGGAATCGGAAATCGCTGCTATTAACATGGTTCTAGGCGCTGCATCTACCGGCGTTCGTGTTATGACGTCCTCTTCTTCACCTGGAATTAGCCTAAAGGCTGAGGGTATCTCATATTGTGCTGCAAGCGATTTACCTTGCGTAATTATTAACGTACAACGTGGTGGGCCTGGTCTTGGTGGTATTCAGCCTTCTCAGTCTGACTATTGGCGAATACAAGGGCGTTAGGACATGGGGATTTTCATGTTCTGGTATTCGCACCTTCCTCCGTGCAGGAGATGAAGGTCGACATGATCACAAAGCTTTCGACCTCGCCGACAAGTACAGAATGCCTGCAGCCAAATTCTTGCTGACGGACTTCTCGGGCAGATGATGGAACCTGTAACATTCCCACAAGGACTAGACTGAACTTCCAGAAAAGACTTGGGCTGCTAATGGACACGGTAAGAAAAGAAACCACAACATTATCAACAGCCTTATTCTAAAGCCAGAGGACCTTTACAGACTTAACGTTGAACGTTTTGAAAAGTACGCTGAAATCTGCAAGACGGAAACTATTGCTGAGAGCTATCTTTGCGATGATGCCGATATAGTAATTACTGCATTCGGAGCTACTGCTAGAATTGCAAAATCTGCTGTAAATTCAGCTAGAGAACTTGGTATAAAGGCTGGTCTTTTCCGCCCTGTTACAGTTTGGCCATTCCCTGCTAATGAGCTTAATGAAGCAGTTAAGAATGCCAGCGAAATCCTTTGCGTTGAAATGAGCATGGGACAGATGATTGACGACGTTAAGCTTGCAATCAACTGCTCAAAGCCTGTGTCTTTCTTTGGAAGAACCGGCGGAGTTATACCAAAGCCATCTGAAATTCTTGAAGAAATCAAAAAGCTTGGAGGTGCAAAGTAATGGCTGTTGTATTTGAAAGACCTAAGTCACTTTGTGATGTTCCTATGCACTACTGCCCCGGCTGTACACACGGTATAATCCACCGTCTTATCTGCGAAGTTATGGACGAAATGGATATTGAGGGCGAAACAATCGGCGTTTGCCCTGTTGGTTGTTCGGTTATGGCTTATGACTATTTTGGCTGTGACATGATTGAGGCTCCTCACGGACGTGCACCGGCTGTTGCAACCGGCGTAAAGCGTGCAAATCCTGATAAATTCGTATTCTCATATCAAGGTGACGGCGACCTCGCTGCTATTGGTACTGCTGAAACAGTTCATAGCGCAACAAGAGGCGAAAACATCACTATAATATTTGTAAACAACGGTACATATGGTATGACTGGCGGTCAAATGGCTCCAACTACTTTGCCTGGACAAGTTACTCAAACCACTCCTTTCGGACGTGATGTTACTGTTCAAGGCTACCCTGTAAGAGTTTGTGAAATGCTTTCTCAGCTTGACGGTGTTGCGCTTGCTCAAAGAACTTCCGTTGACAGCATTCCTCATATCAATGAAACTAAAAAGGCTATTAGAAAAGCTTTTGAAAATCAGCGTGATAAGAAAGGCTTCTCTATTGTGGAAGTGCTTTCAACTTGTCCTACAAACTGGGGACTTTCTCCTATCGAATCCCTTGAGAGAGTAAGAAACGAAGTAATTCCTTACTACCCTCTTGGCGTAATTAAGGACAAATATGCGGAGGTGAAGGAAAATGACTAATGAAGTAATTTTCGCAGGATTTGGCGGTCAAGGTATTCTTTTCTCCGGCAAGGTTTTGGCTTACACAGGCCTTATTGATGAGCGTGAGGTTTCATGGCTTCCGTCATATGGCCCTGAAATGCGTGGCGGAACTGCAAACTGTTCTGTCTGCCTTTCTGATAAGCCTATTGGCTCACCTTTGATACTTGAGCCATCAACCTTGGTTGTAATGAACGGCCCATCTTACGCTAAATTCATCGACACTGTTCAGCCTAATGGTAAGGTTTTTATCGATTCTACGCTAATTTCTGATAAATGTGAGCGTTCGGATATTTCCTGCTACTACATTCCATGCACCGAGCTTGCTCTTTCAAACGATATGAACGGAATGGCAAACATGATTATGCTAGGAAAACTCATTAAGGAAACTAATATGACAAGCCTTGAGTCTGTTAAAAAGGCTATGGAAAAATGTATTCCTCCTAAAAAAGCTCACCTTGTTGAGCTAAACATGAAAGCAATACAAATCGGATACGACTACTAAAATAAATGCGAGAAGCTCTTTGATGAGTTTTCTCGCATTTTTGGTTTGCTTGACTAGAAGTTTTGCTCCTTAACGACCTTTGTCATTTTCAGGCATTTGTGGAACGGAAAACGGATATACTTCTTTATAGTCAATAAATTCCTCTTCGGTTAAGTTTCCGCCTTCCGGAATTAGTCCCGTGCAATCTCCGGAGCTTGCCGTTGTGAAGAAAGTATCGTCGTATTGTTCTTCATTAATGAGTGGTCTTTTATCGTTTTTCATTTTACTTCTCCTTATAGTTTTAAGTTTGTCGTGAAATTATTGTTCGCCAAAAGTGGTTATTTTATTACATCGTTGCGCATCATATTTTAAGGAATGTTTTTGTTGTATATGCAAACTGCACAAATGTTTTTGTAATAATAAAGTACATTTCACGATTTTGATATTTCTTCCTTAAATTTTCTTTAATTTTTAATTGATTTGTGGTAATATAATAAATGATACTATAGTTTTGTCGTGAGTGGTATTTATATACTAATTTTATAATACAACCAGTGATTTTTTGATTACAAGATAGGGCTATATTAAATACAATTAATGCGATGTCACGGTTCGCATTGGAAGGAGCTTATATGTCTAAAATTATTGCAGTTACGTCTGGTAAAGGCGGTACAGGTAAATCTTCGATATGTGCCGGTTTAGGATATGCACTTGCAAAGCAAGGCAACAGAACACTTATTATCGAGCTCGACTTTGGACTTAGATGTATGGACATCATGCTCGGAGTTAGAGATGTTATCCAGCACGACTTGGGAAATGTACTTAACGGGGATTGTGACATTTACAAGGCTACTACACAAGTTAAAATGGCATCTAACCTCAGCATCGTTTGTGCTCCGAGGATCCATTTGCTCAACTTAACGCTACTCTCATTCACGAAATTTGTGAAGAAATGCGTAAATATTATGAATATATCATCATCGACACTTCCGCTGGTATTAACTCAGCGTATTTGACATCGTTGAACAGTCCGACCTCATCTTAGTTGTTACAACTCCGGACGCTATCTGTGTTCGTGATGCAAGAACAATGTCCGATGAGTTCTATAAGAGAGGCAACAAGAAACAACGTCTCATCATCAACAAAGTAAACCTTAAACTCCTCAGCTATGACCTAGTGGCTGACCTTGACCAGATCATTGACACGGTAGGAGTTCAGCTTATTGGCGTAATTCCTGAAGATATGGCAATTACTGTTGCTACTTCAAAGGTGAAGCTATTCCGTCATCATCTGCTGGATTTAAGGCTTTCGAAGCTATTTCCAAACGTGTTAAGGGCCAAGAGATGTGCCACTTACAATCAACCTAAAATAAGTATTGGGGGGTTAACCATGAATATCGCACTTATAGCTCACGATTCCAAAAAAGAATTGATGGTTCAATTCTGCATAGCTTATTGTGGGATTTTGAGCAGACATAATCTTTGCGCAACAGGGACTACTGGAAAGCAAGTTGCAGAGTCAACCGGACTTAGAATCCAGCGTTATCTTAGCGGTGTTCAAGGCGGGGATCAGCAGATCAGCGCTCGCATCTCATGCAATGAAATTGACTTGTTGCTATATTTCCGTGACCCAATCACACCAAAGCCTCATGAACCTAATGAGCTGAATTTGCTTCGTCTTTGTGACGTTCATAATATACCTCTTGCAACAAACATTGCAACTGCTGAGGCTCTAATTCATGCGCTTGAAAGAGGAGATCTTGATTGGCGTGAGATTATCAATCCACGTGACTAATCTATATAGCAGCTGCTGAAATTCTTATCGACGCACTTGACAAAACTACATTTATGTAGTAAAATCACCTTAATATATTATCTGCTTTGAAAAGTAGAGTACCCTTTTTTTAATTCGCAAAGAGAATGACGGGTGTTTCAACTGAAACTCTTCTGTGACCGTCACGGCTTATTATTGGTGAAGGACACCTTGGAGCTTTTGTACGATTAAGTACAAACGTTATTTCACGTTACGAAATTTAAGAGCAGTTATTTGCTGAATCAGGGTGGTACCACGGCTAATCTTGTCGTCCCTTACATTTTGTGTAAGAGGACGGCTTTTTATTTTCAGAAAGGATTTTACTATGTCAAAAAATATAGATAATTCTACACGTTTCACTGGTTTTAGTGAACTTTATGACGGCTCACGTCCGACATTTGACGATTTCCCGATTGTTCTTCTTCAAAAGTATTTGAAAAGTGAAATCGACGTTATCGCCGATTTCGGCTGTGGGACAGGTCTTTCAACGGAAGTGCTGTCCAAACACTGCCGTTCTGTAATCGGAGTTGAACCTAGTGAAGATATGCTTGAAATTGCCAAGTCTAAGGGGATTTCAAACGCTACTTTCTTGCATGAATATTCGCATTCTACAAGCATTCCTAGTGACTCTGTTGACTTGGTTATATGCTCTCAATCTTTTCACTGGATGGAGCCTAAGTCTACATTAGCGGAAGTGAACCGTATTCTCAAAAAGGGCGGAATATTTGCCATTGACTATGACAGGACACCTTTGCTCGGAATTGAGTGAACTTAAGTATGCTAATTTATTCTCCCATTCGTTAAATGGTGCGAAGATAATCTTGCAAATTTAAAGGACACTTTCAGACGCTTCAGCAAAGATGAACACCTGAAAAACACATAACAGAGCGGGTATTTTGAAGTATTCTCGTGAAGTGGTTTTCCATAAGCAAACAGCTTTCAACGCTGAACAGCTCATCGGACTTGCAATTAGCAGTGGCGGTATTCAGAATATCCTTAAAAAACGCCCTGACCTCATTGAGCGCAGACTTAATGAGTTTGCCGATGCTGTCCATCATGACTTTGAGGATAAGGAAATCGACATTTATCTGTTTTATAGAATGAGATTTGGAATTAAGTAACTGAAAGGAATTCAAAAATATGGCACTTTTAACACAACGACCTAAGGGACTCAAGACGTAGTCCCTTCTGAAAGTTACAAGTGGCAAACTGTTGAAAAAGCTTGCTGCTGAAACTGCTGAAAAAATACGGATTTCGTGAAATACGCTTTCCGACTTTTGAACATACTGAACTTTTCACCCGCTCAGTTGGCGATACAACTGACGTTGTTCAAAAAGAAATGTACACATTCACCGACAAGGGCGACCGTTCAATCACTCTAAGACCTGGGGACTGCCGGCACTGTTCGTGCCATGCTTGAAAATGGGCTTCTTAATGAGCGTCTGCCACAAAAAGTGTTCTACTTCCCTTCCTGCTTTAGATATGAAAAGCCACAAGCCGGCAGACTTCGTGAGTTCCACCAGTTCGGCTGCGAAATGTTCGGCAGTGCTTCCCCTTGTGCAGATGCTGACGTTATCGCTCTTGCGAAAACTTTTATTGATAGAATTGGACTTAAGGACGTTAAGCTTTACATTAATTCTATCGGCTGTCCGACTTGCAGAAAGGAATATCACGACGCTCTCCGCAAATATTTTGAAGAACGTAAGGGCGAACTTTGCGAAACCTGTCTTGGAAGATTAGGGAAAAATCCTATGCGCATTCTCGACTGTAAGAGCCCTGTTTGCTCTGAAATTGCGAAAGATGCGCCGATTATCCTTGATTATCTTTGTGAGGAATGCGATCTGCATCACTTCCTGTACATAACCTCAATGCAATGAACATTGAGTTTGAAATTAACCCTAAAATCGTAAGGGGACTTGATTACTACACAAAGACTGTTTTTGAGTTTATAACAACCTCCATTGGTGCGCAAGGCACTGTTTGTGGCGGTGGACGTTATGACGGACTTATCGAGCAACTCGGTGGTAAGCCACTCCCTGCTCTTGGTTTTGCGATGGGAATTGAAAGACTTATTCTTACTATGGAAAATCAGGGCTGCGATTTTATATACCTGCTAAGAAGTGCGACCTTTATATCGCATCTATGGGCGAGGCTGCTCTTTCTCGTGCAATTGTTCTTACAAAGGCTTTTGCGTGATGAGGGATTTTTGGGTGGAATACGACGTTATGGGTAGAGGGCTTAAGCCTCAGATGAATATGCTGATAAGCTAAATTCTCAATTTGTACTTGTGCTTGGTGAGACTGAACTTGAAAGCGGCAACGCAAACCTCAAGAACATGACTACCGGTACTCAGACGCCTATCACTCTTGGAGATGGATTTGTAGAACAATTCTCTAATATTTCCGTTTCAAATATGTTCAGTGGCGTACTTGAGGATTTTAATATTTAATCTAAACTTGGAGGAAAAATAATGGCAATCAATCAAAGGAATGAAACGCACCCATTACTGCGGCAAAGTCGAGGAATTGGCAATGTCGTAACAGTAGGTGGTTTTGTTCAGAAAATACGTGACCTTGGCAACCTTATATTTATAGACCTTCGTGACTCAACAGGAATTGTTCAGCTTGCTTTCAACGACACGACTTCTCGTGAAATCTTTGAAAAAGCTTCCTCTTGTCATAGCGAATACGTCCTTATGGCAACGGGTACAGTTTGCGCAAGAGAGAGCGTAAATGCTGAAATTTCCACCGGAAGTGTTGAAATCATGGTAACTGAGCTGCGCATTCTTGCAAAGGCTCAAACGCCTCCTTTTGAAATCACAAATGAAACTAAGGTTAACGAAAATCTACGACTAAAGCACCGTTACCTTGACTTGCGCAGAGCGCCACTTCAGCAAAATATAATCAAGCGCCATCATATTGCAAGAGTAACTCGTGAATATTTCTATGAAAACGGCTTTATCGAAATCGAAACACCTATGCTGATTAAATCAACTCCTGAGGGCGCTCGTGACTATCTTGTGCCATCAAGAGTTCATAAGGGCAACTTCTACGCTCTCCACAATCACCTCAAATTTACAAGCAACTTCTCAGTGGTTTCTGGCTATGACAGATATATTCAGCTTGCAGATGTTTCCGTGATGAGGACTTACGTGCTGACAGACAGCCCGAATTTACTCAAATCGACTTAGAGATGGCTTTTTGTTGACATTGATGATGTTCTTGAAATGATTGAGGGCTATATTCACCGTCTTTTCAAAGATGTAATGAATATTGAACTTGCGCAAAAGCTTCCAAGACTTACATTTACTGACGCAATGAACCGCTATGGCTCGGACAAGCCTGACACTCGTTTTGAAATGGAAATTCAAGATATTTCCTCTCTTGTTAAGGACTGTGGATTTGGAGTTTTCACCTCTGCAATTGAGGCTGGAGGTAGTGTTCGCTGTATCGTTGCTAAAAACGCTGCTGCTACTCTCACTCGTAAGGAAATCGACAAGCTAACTGAAATGGTCCGTGGAATTGGCGCTAAAGGACTTGCTTACGTTAGATGGGTGGACGATGCACCTAGCTGTTCTTTTGGCAAGTTCATGGGCGAGGGCGAACTTGATGCTATCCTTAATGCTACTAACTGCGAAAAGGGTGACGTTATGCTTATCGTTGCCGATAAAAACAGCGTTACATTGCCTGTTCTTGGTGCTTTGCGTCTTAAAGTTGCAAAACAGCTTGACATTATTCCTGAGGGTTGGAACTTCCTCTGGATTACAGAAATGCCATTCTTTGAATGGGACGAAGATAATCAAAAGTGGCTTGCTATGCACCACCCGTTCACAATGCCTATGGAAGAATGTCTTGAATATTTGGATACTGAACCGGGTAAGGTTCGTGCTAAGGCTTATGACCTTGTTCTTAACGGTATTGAGCTTTCAAGTGGCTCAATCCGTATTACAGACTACGAACTTCAGCAGAAAATGTTTGAGGCACTCGGTCTTGAGGCTGAAGAAATTGAGGCTAAATTCGGTTTCTTAGTTGATGCTTATAAGTACGGCGCTCCTCCTCATGGTGGTGCTGGAATTGGTCTTGACCGTCTTGCGATGTTGCTATGCGGTGAGGAAAGTTTACGTGATGTTACTGCATTCCCTAAAATGCAGAACGCTTCAGAACTTATGTCCTCCTGCCCTGCTACTGTGGACGATGAAAGCCTTGAAGTTCTAGGAATAAGCATCGTTCCTGAAGAAAAAACCGAAGACTAAATTTCTAAGCTTGTTACGGAGGCCTTATGTACATAGATTTTCACACGCATGGTTTTGCTGATAAAATCGCTGAAAAAGCCATTGCCGCTCTTGAGGCTAACAGCGGTTTTCCTGCACTTACGGACGGAACTATTTCTGATTTAAAAAGGATACTTCTGTGAGGACGGAGTTGACAAGGGCGTTTTACTGCCGATTGCGACAAAACCAACTCAACAAACAATAATTAACAACCTCTCAGCAGAACAAAACCCGATGAACTCATATGTTTTGGCAGCGTTCACCCCGATGCTGAGGACGCTTTAGATGAGCTTAACAGAATAAAATCTCTCGGTCTGAAGGGTGTGAAATTCCATCCGGATTATCAGGAATTCTTCATCAATGATGAGAAAATGCACCCTATATATGAGCGTTGTCAAGAACTAGGATTAATCGTAGTTTTTCATGCGGGGTATGATCCTCTTCACCAGACTTAATCCACGCACAGCCTCCCGAATCGGAAAAGGTCGCAAGGAAGTTCCCTAACTTAAAAATCGTTCTTGCCCATCTCGGCGGAATGATGCAGTTCGATTTAGTGGAAAAGCACCTTGTCGGACTTAGGAATGTGTGGCTTGATACTGGATTTCTTGCCCCTCAACACGAGGACGCTCGAGCATATTGAGCAGTCTCAGCTTGAACGCATTATCAAAAATCACGGCGCTGACTGTGTTATGTTTGGTAGCGACTTGCCGTGGCAGAGGCCTATTCACGGTATCCAGCAAATCCACAACCTAAATTAAGCGATAACGAAAAAGAGCAGATTTTCCACAAGACAGCAGAAGATCTACTTGAATTTAAAAAACACCGTACAAAGAGCGTTTATAGCTTTTGTACGGTGTTTTTTAGTAGTCTAAAATCATTGAGCATTCGCCCTTGATATAGTAAATATCGGCAAAATCGTATATATTGTACTCGCTAAACCCACTATCCGAAAGTGGATCACAAACTGTAATTGTTTCATTGTGCAAGTCATAGCCACAAATCAAGACTGCATGATGCCCCCTGTACCAATGAATTTCCGTTCCGTCAGGTGCGAACCATGAAACGTTGTACTTCGCTCAACTAGATCCTGCGTTGTGATTGCAAAACGGGGTGTCCTCTGCTATGTACGGAAGTAATTCCTGCAACGGTGTGCCTGTTAAATCGTAAGCTTTTAGCCTGCTCCCCACCTGTTTAAGATACTTATCTGCTGCACCTTGAATGCACGGTATAAAGCAGCCTAGCCCATAGTCTGTGAAAGCGGGTCGCCTGCGAAAACATATTGTGTATCCTCGCCGTAAAGTATCCCCTTTATCGCTTGTAATTATCTTATATGGCACGTAATCTTTAGCTATTTCGCTCTTGTCAACTTTCCAGCCGTTATAGTTTAGCAGCAGCGTGAGCATTGTAGCCTCGCACCCCGAGGGAAGCTCCGGCAGCTGCAACAACGGCTCAATATCAATCATGTGCTTTAGCGAATTCTCAAATTCTCAAGCTCATATGCCTTCAGGACTTCTTTTCTTTGTGGGATTGCTATGCCGTTTGACTCCATTAACGGATCATAGTCACCTATCGGACCGTAAGGATCTTCGGTGGTGACGGTAGTTTCAACGGTTACAAGAACTTCTTCTGCTTGCTTGGTAGTTTTTCAGGCTCATCAATTTCTTGACAGCCGACTAATGCAAGCGCTGATAACAACGCAATCACTCGCAACGATATTCGCATACCACCCGCTGTTCCTTTTCTCATTCTCTTTGCCTCTTTCTTGTTCTTTTTCTCTATATATAACCTTATTCGTCTATAAAATCAGCCGCAAACTGATTTTATGAACAATTCCGTTGAAAACGGAATTGTTCACTACGCATTAATTAAGAATATACCTTACTTTTTAACAAATGTCAACATTACACATGGTTTTATGTTGCCTCGACTTGTAAATAAAAAATGCGTCCCTAATAGGAACGCATTTTAAGTCTTAGTGGTAAGTAAGCCTCACACTCGCCGATTTCGCCGACTATTGGAAGCGGATCAATTCCCTGTCTTGAATAGTAGTCGGAAAGTGCCGATTTAATTGCCTGTTCTGCAAGAACTGAACAGTGAAGCTTTACAGCTGGAAGTCCGTCAAGCGCCTCAACAACAGCTTTGTTTGTAAGCTTTAGAGCCTCCTCGATTGGCTTGCCCTTGATAAGCTCTGTTGCGATTGAAGATGTTGCAACCGCTGCGCCGCAGCCAAATGTCTTAAACTTAACATCGCAAATAATTCCGTTGTCAACTTTAATGTACATCTTCATAATGTCGCCGCACTTTGCATTTCCTACTTCGCCGATGCCGTCTGCATCAGTAATTTCCCCAACATTTCTTGGGTTTGAAAAATGGTCTAAAACCTTTTCACTATATAGCATTTTAATTATCCTCTCTTTCAATAGGTGACTTTAGCCACGTTACTCAACAAACGGGCATAGGTCGTAATTATATGTTTTCTTTGCACATTCTCTCCCATAGCGGCGACATCGCACGAAGTCTTTCAACTATTGGAGGTAGTTTTTCGAGAATATAGTCAACATCTTCATCAGTGCTGTCCTCTGAAAGACTAAGTCTTAGAGAGCCATGAGCAACCTCATGCTTTAGCCCTAATGATAGCAGCACGTGCGATGGATCAAGCGAACCTGATGTACAAGCCGAACCACTTGAAGCGCAAATCCCTGCTAAGTCAAGCATTAGCAAGAGTGACTCGCCCTCAATTCCCTCGATTGAAGTGTTGCAATTTCCGCAAAGACGAAGCTCACGGTCGCCGTTAAGACGAGTTCTCTCCATCTTCAAAATCCCATCAACAAGGCGATTTCGGAGTTTTGTTATCCTCTCAACCTTTGCCGGAATATTCTCTGTTGCATCCTCAAGAGCCTTTGCAAGCCCCATTATTCCCGCAACATTTTCAGTACCTGCTCTCTTGCCTCTCTCCTGCGCTCCCCCATGAATGAGGTTAGGAAGTGCTATTCCTTTCCTACAGTAAAGAATGCCTACTCCCTTTTGAGCGTGGATTTTATGCCCCGAAATTGACATCATGTCAATTCCTTGCTCCTTAACATTTATCTCCACATTCCCGATAGCTTGCACAGCATCGGTGTGGAAAACAACGCCGTTTTCGTGACAAACCTTAGCTATTTCCTCAATCGGCTGAATTGTTCCGATTTCGTTGTTTGCGTACATAATCGTAACAAGTGCGGTGTCAGGTCGAATTGCGTTCTTCACGTCCTCGACACTAACAATTCCCTTTTCGCTTACAGGAAGATATGTTATCTCGAAGCCTTTCTTTGCAAGGTCCTCACAAACATGAAGAACCGCATGATGCTCAAAAACAGTAGTGATTACGTGCTTTTTGCCCTTTGAAGAAAGACTTTGTGCTACTCCCTTAATCGCCCAGTTGTCAGCCTCTGAGCCGCCGCTTGTGAAATATATTTCGCTAGGCTCACATCCGATAACCTTTGCACAACGCTCCCTTGCTGTTTCAAGCGCACGTTTAGCATTTCTGCCCATAGAATATATGCTTGAAGCATTACCATATTGTTCTGTAAAATACGGCATCATTTCTTCAAGAACACTATTAGAAACTTTAGTAGTTGCCGCATTGTCAGCGTATATAAACTTGTCCATCTCTTTATGACCAGCCCTTTCTGATTTTCGGGACAGCTTTAAAATGCCGAAATTTCACCATCAAAGCGCCTTTTTGTATTTAAGTATATTATTACCTTTTACGCAGTATTTATCCTGCTGATTTATTATATACCTTTTTAGTGTAAATTGCAATACCTCATATAAAAAATTATAATATTATCTAAAAAACTTTCAATTCTTTTCACTTATTCTAATTTTCTCTCAAAAAAGCGTTTACCCAAGAATTTTAGGTAAACGCTTTTTTATCTTAAATTTTGTTTGTTACGGCAAGAAAAAAGCAAACGCCCGACTTTAATTTGAATTAATATCCCTTTGTATAACTGCAAGCTCATCACAACGCTCATTTTCAGGGTGACCTGCGTGACCCTTAACCCAATTAAATGTGACATTATGCGTATCTAAAAGATTAAGTAAAATCTCCCACAAGTCTGAGTTCAGCGCCGGCTTTTTGTCGGCTTTTTTCCAGCCGTTTTTCTTCCAAGACCTTGCCCAGCCTTTTTCCACGCTGTCAACTACATACTTGCTGTCGGTAGTCAATATAACATCGCAAGGATACTTTAGCACCGAAAGTGCCGAAATAACACCCATAAGTTCCATTCTATTGTTGGTTGTATGAGCCTCTCCACCTGAAAGCTCCTTGATGTGTGAGCCAAGTCTTAGTATCGCTCCCCATCCACCGGTCCGGGGTTGCCTGAACACGCTCCATCGGTGAAAATTTCTACGGTTTGTTTGGACATATCTTTTCCTTTCGTGTTGCTATAATGAGTACGATTTTCCTGCTTCTGTTTCAAATTCTAATATATCATCGCCTGTTTTCACACGGCATATTCCACCGTTTTTAGAGAGGATTTCAATCCTTTCAATCTCGCCGTCTGACCATTCGCAGGATACTTCAAACCCGCCTCTTGCACAAAGTCCGCTAAAGCTGCCGTGACCTTTCCATGCAAACGGAAGTGATGGCAGAATATGAATATACCCCTCGTGACTTTGAATAAGCATTTCAGCAATTCCGGCAGTACCGCCGAAGTTGCCGTCAATTTGGAATGGCGGATGTACGTCCCAAAGATTAGGGAAAGTGCTTCCTGAAATAAGTCCGTTTAGCAGCTTATACGCACGATTACCGTCACCGGTTCTTGCCCATAAATTCAGCTTATACGCCCTTGCCCAACCCGTTGACTCGTCACCACGCTCATTAAGTGTAACAACTGCTGCACGGAGAAGCTCAGGTGTGCTTTGTGAGATTGCCTTGCCCGGATAAAGCCCTAGCAGGTGCGATATATGTCTGTGGTTCGGCTGAATTTCGGAGGTGTCAAACCCGTCCGTATCCTCCTCAAACCATTCTTTTAGCTGCCCCCTTATTCCAACGTGGTAAGGGTTTAGCTTCGGCTTTATTTCCTCTGCTTTTTCACGAAGTTCCTCGTCAAGTTCAAGCACCTTTGATGCTTCGATGAAATCGGAAAGGAACTGCTGAATTAGCGATTGCTCGTAAGTGTTTCCTATTGTAACCGGGCCATGTTCCGGCGAGTAAGAAGGTGATGAAACCATTCTATCCTGCTTTTGATCATAAATCAGCCACTGAAGATAGAACCTTGCACTCTCACGCATTATCGGATAAATCTTCTCTCCTAAGAGCTCCTTATCCCCTGTGAACTCATAATATTCCCATATATTCTGGCATAGCCAAGCAACTGCTGCGCACGACCAGCCCCAATAAAAATCCCAACCCGGACAAGTCCAGCCAAAAGGCGTGCTTTGTGTATGCGCAATCCAACCATTTTCGGGATTTTCTTCGTCACTTACGATGTTGAAGTACTCAGCAGCAGTAACTCTGCCCGGCGCCCTAAGGCTTTCCATATAGTCAATCAACGGAATTGCCGTCTGCGCAAGATTTGTCACATATGCCGGCCAATAGTTCATTTGAAGATTTACGTTTATGTGGTAATCTGAACTCCACGGAGGCGTGTTGGTATTGTTCCAAACTCCCTGCAAGTTCGCCGGTAAAGTATCCCCACGTGATGAAGATATGAGCAAGTACCTGCCGTAATTGAAATACATTTCCTCAAGCAAAAGTTTTTCATTCTTATCTGCTTCGTCGGATTTGTATTTTTCAAGCAAAACGTCGGTAGGTATTTCAATAATTTCTGCGCCAAGGTCGATACTCGCCCTGTCGATTAATCGAACAAAATCAGCCTGATGCTCAAGCCACACTGCGCCGTATCTGGTTTCCTCTGCTGCTGAAATTCTGTCATAAACAATATCTGATGGACGTTTTCCGCTCCTATAATTCGGATAAACATTAGCATAATCCGTTGCAGCACAGATGTATATAATTGTTTTAGTTGCATTTTTTACTCCAACCGGATTTATAGTAAGCTCCCCATCGGTATGAAGTTTAACTGTCATGTAATACTCTAGCCCATTGTCAGCAAGTTTTCCGAACATGGCGAATTCGCCCTCAGTATTTAGGAATTCTGCCCCCTCCGGCGCATTATCCATAGAAACTGAAAAACTGTGAGTTCCACCTTCGGTTATAAATTTAGATGCAATAATCGCTGACGGATGACTCGCAAAATACTCACGTCTGTGGTATTCCCCGCCGTTCTTAAAGCAAACAGATGCAGAGCCGTTTGCAAGATTAAGCTTGCGTTTATAGTCAACTGTTTCGTCAATTCCATCGAAAGTGAAATACATATTGCCAAGCGTTTGGAACGCTCCATATCCATCGCCGCCACCCGTAAGAGCCGAAAGAAGTTCCTTCACCTTATCCTTCTCGCCGTTAGCAAGTGCTTCTTGCACGGCTTTAGTTGACTTATAGCTTTGTTCGTTCCTGTTGCCGCCACGATAATCAGGGCGCAGCTCAGACGGCCCACCCGTCCAAAACGTTTTTTCGGTCAATGTGAGCTTTTCCCTGTGTTTGTTTTCGTATATAGCGCCTCCAAAAATAGACGCTCCCATATAGCTGTTTCCTATGGGTAGAGATTTACTCTCCCACTCGTCGTCCTTTGCGGGAGTAGAGTACCATAACACAAGTTCTTTAGGCATACAGCGCCTCCTTAAAATATGAGTTTGCTATTGTTCACTATATTTTATACCAAAGTTGCCATTTTTGCAAGCTTTTTAACTGTTTTCTTGTCGTTTTGAAATCTTTTTAACTTATTATCAACAATTTATTTTTTATATAGCTAAAAAGTACAACGCAAACTAAAGCCCACGAAAAAGGCTTATGCAAACCATTGATAGTTTGCATAAGCCTTTTAGTTTTCATTTGAAGTTAAAGAATAACTCTAACCTTAATAACATCTGCAATTGCAGAAAGCTTTGCAACAACGTCAGTTGTAACATCGCCAATTGCATCAATTAATGTGTAAGCAAAATCCTTCTTGGATTTGTTAAGCATATTTTCAATGTTAAGTCCAGCTTCAGCGCAAGTTGTTGAAATCTGTGAGATTACAGCAGGAACGTTCTTGTGGATAATACAAATCTTTGTTCCGCTTGCTACCATTTCAGCATCAGGAAGATTAACAGAATTCTTAATGTTTCCGTTTTCGATGTAGTCGATAAGCTCATTAGCAGCCATAACTGCACAGTTATCTTCTGATTCTGGAGAAGATGCGCCAAGGTGAGGAATAGCAACTACTCCGTCAACTCCAAGAACTGCATCTGTTGGGAAGTCTGTTACATAACAAGCAACCTTGCCGCTAGCTAGAGCTTCAATAATGTCCTCGTCCTTAACAAGTTCAGCTCTTGCAAAGTTAAGAATACGAACATCGTCCTTCATTAGAGCGATTGTGCTTTTGTTAATCATGTGCTTTGTTTCAGCATTGCATGGAACGTGGATTGTGATGTAGTCACATTCTTCAAAGATTTCCTTTGTGGATTTGCAATTCTTAACGCCTGGTGTGAGGTTAAGTGCTGCGTTTACTGAAAGGAATGGGTCAAAGCCGTAAACCTTCATACCAAGCGCTGCTGCTGCATTAGCTGTCATAACGCCGATTGCGCCAAGACCGATAACGCCAAGCTTCTTGCCCATGATTTCTGGTCCTACAAACTGTCCCTTGCCTTTTTCAACAAGCTTTCCAACAGCGTCGCCCTCGCCCTTTAGTCCTTGTGCCCACTGCATAGCAGCCGGAACTTTTCTTGATGAAAGAAGAAGTCCTGCAATTACAAGTTCCTTAACAGCGTTTGCGTTTGCGCCCGGTGTGTTGAATACACAAATTCCCTGTTCAGCGCACTTTTCAACTGGAATGTTGTTTACGCCAGCACCTGCTCTTGCAATAGCAAGAAGGTTTGAGCCGAATTCCATATCGTGCATTGATGCAGAACGCACCATTATTGCGTCTGGATTTTCGTGTTCGTCAACAATTGTGTACTTTGCATCAAAATTATCTGTGCCGATTTTTGCAATCTTATTTAATGTTTGAATTGTATACATTAAAGTTCCTCCTAGAATAGTATTTTAGTTTAATATGAGCAAAAGAAATTAAGCGTTTTCAGCTTCAAACTTCTTCATGAATTCTACAAGCTTTTCTACGCCCTCGATTGGCATTGCGTTGTAGATAGATGCTCTCATACCGCCAACTGAACGGTGTCCCTTAAGGTTTTCAAAACCAGCAGCCTTTGCTTCCTTAACGAACTTAGCATCAAGCTCATCGTTTCCTGTTACGAAAGGTACGTTCATAAGTGAACGGTCTTCCTTAACAACTGTGCCCTTGAACATATTTGAGGAATCAAGGAAGTTGTAGAGAACAGCAGCCTTCTTTTCGTTGTAAGCCTTCATAGCCTCAAGTCCGCCCATCTTCTTGATCCACTTGAATACCTTGCCGCAAATGTAAATACCATATGCAGGAGGTGTGTTATACATAGAACCGTTGTCGCTGTGTGTCTTATACTTAAGCATTGTTGGTGTGCCAGGAAGTGTGTCATCAGTGATAAGGTCTTCCCTAACGATTGCAATAACTACACCAGCAGGGCCGATATTCTTCTGAACACCGCCGTATACGATTGCGTACTTAGAAACATCAATTGGCTCAGAAAGGAAGCATGACGAAACGTCAGCAACAAGATCCTTGCCCTTTGTGTTAGGAAGTTCATTGAACTTTGTACCGTAAATTGTGTTGTTTTGACAGATGTAAACATAGTCTGCATCTTCGCTGATTGAAGATCAGAACAATCAGGTATGTATGAGAAAGTCTTGTCAGCACTTGATGCAATTGCATTAGCCTTTCCGTAAAGCTGTGCTTCTGCGTAAGCTTTCTTTGCCCACATACCAGTAATGATGTAGTCAGCAACCTTATTCTTCATAAGATTCAGTGAATCATTTCAAATTGCTGTGAAGCGCCGCCCTGAAGGAAAAGAACCTTGTAGTTTTCAGTGATATTCATAAGCTCTCTAAGATCCTGTTCAGCTGCATTGATGATTTCCTCATATGCTTTTGAACGGTGTGACATTTCCATAACGGACATTCCTGTGCCTTTGTAATCAAGCATTTCTGCTGCTGCCTCATTAAGTACTTCCTCTGGGAGTACTGCAGGACCTGCACTAAAATTATAAACTCTGCTCATTATAATAATTCCTCCAAATTGAAATAAAAGATACTTTATATTATACCAACTTTAAATCTACAAGTCAATTGATTTTAAACTTTGTTTGCCGATTTTTTAACAATGTTTTTGTGTATTTTCTCTAAAAGTGTAAAATTCAATATTTTTATGAAGCATTCTAAATCTTTAGAAAGTATAAAGACTTAAAGAATTCTTAAATATTTGTTAAATACTATTGTCAATGAAATATTTTTATGCTAGTGTAGTAGTATGTTAAATTTTAAAATATAAAAAGCATCTCAACGCTACTTAAAAAGGGGAACAACACCATGTTATCAGTATTTGAAGTAACAAAAAAATACGGCAAACTAATAGCTAATGACAATATCACATTCAAAGTTAATGACGGTCAAATTGCTGTCTTAATGGGTCCTAATGGCGCCGGTAAGTCTACTATTATTAAATGCATATGCGGACTTCTTCGATTTAATGGTTCAATTGGAATAAATAATATGTCCAACAAGTCCATTGAGGCTAAAGCTCTTATGGGATATATTCCGGAAGTTCCTGCGATTTACGAGCTTTTAACTGTTCAAGAACATCTTGAATTTATGCGTAGAGCTTATAAGCTTGAACCTAACAGCGAATTAGAACAAAAAATTCTTGAACGTTTTGAACTTTGGGACAAGAAAGACAAACTCGGCAAGGAGCTTTCAAAGGGTATGAAGCAAAAGCTATCTATCTGCTGCGCTCTTGTACATGAGCCTAAAGTTATAATTTTTGATGAACCTATGATAGGGCTTGATCCTCATGCTATTAAGGAACTTAAGACTGTGTTTGCAGAACTTCGTGAGCAAGGCTGTTCTGTTCTTATCAGCACCCATATGATTGACAGCGTTGAAAACTGCTGGGATATTGCTCATATTATGATGAACGGCAAATTCGCTGCTACAATGGAGAATAACTCCACCGATACTGACGGTAAATCACTGGAAGATCTCTTCTTTGAAATCACTGAGGGAAGGGGCTAAGCTAAATGGGAGCAATTATTTATCTAACCCTTACTCAACTCAAAAATAGACTTTTGGGTATGTTTAGAACCAAAAGAGGCATCATTCTCTTCGTTTGCCTGATTTTATTTATTGCATTTATGGTATTCGCCTCTGTCACGGCTACTCAAGTTGACGTTGATCCTTCTGTGGCTTTGGATGATGTGGAAGATTTTCGTTTTCCTGCAACCTCAGTTCTAACCTTTTCTCATGGGCTAATGCTGTTGACTTTTCTGGCAACTGTGTTTTCCGGGTTTGTTTCAGGCGGCTCAATGTTTTCAATGCAGGAAGTGAACTTGATGTTCACCTCCCCTATTCGTTCTAACACCGTGCTTTTTTACGGAATTATAAGGCAGCTTGGCGTTTCTGCTCTTGCTGGTGTTTACTTCGCTTTCCAAATTCCTAATCTTATAAGCATCTCCGATTTAAGCCTGTTCTCTATGATATTTCTAATTTTCGGTTATATATTAACGCTTTTAGCAAGCTCTTTGTTAGGTATGCTTATATATTTGGCTATTGATGGAGAGGAAAAACGACGTTTTATAGCAAAATTTATTTTCGGCGCTTATATTGTTGCTATTATTGCAATCCTCGGCTTCAAAGCACTTAATAGTGCTGAAATGCTGCCGACATTATTAGCTTCCGGCTCATCAGATGTTATGCTTTTCTTACCTTTCACGGGCTGGGTAACGGCTGGTGTTCTAGGTATTCACACCGGCAATATTCTAATGGCTGCGCTTGGATTTGGTGCTTGTTTAGTCGCTGTTGTGGGGCTAGCTATTGCAACATACAACATTCATAGCGACTACTACGAGGACGTTATGGCTACTGCCGAAATTAAATTCACTGTTGCTACTGCTGTTAATCAAGGCGCAATGGTAGAGGCAACTCCTAAAAAGGTTAAGGTTGGGGAAACCGGACTCGGCAAAGGGTTTGGTGCAAACTCAATTTTCTATAAAATCAACTTGGAAAACAGACGTGCAAAAACTCAAATTCTTTCAACTATGCAAATCATATCTCTCATCATTTCTGCTATTGTTGCTTTTGCCATTTTCAAAGCAGAACCCGATGCAGACTTCGCTGTACTGATGTCGTTTATGCTTGGAGCGTATATACAAATTTTCGCCGTTTCTGCTGCACGTTGGGCTAGAGAGCTTATGTACCATACCATCTATGATTCCGGACAGTGCTTTTAAAAAGTTACTCCACTGCATAAGGGAAGCTATTCCATCAGCAATTGCAGAAAGTGTGGCTATGGCAGTAATTCTTGGCGTAATGCTAAAACTTAGCCCTCTGCTTATGATTGGGATTTTCGTCGCTAAATTCAGTTTCTCGATGCTTATTGTCGGAGCGAACTTATTCTGTGAAAGAGTTTTCGGGTTTATTCATTCCAAGCTTATCCTTGTTATGTTATACATGATTACAATTTTTGTTTCGGCAATTCCACCACTATTAATTGCGATATTTGCTTCAGCTTTCTTAGAGCTTGAAATGTATTTTGGGTTGATTATTTTCGGTGCAGTGTCACTGCTTATAACTCTTTTGTACGTATTCATTGCCAGAAATGTTCTTGAGTATCCGGAAATTAATTCGTAATTATTGAAGACAACCACCTGCCTGCATCGTTAATTAAATATAGAAAGAAATTAACAAGAAAGCACTTTACAATATGAAAAGTGCGATGCTGCAAGACAAAAGGAGGACAACTAAAATGAAATCACACTTCGACAAGCCTATCGCTTTAGGTATGTTCATTGTCGCTGTAACGCTGCTTATGCAACGATTTTTTAACATTCCGGACTTCGTTGCCGGACTTCTGTTCGGTCTGTCTCTCACAATATCACTTGTAGGATTTTTCTCCTGCAAGAAAAATAATGAGGAAAAACTGCTCGGAACAGGAACTCCAACCGAATAAGAAAAAATGTCGCACTAAAACGGTGCGGCTTTTTTTGTGCGGATGTTCTTTTGCGAAAAATCCTTCCGAATAATTCCGTCAGTTTAAATTTGAATAATTCAAATTGCCAATTATGCGATTTTGTGATGGAATTATTGAATTTGTTACTAATTTTATGCAAAAATGCAATTTCAATCATCAATTCTTGCAAAAAACTTATGATTGTTCAAAAAATAACTATTGACACATTGCATTTATCAAGGTATAATAATATTTGTGAGAAGTTTGAAATTTATTTGAATTTCATTAAACTTAAAATAATAGGAGGACACCAATAATGGCAAGTTTGACAAACAACCCTAACGTAAACAAATGGGTAGACGAAATGATTGCACTTACAAAGCCTGCTAATGTTGTTTGGATCGATGGATCTGACGAACAGCTAAAGGCTCTCACCGAAGAAGTATGTGCGCTACCTGAAGGAAATAAGGATAAGCTTTATAAGCTTAACCAAGAAAAGCTTCCTGGCTGCCTTTACCACAGAACTCTACCTAACGACGTTGCTCGTGTAGAAGACAGAACATTCATCTGTTCTAAAGAAAAGAAAAATGCAGGTCCTACAAACAACTGGTGTGACCCTGCTGAAATGTATGCAAAGCTTACACCTCTTTACGATGGCGTAATGGCTGGCAGAACAATGTACGTTATCCCTTACTCAATGGGACCTCTCGGCTCCCCTCTTGCTAAGGTAGGCGTTGAAGTTACCGACTCTATCTATGTTGTTCTTAACATGGACATCATGACAAGAATGGGCAAGGGTGCTCTTGACAACCTTGGCGATACATCTAACGACTTCGTTAGAGGACTTCACTCTAAGGCTGACGTTGACCCTGAAAACAGATACATCGTTCACTTCCCTGAAGATAACACAATCTGGTCTATCAACTCCGCTTACGGCGGTAACGTTCTTCTTGGTAAAAAGTGCTTCGCTCTTAGAATTGCTTCATACCAAGGTTGGAAAGAAGGCTGGATGGCTGAACATATGCTTATCCTCGGCGTAGAAAAGCCTGACGGAGATGTTAAGTACATCACTGCTGCTTTCCCTTCTGCTTGCGGTAAGACAAATCTAGCTATGCTTATTCCGCCAGAATGCTACACAAGCCAAGGATACAAGGTTTATACAGTCGGTGACGACATCGCTTGGATGAAGCCGGGTGAAGATGGCAGACTTTATGCTATCAACCCTGAAAACGGATTCTTCGGCGTTGCTCCTGGTACAAATGCTAAGTCCAACTACAACGCTCTAGCATCTACAATGAAGAACACAATCTTCACAAACGTTGCTCTTAACAACGAAGACAACACTGTTTGGTGGGAAGGTCTTGATAAGAACCCTCCTGTTGACGCAACTGAATGGAAGGGCGCTAAGGTTAACGGCGTAGAGTTTACTGCTGATAAGGCTAACAAGCTTGCTCATCCAAACAGCCGTTTCACAGCACCTGCTATCAACTGCCCATGTATTTCACCAGAATTCAACAACCCTAAGGGTGTTCCTGTTTCTGCTATTATCTTCGGCGGCAGACGTGCTAAGACAACTCCGCTCGTATATCAGTCATTTGACTGGGCTCACGGTACATTTATCGGTGCTTCTGTTTCTTCCGAAACAACTGCTGCTGCTACTGGTGCTGTTGGTGTTCTCCGTCACGACCCAATGGCTATGAAGCCATTCATCGGCTACAACGTAGGCGATTACTGGGCTCACTGGCTCGAAATGGGCGAAACACTTGGCGATAAGGCTCCTAAGATCTTTAACGTTAACTGGTTCAAGCTCGATGACAACGGTAACTTCATGTGGCCAGGTTTTGGCGACAACATGAGAGTTCTTGACTGGATCATCAAGAGATGTGAAGGCACTGTTGATGCTGTTGAAACAGCTATCGGCTACCTACCTAAGGCTGAGGACATCAACCTTACAGGTATTGAGGACGAAGTAACTCCTGAAATGCTTGATCAGCTTCTTGCTGTTGACAAGATGATCTTTGGAACGCTGAAGTTGCTGACCTTCGTGAATACTACAAGAGTCTTGGCGACACTGTTCCTGCTAAGATGTTTGAAGAACTTGATGCACTTGAAGCAAGACTTGCTAAGTAATTACTAAATATTTAACGGCACAACATTTTGTTGTGCCGTTTTTTTATATGCAAAACCATGTGCGTTAATTTTAATGAATTCTTAGTCCCCAAACGAAACGCCGAGTTTCTTAGCTGTAATTATAAGTTGGTCGTCAGTTGGAACTAGCTTTGGCTTGCCTGCAATATCCGAAAGCTTGTTAGCTTTAACAACACCATCGACCATTGCCACTGTCATTCCATATTCCTCATCAAGCAGCAGTTTTGTTGCATGAACTCCGAATTTTGTAGCAAGAATTCTGTCATATGCTGACGGACTTCCACCACGGAGCATATGCCCCGGAACGCAAGCCCTTGTTTCAATTCCAGTGATTTGCTCAAGCTGTTTAGCGATTGTGCTTGTAGCTGTTACAATTCCTTTTTCAGCACGTAAGGCTGCTCTCTGCTTCTTCTTGAGTTTTGCCTCGTCAACGTCATAGCACCCTTCAGCAACGGCAATTATTGAAAAATCCTTGCCTTGAGATTTCCTCTTGAGTATTGCCTTTGCGACCTCGTTTATATTGTATGGGATTTCAGGGATTAGTATAACATCTGCTCCACCAGCAATTCCAGCATTAAGTGTAAGCCAGCCTGCTTTATTGCCCATTATTTCTACTAGCATAACCCTGTCATGAGAGCAAGCTGTTGTGTGAATTCTGTCTATAACTTCCGTTGCAATATCAACCGATGTGTGAAATCCGAAAGTAACGTCCGTCCCGAAAATATCGTTATCTATTGTTTTTGGAAGTCCGATTACATTAAGCCCCTCCTCCGAGAGTAAATTCGCCGTTTTATGCGTGCCGTTGCCGCCAAGCGTTAGTAAGCAATCAAGCTTTTGCTTTTTGTAGGTTTCCTTCATCGCCTTTACTTTATTTACATTATCATCACCAATTACCTGCATCATTTTATATGGAGTACGCTTTGTGCCGAGAATTGTGCCGCCCTGCGTAAGAATTCCCGAAAAATCAGACTGCTTCATCTCCTTGCACTCATTGTTAATAAGTCCTGAATATCCGCCAGCAATGCCGATTATCTCAACGTCATCACCCATCTTTTCGTAGCAAGCCTTTGCAACACCACGAATTGTTGCGTTTAGACCGGGGCAATCTCCCCCGCTTGTAAGAATTCCAATTCGTCTTTTCATATTATTTTTACCTGCCTTTTTTTAAGTGTTAGTCAATTTGGATTAGAGCCATGAATATCGAAAAATAATGAAAAATGCTCCCCCCAATAGTGAACAAGTGCCATATTGAGTGCATATATTTTATCTTCTTCATTGCATAAAATATTATTCCGACTGTATAGAAAGCACCGCCTATAATCAAAAATATCAACGATACTTTCGGAAGTGCCTCGACCATTGGCTTAATCGCCAAGAATATCGCCCAACCCATTACAACATAGCAAATTGTATTGAAAATTCGAAACTTCTCAAGATTTATGGAATTAAGAGTTATCCCAAGCACCGTAACGCCCCATATAATCCCGAAAATCGTCCACCCGAGCGGTCCTCTTAGCGTGACTAGGGTGTACGGCGTATATGTTCCTGCTATTAGGAAAAATATCGTATTATGGTCCATTATCCTGAAGAATGTCTTTGCTTTAACATTTGTTATTGAATGGTACAGTGTTGACATTGTGTATAAAATTATGAGCGATGCTCCGTAAATGCTTGAACTTACCACCGCCCACGCATCAGCGTAAATCGCCGAAAACACTATCAAAACGACCGTTCCTGCTATCGCAAGCAAGCCGCCTGTGCCATGTGTTACGGCGTTGAAAATCTCCTCGCCGAGAGTATATCGCTTGTTTAGAGGTGTTTTTTCTTCCATTTAAGCAAGTCCTTTCTACATCGTCTTTATTTATTATTCATTCCCAAAACTTAAATATACTACCAAGTATACCACTAAACCTATTCAAAAGCAACAAATTCCGCTCTCTGCATAAAATATTTATGTTGAAAGTGCTTTGTTTATATGCTAGAATTAAAAATAACTACATTTTATCACGCTTTTTTCACAATGACGTGTTAAGGTTAGTGTGAGATTTAACGAAACACTATCACATTTCATATAAATTATTATTAGGAGGATTTGAAAATGAGCCGAATTCTTATTGTTGATGACGAGGAGAGCATTCGCAACGTTGTGCGTGAATATGCCGAATACGAAGGTTATGAAATCACCGAAGCTGAAAACGGCAGAGAGGCTGTTGAGGCTTGCCGTCGCAGCGACTTTGACTTAATTATTATGGATATTATGATGCCAAAGCTCGATGGTTTTTCTGCTTGCAAGGAAATTCGTCAGATAAAGCAGATACCTGTTATCATGCTTTCTGCTCGTGGTGAGGAATACGACAAGCTTTTTGGCTTTGAAATGGGTATTGATGACTATGTTGTAAAGCCTTTTTCCCCGAAAGAACTAATGGCAAGAATTAAAGTCGTTATTAAGCGTAACAGCTCTAGCCATGAGGAAACCTCGTCGCTGTTTTTCGAGGGGCTTGAAGTTAATATCCCCGGCAGAGAGGTTATTGTTGACGGTGTTAAGGCATCAATGACACCTAAGGAATATGATCTGCTTTTCTACTTAATTTCAAACAAAAACATCGCTCTTACAAGGGATAAGCTTTTAGAAAAAGTATGGGGATACGATTTCTTCGGTGACGACAGGACGGTTGACACTCATATAAAAATGCTCCGTACCAGCCTTGGTCCATACCGTAAATTCATCGTTACATTAAGAGGAATGGGGTATAAATTTGAAGCGGAGTAATCAAGCCCACGCAACAAGTCTGCGTTATACAATTTGGATATACTTCATGTTCTTTATCACAATTGTTATTGTGCTTTTGTGGCTGTTTCAGGTGGTTTTGCTCCCTACTTACTACAAAAACATGAAAACGCAAAGCATCATTAAAGTTGCTATGGCAATAGCTCGTGATGCCGGAACAGAAAATTTTAACGCCAGCCTGAAAAGCCTCGCCTATGAAAATAGTATGTGCATTGAAATCATTGATAAGTACGGACGTTCAGTTTGTTCTGAGGATATGATGGGCGGTAACTGCCTGCTCCACGGTGCAAACAGTCTTGCTCTTAACGGCTATATGGCAGAGCTTAACGCTAAAGATGACGGCACTATATACTACAACGTGCATAACGAATTGTACAACAACCAAACCTTGCTTTTCGGTTTGCGACTCGGCACTAAGGAAAGTGTTTCGGGATATTTGTTTATAAATACCTCGCTTGAGCCGTTGGAGTCTACTGTTAAAATTATTAATGAACAGCTGCTTTGGATTTCAATAATCCTCATTGCGATAAGTGCGATAATCTCCTTTTTCGTTGCAAGGCAAATATCCCACCCAATTACTAAAATCACACAGTCTGCTAAAAAGCTCGGTGAGGGTGAGTATGGAGTAAAGTTCGAGGGTAGTGGGTATGTTGAAGTTGAAACCCTTGCAGATACCCTTAACTACGCATCTGGCGAAATTTCAAAGGTTGACTCGCTAAGACGTGACCTTATCTCAAACATCTCCCACGATTTAAGGACACCTCTCACAATAGTTAAATCATACGCTGAAATGATTGTGACCTTTCGGGTGATAATCCTGTTAAACGTGAACAGCATATTCGTGTGATTATCTCCGAATCGGATAGGCTTGCCGCTTTAGTAAACGACATTCTTGATGTTTCCAAAATGGAAAGCGGAAATGAGGAAATTAACCTCACTCAATTCGATATATGCAACAAAATGTATGCTGTTCTTGATAGGTATAAAATCTTCTCTGAACAGCAGGATTACAAATTTATTTACAGTCCCGACGAAGAATGCACAGTTAGTGCCGATGTAATTAAGATTGAGCAAGTCATATACAACCTTATAAACAACGCAATTAACTACACCGGTGAAGACAGAATAATATATATCAAGCAGATAAACAAAGAAAAAACCGTGCGTATTGAAGTTACTGATACAGGTTCGGGAATTGAGGAGGAACTCCTCCCTGTTATCTTTGATAGGTATTATCGTGCTGAAAAGAGTAAACGTGAGGTTATCGGAACCGGTCTTGGTCTTTCAATTGTAAAGGGCGTTCTGAAACTTCATAACTTCCCTTTCGGTGTCCAAAGCAAACTCGGACATGGAAGTACATTTTGGTTTGAAATAACTAAATACCAACCACCAACCAACAAAAACTCACTCGGTAGCAAAATTGCTATCGCCCCAAACAAGAGCGAATAAATAATAAAACAGTCCCATTTAGCTTGTGCAATTAAAGCACCGACTAAACGGGACTGTATTTTTTTGTAAATTATTTCGTTGCAAAAAAAAGAGCAGGTTTTTATAACCTGCAAAAAAGAAAATAACAAGATAATAAAGATGTGTAGAACAAAAGAAAGGAGACAACAAAACGGATGTTAATAATCTAACATCGATTATTATTATAACTGAATTCGGAGGGTTCGTCAACCGAACAAACTGTCAATCAACAAAAAGTTAATTCTTTTCGGTGGATTGCACAAACATTTCAAGAAAATACTAGCAAATTTATACGTTTAAACATTAACTATTTGACTACAAAATATTACTAAACTTATTCTTATCTAACTTTATTTCTACACCATATTGGTTTTTGTGGCATTTTTTATATGAAAAGTCTTGCAACATTAGCAACTACGCCACATATAACAATACCTATGACGGTAGGAACTATAATAGAAATCGCCGTCCACTTGAAGCTTGCCGTTTCCTTTTTGATAGTCATGCAGGTGGTCGAACATGGGAAGTGCATTAGTGAGAAAAGCATTGTGCATATAGCAGTAACCCACGTCCAGCCGTTAGAAACTAGCAGTTCCCTTAATTCAGTGAGGTTACTCATTTCAACAAGCCTGCCTTGTGCCATGTATGTCATAATAATTATCGGCAATACAATTTCATTCGCTGGAAAGCCTAAGATGAACGCTAGCAATATCACTCCGTCAAGCCCGATAAATCTTGCGAAAGGATCAAGAAACTCCGAACAATGCGAAAGAATTGTCGCATCTGCCACTGTAACGTTTGCCATAATCCAGATTAAAAGCCCACAAGGCGCTGCCACTACAACTGCCCTGCCAAGTACAAAAAGAGTCCTGTCAAAGATTGAGCGTACTATAACTTTGCCAATTTGCGGCTTGCGATATGGGGGAAGTTCTAAAGTAAAGCTTGATGGAATTCCTTTTAAAATAGTGGCTGACAAAATCCTTGATACCAGAAAAGTCATCACAATACCTAACAAAATAACCCCTACAAGAATAAGTGTTGAAAGCACCGACTGACCTGCCGAAGTGCTTGCTATTCCTGCAAAAAACATCGTAATTATCGCAATAAGCGTTGGAAATCTGCCGTTGCATGGGACAAAATTGTTCGTAATAATGGCTATGAGCCTTTCACGTGGGGAGTCTATTATTCGGCACCCGACAACGCCTGCTGCATTGCAGCCAAAACCCATACACATAGTAAGACTTTGCTTCCCGCAAGCACAAGCTTTCTTAAAATGCTTATCAAGATTAAACGCAATTCGTGGAAGATACCCCAAGTCCTCAAGGAGTGTAAACATTGGAAAGAATATCGCCATAGGCGGCAGCATTACAGATACAACCCACGCTAAGACACGGTAAATCCCCTGAACAATAACTGCCTCAACCCACCACGGCGTACCCAGCCTTTCAAATGCTAAACTCATTTTGTCGCCAATCCAAAACAGCCCCGTTGAGAGCAGTTCGGACGGGTAATTCGCTCCTGTTATTGTTATCCAAAACACCACTGCAAGCAGTCCTATCATAATAGGCACTCCCCACACCTTATGGGTAAGGATTTTATCTATCTTCCTATCCCGCTCGTAATAATTAGGGTTTTCACAGCTTACGGATGCATTTGCAACGGTTTGTGCGTGATTTATTATCGTGTTTATTATGGCATCTCCTACCTCTTGACTTGAAATTCCAACGTCTGAAAGCTTTCCCTCTGCACGTGAAATCCCTCTTTTTATCTTCTTAAATTCCGATATATCCTTGCCTATATATTGGGAAATTGCTTTTTTTATACCCTCATTCCTCTCTAATAGACGTAAGGCAACCCACCTCGGATTTATATCCTTGCCATGAGCGGAAATTGCGACACTTATGGGTGGAATAGCTTCATCAAGGGCATCTTCAATCTCTTTAGGATAGTCTATTTTCAAGGGGAATTTAGGTGCGGCAGCAACCCTTTCAATTGCCGTTTTTAGCTCATCAAGCCCCTTTTCATCTCTTGCGATTACGCCTATTACGGCCACTCCAAGCCTCTTTTCAAGTTCTAAAAGGTCAACCTTGATTTTCTTTTTCTCTGCCTCGTCAAGAAGATTTACGCAAACAAGAGTTGCCCCACTTATTTCTGCTGTTTGCAGAACAAGGTTGAGATTTCTCTCAAGGCAGGTAGCGTCGCACACAACCACAACAGCATCAGGCTGACGGAAACATATAAAGTCCCTTGCAACCTCCTCCTCAGCGGAGTTCGCCATTAAAGAATATGTGCCGGGTAAGTCGACCATTATATGCTTGCGTCCCTCATGAAAATACTCGCCCTTTGCAATACAAACGGTTTTACCGGGCCAATTTCCTGTATGCTGATTCATTCCGGTAAGTGCATTGAAAACTGTTGACTTCCCAACATTCGGATTGCCTGCAAGCGCAATCACTATATCGCCGTCGTTTTTCTCTATTTTAAGACTTCCGTCAACTGCTGATATTCCTGTTGAATTTGCAGTAAGCCCCATATAACACACCTCATATGCTTTTTTTAAAATGATATGTGCTTTTATGGCGTTATATGTTTTTTATTCACCTCCAAGCCATCGCCTTTTCAGTATTTTAACAATTGTCTTTCACACGAATTTCACAAAAGAGGGTTATTATTAAACCATACCAAAGAAAATAAAAAACCAAATAGAAAAACTTTGGTGGATAATAAAGATGGAGGTGCTGGACAAAAGAATTTTTCGTAAAAATACCCTTTAATTAAAACCATATTAAATTCCATCTTGAATTTAATATAATCTGTGAGTTTCGTCCCCAAGAACCTCACAGCTAATTTAAATCAAGTTCCCCTCTTGATTTAAACAAAAAAACAGACAACCATAGATAAAAAGTCTGTAAACTCAAAAGTATAGCCTGCAAGGACTCCCCTTCCTTGCAGGCATTTTTTTGCTTATTTTGTTTTAAATCTTGTTTGCTGCGGCAAATTTGCTGCGGCGAACGCTTATCTCACTTTAATGAGTTAATAGCTTTCCACTTGAAGTCGTCGTTATCGTATTTAATAATGATTGTTTGATTTCTATTGCCGTTAGCTTTATCAAATACTTCTACATAGCATTTATTGCTGAAATCGTATATAATTAAGTTTGCATTGTCCGTGGATTTGAAGTAAAACTCGCTCACAGTGCTGTCGTATAGTAACATATCCTTAAAGGTTGCTATTGCAAAAAAACATTGGGTTGAACCGGAATTAAATACGTTTATATCCTCCGTTGTAGCATTTAGAACGCTGTAAGCACTATCATAATAAGTCATTGGATACTCGCCGAAGTTCTTCTCGTAAAGCTTTCTAAACTTCTGAGAGTCCTCGCCGTTGTCAAATATGCTTTGCAGATCGTTAGGATATATAACCACTATGCCGTTTGTTTCATTCTCGCCCTTAAAGAAGTCTGAACCGGCAATATTTTCAGTTGAATCTATACTCTTAGCAAGTTCTAAGTCGCTTGCTAGCGTAATATCAAAAAGCTCATAGCTTACTGTTTGACCATCAAAGGTACCTACGCTGTCGTAAACGTACTCGGACGCTGTTTGATCAACTGAACCAAAACTCCTGATTGACGGAAGAAGCACCAGCGACGGCACTAAAATAATCGCTAAAACAACCAGCACCACTACAATGGCTAATATAATAAGAACCCTCTTAAATGATTTTGTCATGATTTGCTCCTTTTTCTCGCATTATATGTCATGGTATCATTTAACCTTTTATCACTGTATTTACAATAATTTAACTAAACTCACTTTATTATAGATTAATTTTAATTAAATGTCAATATATTTTTAACAAATTCAAGTGCTTTGGAATATAGAAAAAAATGCTATTCAATCTAAAACTTGAATAGCATTTTTAAATACTTTATGCTTCAGCATTCTCCGTAGTATCTGCGTTAATCGCCTCTGCGCCAGCAGCATCTACGTCAATGATTTCTTTAGTTTCTGTTCCAAGGAAGCTAGGAAGGTCCATTCCTGCCTGCTTAAAAACCTCATTAAGTGGAGGAATTGACTTCATCATGCCGGAAAGGAAGTTTGCTGTTGCAGTCTTGCCCTCAGAGCCGTTTCCATTATCCCAAACAGTAACCTTGTCAATCTTGATGTTCTTGATTGCGTCAACTTGAATTTGCATTAGAGCCTCAAGCTTATCTGCTACAATTAGCTTAACAGCAGCATCTGCATCTCCGCCTGCTGCTTCTACAAGCTTCTTAATACCTTCAGCTTGCTTTAGGAGAATTTCCATTGCACCGTTAGCCTCTGCCTGCATTTTTGCAAATATCGCATCAGCCTCACCACGTGCTTTTCTTCTTGTAACTTCAGCCTCTGCCTCAGCAGCGATTTCTGATTGCTGCTTCTGAATTTGAGCCTTAACGATAACGTCTGCTTGTTGTGTAGCAGCTTCAAGTTCAGCACGGACTTTTTCAGCTTCCTGTTGCGCCATGTAAGCCTCCTGCCTAGCTCTTGCAGCTTGAACAGCTTCTGCTGCTGTCGCTTGACGGAGTGCCTCAGCCTCTCTCTCACGGCGATCAGCGTCGGATTTCGCAACGTTTGCTTTAGATTCGTTTTCACCCTGTACTGCAAGTGCGTTTGCAGCAGCAACTTGAATTCTTTGTTCTTGAACAGCGTTTGCCTGACCAATTTCACCGTCACGGTGCTTTTCAGCAACGGATTTCTTAGCGTCATTGATAGCCTTAGCAGCTGCTTCTTTACCCAAAGCCTCGATATAGCCGGATCTGTCTGTAATATCTGTTACGTTTACGTTGATTAGACGTAAACCGATCTTTTTAAGTTCAATTTCTACGTTTTTAGAAACTGCAAGTAGGAACTTGTCACGGTCGGTATTGATTTCTTCAATATCCATTGTTGCAATGATAAGACGTAACTGTCCGAAAATAATATCCTTTGCAAGCTCCTGAATTTCAAATAGTTTAAGTCCTAAAAGTCTTTCAGCAGCGTTGTTCATGATAGATGGCTCAGTAGAGATACCTACTGTAAATCTTGATGGTACGTCAACACGGATATTCTGCTTTGAAAGTGCGTTTTAAGGTCAACGTTGATTGAGATAGGTGTTAAGTCCATGTACTGATACGATTGAATTACAGGAATAATAAATTCTGCACCACCGTGTATACACTTAGCACTTCTGCGCTGTCCGTTTGCGTCTTTTCCAAGCTTACCGTATATAACAAGGACCTTATCCGATGGACACTTACGGTAACGTGAAAGTATGCCGATAATCGCCACTAAAAGTACTAGCACCCCTGCGCAAATTGCAATGATTAATTCCATTAAAATAATCCCCCTTTAAATTTTTGTTTTAGCTGTCTTTTTCTACTACAACTACATCACTTCTAATATCTATAACTCGCACCGAAGTACCCATTTTAAGAGCCTCTCCGAATGTAATTGCCGATGATTCAATAAATCTGCCTTGAACGGTGATTGTTATTTTGCCACCGTCTTCGCCGTTTGCAGGTATGGGAATGTAAACTGTACCGACCTCGCCGATTGCGTTCTTTATATTAAGCGCCCCATTTTCTGAAAGCCTCATGGAAAGCTGAATTAATTTCGCCACGCCAAGCATTGCAATAAGCCCAAGTACTGCACCACAAATAAGACCGACTGCCTCGTGCGTGCCGATAGCAATTAATGCAATTGAGCTCCAGCCGAACACCACCAAAAAGCTCACAATTCCTTGCAATGTAAAGAGCCTCAAAGTGCCAAAGTCAGCAGGGTTACCACCGTCGCCAACGTTAGGGTTTAACCAATTAACCTCGCCAGTATCAACGTCAAAATCAATGTCAGTGCCGTTCATTCCAAGGCCGGAAGTGTCGCTTGAGCCAACCCCTGCCCCACTCTCGCCAAAGCCCATAAATGACATTATCATCTGAATTACAAGTATCATAGATGACGGAATTGCAACGCAATAAAGCACCTTTATTAGCGTATCTAAACTACTCCACCATTCGCCCATTTGCCTCGCTCCTTTTTTAGTAAATATTCAGAATGTAAACTGAATTTACATTCATTATATCTTATTCTTCATAGAATGTCAATATAGATTTCAAATTATTTATGATTTCTTTATCTTTTCTTTATGGTTCACCACCAAAAAACCTATTAAAAATAAATTTTGAATATGGTATTGCATTTTGAAAACGTATACGGTATAATATAGGTAAATGAAATTTACTTAAATGTTTGAAAATGTATTTTAAAGAAGGGAGATTATTTATGAATTCATCTGATTTAGGGAAAATTATCAAGAATGCTCGACTATCCAAGAAAATGACGCAAAATGACGTTGTCGGCACGTTTATCACAAGAAATATGTTGACCAAATTGAAAAGCTTGGCGTTGCCTGCTCCGTCGATTAAGACGCTGGTATTTGACAAGTGTGCTGGATCTTTACTCACTTTGCAGCTCTCAGATGAGCCTGCAATGCCACAAATTGACTTGCTTTGCAAGACAAAGAAAGGATTTTGCTAACGGTGATTTCCTTGATGCAGTGAAGAGCTAATCTTTTAGATGAGCGCGCTTTTGATGAGAAGTGTTCCATTCTCTCTCGTGCGTATCTGCAGCTCTCCTACTCTGAGGGGATGACACTAAGGCTGTAGTATGCTAAAAATTCCGCCGAATACGCTGACAAGGGCTTTATTCAAACCCTACTGTTAAATAAACTTTAGATTCAGCTTGCAAAACTGCTTTAAAAAATTAGTGATTACTACTCAAGTTAGGAAGAAAAAATTTAATGAAAGAGTTATTTTGAAAACGTATAAGGAGATGATTGGAATAATGTTTGTTTGTCACGGCAATATCTGCCGCTCTCAGCTGGCAAGATTCGTAATGCGTGATATGATTGAAAAAATGGACTTTTTCTGATAGGATTTCCGTCTGTTCTCCGCCACATCAACCGAAGAAATGGAAATCCCGTTTCACCCCGGCACAAGACGTAAGCTTAATGAGGTGAATATTTCCAGTAGTTGGAAAAACCTTGCCGTGCAATTGTAACCCGCTCGGATTACGATAAAGTACGATTATTTCATCGATTGTTCATGGAATATTGATAATAGCAAAATTCTTAAGCCAGCGTCCCTAAAAACGCGAAATTTACCGCCTGCTTGATTTTACAGATAAGTCGGGGGAAATTGCCGATCCTTATTCTCAGGGGATTTTGCAGGCGCACTTATAAGGATATATGCTGGTTGCTCTGCACTTCTTCTAAAAATTAAAGAAAATGTATAGTCGTGTAAATAAAAAATGCTATTCAAGTTAAGCCTTGAATAGCATTTTTCTTTAAAATTCAGCAATATTTGCTTTTTTAGTACGGTGATACTCGTGGATACATTCACTACCACTAATAAAAGCGATAATGGCAATATTCAAAGCAGTCGCACCGACTAGTAGGTATAAATTCATACCTAGCACAATCCCTTGATTTTGGATAACGTGCATTACTAAGCCGCCAAACATCAAAGAAAAGTCATTCAAAGTGAAAACAATCATACCGAGTCCGGCGTGAAAATCCACCTTAACTATAAACAGCGCAACCAACTGATTCCTGGACAATCCATATGTATTCCAGCAAGTAGATAAGAAATACTAACCCAAGTCCTAAAATTGCAACTCCAGCGGCGAACATTCCCTTTTTAGCATTCTTCTTTCTTTCCTCAACAGTTTTAGGTACATCTCAGCTCTTTTTCTGGTCTACGTTGCTAGTTTGACTAAGGCTTGCCTAGTAACTTCAACAATACCTGCTTTTTTGTGCCTCTCAACGTTTGAATGATCATCTCGTCTAACGTAAGTCGCTTGATAGTTGCTATTCATATCGTCAGCACAACGCTTGCAGGTCATCCAAGGCCTTTTTCTACGTGCTGCTTAACGTAAACCGTTGGTTCTTCAAGCAAAAGCCCCTCAGGCTGAAGTTCGAAATATCGTCTTCTTCGCTCCTTTGGCTAACCGTATACGTGTCTGTGTCATCAAGCACAATTCCCGACGCACTAGGTACGAAATGTCATCTTCTGCGCTCCTCTGAGTAACTGTATATGTATCTGTATCCTCAAGTGAAATCCAGACGCACTGAGATTCCCAAATGTAATCCTCTGCACTCTCTTAGTGGCGGTGTAGTCAATCTGACTAACCCATCTAATCCGTTGCAGAAGTAATATTCTTATCCGAAGTACTCCCCAACTCTAAAAATTATTTCTGCTCATCTATCAATTATTAACCCCTATACAAAATAGCTGGAAAATAGAGTCATCTCCGCCGACGTGGAGGTTGACGTGGATTTTCCAGTAATGTTCTAGTAAAGATTAATATTGATATTATACAACTATTATAGCATGGAAATGTCTAAATATCAACAACTTTACCAAAAATGGAACTACAAAAGTCGCAATTGTTATATTTTGAACAATTGCGACAATGTAATTTTTATTTGGTATTGTCGGCTTTTTCTATTATTTTTCTAAATTTTGCTCCCTTGAAGGACCGACTCCAACCATGGAAACCGGACAATCGCAAATCTCTTCCAAACGGTTGATATAATTCTTACATACTTCTGGCAAATCTGCGAAAGTTCGACATTTCGAAGGATATGTCACCATCGAAGCCTGCGATTTCTTCATAAATCGGTTGACAGCCATCAAGCTGTTCAAGTGTTGGAGGGAAATCTTTAATAATCTCGCCGTTCGGAGTTTTGTACGCAACACAAATTTTAAGCGTTCCAAGTCCGCCCAAGGTGTCAAGCTTGTTAATAGCTAGAGAGGAAAGCCCGTTTACCCTCACAGAATGACGAACAATGACTGCATCAAACCAGCCTGTTCTGCGTGGTCTTCCTGTTGTTGTGCCAAACTCGCCACCCTTTTGGCGAATGGTATCGCCTATTTCATCGGTAAGCTCTGTTGGGGAAGCGCTTTTCAACTCTTGCATTGTGTAAGCCTTTGCAACTCCAATAATATTATCTATTACCATCGGTCTACTTTATTCGCGCATACACCTGCTGAAAGCGGGTGCGATGATGTTACGTAAGGATATGTTCCGAAATCAATGTCAAGAAGCGTTGCTTGAGCGCCCTCAAACATAATGTTTTTGCCTGCTTTGTAAGCCTCATAAGTAAGCACTGATACATCATCAACATACTTTGCAAGACCTTCCCGTACTCAGTGTATTCGGCGATCACTTCTTCAAGGTCGAACGCCTCTCCACCGTAAACATTTGTGATTATTTTATTCTTGAGTTTGCCCGTTGCAAGAGCTTTTTTCTAAAAACTTCCGAATGTATTAAATCGTATACTCTAAGCCCTGAACGCTCGTACTTGTCCATGTAGCATGGGCCAATTCCTCTTTTAGTTGTGCCAATGTCAGAGTTGCCTCTAAATTCCTCAGAAAGTCCGTCAAGTGCAATATGCCATGGCATTACAATATGTACTCTTGATTCGTCTTGAGGTTGTCAAAGAAACCCCTCTTGCCGACAAAGCATCTATCTCGCCCAAAATATCTTTCGGATCAAGCACTACTCCTGCTCCTATAAAACAGGCGTATGCTTGTAAAGAATGCCCGATGGGATAAGATGAAGCTTGTATTTTCACCGTTATTTACTACGGTATGACCTGCATTGTTTCCGCCTACGAACACGTACAACAATATCCAGCCTTTGAAGAAGCAATAGTGTCAATAATTTTTTTGCCTTGCCCTCATCGCCTGTGTTCCTATTACAACATTTGATGGCATTTTTCTACCTTTTCTTTACTTTGAAAGTCAACGTCTTATGTAATATTACCTTAATTATAATATCACGTTCACTTGTATAAGTAAAATTAATCTTTTTTATACAGGGTATAAGTTATTCTAATGTTAATATTTGCCTTTATTATGAAGCTCGCAGTTTTTCTTTTACTAGCGGCTTGTCCTCTTGATAAGTAACTCCGAACCACTCGCCAGTTGGAAATTACATCAATTGAAATTTCGCCGTCCTCCATCATTTCGCTAATCATGACAGGGAGGGGATATTCCTCCCTTAATTCGCTATCTGATAGGGAGCGCTAAGAACTCACTAAGCCTTTGTTCTGCTCTTTCAAATATCCATGGGAGCAATCCCAAAATTCGATGAAACAAGCGAATTCGGGTTTTAGCTCCACTCTCCGAGTATCTCGCCGTTATTTGAAACGCTCACTTTATAGGTTTCTGTGATGTTTTAAGCTTGCCGTCTTCATTAGCGGAACAAAGTCCTCGTGTAACCTGACCGTTTTAGGGAAACGGTATTTTCAAGGCAGTATGCCACCATTGAAGCACTGTTTTTTGCGTCCATTTTGCAAAGAGAGGCTTCCATTTTTTCAAATGCATCACGTCCGTAAAAATCATCTGCATTAATGACTTGCAAACGGCTCATTTGCCTTTTTTGCTGAAAGTATAGCGTGAACAGTGCCGTAAAGCTTCTCTGCCGATATGGGCGCTTTATAAAAGCTTGGTAAAGATGCAAACTCCTGAATTTGCGAATTCTACCTGTATTTTATCACCAACTCTCTGCTGAACCATTGCACTAAAACTCTCAAGCATATCACGCTTAATTACAAAAACAACCTTTGTAAAGCCTGCACGAATTGCATCAGAAATTGAGTATTCCATCAATATTTCGCCGTTCGGTCCAAGCTCTGCTGTTTGCTTTCTTTCAGCAGTGCTATATCGTGAGCCCATTCCGGCTGCCATAATTAATAATATCATTTTATCGCCTTTCATCTCCTGCGGAGAATTCTCCTGTGGAGAACATTCGTTATTTCAATAAGGGGCTTTGGTCGCCTAATACAAAACCTTTATGAATTCGAGGATATACGTCGTGATTATATTATATCTGTGGATTTTATGTTCGTCAATCTTTCAACCCCTTTTTAGGCTGTATTTATGTACATATATTTCGTATGCAATTTATACATATTGCTATTTTTTATGATTTTAGGCGTGAATTTCAAGTTGTTTATAAATATTTCAGATATTTTTCAGACAAAAGTTGTATTATTAGCTTAACCGTTAAACCGACATTCCAAAACAAGCGAGGTGTAAAAAAGAAATTGAGCCAAAAAATATTCAAAAGACACGAAAAGAAATACTTTATTCCAGAGCAAACTTTTCCTGATCTGTTAAAAAAACTTGAAGAGTATATGGAGATTGACAGTTACGGCAAGCATACGATTTGTAATCTCTACTTTGATACAGATGATTTCCAAATTATACGTACTTCTATTGAAAAACCTATTTACAAAGAAAAACTTCGCTTGCGATGCTACGGTATTCCGTCTGACGATGATACTGTTTTTCTTGAAATCAAGAAAAAGTTCAAGGGAGTTGTCTACAAGCGCCGTGTGGCAATAAAATGTTCTGAGGCAAGGTTATGGTGCGAAAACGGCACTATTCCTAAAAGCTTAGCAGACGACTATACCAACCATCAAATAATGAAAGAAATTATTTTCTTTAGGGATAGATATGGAGTTTCTCCGAAAATGTATCTAGCATACGATAGGATTGCCTTATTCGAAAAGGAAAACCCCAACTTCCGTTTGACATTCGACTCAAATATCCGAAGTCGTGAAAACGACCTTAACCTATCTCACGGTGATAATGGTGTTCCCCTCCTAAAATCAGGCGGGCGAATTATGGAGATAAAAACGACAGAGGCTATCCCTCTTTGGCTGTCTAGTATTCTTAACGATATGAAATTGTTTCCGACTTCATTTTCAAAGTACGGGAAAACTTATGAAAATAAGTTTTTAGCCGAAAAATCTGCAACCATTAACGATAAATCTTTACAAGAAATAAATACTTAACTTTAGAAAGGACATTTTTATCATGTTTAACTCTATTCTCGAAAATTCTGTGTCAGGACTATCAATGACTAGTGCACTTATCTGCACAGCCGTATCCCTTGCACTTGGCGTAATTATCGCACTTACTTATATGTTCACCGGCAAATGTACAAAGGGCTTTGCTGTAACGCTAGTAGTTCTCCCTGCTGTTGTGCAGGTTGTTATCATGCTTGTAAATGGCAATCTCGGGATAGGTGTTGCTATTGTGGGAGCGTTTAACCTCGTTCGTTACCGTTCAGTACCCGGCACATCTAAAGAAATCTGCATAATCTTCTTTGCAATGGCTGCCGGTCTTGCAACGGTATCGGATACATCACATACGCTGTTATGTTCACTATAATAATATGTGCAATTTACTTTGTTTTAATGAAAACCGATTTGCTGAAAGCAAGTCTGCTGAAAAGCAACTACGCATAGTAATTCCTGAAAGTTTAGACTACAACGGTGCTTTTGATGACATTTTTGAGAAGTATACTTCCACTTGCTCCCTTGAGCGTGTTAAGACAACAAACCTCGGCAGTATGTTTGATTTAACATATATAGTTAAACTAAAAAAGACATCAGCGAAAAGGAACTTATAGACGAAATTAGATGCCGTAACGGCAATCTAACAATTGCTCTTCAAAAGTTGATAATTCTGTTGAAACATTGTAAAAAAGAAAGGATTTTTCATGCTAAAAAAACCTGTTATTGCTGTTATTTGTACTCTTGCTTTGTTATCAGGTTGTACAAATACTTTTCTACTGTTGACATCACAGAAGCGACATCTTCGGCAGACAGTAACACGGACAATCTAAACTCTATTTCAGCCTCTCAAAGCTCTGTAATCACACCCAAAACCATTGATATTGCAGATACTGAAATTTCATCAGCGTCTAATGGACAGCTTATCACCTTTAACGAGTCCATCTCCTTTAATGGAAGTGGCGCAAAGGTTTCAAGCAGCACTATAACCATATCCTCAGCAGGAGTTTACACTCTGGAAGGAACGTCCTCAGACGCAGCTATAATCATTGATGCTTCAAAGGACGACGACATAACCTTAGTACTAAACGGAGTAAATCTTGCTTGCAAAAACTCTGCTGCAATTTATGTCAAAAAGGCTGGCAATGTAACTATCACGCTTGCCGAAAACACCACAAACACCATATCTGACGGCAATTCCTACACAATAACCCTTGACGGAGAGGAAGAAGCTGCCTCAGCAATCTTCTCAAAGTCTGACCTTCTATTCAACGGAAGTGGTACTCTCAATGTAAACGGGAACTGTAACAACGGTATCACTTCTAAAGACGGAATTAAACTTGCCGACGGAACTATAAATGTCACTTCAAACAACAACGGCATTAAGGGCAAGGACTACATTGTATGCGCTAATGTGTGCTTAAATATTTCATCCGTTGGGGATAGCTTGAAGTCCTCAAATATAGACGACCCTTCACTCGGATATATCGCAATTTATAGCGGAGAATACTCACTTTCCTCCTCCGAGGATACCATTCAAGCCGAAACAGAGCTTATAATAGACGGCGGTACTTTTAATTTAGTAAGCGGTGGTGGCTCTGTAAACGCTCCTGCTCATTCAGCAGAGAATGATTGGAAGAATTTTTGGGGCAACAGTGACACTTCTGATACAGAAACAACAAGCACTAAGGCTATAAAAGGCGGTACTGCGGTGTTCATTTCAAACGGCGATTTCACCATTGACAGTGCCGATGACGGTATACATTCAAACGGCGATGTTTCAATTCTTGGCGGAACTTTTAATATCTCTAGTGGCGATGATGGAATTCACGCCGACAATGACACTACAATTTCCGGCGGGAATATAAGTATCCTCAAAAGCTATGAAGGCATTGAGGGGGCTACTATAACCTTTAACGGTGGAAATGTTGCTGTTATCGCCTCCGATGACGGACTTAACGCCTCTAGCGGTTCTACCGAAATGGGTGGCAGAGGTGGCTTCGAGGTCGATTCTTCAGCGATAATCACAATCAACGGTGGAATTATTTCCGTCAACGCTAATGGCGATGGCGTGGACTCAAACGGCAATATAATCATGAACGGCGGAGAGCTTTATGTCGAAGGACCTACTAACAGTGGTAACGGTGCTCTTGACTATGCGGGCTCGTTTACCGTCAACGGCGGTACTGCTATTGCAATCGGCAGCACAGGAATGGCGCAAGGTGTAAGCTCTGACTCACCTCAAGCCGGTATCATGGCAAACGTTAGTGGTAAAAGCGGCGATGTTATAACTATTCTTAGTTCTGACGGAAATGTCCTTATGACTTATACGGCAAATAAAAACTTTTCTTCTGTGGTTGCTTGCTGCAAAGGTATGGAGAAAGATTTAACCTATTCTATTCAAATAAACGGTGGTAACTCCGTATCCGCAACTGCCGGCACATCTTCTGGTGGCATGGGCGGTATGGGTGGAGGCTGGGGTGGCGACCGTGGCAACCGTGGTCGTGACAAAAGCAACACCCCTGAAAACTTTGAAGGAATGACTCCACCTGAGGGATTTGAAAGTATGACTCCTCCAGAAAATATGGGGGAAATGACTCCTCCAGATGGTATGACTCCTCCAAACGGTATGGAACGTCCTAACGGAATGGGCGAGATGGCTCCTCCGAATGAAACTACCTCTTTAAGTTAAGGTTCTGGAAATTTTTCTATTATTACGTAAAGGGGAATAATCCTCCCCTTTCAAAAATAAAACCGCTCTTCAAAAAGGAGTTCGTCTTAGGGATTTACGAAAACAAGTAAATTTTGACCGACCGTCTTTAGCGGAAAATAAATCGCCCACACAGGAGTTTATTGCTCTTGTGTGGGCGGTTTGCTTTGTATTTAATTAATTACCGTCACTGTGATATCTTGCCAATCGCTTGAAGATAATTTGTAGCCAAAACACTTTCCAAATCAACATCAGCAACAATAGTCAACAGATGCTATTTTTTCTTTTTGGCGAAGGCTTATGCGTCAACCCATCTAATTTCCTGCTCTACCTGCCAAAAAATTTTTCCTGCAAAAATCGGAGCAGATAAAAATTCATTCTGACATTCCTCGATCGTTGGACCATTGCATTCCTATAGATACGTTTCGCTTGGAGGATCGCATTGAAAAATTTCCATATGAACCTCACCAGTAGGAAGCCTATAACCTTGAAACCAATACTTCACCTCTCTAAAAACAAATACAGTATCTTGGCACGAATATATTCTATCTACAAATTCATTTGTGTTTCCATCAATCATACTTTTCTACTCCTCTAAAATACTTTTTGTAGTTTTTTATCATTTCAGTTCAATTATCCATACAATACGCATACATTTGACTCAATTTCATATGAATATGCAACATTATTCCCAGCCGCAAAAGTTCCTCGTCCACCCATATCAGCGCACCACCTTTCTTGAGGCAAGGTAGTCAACAGAAATAATATTGCCGGTCATCTCTTTGAATGGTGTGCCAAAGCATATAATAGTGGTAGGGTCTAACTTGTTAAGCATTTCGTTATATCCACGCATAAACTCTATTTTGTTGCCTTTGCACCCAATCATACCAATCGCAACAATTGCATTGCGTTCGACTCCGTCAGCGTAAATCATAACTACTTGGGAGTGCTCCAACTGATTGTAGGAACAACGGTTAAACCTTTGCTTTGCCAATATGCCCCACACCACTCGTTTGCGGTTTTTTCAACCGAGGAACCATCTTCACTCTTTTTTGAAAGCAATTCCCTTTTTTCTATGTTAAATGCTGAATAAGGGATAATTTTTACGCCCATTTTTTGAGCGATTTCAAATCCGCTTATTGGAATGCAAGATATGTCGTATTCGGTAAACATATCTACTACTAGCATCTTAATTTCTTCGTATCGCTCGTTTGATGGTCTAATTCCCAATCGTTAATCCTCCCCAAACAGTGCGTTTATTAAATCTCTTTTTTCTTCTGCCGTCATTGTATTCGCACCTCTAGCAAGCATTCTTTTTACCCGTGGATAGTCAAACTCATCGTTTTCAATTCCTAAAAGATAGTCGGATGTTGTGCGTAAAGCAGTGGCAATATTTGCAATCGTATCGGGCTTTGGTTCCCTGTCACCCGAAATATACCTTGACATAACGCCCTCCGTTACACCAATTCTTTCCGCCAATTCCTTTTGAGTCATATTGCTTCTGATTAATAATCCTGATATTCGTTTTCCTAGTTCTTTACTCATAATGAAAACTCCTTTCATAGAGTGCATTTTTGCACGCTTATATTATAACACTACACTTGCCAATTTGTCAAGTGTAGTTGCCAAAAAGACCAAACAGCCCGTTTTCCTCTGTTTGGTCTTTTTTATAATTAATAATACCACTACCCAAAATGTTTCGAAAATTGTATAAATGATGAGTTTTCACTTGTTGTACTTAGTTTATCACAAAGAGGTGTGGTTTTGTTTATTCATCTACAATATCCTTGTCATCAATCATTGCCGCAAAGATAATCATCGGAGCACATTCAATAATTCCGTTTAAAAGCAATCCTGTTTTATTGCCAAGTAAGGAAACATAACTAAGCAACGTGCCTAATTCAATGTTCATAAGCCTAATAACAGTAACTGCGCTAACTGTTGCATTTGCCATTGCAATAAGCACAATTCCAACTACGCAGAGCCATGCCCATGTGCGATCGGTCTTTGCCTTACCGTAAAAAAGTCTGAATATTTGAGCAAAAAACACATACCTAATGCTCATTCTAATCAAAGCGCTAATAAATGCTACTATCGTTACTAAAATTTCTATGCTCTTTGCGCTATCGAAAACGCTTGCCATAATCATTCCGCTTGCACTCTCAAGCGCAAAATCAAGAACAACAATAACTATGGCAACACCTATGCAAGCAAGGGATAGAAACCTTTTCTTAAGTTGGTTGACACTATTTATAATTCTTGCACACAAAAGCTCTCCAACTATAAAGAATAAGGCTATAAACCCAACATCTAAAGCAAGTTGTGCTACAATATCGACGCTCGTTACAATGGACGAAACTGCAATAATGCAATTCAAAGCCATTAAAATACAAAGTGCAATTAGTACACTTATTTTTCTACTAACTTTTGGCATAGCTACTCCTCCAAACATACTATTTTTATTAATTATAGCATTACTTGCTGACAATGTCAATCAATCTGTTTGTCTTCGTTTTCTTAATAATTATCAAGGAAAACGCCGTTCTTATGGACATTCTGCGTTTGTCAAACTTTCTGAAAATGTTGAAAACTGTTGCCTCATATATACAAAATAACCAAAAAAACCACTTTGTTCGCCCTCCTTAAACGTTTTTGATAAAATATCGGCTTTGTCTTTCCACATTATCAACAACCTTTTCAACAGTTTGTATATGACTATAAATGGGATAAAAATTATATTGTTTTTTACGTCCTTTTTCAAGGCTTCGAAAGTTTGTTCTTTATACAAAAGGTAATATGAACTTTACAACAGTTCGACTTATACAGGATAATAAAAAATGAAAAAGATTTATTTTTTTTGCTGATAATAAAGACAAGACGAAAAAAATGTGATATAATAATTAATGATATATATTATGAGAATTGTGCGGTTTAATTCCTGCAATTTCGGAAAGGAAAAACGGTAAATATGATTTTTGAAAAATCGTGTGGAGCTATTGTCTATCGCAAATTTCACGGAAACACTGAAATACTTCTAATCAAACACGTGAATAGCGGACATTGGTCTTTCCCTAAGGATCACGTTGAGCCTGGTGAAACAGAACTTGAAACTGCCCAGCGTGAAATCATGGAGGAAACTGGCATAGATGTTATTCTTGATCCAACTTTCCGTGAAACTGTCACCTACTACCCGAGGAAGGATACACAAAAGGTTGTCGTTTATTTTATTGCCAAAGCCAAAAATTTTGATTTTGTCCCTCAAGAGGAGGAAATTGCCCAGATTAAATGGACAGAAATTGGACACGCTGCAACAATTCTTACCTACGAAAATGATAAGAATATCGTTGCAAAGGCAAAAGCTGCAATTAATAATTAAAAGGTTGATAACCAAAAAGAGGAGCCGAATGGCTCCTCTTTTTTTGTTTGAAGTATTGTTTTATTCCCCAGTTGATTGCCTGTGGATTATATTAAATGAGGTTTTTATATGGTCGGTGCATTTGTGCGTGTTGCTTATATTGTCAATAAGCTTGCTAGTAACGTCATAACCAATTTGATAGCAAGGCTGCATAACCGTTGAAACAGTTGGTATGTACATCTCACATATGGAATTGTTGTCAAATCCCATGATGCTAATATCCTTACCAACTTCAAGACCTAACTTCAACGCCCTCTTTATTGCGCCAACGGCAAGCAAGTCAGAAACTGCAAATATTGCTGTTGGAGGCTCGTCCAATTTCATAAATTGTGACAATGCAAAGCCACCGTTGCGGTAGTCGTATGTATGTTGATATAAATACTCGTCACGAACTTCAATCCCGTTGCTCTCTAATGCACGGAAATATCCATTTTCACGGTCAATTGCAGACTGCGCTCCGACATCAGTCGAAATCATTGCAACCCTCTTATGACCACGCTTAATCAAAGAATCAACAGCAGCAAAAGCTGCCTCTTCATCATCTACTGTTATAGTAAGTACTCCTGCTCCGTCTATTCTCTCACAAGCAAGGGCTATATTATATTCTTGATTAAGGGTATTTAGCATTTCCTTATCTAGTCTTGTGCCTAAAAGCAATGCTGCGTCAACTGTTCTATTGAAAAGCATATTCAGCAAGTGCATTTCATTCTCAACTGTACTGTTTGTCGAGCCTGTAAGAACATCATATCCCAATTCAGTTGCCGCCGCTTGAATTCCCCTAAGCACTTCGCTGTAAAAAGTATGCTCGGTAGATGGAATTACAGCAAGAATTGTGTTTGTTTCGCATCTTCTAAGGTTTCTGCCAAGGAAGTTCGGGCTGTACCTAAGTTCCTTTATGGCTGCGTTAACCTGTTCAGCCGCCACCGCAGATACGTTTGCGCTATTGTTCAAAACTCTTGAAACGGTTGCTACTGAAACACCTGCCGCTTTTGCAACATCTTTAATTGTAACGTTCAAAATAACACCTCTATTATTACCTTTCTATATTTTAATTAAATATTCAAATAACATTGCTTAAAAAATTAACCTTTTTTAAGCACCTATAACTACAGTTTACATAAAAAAAGCATCCGTTTCAATTAGTATTTTAACCAAAAGAAACGGATGTTTGTTGTGCAATTGCCCTTATCAACGCTAATCATCAATAATAATTGACGGTGTTGGTGCGTTATCACGATCAAACTTCGCCTTACGCTTAGCCTTCTGCTCGTCGCTAAAGTAAGTAAGTACTGTAATTACTCCCACAAAAATCATCACTGCCATAATCGGCATATGTCTTATTAAGATTGTGTCAGGTGTTGAGGAAATAAGCGACATCGCCCTTACAGAATACGCTGTAAAGACTGTTCCTGCAATGGCAGGAGCTACTGAGAAAACAAACATCAAAATCATATTCCTCGCCACCATGCAAACAATAACTGCAAAAAGGAACAACCCTGCTCCGATTATCATTGCTTTGCCGTAGGAAATAATATCTGATTGTACCTTTTCAGAACTGCTTGTGTTGAGTAACATTCCAACCCCGCCAAGCACATTAAGCAATGTGCCAATAACTAAATTTATAATCATAAGTACTTTCAAAAATTGTATAGTTTTTTTAATATAAACCAAACCTTTCAAATATATTTTCCCCTTGTTTTCAACTTAGTTTATTATACCATAAAATCAAATGCAGCCGTTAGATTACATTTGAGCAAGGCTAGTTGTGGTTATTTTATGCTTCAATGTTCTCACGAGAGAAAACCGTTTAGGTTTTGCACTGAAAGTGCATCGTGAAGTTATTATACCATATTTATTTTAAATATACAATGATTAATTAGAATAATTAGTATTTATTACGACCATAATATGACATGATTCATAATGTTTTGGTATTAAAATTATCATACAAAAACAATGATATTTAATCTCAAATTGCAAATAGTAATTTCATAGCCAAAATCAATATGGCAAGCTGCAATTTTTGGATTGAAATCTATTAAATTTGCCGTAAACCATATTTATTTTTGCAATATAATAGAGATTAAGAGGTAACTGCGGATATGAGAAAAATGGCGAGAATTACAGCATCTTTGCTAATAGGTATTAACCATGACAGTTTGCGGTATAACTGGATATTATATGTTCAAATTGCCTGACAACTACTATGTGCAAGGTGACAGCGATTTAGTGCTTTCTTGTAATTTTGAAATTACAGCTCAAAACATGGGGAGTACTGCACAAGCGCTTTCGACACAAACTCAACCTCTATCAAAGGAGGTTGAACTTCGGCTTTTTGGTATAATTCCCATAAAAACCGTAAATATTCAATCAGTTGACAAAACAGTGCTTGTTCCGGGAGGAAATCCCTTTGGCATACTCTTGCAAACGGAGGGTGTAATGGTAGTAAGCCTTGGAGAGGTCGATACTAGCGACGGTCTTATCTGCCCGGCTTCTGATGCAGGTATCAAAACAGGCGATATTGTCCTCAAAATTAACAATAAGAAAATCAGTTCGAACTCTGATATTCAAGAAAAAATTGCATCATCTGACGGAGAAGCTGTAACAGTTCTTCTTCGCCGTGATGAAAAGGAAATCAGTTTGCAAATGACTCCTGCATACTCTGTAAACGCCGGCTCATACAAGGCTGGAATGTACGTTCGTGATAGTTGTGCCGGTATCGGCACCGTTACCTTTTACGATCCTGCTACGGGCATTTTCGGAGGTCTTGGACACCCTGTTTGTGACGTTGACACTGGAAATGTCATGACAATTTCAAGCGGTGAAGTCGTGGGCGTTTCAATTAATGGAGTAAATAAAGGCTCTGCTGGAAAGCCGGGGGAATTAGTCGGAAGCTTTACTTCAAGAAAAACCCTCGGAAGTCTTAATCTTAATGAATTTTGCGGGCTTTTCGGACGTTTAAGTACCTCGCTTAACTATAACTCAGCAATTCCAATGGGACTGAAACAGGAGGTAAATCTAGGAGAAGCCACTATCCTCTCAACCGTTGACGGCTCAACTCCAAAAGAATACTCAATTGAGATTGAGAAGATAGACTACCGAGATAAAGACAACTCCAAAAACTTCGTCATACGAATAACCGATGCTGAGCTTATAGAGCTTACTGGTGGTATTGTGCAAGGTATGAGCGGAAGTCCAATTATTCAGAATGGACAACTTGTTGGTGCTGTCACTCATGTTTTTGTCAACGACCCTACTCGTGGTTACGGTATCTTCTGTGAAACTATGTATGAGAACTCAAAGAATGTAAATGCGCTTTCTTAACTAATATAAAAAACTCCGTTCTTCATTAGAAATTATTTGCATTTTTAAAATTCTGCTCAAAAATAGTAAAAACCGTTGCAAAATTTTACTAAAGAATATATAATATAAGTGTTCTATTTTTGTTTAAATATCGTTAAACCTCGAAAAAATCGAGGTTTGGCGATATATTAAGTGTCAACATATAAACTGTATTGGATTTTTTTGTAAAAATATTTGTAAAAACTATTGATTTTTTGGAAAAGCTATGGTAATATATGTAAGTAGTCAATTACACAATCTTTAGGAGGAACTAAAAATGAACAACAAAACAAAGGTACTTATAACAGATAACAGCGCAGAATACGGAATACTACTTGCAAACAAGCTACGTAATTTAGACGTATTTGCTATTACTTGCGCAAAAGACGGAATAGCAATTCTTTAATCTATTAAGAATGAATGCCCTGATGTAGTAATTATTGATGCTGTGCTTCCACTTTCTGATGCTTCTGATATTATCCGTAAAGCTTCTGGCACGGTTTACAAAAAGCCTAAATTTATTGTCGTATCCGCTTATGCAAGCCCTATAGTAGAGCAAAGAGCAATGGAGGCTGGCGCTGAGTTGTTTGTAACCAAGCCTTTTGATATGGATCTTATGTGCCAACGCTTGCTCGCTTTAACCCCTGCTACCTCTACATATTCCCAGCAAGAGTCCCCTAGAAGCGACATGGATCTAAAAGTGGTAGTAACGGACATTATCCACCAAATCGGAGTCCCTGCTCATATAAAAGGATACCATTATTTAAGAGAGGCTATCATGCTTTCTGTAAAAGATGATGAAATGCTTGAGAGCGTAACAAAGCTTCTCTACCCAACAGTAGCGAAAGCTTTCTCAACAACACCTTCAAGAGTGGAAAGAGCAATACGTCATGCAATTGAAGTCGCATGGGATAGAGGCGACATTGATACTCTAAACTCTTTCTTCGGATATACTGTAAATACTGGAAAGGGTAAGCCTACAAACTCCGAATTTATCGCCCTTATAACTGATAAGCTTAGACTTCAGTATAGCCACGCTCTTATGGCTTAAATTTGCCCCTTATATCAATTTTGCTATACAGATCTAAATTGATATATTACATTACATTCCCCCTTAAGGCAATACTTCACAACGCACGCTTGATGGTTCTGTGCGGTATTGCCTTTCCCTTATCAAGGTTTATAATGAAGAAAGCTGCAGCTTGAGCTTTTCAAGCTGCAGCTTTCTTCATTAGTTAAAAAACGCTATTAGCAAAAACTCTAACAGAGTTTACTAATAGCGTCATGTTTTATTAGTTGTTGATGAACTTGTCTTCTTCGTTGTTCCAGCTGTAAAGCTTACGAATTTCTTCGCCTACAACTTCAGCAGGATGTTCAGCAGCAAGCTTCTTCATTGCTCTGAAGTGAGCCTGACCACCAGCCTCGGACATATCAAGCAAGAAGTCCTTAGCAAATGTTCCGTCCTGAATGTCAGCAAGAACCTTCTTCATTGCTTTCTTAGTTTCTTCTGTGATAATCTTAGGGCCTGTGATGTAGTCGCCGTATTCAGCTGTATTAGAAATAGAATATCTCATGCCTGCAAAACCAGACTGGTAGATAAGGTCAACGATAAGCTTCATTTCATGGATACATTCAAAGTAAGCATTTCTTGGGTCGTAACCAGCTTCCACAAGAGTTTCAAAACCTGCCTGCATAAGTGCGCAAACACCGCCGCAAAGAACAGCCTGCTCACCGAATAGGTCTGTTTCTGTTTCTGTTCTGAATGTTGTTTCAAGAACGCCAGCTCTTGCTCCGCCGATAGCACTTGCATATGCTAGAGCCTTGTCAAGCGCCTTGCCTGTTGCGTCTTGGTAAACAGCAACCAGACATGGTACTCCCTTGCCTGCTTGGTATTCACTTCTTACAGTGTGACCAGGTCCCTTTGGTGCGATCATTGTAACGTCAACATTCTTTGGTGCTACGATCTGTCCGAAATGGATAGCAAAACCGTGAGCGAACATAAGCATATTACCTTCTTCAAGGTTAGGCTCAATATCCTTCTTATACATAGCAGCCTGCTTTTCATCGTTGATAAGAATCATGATGATGTCAGCCTTCTTTGCAGCCTCAGCAGCTGTGTAAACTTCAAAACCTTGTGCAACAGCCTTATCCCAAGACTTAGAGCCTTCGTAAAGACCGATAATAACATTGCAGCCTGATTCCTTAGCGTTAAGTGCGTGAGCGTGTCCTTGGCTTCCGTAACCGATAACGGCAATTGTCTTGCCATCTAATCTTGCTAGATCGCAATCCTGTTGATAAAAAATTCTCTGTGACATTGTATTTTCCTCCTAAATAAATTGTTTGTATTTATAATAAACAGTGCATATTCCGCCCTAATTATTAGCTATTATTTCTTTGTGATGTTAATTGCCTCAACACCCTTTTGGAGTGCAATTGTTCCCGTTCTAACCATTTCCTTAATCCCGTAAGGTCTTATAAGTTCCTCTAAACGAGCGACGTGAATGGCTGTATCGCTAATTTGAAGCGTCATTGTTTGAAGTGAAATATCGACAATCTTTGCGCCTGTAATTTCGGCAATTGTCATAACCTCCTGACGCTTTTCAGCTGTGCAATGAACCTTGATAAGCACAAGCTCTCTTGCAATAAAGTCACCCTGTGCGAGCGTTTTTACTTTAATAACGTCAATGAGTTTGTTAAGCTGCTTTTCAAGTTGTTCAACTGTGTACTCATTTCCGTCAGCTACTATTGTAACTCTTGAAACTGATGGATCGTCCGTCACGCCAACTGCTAGGCTGTCGATATTAAATCCTCTGCGTGAGAAAAGCCCAGTAATTCTTGATAGCACGCCGGCATGGTTCTCCACTAAAATAGAAATTGTATGTTTCAAAATTTTCCCCTCCTTACAAAGTTTTTTCTCTTGGATCTATCGGACATTCTATGAGGTAAGGTGTCTTTGCCTCAATCATTCTTTGTATTGCCGATGATATATCCAATGGATTTTCAACCCTTTCAGACGGAATTCCGTAAGCTTTTGCAAGTGCAATAAAGTCTGGATTGCCATCTAAGGTTGTCGCTACGATATTATCGTTGTATTTATTGGTTTGAAGTTCACGCACCATTCCAAGACGGCCGTTATTCATCACAACCATTTTAACAGGGATGTTGTGCTGTACCATTGTTGCAAGCTCCATAAACTGCATTTGGAAAGAGCCGTCACCGAAAATAGCGACTACTTCTGAATCAGGGTTTGCAAGCTTTGCCCCCTCAGCAGCAGGACAAGAATACCCCATTGTTCCCATTCCGCCCGAGGTAAGGAAACGCCCACCAGCCTTTACTTTAAAGTAGTTTGAAGTCCAAATTTGATTTTGCCCAACGTCAGCAACAACAACGGTGCCTTCTGGCATCTTCTCGGAAAGTTCACGAATGAATTTCTTAGGGTTTATTCTGTCGCCATAGTGTTCGAGCTTTTCTTCGCCCTTTTCTATGTTTAGCTGATTAATCCATTCTTCACAATCGAACTTGTCGCACTTTTCAGTAAGCTGTTCAAGGATAATTTCTGCGCTGCCTACAATCGGAATATGCGCTTCTGCGTTCTTACCAATTTCGGCAGGGTCAATATCAATATGTATAATCTTCGTTGTTTCAGCTAGGAATGTCGGTGCAGAAACTGCTCTATCCCCACTCTTGCTCCAGCAAGAAGGATTACGTCACTCTTGTTCATTGCGTAATTCGCAACCTTGACGCCGTGCATACCAATCATTCCATAGTAAATAGGGTTGTCCGTTTGAGTAACTGAAATACCCATCATTGTTGTAACCATTGGAATGCCTGTTTTGCTTGAAATGCTCTAAGCTCATCTTCAGCGTGTGCACCAAAAATTCCGCCGCCTGCGCAAATAAGTGGTCTTTTCGCTTCTTTAAGGGCAGCAGCAGCACGTTTAACCTGCAACATATTCCCCTTTGACGAAGGCTTATATGAGCGAATGTCAACAGTCTTTGGATAGTCAAACTCAATCATTTCGTTTTGAACATCCATCGGAACATCAACAAGTACCGGTCCCGGACGTCCACTTCCGGCAATATAAAACGCCTCATGCATGATTTTAGGTAATTCCTTCGGATCACGTACAAGGTAGCTGTGCTTAACAAACGGCTCGCAAGCACCTGTCATGTCAGCCTCTTGGAAAACGTCACGCCCGATTTGATCACGGTTAACCTGTCCCGTGATAACAACAAGCGGAATAAGATCTGCATAAGCAGTTGCAATTGATGTTATAAGGTTAAGAGCCCCCGGTCCCGATGTCGCTATACAAACAGCAGGCTTGCCTGTTATTCTTGCGTATCCATTAGCGGCATGACCTGCATTCTGTTCATGTCTAACAAGAATGTGACGGACATCACTTTAGCTAACGAATCATAAAATGGGCATATTGCAGCGCCCGGATAGCCAAAGATGACCTTGATTCCCTCAATTTCTAACGACTTAACCATAGCTTCGCTTGCCTTTATCATTCCATCACTTCTTTCAAAATAAATTAGCGGTTTTGGCAATAATGCAAAACACTATTTTAATTATATTTCATTTCTTCCCCATTCGTCAATATCTTTTGCTCACTAATCCCCAAAAAAAAGACGTTTTTTAGTGCTTTATCGTGTTAAAAGATGTGCATTTTGTGCATAAAGCGCCTAATTAAGTCTATCCCAAGCTATTATCAGCAATTCTTTTTTGATTTTTTTGAAAAATTTAACTTAAAATAAATGCTGCATTATCTTGATTTTTGTAAAAAAAACTTCTATAATGAATAATGTGTATGAATATCAGCGATACCAAAGTCGCTGCTTGAAAGGACTTATAATGAAAAAGAAAAACAAAATTGCTGTCTTTGCAGTGATGTTGATGATTATATCAACGTTTTTTACTGCTTGTGAGGAAATCTCCTCTGCGCCTGTTATTACAGAGCCGGCGGACACGAATTACCCCGTTTCAATAGGCTCATTAGAGTTTGAAACTGCGCCACAATCGGTTGTTTCGCTATCCCCTGCGATAACGAAATTATTTTTGAACTTGGTTACAACTATTCACTTGTCGGAGTGGGTGAGTATTGTGATTTTCCAGAGCAAGCTCTAAAACTCAACGTTGCAGGAAGTGCTGCAAACCCAGATATTGACGAAATTATTAAGCTCTCACCCGAACTTCTCATTTCGCAAAGTCCTATTGCCAAAAAAGATATTGTATCCCTTGAAGATGCCGGCATTAGGGTTTTAATCCTTGGCACACCAAAGTCATATGATGAACTCAAACAAAATTATATGGATATTTCCGCACTTTTTGGCGGCAACGATAACGCCGAAACTAAAGTAAATGCTGCGTTTGAGGCTCTTGATGAGCAAATTGAACTTGCTAAAGGTGCAGATATTTCATTTGTATACATAATGTCCTACGGCACGGCTGCTGCAACGCCTGACACACTTGCCGGAAGTATCCTTTCAATTTTCGGGAAGAATATTGCCAAAAAATACACCGATTGCGAAATGCCGGTTGAGGAGATTATCGCTGCTGATCCTGAGTATCTTTCCTCGCTCTACCAAGAAATGCGTTAAATCTGCCTGATGGTTTGAAGGACCTTCCAGCAGTTCAAGAGGGAAGGATAGTTAGCATGTTCAAGATTTATTCGACCGTCCTACTACAAGGATTGTTGAGAGCCTTATAAACGCAAACGTGGAACTCGGCTTGTTTGACGAGCAGAAGAAACCACCTCGGAAGAACAACAAACTCCTGATGAAACTATCGAAACCCTCAGATGAATAAAAAGTAAGCGTTCAAGATTTTAAGTCTTGAACGCTTTTTTGTCGAGATTATTCTGTATATGCTATGCCGAGAATTTGAAACTCACAATCAACAGAGTCATCGTCCATTTTTATGCCAACTTCCTTGTCTTAGCAACAGCATTGCTGAAACTAGCCTTTGCTGTGGGTTGTTCCAGCCATCTGGGCTGTTTGATGCTATTTTCACGTAAGGCTCTCCATCTGATAGAATTTGTGCAGTCCCCATTTTAGCGGAGTTTGCCTCCTTGTAAATCACGAAAACATTCTTCGCTGTAATGTCAAACGTAAGCGGCTCGTTGCCCGTTCCTGCTTGATAGGTAAAACCGTTAGGGAACGGCTTAATGTTCCTCCTGCTGTAAATGAGCCTAGCGACTTAATTTGCAGGCTGTCTGAATCAAGCAAAATTGCATTTTTCGTAATCATTGCCTACAATCGGTTCGGACGGCATAGTGTAGGAAGTTTGCTGACTTGAGTAGAATTCCTCCATCTCGAAGTAATTCTCTATAAGTCCCGATACGAATTCATGCCCCTCTTTATGTGGGTGTGAACCATCATCGGAATAATCGTCCCATGTCATTTTCCCCGCCTCAAATGCCGGAGTAAGAGCATCGCCGACCGAAATCATCGGCAATTCATAATAGCTGCCCAACGTTTCCATCCAAGGTTGGCAAGTATGTCCGTTCTCAAGGATAGTGAAAAGCAGAATAACTGCCGGCTCATTCGGCTGATTGAGAATTGTTCTGATTAGACTTTCATATGACTTTTGATAGATAGCCTCGCCACCGTCATTTACTGCAAATTCGAGAAAAACAATGTCTGCATTATGCTCCAAAACATCACGCTGAACACGGAGATTTCCAAGAATAGACGGAGTTCCGCTCATTCCTGCGTTTACGTACTTTACATTTCCACCTGTTCCGTACTTTTGAGCAATCCAATTATACGAGCGTTCAGCATAACAATTCTCGCCCTTAGCGTTAAGCCCCTCTGTAATTGAGCCGCCAAGGTATGCAATAGTTACCTCCTCGCCGCTTGTCATAGCAGACAGTTTATTCATAAGACGGTATGTGTTGCCACGGCTGGTGTAGGAAAGCTGTTTCATCGCCTCCGTCAACTCATCACCCTCAAGCGCCGATAGATTGATGTTTTCTTCTGTTTCCATCGTTACCTCTGTCGTTTCGGTCGTGGTTTCGTTTTGTGCATCATTTGAATTGCAAGCGACTAATGAAAACACCATCGCCGCCACTGTAAGTATTGATATTATCCTTTTCATAGAAAATCCCTTCTATTAATTGAAAAAAACAGGGGTGCAAAATGCACCCCTGTAATTTTTATTAGACAATTAGTTGATAAGTGTCTTTTCTGTTTCCTTGTCGAAGATGTGAATCTTGTTAGGATCGATAGCAACCTTGATTTCATCCTGTGGTCTAGCAGTAGAACGAGGTGAAACTCTAGCTGTAAGTGGGAAACCTTCACATGTGATGTAAAGATATGTTTCAGCACCCATCATTTCTGTGATTTCAACAGAAGCATCAATGATACCTGTCTTAGCAGCAGAAAGGAACATTTCTTCGTCATGAATGTTTTCAGGACGAATACCAAGAACGATGTCCTTGTCGATATAGTCAGCAAGTACTGCTTCGTCAACCTTAGCTTCAGGAATTTCAACGTAGTACTTAACGCCTCTTGTTGTCTTAGTATCTTCAGAGCCGAACTCAACAGTATACTTGCCGTCAACCTTGATAAGCTTAGATTCGATGAAGTTCATTTGTGGTGAACCCATAAATCCAGCTACGAACTGGTTTACTGGGGACTCGTATAGGTTCTGTGGAGAGTCAACCTGCTGAATGTAACCGTCCTTCATAACAACGATTCTATCACCCATTGTCATAGCTTCTGTCTGGTCGTGAGTTACATAGATAAATGTAGTTCCAAGTTTCTTATGGAGCTTAGAAATCTCTGTTCTCATCTGAGCACGGAGCTTAGCGTCAAGGTTTGAAAGAGGTTCGTCAAGAAGGAATACTTGTGGCTCACGTACGATAGCACGACCAAGCGCTACACGCTGTCTTTGACCGCCAGAGAGAGCCTTTGGCTTTCTGTCGAGAAGGTGAGAAATGTCAAGAATTCTTGCAGCTTCTTCAACCTTACGAGCGATTTCATCCTTTGGAGTCTTACGGAGCTTAAGTCCGAAAGCCATGTTTTCAAAAACTGTCATGTGTGGATAGAGAGCGTAGTTCTGGAAAACCATCGCAATATCTCTGTCCTTAGGCGCAACGTCATTAACGAGTCTATCGCCAATGTAAAGTTCGCCTTCTGAAATTTCTTCAAGTCCAGCGATCATACGAAGAGTTGTAGACTTACCACAACCAGATGGACCTACTAGAATGATGAATTCCTTGTCCTTGATTTCAAGATTAAAATCTGATACAGCAACAACGCCGCCTGGATATTTCTTATAAATTGAACGTAATGATAAACTTGCCATTATGGACCTCCCAATTAAATTTATTGTGCCAATACGATTTTACATTTGGCCTCTGCTAATATAATACCAAATAACTAACCTAAATTTCAATTCACTAATTACATAAACTTCTAAAAACTTGTTTATTTATTTTGACGAAAACTTAACCAAGCTTGAAAAGCAATTATCCAAAAAGTCATTAAAAGTCCAAATTTTCAAGGTTTCTTTGTGCAGAATTTCTCTACACTCCCCCATTGCTAAATTTTGGTCTAAAATCAATCCCCCGATTTGCAAACGCTTTAAATACACAACTTCGTTTCCGAGAGCTTTGAACATTCTTTTGACTTGATGATACATTCCTTCGTGCAGAACAACAAAAACTGCATTGTCCTTCTGCTTGTGAAAGTATATTTCTGCCGGCAAACAAACATCTCCCCCGTCAATTTCCATCCCCGACCTAAACGCTTCCTCATAGCTTTGCTCGTAATCTTTTAAAAGCTCTGCGTAATAAACTTTCGGCACATGGGATTTTGGAGAGAGCATCTTGTGAGCAAATTCCCCGTCATCTGTAATGAGCACAAAGCCCTCCGTATCCTTGTCAAGCCTCCCTGCCGGAAAAAGACCGTCCCTTTTAAATTCATCCGGAACAAGAGATAGCACACTGTTGGCAGAACGTTCGTCTTTTGTAGAACAAACAACCCCTTTCGGCTTGTTAAGCATAAGATAGATATTCTTTTTATAATTTATCTTAACTCCTTTTACAAGAACAGTATCTCCATTTATATCTATTTTTATGTCTGAAGTTTTAGGAATTTTTCCATTAACAGTGATTTCGCCTTTTTTAACTAAGATTTTCACTTGACTTCGGGAATACTCCGTTTGTGATGAAACGAATTTATCCAGTCTTTCCTGCATGGGCAGCCCTTCCTTCTTGCAAAATTTTAGTTATTTTCGCTTTTTAACAGCAAATCCAAAGTCGCCGATTTTCCTGCCTAATTTAAAGTACTCACCATGTGCGTATGCCGAAAGTCCGCATTGCTGCAAGTTTAGTTTGCCTTTTGAGTCAATGTATCTTGCTTCAACATCGACTGCGACAATTTCAGCTAAAAACATATCGTGACTGCCAAGCGGAATTATTTGTTTTACTTTGCATTCCATAGCGATTGGGCATTCTTCAATAATCGGTGCCGAGATTTTCGAGGCTGAAACGGCGTGAAGTCCAGTTGCTTTGAACTTGTCGATTTTTGCACCCGTTCTTGCTCCGCAAAAATCTGCTGAGGCTGTAAGGGCAGATGTCGTGAGGTTTATAGCAAACTCCCCCGACTCCTTTATAATATCGTATGAATATCTTGACGGACGGACGGAAATATAAGTCATAGGCGGATGCGTGCAAGTTATTCCTGTCCATGCGATTGTTATTATGTTCGGATTTTCAAGAGTTCCACACGTCACCATTGCCGGTGGGCAAGGCGCTAAAAGCACCGAAGGTTTCCATTCTATTTTTTTGCTTTCTACCTGTTTTTCCATGTTTAACTCCTTTTTTATACCTATATGTTTATAGTGTACCATAAAAATATTTTTTTTACAAATATAATCCTATATAAGTATAAATCAAAAAATACCGACTAAAATAAGTGCGATTATTGTTTCAAAAGAAGTATGCAAACTTTTTTTGTAAATATAAACCTGCGCTAAGTATAATTCCAAAAATATAGCCTAAAATAAGTTTACTAGCAAAGCATTATTCTATTTGAAAGGAAAATTATTATGAAGGATAAGAATTCAGCATTCGGAAAAATTTGGAGTGGAAAAGGTTTTATTCTTACAGTGTGCATCTGTGCAGCTGTTGTCGGAATTGTAGGCTACGTTGCCTATTCTGCAACTGCGAACAGACTTAATAACCAACTTGAAGCTCTCAGCGAGTCAACCACGGCAAGCCAGTGGGGATATGAGGACGTTGGAATTAATCAAACTGATGTACCATTAGTAGAAGTAACCACCGCTGCCCAGACCGAAGTAACCACTGAGGCTACCTCTGCTGACAAGCCTGTCGCCGTAGCCGTTCAGCCATTTATTCGCCCTCTTGTAGGAGATATTATCAATGAGTTCAGCAACGGGGAGCTTGTTAAGTCAAAGACTCTCAATGTTTGGCAAACTCATGATGGCGTTGATATTGCCGGGGCAAACGGCGACAAGGTTAAGTCTATGACATCTGGCACAGTTACTAAGATTTATGAAGATCCTCTATGGGGCGTTTGCGTTATTATCGACCACGGCAACGGCTACGAGGGGCATTACAGAAATCTTGGCAAGGTTGTAGTTGTGAAGCTAGACGAGCAAGTGAGTGCCGGCACTGTAATCGGAACTATCGGCGACACTGCCGAATGTGAGTTGGGAGAGGTTTCTCACCTGCACTTCGGCGTTAAGCAAAACGATCAGTGGGTAAATCCGTTAACCGTAATCACTCCTGCCGAATAATTAAAAAGAACGACAACTGACCTCCAGCCGTTTCAGGTTGGAGGTCAGTTGTTTTAAAAATGTTATTTATTTAAGTAAGCTAGATTTTTTCGTATCAAGTCACACCTCTGCTGTACGCAGTCAACACTCCTTAGTGCGTCATATGGGGTGTTAAAGGTATAGTCAATAAGTTTTTCAATAGTAGTTGTCGCTACATGAACTCGTGTATCAGATGATGCGTAGTAGATGTAAACATCGCCGTTTTCTCTTGCAATTGCGCCGTTTGTGAACACCACGTTTGAAACATCTCCGACTCTTTCTTCGCCGTGTGGGGCAATGAAAACGCCCGATGGGCTTGCAATAAGCTTTGATGGATCGTTTAGGTCTGTTGCAAAGACATATATAACGTATCTTAGTCCTGCTGCTGTATTTCTCACTCCATGTGCAATATGAATCCAGCCCTTTTCAGTCTTTATCGGAACAGCGCCTGCTCCGTTCTTTGCCTCTGTAATGGTGTGGTAAAGTCTTGGACTTACAACCACTTCCTGCTCGGTAATTACCGGATTTGTTATATCCTCGCACTTTCCGTAGCATACCCCTCCACCGGAGCCTGTTTGAATAAAGTCGTCTTGAGGTCTTGTGTAGAAAGCATACTTCCCGTCCACAAATTCAGGGTGAAGAACTACGTTTCTTTGTTGTGGGGAGTTTGTTTTTAGGTTAGGCAACCTCTCCCATGTTTTCAAGTCGTGCGTACGCACAATGCCTGCCGCAGCCGTTGCAGCAGATAAATCCGAGGTCGAAGTGTCTTTGCTTTCCGAACAGAAAACTCCGTAAATCCAACCGTCTTGATGCTTTGTAAGACGCATATCGTATACGTTTGTTTCTTCCCTTTCAGTATCAGGAAGCTCCACCGGGAAGTCCCAAAATCTAAACCCATCAACGCCGTTGTCACTTTCAGCAACTGCAAAGAATGACTTTCTGTCGTTACCCTCAACCCTAGCTACAAGATAGAACTTGCCATCAAGCTCTATTGCCCCGGAATTAAGGACAGCATTAATCCCAAGCCTCTCCATAAAATGAGGGTTTGTTTCGGGGTTGAAGTCATATTTCCAGATGAGAGGTGCGTGGGCAGCAGTGAGAACAGGGTTTTCCCACTTTTCATATATTCCGTTGTAGAAATCGGTTTTTGTATTCTTCTTTGAGATTAGTTCTTCGTATTTTGAAGTTTGTTCGTTATATTTTTTTATGAATTCGGACATTTTAAATCCCTCCGTAGTTTGATTTATATAAGTATAACATATTCTCACTTTAATTTGCAAATATATTGACGATTTATCTGCATTGTGATAAACTAAGTCTGTTCGTTTTAAAAAGCATTCTAAAAAAGGAAACTAAAAAATGATTTATTTCTTATACCTTATTATAGCTGCGGTTGTTGTGGTTTTTTCTATTAAAGTCGCCGGCTACGTTGACCTTATTGAAAAAAAGTCCACCCTTTCAGGGGCATTCATCGGCGGTGTAATACTCGCTGCTGTAACAAGCTTGCCTGAATTAATAACCAGCATTTCCTCCGTTATGATCTTGAAAACCCCTCAGCCGGGGCTTGTTCTTGGGAATATACTCGGAAGTAATGTGTTCAATCTGTTCACCTTTGGTGTTATCGGCATGATTTTCTCCAAAAAATTAGCTGGTTCTGCCATATCAAAGAGCCATAACGCTTCCGTAATAACAAGTCTTTTCGCATATTGCGCTTGCGTATTGACTATTTTCGCTGGACTAGAGTATGTTATTCCGGTGATTAATATGAGCACTCTTTCCATCGTGCTATTTATACTATATATTATTGCAATCGTTTCAATGAAAGGCGATACCGATGATGAAGAAAAAGAGGATACAAGCCCTCTTTCACTAAAACAGGTCGTTTTCAGATTTGTTCTTTGCGCTATCGGTCTTGTTGCATCAAGTATTGCAATCACTTATGTTACAGATATTATTGCTGTAAGGCTTGATCTCGGAACTACATTTGCAGGGGCGCTATTCCTTGGTATTGCAACGTCTTTGCCGGAACTCAGCTCGTCTATTGCGCTTGCGAAAATGGGCAATTTCAACGCTCTTACGGGCAACATCGTTGGAAGCAACATCTTCAATTTCGCAATCCTCACCTTTACAGACCTTATCTATCGCACCGGCGGAATTTACGGGAAAAATGATCAAGCAAAGCCGCTTATCTTCTTCGGAGTTGTCGCAAGCATTGCAATGATGCTCTTTATTGCGCTTAAAAGCGGCAAGAAAAAGATTACGGCAAGAGCGCCTTTCTTCCTTTTATCGCTAATCATTTCGGGAAGTTATATTGCGTATTTGGTTTTTAGTGTAATGTAGTTTTGGATTATAACAGTATTTTAACATTTTTAAAATCGACTAGCGAAAAATAAACTTTTCTCAAAAATTGTTTATTTTTCGCTATTTTGCTTTTAATCTGATGTAATCGTATTTTTGAAACGTTTAACTATCTATTTTCACTATATTAGCTATATTAAATATAGCAGATTGTTTTATTGACACAGCGATTTATTTGATATTATTAACAACGGGATACATCTGTTTATATACAATATGAGGAGAATATTGTAATTTTTAATTTAGGAGGAAACAATGAAAAACAATATTAAAAGAATTATTGCTGCTTCTCTAGCGGCAACAACAGTTTTCAGTCTTGCTGCTTGTACTGGCGGCGAAGCTGCTGAAACAACTCCGGCAACAACTATCGACAATCCTTTGGACGAAGAGGACAAAGCTGCTCTTGAAGAAGTTGGTGTTGACCTTCTCACAGGAGAACTTGAAAACAAAACTATTAAGTGGCTTTCTAACTGGGACATCAACCCTGACTCATCAGGTAAGAAAACTCCAGTAGAACTTGAGCTTTTCCAGACAAAGTTCGGAGGTATCGTTGAATACTATGCTTCTGACTGGGGTACTCGTTACACAGACCTTTCAACTCACGTTCTTGGCGACACTGGTATCGATTTCTTCCCTGCCGGCGACCTTGACGGTTTCCCTATGGGTGCTATTAGCGGTATGTTCCAAGGATTTGATGATTATGTTGATTGGGACTCACAGCTTTGGAGTGAAGTTAAGCCTATCGCTGATATGTTCATGTGGGGCGATGATCACTACATAATCGCTACCGCTACTACTGACGGACCTGTTGTTATCTTCAATCAGCAAACTTTTGAAGAATACGGTCTTGATAACCCTGTTGAACTTTTCGAAAATGGTGACTGGACTTGGGACACATTTAAGCAGCTGCTTATGGATTACTGCGATCCTGACAACGGTCTTAACGGTATTGACGGTTGGTACACAGAAGCTGCTCTTATGAAGACAACTGGTGTTCCTGTTGTTGACATCAAGGACGGCAGACTTATTTCTAACATCGGCAACTCTGACGTTGAAAGAGTTATGAACTTCATGGCTGACCTTTACAACAACAACCTTGTAATTGACAAGTCACAATACGACTGGGCTGAACAGCCTCAGTTCATCGGCGAAGGTAAGGATCTATTCTATCCATGTGGTCTATGGGCTCTTTACGGCGCTCCTGATACATGGCAGGTTAAATTCGGCGACGATGTTATGTTCGTTCCAATGCCTAGGGACCCTGAAGCTGACGCTTACTACCTACCTGCTGGCGTTGACGGCTACTTCCTATGTAAGGGCGCTCAAAACCCAGAAGGCGTTATTAAGTTCGCTGAATGTAAAATGGTTGCTAACAAGGATGAAACAGCTATCGCTATTGGTGAAGCTGAACTAAAATCAACATACGGCTGGACAGACGAAATGGTAGAAATGAAGCAGACTGTTCTTGATATGACTCTTGAAAATCCTGTATTCGACTTCTACAACGGCACAAATGCTGACATCACATCTATTCTTGACAGTGGTGAAACAGGTATCCGTGCTTCCCTTCAGTCTGGTAAGTCTTGGGCTACTACAAGAGAGGAAATCGGTTCTGCTATTGCAGAATGGCTAGAGGACATCAACGTAGCTGCTGGCGTTTAATTTCTATTAAAGTGTGGGCGAATTCAGCGGGGGATTTAACCCCCACTGAATGAAGACCGCCTTTAATGAGGCGGGCGTTTTAACGCTCGCCCGTCGCCATCGGCGACGAGCGTTTGCTGCGGCTTTGCCGTAGCAAACAAGATTTAAGATAAAAGGTTTTCACTTTTGAATCTATTTTAAGTAAAGGAGATTATATCATGGAAAATGAATTCAACAACTTCACTAATCCAGAAAATGACAACAACTTTGAGAGCAACATTAACACTCAGGAGAATTTCACTCCCCCGCCTATTAATGCTGTAAATAATGATAATTTAGAGTCTACTAAGCAAATTCCTCCTCCGGTTGAGCATATCGCATTAAATATTGAAAACAATCCTAAAACAGCAGAAGTTTAATGAAATCAATATTAAAAGATTATTGCTGCTTCTCTTAATAGCAGCAACGGTTTTTCAGTCTTGCTGCTTGTACTGGCGGCGGCGGTGCTGCTGAAACTACTCAGCAACAACTATCGACAATCCTTTGGACGAGGAAGACAAAGCGGCTCTCGAAGAAGTTGGCTCTGACGTTCTCACAGGGAGAACTTGAAAACAAAACTATTAAGTGGCTTTCTAACTGGGACATCAACACAGCTCATCAGGTAAGAAAACTCGGTAGAACGAGCTTTTCAATCAAAGTTCGGAGGCGTTGTTGAATACTACGCTACTGACTGGAACGCTCGTTACACAGACCTTTCAACTCACGTTCTTGGTGACACTGGTATCGACTTCTTCCCTGCCGGCGACCTTGACGGTTTCCCTGTGACGCTATTAGCCCGGTATGTTCGAGATATGATGCTTACGTTGATTAAGGACTCACAGCTTTGGGTAAATTAAGCCTATCGCTGATATGTTCATGTGGGGCGATGACCACTATGTACTTATCACTGACACTTGTGACGGACCTGTTGTTATTTATAATAGACAAACAATGGAAGAGTATGGTCTTGATGATCCTGCTGAACTTCTAGCAAGCGGCGAATGGACTTGGGACACATTTAAGCAGATGCTTATGGATTACTGCGACCCTGACAACGGTCTTAACGGTATCGACGGTTACTGGGCAGAAGCTGCATTGACTAAGACAACTGGTGTTCCTGTTGTTGACATCAAGGACGGCAGACTTGTTTCTAATATCGGTGATCCTGCTGTTGAAAGAGTTATGAACTTCATGGCTGACCTTTACAACAACAACCTTGTAATTGACAAGTCGCAATACGACTGGAATGAACAGCCTCAGTTCATCGGCGAAGGTAAGGATCTATTCTACCCATGCGGTCTATGGGCTCTTTACGGCGCTCCTGACCTTTGGCAGCCTAAATTCGGCGAAGATGTTATGTTCGTTCCAATGCCTAAGGACCCTGAAGCTGACGCTTACTACCTACCTGCCGGTCTTGACGGTTACCTACTATGTAAGGGCGCTCAAAACCCAGAAGGCGTTATCAAGTTTGCTGAATGTAAAATGGTTGCTGGCAAGGACGAAACTGCTATCGCTGTTGGCGATGCTGAACTAAAGAACACATACGGCTGGACAGACGAAATGATAGAAATGAAGAAGACTGTTCTTGACATGACTCGTGAACACCCTGTATATGACTTCTACAACGGCACAAATGCTGACATCACATCTATTCTTGACAGTGGTGAAACAGGTATCCGTGCTTCCCTTCAGTCTGGTAAGGCTTGGTCTACTACAAGAGATGAAATTCAGTCAGCTATTGAAGAATGGCTAGAGGACATCAACGCAGCTGCTGGTGTTTAATCACTGAATAAGCTTTTATATTTAAAACGAGAAAAATACCGTTATCCTTATTTGGATAACGGTATTGTTTTTTATTCGGCAACTGAGGTTGATGTTGTGTCCTCCATAAGCTTAAACTCTATGTCAAACCATGTGTCCTCACCTGATACTATCGACTTGCGGTATACCTTTGCCGTACAAATGTCGTTCGGCTTTTTATCCCCGATTGCTTCAATTAAGCTTTCATAATCGTATACCTTTTTGCCGTCAACCTCTGTGATAATGTCCCCGATTTCAAGACCACTATTGAAAATGTCACAATCCTCAGCTATTTCCACTATGCAAATGCCTGCTTCAATTTCGTTAATTCTTGCGCTCGCTTCAGAAATCCCTTGAAAAACTATACCGATACGTATTCTTCCTGAAACATACCCTTTTGTAATAATATCGTCAATTATCGGTCTTGCTTCGGTTATAGGAATGGCGAACCCCATTCCCTCATAGTAAACATCTGCGTATTTTGAAGATGTTATGCCTATTACCTGCCCGAACATATTTACAAGTGCTCCCCCAGAGTTGCCCGGGTTAATCGCTGCGTCGGTTTGAATGCAATTCCTCATGACTTGCCCTTCAACCTCGATTTGACGGTTAAGTCCTGAAATTACACCTAGCGTTATGCTGCCTGAAAGTCCGTCAGGAGAGCCTATTGCAACGACCGGCTCACCAAGTTCAAGCTGATTTGCATCGCCTAAATCGGCTGCTACAAGGTCTGTTACGCCGCTCGCTTTAAGTACGCCGATGTCGGTTTTTGTATCCTTTCCGACAATCTTTACTTCTAATTCCCTTTCGTCATCAAGAATTACTTTTAGTTTATATGCGCCCTCAATAACGTGTGCGTTTGTGATTATGTATCCGTCTGATGAAATGATTATCCCAGAGCCTTGACCAATTGGAGAAATGTTGTTTCCCTTTTCATACACGACAACGCTAACTATTGACGGACCAACGAATTTTGCTACGCCTTGAGGCGTAAACCTCACGCCGTCATCCTCATAATAAACCTCATCAATGCTCGGCTTTTCCTTTATGTCTAATATTATTTGCTGAGTTACTGCCGGTGGTGTAGAAAGCTCCGTCTGCTGAGTTTCGTTGGTGGTGAAAATGTTGCCTATTGTGTCAACTGAATTATTTTCACCCTTGAATATAAAGTACGCACAAAACAAAATTATCGCAAGAATAAGCACGATAAGCACTGCCCCTATCATCATAGTGGACATTCCCTTTTCGCCCTCTACGACATCTGCCGTGTATCCTCCGTTAGTTTTAGGCGCATCTTGCGGTGTATAATTTGGCGGAGCGTAGTCTGTCTGTGGTGAGTTTTCTTCTAGGTCAACCGACTGAATATCCTCGGTTTGTGTACCTTCATCAACTGTTTGGTTTTGAACAACTGACTCCGCTTCAGCAGATGTTTCAACAGTCGTTTCTACCAGATTTTCATTCCCTATATCGTTCATTGTAACCTCCAAATTCGTTAATATTATTTCATACCTCGATCTATGTCCCTGAGCAATACTTTTTAGTTTATATATTTAGATATTAAGTATACCACAAAAAAAGCTAAAGCGCAAACAAAATACTGTCTGCGCTTGATGGTTATTTTTACGTCAGTCTTTTTCCTGATTTTCACGTCTTTTGTAGCTTACAGGGATTGTAAATATGAACTCAACATATTCCCCCTTAAAGCTCTTTATCATTATCTCTCCATTATGAAGTTTAACTATCGAACGGACAATGGAAAGCCCCAGCCCAACGCCGTTTTTATCCTTGCCCCTAGACTCGTCAGTTTTATAGAAACGGTCGAAAACCCTTGGTATTTCGTCATGTTCAAGACCTTCTCCGCTATTCTTGATTGATATATGATAGTAGCCGTTCTTTATAGAAAAATTGTATTCTAAGTATCCGCCGTTCTCAACAAATTTAACAGCATTTTCGGTTAAATTCCAGATTACCTGCCCTATTAAATCGGCATCGGCATTTATTTTCATTGGTGCGCCGCCAAGTCCCCTTACTTCGACATTCTTTTCTTCAATCTTTTTCTCGAAAAGGAGTGCCGTTTTTATAGCAAGCTCGGTTACGTCAAATCTTTCGCACTTAATCTTCATTTCGCCTGACTCAAATTTGGATATGTTGAGCATCGACTTCACAAGTCGGGTAAGTCTTGAAACTTCCTCAGAAATAAGTCCCAAATAGTACGGGTGCTGTTCTTCAGGGATTGTGCCGTCACGTATGCCGTCAACAAATCCGCCGATTGTGGTCATCGGAGTACGCAATTCGTGCGATACATTCGCAACAAAGCTCTTCCTAGTTTGGTCGGTAGTAGAAAGTGAGTACGCCATTTCATTAAGCGACTTTGCCAAAAGCCCAAGCTCGTTTTCCTCGCTGATGTTAATCTTCTCGGAAAAATCACCCTTACCGAACCTCTCGGCTGCAATTGTCACCTTTTCAATAGGCGCAATCATATGCCTTGTTACAAAGAATATGATTAGCGTTGCTATAATTATTCCTATCGCTATAATAATGGCGAATGTTGTGTACATTCCTAGTAGAAATGTTTGATATTCCTCTGCACTAGATGCCACGAATAGATAACAGTGTCCATCTCCCACTGTTAGGGAAATTCCGTATATAAAATTATTTTTTCCGTATATTCCATCAAGAGTTCCCACTTCAATAGCGCCTTTGTTGTCAAACTCTGATAGAATTTGCTCGCTGATTATATTGCCAATATGGTAACACCCGTCCGACTCTGTGCAGCAAATCATTTTGCCGTTTGAGTCAGTTAATGTGAAATTCATCCCAGTAGCTTTTAAGTAATTATGGTACAAAGAACTTATGTGCTCAACGTCCCAACCGTCGCTGGTCATGTACGAAAGTTTGGTAGCTGTTGCAACTTCCCCTGCTTTTTCTATCAGGAAATTCTGTTCCTCTGCTCGATAAGAATGTGATGCAGTAAGAAGAAGTGCTGCCCCAATACATACCACTGTACCGAGCAGCACTGTTACACAAATGCCTAAGTACTTGCTGAAAATACTTCGTTTAAGTTTCATCGCAAGAACCTTCTTTTTTAATTTTATGCTTCTTCGTCAGCTTCAAACTTGTAGCCTACGCCCCAAACTGTTTTAAGCACCCATTTGTCAGATACTCCCTCAAGCTTTTCACGAAGACGCTTGATGTGCACGTCAATTGTTCTGGAATCGCCGTAATACTCAAATCCCCAAACTTCATCAAGAAGTTGGTCACGAGTATATACTCTGTTAGGGTTTGATGCAAGGTAGAATAAAAGCTCCAATTCCTTAGGGGGCGTGTCAAGTGTCTTACCCTTAACCTTTAGCTCATATCTTGTCATGTTTACAACAAGGTTGTCGTATTTAACTTCCTTAATTTCGTTCTCGTTGTTTGTTTGGCTCACACGGCGAGAAATAGCCTTAATTCTTGCAATGATTTCCTTTGCATCAAATGGCTTTGTTACGTAGTCGTCTGCGCCAAGCTCAAGACCTAGAACCTTGTCAAAAGTTTCGCTCTTAGCTGTAATCATGATTACAGGAACGTTGGATTTCTTTCTAATTTCACGGCACACCTGCCAGCCATCAAGACCAGGCAGCATAATGTCAAGCAACACTATGTCAGGCTTGAGGGCGTTAAATTTCACAACTGCCTCTTCCCCATCGTGTGAAAGAATTACTCCGTATCCTTCCTTTTCGAGATAGAGTCGCAAAAGCTCGCAAATATTCTTATCGTCATCAACTACTAATACTTTTCCTAGTGACATAGCTATATTCCCTTCCATAGTTAAATTAATTTTTTTAACATTATTGTAATATATTTACCTATTAACTTCTATATACACTATATATTATACATTAATACAGCTTATTTTAATTAATAAATGATTAACCAGCTATTTCTAAATTGTAAATTGCCGTAATTTTTGATTGATTTAAAACTTTTTTAAGTATTAATTAGATTTATTCGCTCATATGTTTTTGTATTGTGCACTGAAATTTTCGTATTGTAAAGTGTTTATTTTGAGCTTTGTCGTTTTGCCATAGTTGTGCAACATGACGAAAATCATCCAATGCGGCAAAAAACACTTGATTTTTTGCTATTAGCTGTTAAAATAATAGATAGTGGTTAGCACTCTCTAGTCAAATGAGTGCTAACATCCTAAAGCGTCGAGTGCTAAACAATTATACAGCATCTTGTCGATTTAGAGTAATATAAACCTACAAACTTAAACATACAAGGAGGAACAAATCATGCATCATTAAACCACTTTCAGACCGAGTTGTTATTAAAATGGTCGAAGCAGAAGAAACTACGAAGAGCGGCATTATCCTTTCCGGCTCTGCAAAGGAAAAGCCACAAGTTGCTGAGGTTGTTGCAGTAGGACCGGGCAAAAAACTGTCGATGGAGTTAATACTCCTATAAACCTAAAGGTCGGCGACAAGGTGCTTATGAGTAAATATTCCGGCACAGAAGTTAAGGTTGACGGCGTTGAATACACCATTCTAAGAGAAGACGACATTCTTGCAGTAGTAGAATAATCGAGGAGGACATTATTTATGGCTAAAAATATTATTTACGGAGAAGACGCTAGAAAATCCCTTCAATCAGGTATTGACAAGCTCGCTAACACAGTTAAAATCACAATCGGACCAAAGGGCAGAAATGTCGTTATCGACAAGAAGTTCGGCTCTCCGCTAATCACAAACGACGGCGTTACAATCGCAAAGGAAATTGAACTTGAGGACGCATTCGAAAATATGGGCGCACAGCTAGTTAAGGAAGTTGCTACAAAGACTAACGACGCTGCCGGTGACGGTTTAACAACTGCTACTCTCCTTGCACAGGCACCGTTCGTGAGGGTATGAAGAACATCGCTGCAGGCGCTAATCCTGTGATAGTTAAAAAGGCATTTCTAAGGTTGTAAACGTTGCTGTTGACACTATCATTTCCAACTCAAAAGTAGTAAACGGCTCTGAGGATATTGTAAGGGTTGCAACAGTTTCCTCAGATGATGCAACAGTTGGTCAGCTTATCGCTGACGCTATGGAAAAGGTTTCCACTGATGGTGTTATCACTATTGAAGAAAGCAAGACTGCTGATACTTATTCAGAGGTTGTTGAGGGTATGCAGTTTGACAGAGGCTACATCACACCTTACATGGTTACAGATACAGACAAGATGGAAGCTGTTATTGACGACGCACTAATCCTAATCACAGATAAGAAAATCTCCAACATTCAAGAAATTCTTCCGCTTCTCGAACAGATTGTTAAGACAGGTAAGAAGCTTGTTATTATCGCTGAAGTATGCTGAGGGTGAGGCACTTTCAACCCTTATCGTAAACAGACTTACAGAGGAACATTCACTTGCGTTGCTGTTAAGGCTCCCGGTTTTGGCGACAGACGTAAGGAAATGCTAAAGGATATTGCTATCCTAAACAGGCGGTGAGGTTATTTCCGAAGAAATCGGGACGTGAACTTCAAGAAAACAACTCTTGATCAGCTCGGTCAGGCTCGTCAAGTTAAGATCACAAAGGAAACTACTACAATCGTTGACGGTGCTGGTGAAAGTTCCGAAATCAAGGCTAGAGTTGCTCAGATTAAGGCACAAATTGAGTCCACTACTTCCGACTTCGATAGAGAAAAGCTTCAGAAAGACTTGCAAAGCTTGCTGGTGGTGTTGCAGTTATCAAGGTTGGTGCTGCTACCGAGGTTGAATGATGGCAAGAAGCATCGTATCGAGGATGCTCTTTGCTGCTACGAAGGCTGCTGTTGAAGAAGGTATCGTTGCTGGTGGTGGTACTGCTCTTATCAATCTTGCTCTGCTGTTGAAAAGCTTATTGCTACTCTTAGCGGCGATGAAAAGACTGGTGCTGCTATCATTCTCAAGGCTTCTTGAAGAACCAGCTCACAAATCGCTCTTAACGCCGGTCTTGAAGGAAGCGTTATTATCGACAAAATCAGACGTTCACGCATGGTTGGCTACGGTTTCGATGCATTCAACGAAACTTACGTTGACATGATTCCGCTGGTATTGTTGACCCAACTAAGGTTACACGTTCAGCACTTCAAAATGCCGCTTCTGTTGCTGCAATGGTTCTCACTACTGAAAGCCTTGTTGCCGACTGCAGGATAAAGGTTTATGCTAACGCTGCAATGGCCGCTGCTGGCGGAGGCATGGAGAATGGGCTAATAACAGCCTTTAAAACTCATAACTACGGCGTTTAAATCCTGTTTATGCATAATTAAAGCACCCATTAATTAAAAGCTTTTTTAATGTATACCTTGTGTTTTTCAAAGTTTTATAACCTCACTAGCATTGTCAACCGGATTTAGCTTTTGTATAGTCTGCCGGGGGACTTCTGTAAGATTAATCTTGCAGAAGTCCTTTTTGACAAACCATTGCGGTTATGGTATACTTTGTTCAATTATTAAATTTAAGGGGACAAAATATGAATTTTATTAAAAGGCTCTCACTTTGCGGTTCTAAGCGTAATTACGCTTGTTTGCTTATGCTCTTGTATGGATATGGAAGTTGGAATAATTGTAAATCCAGACGGAACAGTTCGTGTTTATGAAGATGTCACCATCGACGAAAGCGTTCTAACATCTCTTGAAATGACATGAGGACTTGTTCGAGGAAATTAACAGCGATGAAGAAACTGCCGACTGTGGACAAGCGAAGTTTTGGAGAAATCCATTGACGGCACTACCTACGTTGTCAAAGAAAATACCGTGATCACTTTAGAAAAACCTCTCTGAACTAGATCAAAGCAGCCTTAATGATGCAGGCAACGTTTCTTATGATGCTCTGCACATATACAGAAGGTTTTAAGAAATATATTAGCGTTGACGTGCATATTAAAATCAGAAGCTGCTGACACTGATGACAGCAGCGAAGATATGGGAATTTTGATTATATCGCTAATAAGATGATGAACCTTTAAATTTAGAGTTCAATCCCCACTTGAAATTGTCGAAACTAACGGAACGGTTGAAAACAACTCGTTTACTGGAACCCTCACAAACCTTTTTGTTGGTGAGGGATCTGAAAAAACACTTTCCGTTACCTATCTTTTCGCTGACTTTACGGCGATTGCAATTGGTTGCATTGTTCTTCTAATTGTTATTATCGCAGTTGCTGTTATTATTGTTTTAGCTAAGAAAAAGAAAGCTATCTCTCGATTTTACACCAACCGAACCAAAAGAAGAAGTTACATTTGATAATTTCGACGCTGTAAACAAAGAAGAAAAATACCGACGACTAACTCTTTATAGAAAAGAAAGGAATGTTTTTATGTCTACACCTCATATTGGCGCTGAAAATAGGCGAAATTGCTGATGTTATGCTTAAGTGCCCGGCGATCCGTTAAGGGCTGAGTTTATAGCCAAAACCTACCTCGATGATGTTAAATGCTACAACACTGTTAGGAATATGCTTGGTTTCACAGTATCATGAGGGCGTTAATTTCCGTTCAAGGCAGCGGCATGGGCATTCCCTCTATTGGAATTTACTCCTATGAGCTGTTTAATTTCTACGGCGTAGAGAAAATCATTCGTGTTGGAACTGCCGGCGGAATTGCTGAGAAGGTAAAGCTTCGCGGATATTGTCATTGCTCAAGGCGCTTGCACAAACCGAATTATGCTTCACAATTTGCGCTTGCCGGGAGACATTTGCTCCTATTTCCGACTTTTCACTATTAAAATCGGCTGTTTCGATTGCCGATGAAATGGGGCTTGATTATCACGTTGGCACCCTTATCAAGCGATACTTTCTATGACGATTCACCTAGCCTTGCTGACTGGGCTAAAATGGGCGTTTTAGGTGTTGAGATGGAATCTGCTGCGCTATTTATGAACGCTGCTAGAGCGAACAAGAAAGCTCTTGCATCTGCACGATTTCCGACTGTCCTTTAAAAAAAACTTCCACAACAGCAGAGGAAAGGCAAACAAGCTTCACTCAAATGATGGAGCTTTCGCTCAAAACTGCAATTATGAAGAATAAAGAAATCCCTCCGACTAAAATCGGAGGGATTTTTCTTGCTATTTGAATATCTGCTCAAACTCGCTTTCTGTCATTTTGTATTCCGGTGAGAACTCGCCAGAGTTCATGTACTCAATTAAGCAATTATACAAATAAACCGCTGGAATGCTGTCCATTTCATTTAACGGCGCTGTGCATACCAGAACTTTACCGTTTGCAACTTCACTCTCGAAAATGATTGACAGACGATGATTTCTCTCAACATTGTCTATGGTTTGAACTATCGATTTATGCTCGTTTTGTCAAGAATTAACGCTCTTGACTGAACAACTACATCATACCACTGAGCAGTTGAATATATCTGGCTTGGGAAGTCTTTTAGACTAGGATGCTCGGTGTTAACCAAAAGTCCGTGTGTGCCAATTGGCTCTTTCCTCCCCACACATTTTCGGATATAATCCTAAACATATGGTAGTTCCAAAATCTGCGCAGTAATCCCCTTGATTGAATTGCTGTCGTCAAGGTTTTTTAGGGAAATACAGCACGTTTTTGCCGTTGTTAAGGGCGTTTTTAGCCTCTAGCAAATCATCACAAACAAAAACATTTCCGCTCTCAGCCCTAATAACACTTGGGAACGCCCAAATATCTTGTGAATTTGTAACGTTTGTGCCTGCAAGCGTGATTTTTACAGTCAATTTCTCTGCCGTTTGGGAGGTTGGGATATTCAAGGTTATAGCGTTTAAGTCGAAAATATCGTTAGCGAACTCCCCTTCTGTAACGCTCTCTGCTGCAAAAACTACGTTTTCGTCGGAAATTAGTTCAACCTTTATAGTAGGATTTTCTATCGCTTCCCCAGCAAATGTCGCAAGTTTAAGCCCCATTTTAACCTTTGCACCACTCAAAACTACAAAGCTATCAAGCTCCGACAGTATCACTGTTTGACTGCAAAAACTTCTCCATTCCTCTGCTGAAATTACTCCCTTGTTTTCCATGAATGAATTGAGAATTCCGACAAGTGCTGTTCCTTGCCCCGTGAAATCTTGTAGGTCAAGCAGCTGGAAGCCTGCAAGCTCCCTCGTTCTAAGTGCTGTTTCAACCTCTTGCTTGTAGCATTCTGCTGCAAATCTGCCTGACGCTCTAAAGAATGCGTCCGCCTTATCTGCCATTCCTTTTTGCTCAAGTCTTTCACGGAAAACCTCAAAGCTTCTTGCCTTTAGAACGCCTGTATACTTCTCAATTTCGTTGTAATCAGGATACATATTATACTGTCCAACCTCATGCGAAACGGCTGGAACATTAGGAATAAACTCGTCTGACGCCTCTGCTGAAACGGTCTTTACTCCTGTTCCGTACTGGATTTCTATCAACCCGCTCTGGGCTACATTCCCCGAAACTGCATTAGGTCGAATGATTTCATTATAGTTATGCACGGAATTTGGTGCGTCCGTCTGAATATGTCCTAAAGGCGCATCACACATCGCATAAGAGCCACGGAAAAGCCTATCCCTTGAGAAACGCACTCCACTGAAGAAGTCATCATTTTCAAGCACGCATGGTATGAACTGAAAATTGTTGGAGCCTTGTGTGTAAAGATGGCGCTTGTCCACTTTCTTATATCCGCCAAGAATTTCGTTGAGCTTTTCCTTACTTCCCCAAAGCTCATTACCCATTGACATCATCACAAATGACGGGTGATTTCCGAATTCCGAAAGGATTTTATATCCCTGCTCAATTAAGTATTGTTGGGCGTTTTCGTCATGTCCGTCCTCGCCATCAACCGTGATTGTTCCCCAAAACGGAAGCTCCGGCTGCATATAAATCCCCAGCATATCAGCAGCAGTGAATGCCGCATCAGGAGGGCAGCAAGTGTGGAAGCGGTAGTGATTTATGCCATAGTCCTTAGCAATTTTCAAAATTCTAAGCCATTCCTCTACGCTAGTTGGCGCATAGCCCGTTAAAGGGAAAATAAGCCCGTCATGCTTCCCACGAAGGAAGGTTGCTTTGCCGTTAATTTCAAAATATCTGCCGTTCGCTTTAAACTCACGAAGTCCGAAGGTTCTCTCGTAAACGTCAGTTCTGCCGTTTTCCTCAGTTTCAATCTTGAGCGTGTAGACTCTTGGAGTATGCTCGCTCCAAAGCTCTGCGCTCTCGCCCCGTACATAGGTGAAGCTGTTTTTAGCTTTACTCATAGTCTTTGTTATTTCTTCAAATCCTATAACGCTTGCTTTTACTTTGCATTCCTCAGCGCCAATTATTTCAGCGCTTACTTTTATCGACTTGTTTTCTATATTAGTGTAAATCTGAATGTTTTCAAGTCGGATTTTATTCCTTATTTCGATGCAAATTTCGCCGGTAATTCCGTTCCAGTTAGTTTGTGTATCAGGGGAGGTCATATGCCCACCCGCAACTGGATAAGATGCGTTGTCCGTCATTATCGTAAGTCTATGCTTATTGCTATTTATATAAGGTGTTAGAATATATCTGTGCGAGGTGCAAAGGCTATCGTTAGTGCCGATATATTCCCCGTCAACCCAAACGTGCGAAATACGTGTTCTTTCTAATGTGAGTATCTTTTCGCAAGGCTTTGTGTCATCAGGGAAACTAACTTCCCTTGAAAACCACGCATATCCTTTCGATGCGTATGGGTCTGTAAGGTATCCTGTTTCCCGAACGTCGCTCGGCGTTCCCTTCTTCGCCTCAGAAACCGTTGTCGGCAAAAGAATGCTATCCTCAAAGTCTTTAGTGTAAAACTTGCTCTCTATCCCAATCATGCCGTTGTCAAGAGCAAAACTCCATCTTCCGCTTAAATCAATTTTTGAATTCATATTAAAAATCCCTTTCAGCTTAAACAATGTTAATATTCTAATATTATACTCCTTATTTAAGCACTTCGCAAGTCATTTTCAAGTTTTAAAAATCTAAATTAATAACTCATATTAATTTAGATTTTGGACAATATAAAACAAGAAAGGCACTCTCGTTTAAACATAAATCTTTTGAAAAGTCAAAAAATAAAGTTAAACAAATGTGCCTTTCCTTCTGCTTCGTTTCGCAATCCCTATAATTGCTTATTTCCTATTAGAATGTAATTATATCCCATATACCTATATTTGTCAATAGGCTTTGCGAAAAAATATTTATTTTTTTAGAATATCTCTCAAATAGCTTGCAATAATAACAGCAGACAACTTTTTTGGGGCATGATTTTTTTAATAAGGAGGGGATCTTATGTTAGACAAACTCGCTCTTGCTATACTTGTTATCGGCGGTTTGAACTGGGGACTTATCGGTATTTTCAGATTCGACCTTGTTTCATTCTTGTTCGGTGGCTCTGCTACTGTAATAAGCAGAATTGTATATGTTCTTGTGGCGCTTGCTGCCGTTTGGTGCATCTCGCTTTTCTTCAAGAGAAACAGACTTATAGACACCGACTAATTTCAATCATTCCGCCAAGGTGTCAAACTTTCTTCCAGCGTGAGATGAATATTAAAACTTCTTGTCAAAGCAATGAGGGTTGCGCTGAGATAAAAATTTTATATTCTTTTGCCGTGGCAGGAAGTTTGCCACTTTGGCGGAAAAAATGCTCAACGTAATTTTACGTTGAGCATTTTTTTAATCTTCTAAAATATAAACATTTACCTGTCTTGAACCCCATTGTTCACATTCTTCATAGGTATTCAAATAAACGTCAATAAGAATATCTCCAACTCTGCAAGAATATCTGTATCTGCCGCTACCGCGTATCCATATACACGAGTGCCGTCAACAGTTACAATATACATCTTCGTACCGTATGGGATAACTTAGAATAACTGCAACTCGCCTACTGCAGCAAGAGCGCCGGTTGATGTTATAGCTCCGGGAGGCGCATAGTATGATGTCGCTCTGCCCGTGATTACCTTTGCTACATTAAGCGGAACACCGTTCTCATCAAGCTCAAAGCCTGTTGGTGTTGTTACTGATAACGGATTTGCAAGTGCTGTACCTACGCCGGATTATTTCATCAACCGGTTCTTCAACAACTTCCTCATCAACTACTATTGTTTCCGGTAAGTTCACCGTCAACATAAACCTTTTGAATGGTCTTTTCAAGAGTTCCTGCTGAACCGTAAACCGCAAACTCAACGCCTCTGCTAAGGTTTGCCGTCTTTACTGTAACATCGTAAGGAATTTCCTCTTGATTTACAACTTCTCAACCATTGCTCTTTTGAATTGGCCATATCAGTAGATGGATTCTACACCTTCAAAAGCCTACATTAATAAGGTCTGTCCCCTACTTCAATAGATGCCTTTGAAAGAACATCGGCTACTGTTATTCCTTGTGCTAATGCAACTTTGAATAGTTTCACCGTCAGCTCGTTACGTTTACATCAAAAGCTCTTAGTATTTCAATTCTTCCTGTATTGTCCTCAAATCCGTCAAATACTATGACATCATCTTCACCAACTTCAATTCCCTTTTCTGCAAGAATTTCTGCCGCATCAGATGAAGTGGTAAGTGCGTAGCTAACGTTCTCGCCGTCAACTATAAATACTTGATTTGTAAAAACCGATAATCCTGTCACGCAAAGTGAAAATGCTAAAATGGCTACAGCTGAAACCATTGTCAGTACCTTTGCATTCTTGCCAAGTTGCTTAAAAGCTCCTATGGCTTTCTGCCCTATACTTCGTGGGTTCATAACTTTCTCCTTTTTTAAGGCTTGTTCAGCCCTTTGTGCGCATTTGCTTCCAGACAAAAGTGATTTCTCGCAAAGCGAAATTCGTACTATTAAAACGAATTAATTTTCAAAGCAAATTGCGAATATTTACAGCGTTTTTACCTCTTGGTTTTACGCTGAAAGCTATTATATATCGCAAGTTTACATTTGTCAAACCTTTTTAACCCCTATGTTTTGTTGAATTTGCACAAAAATATTTTTAACGCCGAGTGAACAAGCCGTCGATTAAAGTATTTTCACGTTTTTTTTGTTGGAATTAACCAAAAGAAAAAATGACAGTTTTATGCGAAGTGCCAAAATTGCCGTAAACTCAACTTCTTAGGCACTTTGATGGTATTATGTGCAAAAGAAATGCTGATTATTTAGTAATATATATAACTTTTTAGAGGTAAAATATCCCTTGATGCTAGGGATATTAAAATTATATTTAAAAGCTCTGTACTTTTAGAACGTACTATATTATAATAAGTATATATTGTTTACTCGCATTTTTTGAAAGGACGTAATTAAAATGGATAAACGAATTCTTGCTGTTGTTATGCTTCTAGCCTCTCTTGCAGTGTTTTTGGTAGCTCCTTCTTTAGACGAGGACATGTCACTGCCTGCTCTTAGCTCTAACACAACTGTTGCCGATAGCGAACAAACAACTCCAGCCGAAACTACAACGCTTTCCACCTCAACGCCAACATCGGCTGAAACTACAGCGGCTACTTCAAATGACAGCACTATAAATTCCGAAACTTCCGAAACTTCGCCGAATGAAGAAACTTCTGTGGAAACTTCCTCTGCTGAAAGCTCACCTCCTGAGGTTGTTCATATCCCTAGCGGAACTCCTGTAACAGAACACGGGCAGCTTAAGGTTGACGGGCGAAATATCGTTGATAAGAACGGCGACATTTTCCAGCTTCGTGGAATGTCAACACACGGAATTACATGGTTCCCTAATATAATCAGCGAGTCTGCTTTTAAGACTCTTCGTGACGATTGGAACGTAAATAGTATACGTCTTGCAATGTACGTTGATGAGAACGGTAACTCTCAATGCTATATGAAAAACCCTGAGCAAAGCAAGGCTCTCATGATAAAGGGCGTTGACATATGCACAAGTCTTGGGCTTTATGCGGTTATTGACTGGCACGTTCTTAACCCCGGCGATCCATCTAAGTACACCGAGGCTGCCGCTGAATTTTTCGATGAAATGTCAACAAAGTACGCTGACAACCCTAATGTTATCTACGAAATATGCAACGAGCCAAACGGCACTACTGTTAAATGGGATACCGTTATCAAGCCTTATTGCGAAGATATTATCGGTGTAATTCGTGCTAACGACCCGGACGCAATTATCATTGCCGGTTCTGGCACTTGGAGTCAGGATATTCACGATATTCTTGACTCACGACTTGAGGCCGAAAATGTTGTTTACGCTCTGCACTACTACGCAGACTCTCATAAGAAAAAATTCCGTGATAGGTTGGAAAAATGCTATAACGAGGGACTTCCTATTCTAGTTTCCGAATTCGGCAACTGTAACGCATCCGGAAATGGCACAAACAACCTCATTGAAGCTTCTCAATGGCTCACTCTTTTGGACGAGCTGCAAATAGGATACTACAACTGGAATCTTGCTGACAAGGCAGAGGCTAGTTCCGTGTTTAAACCGGGAACCGACCTTTCAAGCGGTAACTGGCCGGATAGCGCACTTACCGAGAGTGGTCAATTTATAAAGCAATGGTACACCGGTGGGTAATTACGCCGATGGGTAATTACGCCGATGGGTAATAGGAGGAAACTTATATTTTGAAAAAACTTTGGGACTTTGCGATGTCCATGTATAAAAAGTACGAAGATGTTATACTATATATATTCTTCGGCGGACTTATAACACCAGATTGCTCAAGGTGCAGTTCATTCCTATGTATTTTCGGGACGCAAGGCGGCAACGTTTTTGAAAATTTCCAAGATTTCATGGGTTTGTGCGGTAACCTTTGCATTCTTCACTAACAAAAAGTTCGTATTTAAGAGCGTCACTTCAACTAAAAAGGATTTTGGAAACAGTTTTTTGTGATTCTACGGCGCAAGGCTTGCAACATATTTCCTTGAGCTTGCAATTATGCTTGTTTTCTCAACGTGGCTTGCTTCAATCACTATATAGTAAAGATTGCTGCTCAAATATTCATTCTGGTTACAAACTATATTTTAAGCAAGCTTGTTATATTCAAAAAGAAAACTGAAAAAATAACTAAGGCGAATGGAAAAACTCCATCTGCCTTTATTCTGAAAAAATCCCGATCTTTCCAAAAGAAAAAGTCGGGATTTTTAGTTAATTATTAGAAGTACTTAATTGTTCGAGAACAATTTTAATTAGAGTTAAGCTAGTTCAGCGAAGTACTTAATTGTTCTTACCATCTGTGATGTGTAAGAATTTTCGTTATCGTACCAAGAAACTACCTGTACCTGATATGTCTCATCGGAAACCTTAGATACCATTGTCTGTGTAGCATCGAAAAGTGAACCGTATGTGATACCGATAATATCAGAAGATACGATCTGGTCAACGTTATAACCGAATGAATCAGAAGCAGCAGCCTTCATAGCAGCGTTAATTCCGTCAACTGTTACGTCTGTACCCTTAACAACAGCAACAAGAATTGTTGTTGAACCTGTTGGTGTAGGAACTCTCTGTGCAGAACCGATAAGCTTGCCGGAAAGTTCAGGGATTACAAGGCCGATAGCCTTAGCAGCGCCTGTTGAGTTAGGAACGATGTTTGCAGCACCAGCTCTAGCTCTTCTTAGGTCACCCTTCTTGTGAGGACCGTCAAGAATCATCTGGTCGCCTGTGTAAGCGTGAATTGTGGACATGATACCGCTCTGGATTGGAGCGTAATCGTTAAGTGCCTTAGCCATTGGAGCTAGACAGTTTGTTGTACATGAAGCAGCAGAGATGATAACATCATCAGCACAAAGAATTTCTTCGTTTACGCCGAATACTACTGTCTTTGTTGCAGCATCAGCAGGAGCTGAGATTACAACCTTCTTAGCGCCAGCATCAATATGAGCCTTTGCCTTTTCCTGTGTTGTGAAGAAGCCTGTACATTCAAGAACTACGTCAACGTTAAGTTCGCCCCATGGAAGTTCTGCTGGGTTTGGCTTAGCGTAGATAGTGATCTTCTTGCCATCAACAGTGATAGAGTCTGCATCACAAGTTACTGTGTGACCATCGTATCTGCCCTGTGCTGTGTCGTACTTAAGAAGATGTGCAAGCATTTCTGGCTTTGTAAGATCGTTGATTGCTACGATTTCGTAACCCTCTGCACCGAACATTTGTCTGAATGCTAGACGACCGATACGGCCGAAACCGTTAATTGCTACTTTAACTGCCATAATAATATGACCTCCTAATTTTTTTTAATACTTATATGATATACCAAAACTCATTATTTTACAAGTACTTTGACAAAAAATAACTAGAAAATAAAAAGATTTTTTTATGAATATCTTATCAAAGTTTAGTCATTATATATAAAGCGTAAAAATATCAACTATTATAATTGTCAATTTTCACAAAAAGACTATTTTTGAGGACTGTTTTCGACAAATTATTCGGTATTTCGACAAAATAATCCAAAAACTATTGATTTCAAAATATCTAGCATATATAATAATTTCAGTATAGATAATATTTCCAAAGGGGAGGAGGCGCTATGAAACCTACTAATGATTCAAATAAATTTGATGAAGCCATTCGTTTATCTACCTTAAAGCAAAACTTTCCCCCTGAATACTCAAGGGCGTTTTTCGCTGATTCTTCAATGTGTATTTTTTGGGCAAATAGTGAGGATTTCTCCTCAATTATCGGAAAAAATCTTCATGATTTCTTCCCTGAGTTTACACCTAGCGAATTTACAAACGGGATTTTCTTAGGGATGTTCGCACTCGAAAACCTTTCTTGCAGAATACTTTCCAACGGTACGGGCAAGGAAACTATTTATATGGTAAGCGTTGTCACACAAAATGACGTTTTTGATATTCTCAAAAGTAAGCCCGCATCAAGCTATTTAGATCAGATTTTCGCTAAAATTCGTCACAGCACATTTGGTATTGTAAATGCTAATCAATCAATCTGCTCAACTCTTGAGGATTTAGAGCTTTATGATGATATTAAACTGCTGGATATTCAACTCGGAAATTGTTATAAAATTTTAAAATCCATTTTCAATATAAGCGAGCTTTTTAAATTCGGTGATGAATTTAAGCTGGAAATTTTCTGTGCTTCCACTGCTATGACAGAATTTTATCATTCTGCAAAGCAAATGTTCAGATCTCCTAACAGTCCGCTTTTATCAGAAATTGATCCGAATATTTATATAGCTGCAAATAAATCTAGTTTTGCTGCTCTTCTCCTCAACTTAATTGTTGAGGTTTATGGGGATACTAGCGTTGCTAAGAAAGTTAAAATAACCTTAAAACAACTTGGAAATGATACTATGATTTACGCCGCTGCATATGTCGGCGAAGATGCCCCTGTATTCTCAAAAGATAATTATTCGAAATTTGTTCCTCATGATAAGGATTATATAAATGTCCGATTAATTAACGAGTTTTGCGCAAGATTTAACGGCGTTGCCTACTACGGCAACGGAAATTCTTCATCATATAAAGCAATCGGCATTCGCCTGCCAATTGTAGATTCATCAACTGCAACTTCGGATTTAAGTTCAGATAAGCTGCAAATAGAAGACGCTTTTTCTCCTATTAAGATAATGCTTTCAGACTTTCCCGATACAAATCATTTTTAATTCTTCTTACGGGCAAGCAGTTCTTGCTCGTAAGAATTTTTTTAGCGTATATTCTTGCGTTCAAAGGAATTTTTGCGTAAAAACATTGTCATTTCAAGAGAAATGTGGTATACTGTATAATGTGTTTAATAACACTATATTATTTTTACAGGAGGAAAACCGATGTCTAAACCGACTTACTACATTACCACTGCTATCGCATACACTTCAAGAAAACCCCATATTGGGAACTCTTACGAAATCGTCATGACCGACGCTATTGCGAGGTTTAAGCGAATGCAGGGCTTTGATGTTTTCTTCTTAACCGGAACTGATGAACATGGCCAGAAGATTGAAGAATACGCTTCTGCTGCCGGAGTTTCACCTAAAGAATATGTTGACAAGGTTGCGGGCGAAATCAAGGATATATGCGATTTGCTTAACACAACCTACGATAAATTTATTCGTACTACCGATGATTACCACGAAAAGGCTGTTCAAAAGATTTTCAAGCAGCTTTACGAGCAAGGTGATATTGAAAAGGGTGCGTATGAGGGGCTTTACTGCACTCCGTGTGAAAGCTTTTGGACAGACTCTCAGCTCTTAGACGGCAAGTGTCCCGACTGCGGCCGTGAAGTTACCCCTGCTAAAGAGGAGGCTTACTTCCTAAAGCTATCGAAATATCAGTCTTGGTTAGAAGAACATATTGAAAAGCACCCTGACTTTATCTACCCTGAAAGTCGCAAGAAAGAAATGCTTAACAACTTCATTAAGCCTGGAATTCAGGACCTTTGCGTTTCAAGAACATCATTTAAGTGGGGAATTCCTGTTGATTTCGATCCAGAGCACGTTGTTTATGTATGGATTGATGCACTTTCTAACTACATTACTGCTCTAGGATACAGCCCTGATGGCAGTGATGAGCTTTATAACAAGTACTGGCCGGCTGATGCGCATATTATCGGTAAGGATATTTTGCGTTTCCATACAATTTACTGGCCTATTATGCTTCACGCACTTGGACTTCCTATTCCTAAGAAGGTTTTTGGTCATCCATGGCTGCTTTTCGGCGAAGATAAGATGTCTAAGTCCAGAAACAACGTTATCTACGCTGACGACCTTTGTAACCTTATTGGCGTTGATGCGGTGAGGTATTACCTGCTCTCTGAAATGCCTTACGCTCAGGACGGTTCTATTACCTACGAAACAATTATCGAGCGTTTCAACTCCGACCTTGCTAACACTATCGGCAACCTTGTAAACCGTACGGTTGCTATGGCAAACAAGTATTTTGACGGCGTTCTTTATGCGCCTGATTGCGCTGAAGAAATTGATGATGAACTTAAAAACGCTGCTCTAAAGGCAGTTTCAGAAGTTGACAAGTTGATGTCCGACTTTAGAATTAGTGACTCTCTTGAGGCTATTCTAACGCTTGCAAGAAGAAGTAACAAGTATATTGACGAAACAATGCCTTGGGCTTTAGCAAAGGACGAGGACAAGAAATCTCGCCTTTCAACCGTACTTTATAACCTTGTTGAGAGCATTAGATTTATCTCTGTGCTTCTCACTCCGTTTATGCCTAGCACTGCTGCTGAAATTCAAAAGCAGATAAACACTGACCTTAACACGCTTGAAAGCGTTGCGGCTTTCGGCGCTATCCCTGCAAACTCAAAGGTTGGGACTGCAAGCGTTCTATTCACAAGAATTGACGCTGAAAAGTTCTTTACCGAAATGGCAGAAAAGGTTTCACAAGGTCAAGCTGATGATGAAGAAAAGCTTGATTTAGTGCCTATTTCCGAGGAAATTGCGATTGATGACTTTGCAAAAGTTGATATGCGTGTTGCTACTGTAACAGCTTGCGAAAAGGTTGCTAAGTCTGATAAGTTGCTATGCTTGCAGCTTGATGACGGTTTCGGTATGCGACAAGTCGTTTCGGGAATTGCTAAGTGGTACACTCCTGACGACCTTATCGGCAAAAAGGTTATCGTTATTGCTAACCTAAAGCCTGTAAAGCTTCGTGGCGTTGAGTCAAATGGTATGATTTGCGCTGCTGATATGCCTGACGGTTCTGCAAAGGTTATTTTCCCTGACGCAAGTATTCCTAACGGAAGTAAAATACGATAAACTCTCTAAGGAGCATTATGACGATTTTTGACTCACATTCTCATTATGACGATTCAAGATTTGATGAGGATAGATCTTATATTTTAGGCGAATATCTGCCGAATAACAACGTTAGCGGTGTTCTTCATGCCTCAACCGACCTTGAAAGCGCCGAGTTTGGCGTTAAAACGGCAAGCAAATATGATTATTTCTATACTTCCGTTGGAATTCATCCCGAAAACATGGATTTCCCGACTGACTGGAAAGAAAAGCTTCTCGCTCTTGCAAAAAACGAAAAGGTTGTCGCAATTGGCGAGGTTGGGCTTGATTATCATTACGATGGGTACGACCGTGAGGCGCAAATTGCTCTTTTCGAGGAGCAGCTGATAATGGCGAATGAGCTTTCCCTTCCGCTTATTGTGCATAGCCGTGATGCTACTTTGGATTGCATGAATTTGCTCAAAAAGCACCACCCTCGTGGAGTGATGCACTGCTTTTCCGGCTCTGTGCAAACAGCAAGAGAAGTCCTTTCTCTTGGAATGTATATAAGCTTTACCGGCGTACTTACTTTTAAGAATGCTAAAAAGACAATTGAAGTGCTTGAGGAAGTTCCGCTTGATAGGCTTTTGATGGAAACTGACTGTCCGTACATGGCGCCGGAGCCTTTCAGAGGTAAACGCTGTGACAGTTCAATGATTGCGAAGACGGCTGAAAAGGTTGCCGAAATTAAGAACGTTTCTCTTGAAGATGTGCTTAAAATCACCAATGAGAATGCTCGTAAATTATTTAATATACAGTAAAAAACAGGGTATGAATTTTAAAATTCATACCCTGCTTTTTTATCTTTATTCTTGAGTTTTCTTCCTTCTTTGAAGAATTACGTTTGCAGCTTTCAAAAGCTCGCCGAAGTTTAGTATTAGTATTAGCATAAACAGAACAATTGAATACAAAACGTGCCAGCTAGGTTCTGCTAGACAGACAATAACCATTCCCACGAGCAGTAAAATATTTGCAACGATTTTTGCGTAAAGTACTTTGAATTTGATGTATCTTCTTGTATCGAAAAGCCTTATTACAAAGCACACCGTGTAGCTGATGCAAGTCGCAAAGCCTGCACCCTGAATTCCCCACTCCTTAATCATTATGAAGTTGAGAACAAGGTTTGTGATGGCTGCTATGAGCGTTGTTACAAGCGAATTCATGCTCTTTTTCTTCACTGCATAAACACTTGAGAGGAAAGAGGCAAAGCACATCATCATAATTCCCACAATGAGAAACGGCGTGTATTTGTAGGCATCTGCGTAAAGTGCGTCCTTGCTGTCATCAACAAGAAGTGCTGTAAGCGGCTTGATTATTAACAGTATGCCGGCAGAAACTACGTACATTACGGATTGGTAGGTATTGAAAACCTTACGATAAAACTTCGATAAATCTGCCGAGTTTTGCTCGGTAATCGCACTCATATGCCACGCTTGTGAGAAGAATGCCGATACAACGGCAATGATTTGCGGAACTTTATTTGCGGCGGAATAAATTCCGTTTGCACTGTCGCTTATCATTGAGGTGATGAAGAATTTATCCGAGGTGGAAATGAAAATCCACATTACTGCTGTCGGAATTAATGGCGCTGAGTACTTCAGCATCATTTTCATGAACTTCCAATCCAACTTGCCGAAGTCAATGTATTTATGGAGCTTTGCAGAAATCGTGAGGAATATTATAGAGATTAAATCCGCCAAAACTATCGCCATAATATAGCCCCTTATACCCATGTTTAACGGCAAAAGGAAGATGATATTAAGCGTTAGCATTACAAAAGTCGTAAGAATTCCGTCCGCTGCAAAGAGTTTAACCATTCCTCTGGCTCTGACAAATTGCGCACAAAGTTGCTTAAAGCTTGAAACGTACACGTAGCAGTAAAGTAAGAACCCGTAACCGTCAAATTTGTGGAACAGGTTCACAAACGGGAACAACAGCGCAAGACACGCCATTCCGAAAATAGCTATTCCAATTCCGTTTGAAAAGACCTTTTTCTTGTCGTATGCCTCATCAAGCCCGAAGCGAATTATCGCCTCATATATAGCAAGCGTAGCTATCGGAATGAGGAAGTTCGCAGTTTCACGCAGAAGCTCTGCCACACCGAATTCCGGCGTGTTGAGCTGTGAGGTATAGAAACGCACCAATATAAAGCTCAATAGCTTTGAGCTGAAAGAGCCAACTGCAAATATAATGGTGTTGTTAAACAGCTTTTTGTATTTATTCATGCAAGCAACCTCAAAATAAATTATTCACCCCACCGACTCACAAAATCCGCTCTTAATGAGAATTAAGCTGGAAATTTTGTCGGCGTAAAACGAAATTACGAATGAGAAAATGCTGATGCTTTTTATGTTAATGTGCTTTTTAAAAGCATATTAACCATAGTTTTCAAACATAAGGATATTGTACCACACCTTAAACGAAAAATCAACAATTCTTATTCCTCATATATTGCGTGAAATATAAAAAAATCCACCCGAAAGGGTGGACTCTTCATAGGTTAATTAACCTTCTGTTGGAGCGCTTACAGGACAAACACCTGCACAAGCACCACAGTCGATACAAGTATCAGCATCAATTGCGTACTTATCGTCGCCAGCAGAAATAGCGCTAACTGGACATTCAGCTTCGCAAGCACCACAGTTAATGCATTCATCAGAAATTACATATGCCATTTCAAAAACACCTCCGTAAAAGATTAGAAATATCGTTGCAGTTGCAACTGTATTTTTCTTAGTATCATTGTAACATATTTTAAGGAAAATGCAAGTAGTTTTACTTATCTTTTTTATTTTCGCCGATAATTCTAGTTGTAAATATAAACTACTTGGTCTTTACCGTTAGCCTTTCCGAGGAACGGCAACGTAGTACACTGTCTTGTTTCCTAGTTGACTTTAGTTGTAAATGTAAACCACTTGGTCTTTACCTTTAGCCTTTCCGAGGAACGGCAACGTAGTACACTGTCTTGTTTCCTAGTTGACTTTAGTTGTAAATTTAAACCACTTGGTCTTTACCGTTAGCCTTTCCGAGGAACGGCAACGTAGTACACTGTCTTGTTTCCTAGTTTACTTTAGTTGTAAATGTAAACCACTTGGTCTTTACCATTAGCCTTTTCCGAGGAACGGCAACGTAGTACACTGTCTTGTTTCCTAGTTGACTTTAGTTGTAAATGTAAACCACTTGGTCTTTACCATTAGCTTTTCCGAGGAACGGCAACGTAGTACACTGTCTTGTTTCCTAGTTGACTTTAGTTGTAAATGTAAACCACTTGGTCTTTACCGTTAGCCTTTCCGAGGAACGGCAACGTAGTACACTGTCTTGTTTCCTAGTTGACTTTAGTTGTAAATGTAAACCACTTGGTCTTTACCGTTAGCCTTTCCGAGGAACGGCAACGTAGTACACTGTCTTGTTTCCTAGTTGACTTTAGTTGTAAATGTAAACCACTTGGTCTTTACCGTTAGCCTTTCCGAGGAACGGCAACGTAGTACACTGTCTTGTTTCCTAGTTGACTTTAGTTGTAAATGTAAACCACTTGGTCTTTACCGTTAGCCTTCCGAGGAACGGCAACGTAGTACACTGTCTTGTTTCCTAGTTGACTTTAGTTGTAAATGTAAACCACTTGTCTTTACCGTTAGCCTTTCCGAGGAACGGCAACGTAGTACACTGTCTTGTTTCCTAGTTGACTTTAGTTGTAAATGTAAACCACTCGTCTTTACCATTAGCCTTTCCGAGGAACGGCAACGTAGTACACTGTCTTGTTTCCTAGTTGACTTTAGTTGTAAATGTAAACCACTTCGTCTTTACCGTTAGCCTTTCCGAGGAACGGCAACGTAGTACACTGTCTTGTTTCCTAGTTGACTTTAGTTGTAAATGTAAACCACTTGGTCTTTACCATTAGCCTTTCCGAGGAACGGCAACGTAGTACACTGTCTTGTTTCCTAGTTGACTTTAGTTGTAAATGTAAACCACTTGGTCTTTACCGTTAGCCTTTCCTTTATATAACCTCTTATCCGACAAAGTTATCGCCTCATCATATCCGTCAGTTTCGGCTCTTGAGGCAACTCCAATTGTTACAGTAATGTTGAAAATATATTCTCCATACTCTATATCCGTTGCAGAAACATCATTTCTAAGCATTTCTGCAAGTCTAAACGCAGAACCACCATCCTCACACTCCGTTAGAATAAGGAACTCCTCCCCTCCCCAACGGCAAGCCGTGCCTTTATCGCCTATTGACTGCTTTATAGCATCAGCAATACCTTTAAGAATATTATCTCCGCAATCATGACCATAACTATCGTTAACCTGCTTAAAATCGTCAATATCACATATCAAAAAGCAAAAACCTCTGCCCGTTTCGGCTCTTTCAAGTTCCCTTTGCTTTACAAGTTCAAGTATACTTCTCCTGTTGAGCATTCCCGTCAATGGATCGACATTTGCAAGGACTAATAATTCCTCATTCTTCTCTTGAAGCTCTTTTCTAACGCTGTTGTTGATTTCCGTACAAGCAGCAGAAAACGCAATAACCATAACAAAGCTAATAAGCGCATTGTACAAATATAGACCAGTGAGAGAGTCATACTCATAAATTGCACCGTTTTCTTCGTTGTACAATCTTAATATAATGAATGCTACTATCGTAACGGCTGAATATAAATACGGCTCAAACTTCCTTTTCTTCGGGTAGAAGAAAACCAGCGGAAACATACAAACCATGTAAAGCGGAAAGCCCGTTTCCCAACCTAAAAGCACCGTCGCATAAAAGGAATGTATGCAAATTTCAACGTATGCTGCAAATATAACCAACCATGACGAATAATATCTGAACAAGAAAAACAGCGAAATATACAGCACTACACTAAATATATTAAAGTACACAAGCTCTGGTATTTCCATTTTACAGAATATCACCAGAAGCGAAGTATGTACTATTGCACACGCAATTAAGACAAGTCCAAACAAAAATGTTCGTGATTGCGCACGAGGGGAATTGATTATTTTTTCGTAAATCTCACCGATTTTTGATTGCCGTTTGATAAAATCCCCCTCCATTTCATGATTATTTCTCTATGTTCCTTATATAGTGGAACAAATATTGCTGTGCAATTCCTGCGTACTGTGCAAATTCGCTTGGAAATCCGTTAGGGTAGTATTTCTCCATAACTCGCTTAATCCAAACGTCTACCGGGAACGCTTCTGTACGATACATTCCGTACAAAAGTGCGCACTCTGCGACCTTTGCGCCAACGCCTTTTATTTTTACAAGTTCCGCTCTTGCCTGTTCAAGAGGGAGTTTTGCTATTTTCTCTAAATCAATTTTCCCTGTTTCAAGCTTTGAAACAGCATCAACTATGTACTTCGCCCTAAATCCCGAACGAAGAAAAGCAAGGTCATCAACGCTCGCTCCCGAAAGCTCGCTATATGACGGAAAACCGTTGTACCTTTCGCAAAGACGTGAAATGATCCCTTTTATTCTTGGGATATTGTTGTTTTGAGAGATAATGAAAGAGCAAAGTGCCTCCCACTTATCCTGCTTTAAAAGACGTATTCCACCAGCAAATTCGCAAGCTTTTGCAAGCGTTTCTTCACTAGAAAAAAGCCTTTTTATCTCCCCATAGTCAGTGGAAAAATCAAAATAATCCGCCCAAATATTGAGGAGGTCTTCCTCTGTGGTGTCGTGGAATATGAAGCTTTCGCCCTCACTCGTAATTGTCAACGGGCGATTGAGAAAATGCCCTGGAAGCCTTTTTCAGTTTTTATCCATCTAAACGCTTGACCGCAATCAAGCGTTTGCTCTAAATCAAAATCTTCTTGGAAAAGGACAATATCCTGCCCCCTAACCACATAATCCATATTAACCAGCTTTCAAATCTATCTTGAAGTTAAAAAAGTTATTGCACGCTCTATGCTATCCTTTGAGTTGCCCCAATCTGCGTCTTTGCCGCTGTTTCGGTAATCGTACATTGAGCAAAAATGCGAAACATCTTTGTATAGCAGCTCCATCTGATTTTGAACAAGTGTGGTGCAATCTTTGATGAAATTATCAAGTTCTGCTTTTTGAAGATGTTGAGGCGCTAATGAGCAAAGCAAGTCGAAGTGCGGCATACAAATCATTTCCTGCTCATTGAAAAGCGTACGGAAATCCCTGTTTTTGTACATTTCATACACCGTAACAAGAAGTCTTTCCATTCCCCAATCAACCTTTGAGCATACAAAGCATGAGTTGTTTATTGCTGAAACCTTGCGTTGTTTTGAGTTCTTGCCCTCGAAAAGCTTTTTCCTTGCAAAGACGCCCTTGTTTACAGTGTCAAGGTGAGTTTGCAGCATAAGCGCAAGGGAAAGCCTGTTTTTCTGTTTAAGCATTTGGTCGAAGTGCGTTTTACAAAATCCCATGCTGTTAGTTTCAAGCCTAACGTCCGGCTCCATCATTGCAGCACCCATGATATACTCAACGGTACGGCTCTCCAGCATATCCCTCATTCGACAAATTGGACAGCCACACTTAGGTTCAAATACTTCGCTTATAGGTATAGTAAGAATGCTTTCACGCATGAAAATCTCCCTTTCGCCTTTACTTTGTAGTGTCGATAAACTTCCTGTATCCCCATAGGTACTGCGCTCCGGAGATTACAGTAAGTGCTGTTGATACCCAAATTAGTACTTCGTTAAGCCAGCCGATGTGTATTCCTATTCCCTCAAGGAAAAGTATAACAACAATAGCAATCATTGTGAATGCTGTTTTGAGTTTGCCCCAAATTCCGGCTGCAATAACTACGTCAGAAGCTGCAACCATTCTAAGACCTGAAACCATAAACTCTCTTGCAATAATAATTATAACTGCAACTGATGATGCAAGCTTCAAATCTACCATTCCAACAAGTGCTGCCATTACAAGTGCTTTATCAGCAAGCGGGTCTAAAAACTTGCCGAAATTCGTTACTAGATTGTGCTTTCTTGCAATATGTCCATCAAGCGCATCTGTTAGAGAGGCTACCGCAAACACTGCAAGTGCAAACAAAAGGTTGTACGGTATTGATGGGATAAGCAAGAATACCAAGAAAATCGGGATAAGAGCTACTCTTAACACCGTTAGCTTATTAGGTAAATTCATATAAAAAAGTTCCTTTCGGTTATTCGCAAGCAATATGCAATGAAATTATTGAATTAATTCGGATTTTTAGTAAGCTTTCCACTCTACCCGTTAAAAATAATTTTACGCTCGAAACGGCATTGAGAACGTTACCTACAGTTCCACCTCGCCAATGAGATCATAGTCCATAGTATCCGTTATTTTGATTGTAACAAACTGTCCGATAGCAAGCTTATTTTCACAAGTGAAGAACACCTTTCCGTCAATGTCCGGTGCGTCCATTTCAGTTCTTCCGAAGAAACATTCTGCCCAACGATCGTACCCTTCGCAAACGGCTGTTACTCTCCTGCCAATCATTTTTTGGTTGTTTTCATCGGCAATGAGCATCTGCTGCTCCATGATTATCTCAGCTCTATGCTGTTTAACTTCTTCTTCAATTTGATTGTCAAACTCGGCTGCCGGTGTGTCCTCCTCTTTTGAGTATGCAAAGCAGCCTAGTCTGTCAAATCTAGTTTTCTGTACAAATTCTGCAAGTTCGGAGAACTGCTCGTCTGTTTCGCCCGGGAAACCTGTTATAAGAGTGGTTCTAAGAATAATATCAGGCATTTTCGCTCTGGCTCTTGCAATTACGTCTTCAATTAATGCTTTGTTGCCACGGCGGTTCATGCTCTTTAGAATTTCATCATTACAATGCTGAATAGGCAAGTCCATGTACTTTACTATCTCTTTCACTTGCCATAACCTCAAGTAATTCATCTGTTACACGCTCAGGGTAGCAATAAAGTACTCTAATCCACTCAAACCCGTCAATCTTGCAAAGTCTGCGAAGAAGCTCCGGCAACATAAGTTTGCCGTATAGGTCCTCGCCGTATCTTGTTGTATCTTGGGCAATAACGTTTATCTCCTTAACCCCAACAGATGCAAGATATTCAGCCTCTTTGACAACTTCCTCAATAGGCTTGCTTCTAAAGCCGCCCCTTATTAAAGGGATAGCGCAATATGTACAGCAGTTGTCGCAACCTTCTGCAACCTTTAAGTAGGCAAAGAACGGCAGCGTTGTAAGAATTCTTCCTCCGTCAAGGGACAGCTTATCCTTGTCGTCAAACTCAACCACCGTTTGCTTTGCAAGAGTTCGGTTGATGACATCGACAATATTCTCGTTACAGCCAATTCCAATAACAGCGTCTGCTTCTGGGATTTCTTTTGAAACCTCCTCACGATAACGCTCGGCAAGACAGCCTGTTATTATGACTTTTTTATTCTTCCCTCTTGCTTTAGGTGCAAAACTCAAGAATTGTTTCAATCGCTTCTTGCTTTGCGCTCTCAATAAAGCCGCAGGTGTTTATAATTACAACGTCTGAAAGTCCTGCATCTTCACAAAGTGTGAAGCCTGCCTCTTTGATTTTATACAGCATTCTTTCGGCATCAATTTGGTTTTTTGAGCAGCCTAAAGATACCATTCCTACTTTAATTGCCATGTTTTCATTCCTTTTAATAATCATATTCACTAAGTACTTCTGAAATATCCGAAAAGTCGTAACCCTGCCTTGCAAGGGCGTTTTTGACCTTTAAAAATCCCTTTTCATCTGTAAGATAACGTGCGTGTTTCTTCTCTACAAGTTCTCTTAGCCTCTCAAGGCTAGAGTCCTCATATTCCATGAGTGTTTGCTCTGCAAGCTCTTTTGAAATGCCCTTTTTCTGCATTTCAAACCTTGCACGGCGAAAGCTGAACATCTTCGAGAGGGTGTAATATTTCGCTAGCTTTTCTGCGTATCGCTCGTCATTTACAAATCCCAGCTCCTGCATTTTGCCGCAGATTTCAAAGCATATTTGCTCAGAATAGTTCTTCTCTAATTTTTCAAAAAGCTCCCTGTAAGAGTGGTCCCTATCCTCAAGAAGATATAACGCCCTCTCCCTCGCTCGCCTTAAATCAGATGCGTAAGTTATCTGCTCTATTGCTGAAAGGGGGATAGAAACCCCCTCTCTAATGCCAAAATCATTGGCGATTTGCTTGTTTAGATAGATTTTCCTGCCGTCAGAAAGCTCAACTTGATAGGTTGAGCCTTTGTACTTTTCAACTGAAATTACAGTAATCATTTATTCCACCGGTGTGAACTCTTCAAAATCATCTTCTGCACTAATGTCTACTTTGAGGTCTGCTGTTGGCTTTGCGTCGCTAATCTTCGCTTTTAAGTCAGCCTCAAGCGCAACTGCTGCAAGCTTCTTGTTTTTCTTAGATGCAAGGACGATTTTGCTCTTATTTTCAATAACAAGTCTTTCAATTTCATCGCAAATATCAGGGTTGTCTACTAGGTATTGCTTCGCATTATCACGGCCTTGACCGATTTTTACATCGTTATAGCTATACCATGCGCCACCCTTTTTAACAATATCAAGTTCAGTTGCCATGTCAAGAATTTCACCGATTTTTGAAATTCCCTCACCGTACATAATGTCGAATTCACATTCCTTAAACGGTGGTGCAACTTTGTTCTTAACTACTTTACATTTTGTGCGATTTCCGATTACTGCTGCGCCATTCTTGATAGCTTCACCCTTACGCACCTCAATACGTACTGTTGAATAGAATTTAAGCGCACGTCCACCCGGTGTTGTTTCTGGGTTTCCGTACATAACGCCGATTTTTTCACGAACTTGGTTGATGAAGATTGCTACGCAGTTGGATTTTCCGATAACTGATGTAAGCTTTCTCATTGCTTGTGACATAAGACGTGCAAGCAATCCAACGTGAGTATCGCCCATTTCACCGTCAATTTCAGCCTTAGTTACCATCGCCGCAACCGAGTCAAGAACGATAATATCAATTGCGCCCGACCTTACTAGCGCCTCTGCGATTTCAAGAGCCTGCTCACCTGAGTCTGGCTGTGAAACAAGCATATTGTCAACGTCAACGCCAAGCTGTTTTGCATAAACCGGATCAAGTGCGTGTTCAACGTCAATGAACGCAGCAGTTCCGCCCTTTTTCTGAGCCTCTGCTACCATATGTAACGAAACAGTTGTTTTACCCGAACTTTCTGGGCCGTATACTTCTACAATTCTTCCCTTAGGAACGCCCCCTACTCCTAGAGCAAGGTCAAGTGTAAGTGAGCCTGTTGAAATAACATCAACATTCATTGCAGTTGCCTGTCCTAAACGCATTACAGCACCTGCGCCGTATTGCTTTTCAATCTGTGCAATTGCAGTTTCAAGAGCCTTTTTCTTGTCCTCTGCATTCTTTGGGATTTCAAGTGATTTCTTGCTGTCAGTTTTCTTATTCATTGCCATTTCTAATAATCCTCCTGTTTTTACGGTTTCTTCCCATGCACTACCCGTATGATTCGCAAGATCTTGCTTCACGTCAATTTCTGTGTAGCCGTTCTCCTCAAGAATAGTAGTCACGTCCCGACCTTGTCCCATACCAATTTCAAACACTATCATACCACCGTCGGAAAGCTTCTCTTTCCATTCGGCAGATATTTTCCTGTAAAAATCCAAGCCGTCTTCGCCGCCATAGAGCGCCATGCTTGGTTCGTAGCTAACTTCTTCCTGCAATTCGCCCATATCATCAAGGGTTAAGTACGGCGGATTGCATACGATTATGTCCGCTGTCGGAAGCAGCTGTTTTGTGCTTTCTAAAAGCACGTCACCCATTATACATTCAACATTGACTTCATTCAACGCTATATTTTCACGAAGGTATTTTCCTGCTTCTTCGGAAAACTCAACGGCGTATGCTTTAGTGCTAAGCCTTTTTGCAAGCGTTATTGCAATACAGCCGCTCCCACTGCAAAGGTCGATTATTCTAGGTTTTTCGCCCTTATACTCATCTAAAACGAAATCAATTATTGTTTCGGTGTCTGCTCGCGGAATTAGTACGCCCTCTCCCACTTTGAAATTATAGCCGTAGAATTCCCACTCGCCGACAAGGTACTGAAGCGGATAACCAACAATCCTTTTTTCAAGCATTGCTTGCACTTTGTCAAATTCCTCGTCAGTGCAGACGGTTTCTTCATCAAACTTGATTTTATCGCAAGGAATGCCGTAAACGCTCTCAAGCATACACGCAGCCTCAAAGTTAGCTGCCTCAATATCCACCGACTCAAGCAAGTTCTTTACATTTAAATAAAGCTTATTTCTAGTAATCATATTTACTCCGATAATTAGAATTTTTCTTCTTCCCTATCATCAGGGATACAAGGCTTTATTGCAGCAATTGCACACTCGATTTGAGCATCGGTTGGTTCTTTAGTAGTAATTCTTTGAAGCCAAAGACCAGGTGCAGATAATATTCTAGTGAAAGCATTATCATAACGGCCTGCAAGTCTAATAACTTCATAAGCCACGGACGCTTCTGGAATATAGAGAAGTAATCCAAGGCCAAACCTCGCCCATATATTTATATCAGGGAATACTGTCCAAAGCACCATACCTATTGCAATTCCCAAAAGCGCAACTATTAGTATAAAGCTCGTTCCGCATCTAGGATGAAATCTTGTGCAAGTGCGAACATTTTCAACCGTAAGTTCCATCTCTGCCTCATGGCAAGCAATAGTCTTATGCTCTGCTCCATGATAGCTGAATAAGACTTTCATATCCGGCATAAACGAGCAAGCGTACATATATCCCACCAAAAGCGCTATTTTAATTATTCCCCTACAACAGCTTTAAGCCACGCTGGCGCACCAATAAAACCAATGAGCGTTGATACTCCCATCGGCAAAAATTTGAAAAGCCCAAGTGAAATAGCAAAGGAGAAAATTATTATAACAACCGACAATATCGGCATAAGTTTGTCGCCAAACTTCTCAATAAGCCACTTTTCAAACCTTGATGGTTCTTCCTCGTCCTCCTCAGTAAGCTGCTTTTCGCCCGAACGCATAATACTCTTGCTTCCTGAAATTAGACTGCCTATGAAGTTAAAGCAACCCCTTATAAACGGTGCTTTTTTGTACCACGGTGCGTCCTTGCCGTTCTTTATATCCTCAGTTTCAACGTCAATTGTGCCGTCCGGCAAGCGACAAGCCATCGCCTTTTATTCGGGCCAAGCATCATAACTCCCTCGATAACTGCTTGCCCTCCTATTTTGGATTTGAATTTTTCCTTTTTTTCTTCTTTAAGTTTGCTCATTATTATAACCATGCTTTTTGTAAAAAAAGCTCACCTTTCAATTTCTAATTCTTTTCTGTTTTCTTCTTTTTTATGGTCGGGAAGGTTATTGTAACAGTAGTTCCAACACCCTTTTCGCTTGAAAGTTCTAGCGTTCCCCCGTGCATTGTGACAATTTCATCTGCAACACCAAGTCCAATACCTGAGCCATGACGGCTATGGTTTGCTTTGAAGAACTTCTTCTTTACATTCGGAAGATCCTCCGCTGAAATACCAACCCCTGAATCAGAAATAATAACCTTAATCTGTCCGTTGTCCATCAATGCCTTGATATTTACAACCCCTCCGTCAAGGTTAGAATACTTAATCGCATTGTCAATAATGTTTATAAAAACCTGACGTATTCTGTTCCTGTCCCCATTAATAATAGGAAGATACTCCGGCCCATCGTACATTATTATTATGTTCTCACGCCTTGCTTTTTCGGTGTACATAAGCACTGCATCTTCAAGTTCTGCGAGAACGTCCATGTTCTTCATTTCAAGATTAAACTTACCGCTTTGAAGCCTTGAGAAGTCAAGAAGCTCCTCAACCATCTTAGCAAGTCGGTCCGTTTCGTTGTTTATAACCCTCATTCCCTTTCGGACTGTTTCGGGATCATCTATATCAACAAGTGTTTCTCCCCAACCCTTGATTGCCGTAAGCGGCGTCCTCAATTCATGTGAAACACTCGAAATGAATTCGTTTTTCATGTTATCCATAGCAGAAAGTTCGTCTGCCATGTAGTTTATTGCGTCGCAAAGGTCGCCAATTTCGTCGTCTTGTTTCTTCTCAATACGCACTGAAAAGTCACTTTTAGCGTACTTCCCGGCAATTTCACCAATTTTACGAACGGGAATAACAATAGAACGCACAAAAAACATTCCCGAAAAGAACACAAGCGCAAGAATTGCTATGCACACAAGAATAATCGCAATGATAAACTGTAAAATTTGTTGGTCAACCTGCTCAAGTGAGATTACAATACGTAGCGCCTCATAATCACTGTTAGCCTCTGGAATAATGTAAGTCATAGCCATAACTTTCTCGCCGCTTGCCAGTCGACCTGTAAAATATCCAGTGTCGTTAGCTTCCTGCTTCGCCTGCTCATAGTCAACCATCGTCGTCACAACAGAAGGCGAAAATCCTGAGGACGTTATGGAAACTACGCCCTTACGATTGATTGCCATAAGCTCCATTTTATCCTTATCCTCAAAAGACTCAACAACATCCTTAATTCTATCGGAAAGCGTTGCTGTATTGTTCCTGCTCGATTTAGATAAGTTACCGGAAATGCTGTTCATTTTTGAGGTGAGGAACTGCTTTGCCGAGGAATAGTAGTAAGATTGAATTGCAAGAGAACCTACAAGCATGACAACCACTAAAACAGCAAGCACTGCGCCCATACTGTTCATAAGCCATCGTGCGGTAATATTCCTTTTTTTCAAAGCAGTTCACCTCCCTCATGTTGATTTACAATTTGTTATTTAGGCTGCCATTTGTATCCGTAGCCTCTTACTGTCATCAAATACTTTGGTTCTGATGGGTCATCTTCAATCTTAACCCTTAATCTTCTTATGTTAATGTCAACTATCTTGAGATCAGCATAATCGTTGTCCCAAATACTGCTTAGAATTACGCCCCTATCTATTGCAACATCAGGGTTTTTGATGAAGTACTCCAGCAAGGAGTATTCTGTCGGAGTAAGGTCGATCTGCACTCCATTTTTGAAAATAACCCGACTCTTAGTATCAACTCTGAATGGACCCGAAACAATCTCTTTTTGTACCTCTGCCGCTGTCCCTGCGCTAACGGAAACACGCCTATAAATCGCATCTACTCTCGCTGTAAGTTCAGCGATTGAATATGGCTTTACAATATAGTCGTCTGCACCGTACATAAGTCCTGTCAGCTTGTCCTGTTCCTGCGACTTTGCAGAAAGCATGATAATCCCGATAGTAGGGCTTTTTTCACGGAGTTTCTTGCAAACGGTAAATCCATTAATTCCGTTAGGTTTTAGCATAACGTCAAGAAGTGCAATGTCAAACCTGCCCCTCTCAACTTCAAATATCTTCAAAGCCGCTTCTCCGCTGCTGACATCAACAACGTCATATCCAGACTTTTTTAAATTCAGCACAAGAAAATCCCTAATAACATCTTCATCTTCACAAATAAGAATTCTTTTCATTTGGCATTCTCCTTTTAATATTTATCTTAAATCTTGTTTGAGGCAGTCTTCATTCAGTGTGGGTAAATCCCTCACTGAATTCACCCACGCTTTAACGAACAACAAAGTTAAACATAACTTCTGTAGGGGTGATTTGCATAACCCTTGAAACGTCGTCCGGAATTTCCTCCGCTAACTTGTATACATACTCAAGCTGCCCTTGCACCTGCAATAGACTGTATCCGTTTTCAATCATTTTCTCACTATTGCCACGCTTGACAACACCTATTCTCATAATCTCAACGCCGTCATTTTTAGCATTAGAATTGTAGTAACAGAAAACTACGTCATCTGTAACAGGATCTTTTTTTACAGTGACTCTCCCCACCCATGAAGTAGGAAGCATGAAACAGTAGCCGTTTGAAATGTCGTAATATGATGAATATTTCTTTATTAGCCCTGCATTTTCAAAGACGTACCATTCTGTCATATTTATCTGCTCATCACTAGCATAATCCTCATACCCGATAAATGGCTTAACAATCGGAATTTCAATAACCCCGTCAAAGTCAATATCCTCTGAGTTGTACCCTAAAGGTCTGGAGGTTTTCGCAAGCACTGAATCTCCAAGTCCGAATGAGTTTACAAGAACGCCGTTCCGATAGTAAATAACCTGCGTTTCAAGGGTTTTGTTACCCTTTAAAACATCAACGAAAAGTGCTGGCGTTTCACGTCCAACGTTACCTCTTGTGATTTCTTCAATGTTTGCATTCATCGCCATCGCTACAACGTCTCTTAACTCAAAACCACTGTTTTTTTCTGCTGCGAGAGAGGAAACCACCTCCTTAGAAGTAACTATTGTTCCGTCTTTTTCAGTATCTTGCACGACAATTTTATCAGTTGTTGCCGTTCTGCCCCAAACTTCTGCATAGGCTGAGTTATCATCCTCTGAGAAGCAAACTAACTCGTCATATCCGTCACCGTCTATGTCGAAAATATCAAAGTCCACGCAAGCTCCGCTTATCAAAAGCTCCAACCGCCCATCGGAGTATCTGTAACCCCTGAAATGACGCTCGCCAGAATATGAGTCCTCAAAATTTATGAAAAGCAACTTCTCCTCAACTTCACCAACTATGGATATTGACACGGAGTTAATATCCGTTCCAATCCCTGCATTATCAAGAACAGACGTCCACACTCCATCGCTTTGGTCAAGAATGTTTACTCTTAGATAGCTTTCCGTTCCTCCTGCTGATGTTTCGTAAAAGACAATCGCCTCATCTCCATCAACGCCGTCAATATCTGCAACAACATACGCTGAACGATACTCGCCTGACATAGGGTATTTAAGCTTAAATCCCGAGCCGGCACTTGCAACCAGCGCTTTGTGAATTTCCGTTTGCGTTTGATTTAGACTAGGCGGTGAAACAAGCGAATCTAAACTAATATTAAAAGAACAGCCAGAAAGCGAAAGCATCGCTGCTGCTGATATACAGGCTATTGCTGATGTTTTTGCGTTCATACAACCGCTCCTTTCTTATGGTTTGCAATTAAAGATAAAATAACGCAAGGCAAAACTGGAATAACCTCAGCATTTGCCCTGCGTCCTTGTCGCCGATTGGCACGAAGCTGAACCCAAGTATATTCGCAACCGTAGTTACGGTGGTTTTATGGTTTAAAAATATCAAGGTATTCCATAGGGGTTTTAGCCCCGTCATGGACAACGACTGAGGCAATAGCCCCTTAGGGTTTCAATTGGGAACCCACTCCCCAACTGAAAGACTAATATACGTCCCACCGCCAACTCAGCTTGCTGAGTTTACTTAGCTTGCTGAGTTTACTTAGCTTGCTGAGTTTACTTAGCTTGCTGAGTTTACTTAGCTTGCTGAGTTTACTTAGCTTGCTGAGTTTACTTAGCTTGCTGAGTTTACTTAGCTTGCTGAGTTTAGAGGCAAGGGAGCATAAGTCGTGGTTATATCATAAACCATACAACAATAAAAGCTTTATCTTTCAACTTTCAGGCTCATTTTCGGCATTTCTTTGTACTTATATTCGCCCCAGAAAATAGTTATAATCATAATCGGTAATATAATTAGAATAGCGTCCATAATTCTAGGTGTTTCCATGCTTACAAGCTGGTTATCTGAACCTAAGAAAAATAGCGCAAATCTAGGGATAACTGAACAAGCCTGCATTGCAGACAGTAAGTATCCCCAAAACGCAAGCATTACTCTTGTTTTTGCCTTCTCAAAACCAAGGAAAAGTCGTGCTGCTGTGATATAAAAAGCACTCGCTAAAATATTACCGAGCATGATGAGAAGCTGCTCAGTATTTCCTGCTAGCAAAGGAACATCCATAATAATTCTAAGTGCTATTATAATGTGCATAATCGAGGCAATGATAAACCAGCCTCCGCAGCCCTTGCTTATCCCCTTTTTGTCCAATATGCTAATACTTGTTGCTAAGAAATTGAACGCTGAAAACAGCATGAATATCATCATAATAACGCTTGATGCACGTACGCTTTCAGCCTTCCTCATTGCTAAGAATTCAGCTACTATCTCATAACCTACTGCTGCGAAAAGCCCCATAAACAAAAGCCCGCAAGCTGGGGTTAATCTTTGTGAAAGTTCTGCAATCGGTATTCTCATAGGATTAATCATTCTCGCTGTTCCAACTACTTTATCACGTGATGCCCCTGCAGCAAGAATAACTAGCAAAAGTACCGTCCCTGCTAAGAAAACAATCCCGAAAACATCAATTTCAAAACCTCCGCCTAATGTGTGAATATTAAAGTTAAAATTAAATACTAACTGGCATAAACGAAGTCCCACAATAGCAACTGCAAAAATGTAGAATACTATGAGAGAAATTTTTCTGTCAATCTTCATAAACTTTCCCTTTTAACTATTATCTTTCAGAAATTGGGATATAGTCCCTTGACTCGCACATCGCCTTGTATGCCGGACGCATAATCCTCTTACCGGTAGTAATTTCTTCAATTCTATGCGCTGTCCAGCCAGCCATTCTTGAAACTGCGAATAGCGGCGTATACAAATCGTCAGGAATTTGCAGCATTCTATAAACTAAACCAGAATACATATCAACGTTACTGCACATCGCCTTGTTACTGCCCTTAACTTGAGCAAAAACTTCAGGCGTGAGCTTTTCAACCAAATCGAGCAAATGGAATTCACGCTCAAATTCAGTGCCTTTCGCCATTTTCATAGCGTTTCTCTTTAAAATAACTGCTCTTGGATCAGAAACTGTATAAACAGCATGTCCCATGCCGTAAACAAGACCTGAACGGTCACATTCTTCTTTTTTAATGATTTTTGTTATAAAATCTGCAACTTCGTCTTCATTCTCCCAGTTGCTGATTTTTTGTTTCATTGCTTCAAGCTGTTGTGAAACCTTAATGTTTGCGCCGCCGTGTCTGCGCCCTTTAAGTGAACCGATTGCGCCTGCGTATGCAGAATAAGCGTCAGTACCCGAAGATGTCAATGTACGACAAGTAAAGGTGGAGTTGTTTCTCCCATGTTCAGCGTGAATGATAAGCATAAGGTCAAGCAAAAGTGCTTCCTGCTCTGTATATCCCCTGTCCATTCTAAGTGTGGAAAGTATGCTCTGAGCCGTGTTTTCGTTGCTGTTAAGCGGATGAAAAACCATGCTGTCGTTATCGTAAACTCTACGCTTAACTTGATATGCCTTAACCATGATGTTAGGCAGCTTCGCAATAAGCTGAATTCCCTTTAAAAGCTCCGATTCAATTGAGCAATCCTCTGCATCATCGTCGTAAGAATAGAGCGCAAGTACAGAACGAGCAAGCTTGTTCATGATGTTATTCGATGGTGCTTTTAGTATCATGTCTTCCGTAAAACCTTCCGAAGAGCCCTGCATTCAGCAACAAAGTCGGTGAAAGCTTTAGCGCATTTGCGTCCGGGAGCTTGCCGAACAAAAGCATATATACCGTTTCTTCAAAGCCGAATTTTCCGATTTCAACGGTGTTTTCAATAATATCGGTCAGGTTATAGCCACGTAGATTAGCTCACCCGGAATAGGCTTCTTAACGCCGTCCTCAAAAACATATCCATTAACATTGCAAATATTAGTAATTCCTGCAACTACACCTGTTCCGTCATCGTTGCGAAGTCCACGTTTAACCTGATATTTTTTGTATAAAGCAGGATCAATTTTGTTATTTTCAATAAATTCTCCGCATAGATATTTAATAGCCGTATGATTTCTTAATTTGTCCATATATCGATCCTTCCTCCTCGAGTTTTGCTGCATCAGTGTGTGAGCCAAAAAAGCAAAACTTCCCATGTGAAGTTCCATCTTCACATTACTTCAACTTTTTAAAATAATTACTACTAATTATAGCCTAAAACAGCACTTTTGTCAAATAAAATAAATCTCAAAAAATGAAAGGACAACCAACATGAAACATTACTTATCCGTTATCGCATTGTTTTCTGCATTCCTCTTAATTATCCCTTGTATTTCGCTGATACCTGACGAAATCTCTCTGCCGAGTGGTGTTTTTTCGCAAAAGCCTGACGAAACGACCGATTACACGCCCGAGCCGCCTGCGCTGCCAATCTCAAGCGGCACTGCTGAACCTATGTCCGTTGTCAAAGAGGGGACTTTCCTAGTCCTTGATATAACTAGTGGACAGGTCTTGAATATTGAAGAATTCGACTATGTAGTAGGGGCGGTCTTTGCTGAAATGCCCGCAACCTTTCACGAGGAAGCGCTAAAAGCTCAAGCTGTTGCTGCACATACATATGCTGTAAGGCAACGTGAAAAGGAACTTGCAAAGCCAACCAAAGAGCTCTGCGGGGCGTATTTTTCTAACGATTCAACAAAATATCAAGCGTTCTTTACTAAAAGCCAAGCAAAACAGTTTTACGGTGAAAGCTACGATATGTACTACGAGAAAATCAGCAACGCTGTAACGGAAGTTTTGGGCGAAATCCTTGTTTATGAGGGTGAGCCGATAGTTGCCGCTTTCCACTCTCTTTCAAGCGGAGTGACCGAAAGTGCCGGTGCTGTTTGGGGTTCAGACGTCGATTATCTTGTTCCTGCTGACAGTGAGAGTGACACCTTAGCGGCGAATTATCTTACAGAAACCGTACTCACAGCAGATGAGCTTCGTGCAAGGATTGAAGCAAAATATCCTAGCGCAGAATTGTCGGACGACTGCTCTGAATGGATAAAAATAATCGACCGTACAACCTCTGGCACGGTGGTGAAAATGACTGTCGGAGACGTTGAGATTAGCGGCACAGAGTTCCGCTCGCTGCTCTCACTGCGTTCATCTAATTTTGAAGTAGAAGTAGACGGCGACACAACAACCATCACCACTAAAGGCTACGGTCACGGCGTGGGAATGAGCCAATATGGTGCAAATTCAATGGCTAATGAGGGTTATACTTATAGAGAAATCCTCGAACATTACTATAAGGGCGCTAAAATAATTCAGTTGTAACAGTCCTTTAAAGAAAAAACCTCAGATTTAATTAAATCTGAGGTTTCCTTCATTTAGTTTTTCTTTTTAAGCTTAATAGGTTTGCTGCTGTATTTGCCAAGAGTGTAGTGAGGTCTTTTAGGAATACTTTCAAATTCAAGCCTTTGAGCAAGCGCTTTGAATTTCTTCTTTTCAAATATTCCGACAGCTATTGTAATTAAAACTCCAGCTATTGAAATGAACAGTCCCGCCATAAATCCGTTTGGTACAAATTTCATTGTGACAGTGTGTGTTCCTGCTTCAACAGGGATTGCTATTAGGGAGTTAAGCACGATATAGTTGTCAACCTCTTCGCCGTCGACCTTAATTGTCCAGCCCGGCTCGTAAGGTATTGTTGTGAATATAACTTGTCCATCATTAGCATTAACTGTCCCCTCGAGGTAGTCATGCTCAAACGCTGTTAGCTCAAAGTTTCCAGAAAGTATATTAACAGCCTCGTTAAGCGCCTCTTCATCAAGCCAGTAAATCCATACGTCCTTTACAAAAAGCTCGTCTTTAGTCATTTCCAAAGAGATAGTAACCTCTTCACCCGGCTCAAAACGTCCAAGAGTCTTTATGCTGTAATTGTCTGTTTCGTAAATATCCTCCAAGTATGAGCCGTTAATGCTGAGCTTTGAACGTCTTTCCCAACTAGCCGGCATATATAGATATACAAGCTGATTGTCATCAGGCGCTGTAAATGTCCAGCTAACACGTCCTGTTTGCCCCTCTTTAGGCACGAATTTATCGTGGTCACCTGCAAGATAGGTGTTGACTGCGTCATCGTTTCTGCTGTCAACTTCGATTTTCTGGAAGAATTCTTGATATTCGTCAGAAAGCAGTCCGCTAAGCACCTTGTTTTGGTTGACAAACGGATTATCCTTTTCAATGAAAGTGTTGAGGATTGCATCATCAACCGGATACATTATCGGCAATGCATTCTCGTTTATATAAACGTCAACGTGATCGCCCTTGATTGTGCCGTCATACTGCATGAAAAGATTATCGTAATAAACTTTCTTGTCCTTTGTCATTATATACTTAATGCCAAAAAGGTCGTCAGTAAGGAGAGTTTCGCCCCTATACTTAGTGTAATGTCCTCTTGATGTATATCCAAGATTTTCGAGCAAGTCAATCGGACCGGCATTAAGCGTTGAACTTGAATGAGAAAGTCCCATAAATCCGAACGCCATCGGGTCGTTAACTGTTCTGTGGAAAGTCTTTTCCATACGGTAAACGTTAGAATCTTCATTGTAAATTAGGTCAACTAATTCTCTGCCGTCGTCAATATATCCAACGTAAGAGTCATACTTTGAGTAAACAACATCTTTGTTGATTTTATAGAAAGTGTGCAGAGTGTTTCCGATAAGTTCGGCGGAAATAAGCACTACTAAAACCATCGGAAATCTTCGGCCTTCCTCGCTGCCAATCTTGACTGTACGAAGCGCAAGACCATAGCAAGCAACGCAAGCAATAGCAATCCAAAGTGATCCCATCTGCTCAACGTGTGAATAGTCCTGTGTTTCTAAATACACAAGCCAGCCCAGAATTACTATACAAGTAACGCCTATGGTTTTTAGCGAGTAGCCCTCCATTCGCTCAAACGCCTGCGCTGCCATAACAAGCAGTATAAAGGAGAAGGTGAATGAGTATCTGTATGGCAGCCAGTTAGGAAGCTGGAAGCCATGCCAGCAAATATCCAAAGTGCTTATATACATACTTACAAAAAGCATTGCAAGCATCATTCCATATCCGACTTTCTTACGGAATTCAATGTTTTTATTCACAAAGAATGCTGGTATCAATAGCAGAGTAAGCACTCCACAATAGATGAAAGGAAGCCCTTCATTTCTAACCGTGTCATAAGTTCCAGGCAGAAGCTTTGTGAAGAATTCCATTATATCAAACTGGAATTTAACATCATAGTTTGGTGTTGAGAAGTCAAGTTTTCCAAGCTTTAAGGAGTTATATGTCGGAATTATAATAACCGCTGCACACATGATTGCGACAATGGTTGTCCAAAAAAACCGCCACATATCACGAAGTGTTTCTTTGATTGAAGTATCCTCTTTATCGGAGCCGAAGAACACATAGTAGAAGAAATAAATTGCTGTAAATAAGCCGACCATGTATCCAATATAGAAATGCGCAACAAACATAAGCGCAAGCGGAATTATATATCTAACCTTTGCGTGTCCGTCAACAAGTCTTTCCACTCCGTAGACGATTAATGGAAGATAAATCATTCCGTCAAGCCACATTGGGTCCATAAGCTGAACAACGATATATCCCATCAGAGCGTAAAGGATTGAGAATATAAGTCTTGTTCCATCGGAATGTTTGTGCGATTTTTTAAGATAGAATGAGAATGTTACTGCGCAAGTACCGACCTTGCATAACTGCATAATCAGCACGGAATACAGTATCATCGTCCTCGGCAAAAGCATTACAATAAGCATAAACGGACTTGCTAAATAGTAAGCAAAAATTCCAAGCATTTCGCCCGAAAGATTTCTCGACCATGAGTAGAATAAACTACCATCGCCCCAAAAAGCATCTCTTGCCTGCTCATAATAATAAATATACTGACCGTTTAAGTCAAGCACAAGCACGGAATTATTCCCGAACGGCGCACAGCCAAACAAGGCATATGCAACAAAAAGAATTGCCGCCGAAATAAAAAATCCGAGCAGATATATTCGTTTTGAATATATTAAGCTTGCAAGTTTATTTTGTTTCATTCAAAAACTCCTTTTTAATTTTTTTGGTGTCCATAGTAATTGCTTTTGGACAATGTAAGCTTAATTACTATTTTGTTCCTACACATACAATATTTATTATACAGAATTACACTGCTTATTTCAAGCCTTTTTTTGATATTCCACGCTATAAAATATTTTCATTCAAAAAAGCACCACACTAAAAAGTGTGATGCTTTTTAACTTAACGTATACCATAAACGGCTGTAATTTTTCCTGAATATGAAGTTCCGTTTCCACTCAGCTTGGAAGCAGACGTGAATTTCACATAATTACTAGCGACAGTGACAGTAACTGTATAATAATTTACAACCGATGAAATAATAGAAAACGCCATATATTCGTACGTTCCATTAACCAGCGGCAAGCTAAGCCATTGACGGTGAGTAGTTCCTGTATATATCGTGCCTTGCGGGTTTGAGGCGTTACCGCTTACGTAATAATTAGGTATAAACTCAACATTGACAAAGACTGCTTTATAATCACTTAAATTCGAAATCGTCGCCGTTTCTGATGAACCTGAAAACAGTGTGTCCAGCGTTATTGTCTTACTGGAAATAGCGTCTTCGCATTGGGTAATTCGCTGTTCTGCTTGCTCTAGTGCTATAATGTCCGCCTTGCCGGAAATTGCAAGTTTATCATTAGTTCTTACAATCACGCCGCCGCAAAGATTTTGGTCAAATCGGGTGTCTGTTATCATATCTGCCGTGATTTCTGATGCTCCGGCAGGAATTAGGATTTCCGCTAAGCATATGTCATAATACGTGCCGTCACGAACAAGACTTGGCGGCAGCGGCGTTTCGGAAATAGTTCCCGTTATGCTCAAAAGCTCTATTCGCTTTTCGGATAAATTCAGCCTTGCAATTACCCTGTCAATTCGTGCCACGCTTCCGTTTGCCATTGGAATTGTAATGCTGTATTCCGATTCGTTTAATGCGTAATGCCCCTCAATCCAGCAATATCCTGACAAGACCGAAACCGTCATTGCCGATGACGGAACGACCTCTAAATTATTACCGTCCTCAAGCACTCCGTTAGAAATAACCCCTCCAAAAGCTGTCGCAAAATCCTCTGCAAAAACCTCTGTATCTTCAAAAAAACCACTTCTCATATTATCTCCCTTTCATTAATTGCGGCAAATTCAGGTATTACCTCAATTTTGCCGTCTGTTTGTACTTCCTTAACTGCTATAATGCGAAATTTAGCTGAAATTTTCGGTAATTCGCTCTCAATAGTTACAATATCGCCAATGTCGAAATCCTCTCGATAAACAGTCGTCTGACTAATAGATGTCGTGCCTGAAAAACTCTCTTTAGGACTACAAAGCCGCTTATAAGCAGTCGCCTCTAAAAGATACAAAGTAGCAGCCCTATCAAGAACTGTTTCATAAACTCCATCAACATTTACTGTCCTATAAACGCCCTTCCCCTCTATACATATCTCACGCCTGCTCGTACCCATTGCATTTGTCGGAGAAACCGTTGCCGTTACAGCCCCGTCAGAACCGGAATATCTTGCTGTAACAGCGTTCACCTCGCACTCTCTGTCAAAGGCGTATTCAGCCGAAACAAGATTTTCAAACTCTGCTGAAAAGACTACTTCTTTTGACACATTTCTACCCTCAAAGCAATGGAAAGTTAACGATTTACTATCCATATCAGGCAAAATGTCAAACCCAATTCCAGAAGAAATAGTGATGTAATAGAGCATTTCTGCGAGATCAATATAAGTAGCATAGCCGCTGTATTCAGCCAAAAAACCTGACTTCTCATCAAGATAGAGATTATCAATTCTGTTGTTTTCGTCCTGAACCATCACGTTGTTGACAAGATTGTACATTGCGTCCTCAGCATAACCGCTTATTCTCCCGAACCCTCTAACTATTTTCTTGTCAAAAAGGTAGGAAAGCATTCTTCCCTCCACGCATATTTCGTAGGTTGTGAGGGTGATTTTAGTAATAATTCCGCCATCCTTGCAATCTCCTCTGCAAATAATTCTGCCCTCTTTTAAAAGGGCGATATTATTTTCCGTGCAAGGTGCTTTTATTTTAATTTTTCCAGCAGAATAAAATCGCCTTTCCCATGAAAAATAGGAATAAACATCAACAACACCTAGTCCTTGCATAGATATGTCACAAATAAAAAGTTCCACTTCATCTACCCCCAAAATCCAGAAAAACGCTCACGATATTTAATGCTTGCCTCAAGTCCATCGCCACCGAAATCTGCGTCATATTTGAACACATTTTCGCCCATTCTAAGCTGCAAAAACTTAAACGGCGAAACCTTTGCTCCAAAGATGTTTAGCTGCTCGCCGTTACGATAAAGAGTAATTTTTTCTTACCGTATTCGGTGTCAATAATAATCACATCTCCTGCCTCCATCTCGAAATTAAGCCTTGTTTTCTCGCCCGTTTCAACATTAATTACTGCTGGATTTGTCACCTTTGTGAGAGCCTTAAACTCAATTTGAATTCCACATTCTACGTCACTTCTGTTTAAAATTGATGTCATAACCGATGGCTTTTTCTTACTGATTTTAAAAGCACCATAAGGAAGCGAAACGGCAAACTAAAGCAGGATTGCACTCCCGATAATTGCACCTTTGTTTCTGCGCTGTTGACAAAATACGGCGACGGACAAATAAATTTTATCTTCGCTCTTGTCAATCTTTGGGTGCTAACCGTGAAATCCACCTCAGACAACGCACTCACAAGCAAGCTCACGATCACCTCTTAAAATTACAATCTCTCCGACCGACTTAACGGGAACGAATTGCACACCTCTCTAAATCTCCGTTTACAATAACTTCGGCAATAAGCTCACGAGGAAGAAGTGCCGCTGAAACCAGCACCCCACCATCAGCACCTGAATTCTGCGAAATTTTTTCATCTGCCTCTCCTGCAAGCCCTGATAGCTTAACAAGGCTAAAGCTTCCGCCGTTAAGCGAAATTCTTATCCCATTTCTGCGAAAATAAATATCGCCAATTCCACTAATTGCAGAAATTGAATTTCCCGATGAATTATCGGTATTTTCGCCGTTTGATATATTTAAAACTGCCGAATATGTCCAAAGCCCGTTTTCACTGCCCTTGAATATCGGCACTCCTCCAGAAACCTCTCCAACGCCCCTTAGCTCTAAGGCTTTATTTACGGCTGCACAAAGTGAGCTTAGAGCCTCACGCTGACTTGGGAATGCGCTAACAAGCGTGATTTCTACGGAAACACTCATTTCGCCATTGTCGGACTTCATGGCACTTCCACCTGATAGCTGAATTGCAACTCCGCCAGCTGATGGCACTGTTCCAACGCAATTCGCACCAATATCTTTGCAAATTTTCTCGCAAAGCTTAGTAAAATCAAGCACTTGTAACAACCCCCTCTGCTAGCTCTATTTCATAATGATGCAAGCGAAGTCCGTCAAACATCTTCCTAACGGAATTGATTTTGTAGGTAATATCGCCAAACACAATTTCCTGTCCAACTAAAAATTCTATTCCTGCTCCTGCGCTGTTGACTACATCGTAAAACATAATCCCTGTATGCTCATACGAACTTTTAGAGGTAGCAAAATCCTTTTGTGAACAAGGCTCAATCCTCACCCTTGAAAGATTTTCTAAACTACAACTTTTCTCTCCCCACTCATTTTCCGAGTTTGGAATTTTCCTTATTGCCTCATGAATGAGCAAAGTTTTCGGTATCGGTCTCATACCATCACCCCTCTAAAATTAAGTCCTGACGCATTTAGAAAGCTCTTCGCCGAATTTGAGAACAAAGGATTTTCCCCACCGACAGAAGTTGTGCTGAATTTCCCTAAATGTATATATGCTCGTCCAGCCTCGTTAAGCCAGTTAAGTCCGCCATTAGCATCTACAAATTCCGTTTCAGCACAAACTGCATATCTTATTAATTCCGCTTGTTTTGACGGAAGAGCGTCAATACCGCCGATTTGACCGAGAGTTTCGCCATCAACAAGTGCGCTGACTCTCTCAAGTAATGCAGGAAGTTGCTCCTCATTAGAAACAGTTCCACCGTAAATATTATAAAAGTAATCCGAAGTTACATAGCTCAAAAAAACACCTCCAATATAGTTATATTAAGTAGGTCTGCACGTTTTTTGTGCAGACCTCTTAACCTTAAATGTACAAATTATGCCTTGTTATGTAGATAGATGCCGGCAGCCTTTTTAGGGAAAACCTTATTAAGCCCACAAATACGGTATCCGTAATTCCAAGCGTCAGCGTGCTGATTCATCTCTGGCGTGATAACCTTAGGTGCAGCGTGTTTGGTAAACTGCATAACAGCCGACTTATGAATAATCATGAAGTTAATGTCCTTAGCTGTCGCCCCTTAGAAAATCCTCCGCCTTGATTTGTAATTCCGTCAGCAAGTGCAACTTCTGTATAGAAACGAGTTTGCGGAACTTTTACAATCCCTGCAAAATCTTCAAGCACTGCTCTAGACTTAGTATTATCTACGTTCTGTGCCATGTTATAAAGACTTGGCGTGATAAACAAGTATCTATCCTCGTAAGGCACTTCCTGCTCATCAAGCTTATTCTGCGCCTCAATAATAGCAGTGATTACCATTTCACCAGTTGTAAGAGTTTTTCCTGTTGCAACCCTTGAAATGCCCTCAGCAAGCGTACTCTGCAAACCTAACTGCATCAGCCTCCGGAGCTACTTTAGTACGAATAAATTCCCCTGCCAGCTTGCCGAAAGCAAGTCCAGCAGTTTCTTCATTGTCCATACTATCAACTGAAAACATACGTCCACGCTCATAGTTAAATTCCATTGTTTCGTTAGTGAGTGTTACATCACCCTCAACATAGCCGGCATTTCTGTCATAGTCAGCAAGTCCGTCCATAGAAAGTGCTGGTACAATAATTTCATTTGCATTTGCACCCTCACGTGCAAGAGTTGCATCGCTCTCAAGTACGCTTGTAAGTGATGCTTGTGTGTAAACCTCGTCCATAAGAGGGATATACTTTTTAAATTTCGCAATATTATTAGCCATTAATAATTCTCCTTTTCATTCATGTATGGGCTTACTTCAAGCCCATAACTTTTCTTATCATATTCATGTCGCTGTTATCGCTCTCAAACTCTGTTCTTACGCCAGTTGTGAGAGTTGATACAACTTTCATTTGCGGGTATTTTTCGGTAACCTTCTTCATCGCTGCAGAAAAATCCACATCATCGCAAATAAGCCCTAACGCAAGTGCAACAGCATCTCCTGCCATTTCCGGATTAATCCCCAACTTTATAGCATCAAGCTGAAATTGCAGTCTTTTCTCGTTATCGGACAGCTCCGATGTTTCTCCCTCGCAATCCCCGTTTAGCGAAAAAATATCGTCTAGTTCTTCCATTCTAAACCTCTCCTATCCTTTTTATTTCCTTAATTGCGCTTTCCTCATCACAGCCGAATATGTCCATAATCGCCCTTTCTTTCGACTTCAGCCCTGCATTCACAAGGCGAATGTTATTTTCGATTTTGGTGTTATCATCTGTAATAATTCCGTCATTCCAAAGAATGTTAACTGTATACGGCACTTCCTTAATCTCGCCAAGCAGCACTCCAAGCGAGATAATTCCCTGCACAACACCCGTAAGGACTTCCGTGAGAATATTTTTATTCGCCCTAATTGTCCTTGCAGAACGGCTGTCCTCTGAGATTACTTCCGTCGCAGTCTTTACACCCCTTTGCTCAGAAAATGCCGCCGTGCTTGCCGACAATCCCACTTGAAAGCAAAGAATTCCGAGCAAAGCATCAATCGCCTTAATCTGCTCGTCCACACGAAGCTCAACTGTATTATCGGAGATTTTCAGCTCCTCATTTTCCTCTGCCTTGAGTGCGACAAACGCCTCATCGTCAGCATCAAAATACTTGCGCATTTTTCCGCTTTCCGGATCTACTACTGTACGAATACATGCCGATGGTACAATAATCCTCTTTTTACCTAAAACAAACTCTCTGCTAAGGCTGTCAAAAGCAATGTCAAGCGCTTTTAAAGTATCCTCTGCTCCTGCAAAAATTGGCGCACCAAAAAGATTATCCTCCCTGCTCCCGAACGGCGAAAAGCATTGAAACATCTGCTGTTCAACTCCTGAATACACCGTCTTTTTCGGTAAATTCTTATACATTTCAGAAATTTCGCATTCCTCGCCGACAGCACTTTTTTGCCTTGACTTAAACAGCCTAAATTCAACAGCTGAATAGCCGTTCTCGGTAAAGTGACGTTCAAAAAGCTTGTAGTAAAAACCATTCTTAAAGCTCTCCGAACAGAAAATCCCTTCGGTAATTCCCTTGTTATCAAACCCACAAGGGATAAACATATTCCCTCTTACAAAATCAATTTTCGGGCGTGAGTTTTCAATGTATAGCTTAAAAACCCCTCTCCCCACTCCGTAAGAAAAAGACAGCAATGAAGGCACTTTTCGCCAAAATCCATTTTCGTTCAGAATTTTATCCACATACCCTTGATATTCTGAATTGCTGATCGAAATATCCACCTGCTCAGAAAAAGTAAGTGCAGAAAATTCATCTGCTAGTGTCTTTGCAACGTTGAGCAGCGACATTTTCCGCTCTCCTCTAGCATACAATCCTGAACGCTTTACAAAACGCCAACTCGGCTCGCCTTTGTAAATATCCAGCCATCCCAAAAGCTTTCTGAATTCCTCGTCATCGCTCGGAACTCTAATCTCTGGAAATGCCAATTTTACTCCATTTAGTAAATCCATATTCTAATTCTTCCTTTCAAATAAGCATATTAGATGAAATTTTTCATCACCTGCTCCGTAGAATATTCTTGTGCATCAAGACTATCTATGTTGCGTGAACCATCATCTAGTCGGACGTCCTTTCCAACCTCACGAGCGCTCCAAACCGCCGAAGAAAATGCCTCAATTGTGTTTACACAATGCCTTAGAATTTTGTATCTCCCGCTGCCCATCAGCCTTGTGTAAAAGCGAATTCTGTCGTTGACAAGGGATTTCTTGGCGTTGTGTATTGCAATTGGAAGTCGTCTTTTCATAGCAGCAGCACGAATTCCACGAATAAGCACCTGCTCTGCGCTGTCGCAATAAAGGTCTGTAAGCGGATACTTTGCACATACTCCTTGCAGAAAATCACACACCTCGTCCTCAAGCTGAGTCGGCGACATTTCTCGCTTGGAATAGTACTCATCAAGAGTAATCGCCTGACCAAAACACTTAGTAAAACCCGTCACATTTACAGCGTGCGCAGACCCATTCCCACCAAAATCAAGCCCCGCATAAGCAAAGATGATTTTTTCAGGAGGCTCGTCCACAATAAACATCTCGGGATTGTCAGCAAACTGCCTTTAAATCACGCCCTCTGCTGAGCACCAAAGCCCTTTTATGAACCTGTCATAGTAGACAGTGCCGTAATATTCCTTCTTCAGATTTTCAACAAAACTTTCGTCTAGGAAAGGATTATCGTCAATTGTGAAGTGCATCTCGTTTACGTCTGCATCGCTATCGATGAACTTTTTTAGCCAGTGATTAGGGTTGCAAGGGTTACAAGTCCCGTCAAAGCATGCCCCCTGCTTATCAAGTCTTGACTTTAGCATCTGAAAAACCTCCTCGCTCCAAGTCGTCACCTCATCACCATAGCAATAAGCAACGCTTGCGCCTTGAAGTTTTTCTGCCTCTGTACCCTTGCCAGCGCCCAACGTCCAGCACTCTCGCCCAAAAAGTGAAATCTTGCCAGATGGTGAAGAATTCCCCACAAGTTCAGGTGTCCAAAGCTCCCTCATCGGTGAAATAATGTTTCGCTCAAGGGAATTTCTCGTGTTCCCGATAAGAAAAATCGTGCCGTCAGTCGGCGCATTCCTTATTCGGTAAGGTATGCGAAAGATGTCGAGATGAGTTTTCCCCGAACGAACTGCGCCGCAAGAAATATTCCATCTGTGGAAGTTTTCAACGCTCTCATTCCATAGCATTTTCTGCTTTTGTGAAAAACTAATCATGATTTCAGCCCCTCTCGCAACTCGCATAGAATTCCGTCCAGCTTGTTTGCAGCATCACCGTTAGAACTCACATTATCGCTCCACCCCTTGAAGTTGTTCACTAGCACAAATTTTGCACCGGAAAGTGTATCCTTGAAAAACAATCGTGATTCGGCAAATTCCTCAATCCTTGTTAAGGCTGCGCTGATTATTTTAAACCTCTCCCTGTCAATTCGGCTTCCCTCATTGTTGCAAGAATTGGAATAAACCCCTAATAATTCAGCTCTTGAGGAAAATCCAAGCGCCAACGCTAGACCTGAAACGGTAGGTGGGTTTAGCGAAAACGATATAGGTTTTCCGTTCTTATCAAGAATTGTTTCGCCGTTTTCGTCCTTCATGAACTGCTCACCACAAGAGTTGAGGTAGTCCTCTGCTTTCTTTTTTAGTTCTGTCAATGATTGTTTTGCTATAAGCCTCTTGCCACCTCCACTATTTAATCGAAGAGAGTTCTTGCTGCGCTTTCAAGAACAACACTCAAGTTAGCTTCGCTTGAGCTTTTCCTCCGTACCTATAAGTATATTCGGCGTATCCCGACATTTTCGGCGAAATAAAAAATATTTTTCTCACGCTAAAACGCCCTAAATTCTAGCTTTAAAGCACTTACCGTTGCAGAACGCAAAAAAGACTGCAAAAAATGCAGCCTTTTTTTGTTGAAAATTTGGTTGAAAAAACCGTTTATCTTAAATCTTGTTTGTTGCGGCAAAGCCGCATTAAAGAAGTAAATACCCAAGAGCTAGCAGTAATTTCATATCTCCCCCGTCTTTTGCAAGAATTATTATTAATAGAATGAGCATAATCTTCTCACTATCAAGGTTGAGTCCCGATAATATCCCTCCAAGCGACTTAGAAACATCACCTCCCAAAATCCCATCAAGAAGCCCTTTCGGTTTGCTTGCCTGCTCTATATTAGGTGGAGTTTGTGCAGGACTTCCCCTAACGTTTAAAGTTTCTCGGGGGTTTGAGGGTTTTTCGGGGTTTGGTTCGTTTGGTGATTTCGAGAGATTTTCATTAACTCTCTCAAATATCGGCGGCGGCTGAGGGTTTGTTGGATTTTTAAAGCCGCTGCTCTCTGCTTGATTATTCATCGGCGTGCCGCTTCGATGATTTTGATTATTTCGATTTGACATGGCTCTATTCTGCTGACGTTTATTTTGATTTTGCGGCCAAATTGGGTGATTTGTTCTTCTTTGAACATAATATCGTGGTCTGTTTTGATTTTGCGAATTCGGATTATATGTAATTTCTTGAGAACTGCTATACTCAGCTTGAACAGCTTCGTTCTGAACAGTTTTAACAGGTTCAGCATGAACAGCTTCAGGCTCAGCCTTTAGCGCTTCGGTATTTACAGGTGGTTGGTTTGCACGGTTGTTTTGAATAAATCTTTGATTTGACATCTCCACCACCTCTCTAGACCTCGACCGCATAGCTTCCATACGACGCATTGCCTCGCTAACTGTTGAGTTTTGAGGATTTGCCATCTAACCACCACCCTTTTTAAATTATTTTCTGTAAATCATTTAGAATACCGCTGTCTTTAAGTACCGTCCAAAGTGCCGAAAGTTTCAGCAGTTTTATCGCCTTATCTATTTTAGCCTGCCTTTCCTCACTCAAATGAGGCTTTAGCGCAAGCAAAAGCTGTGTATTTGCATCATCACTCGTCCCTTGCATAAGCTGGCTTATTTTCATTATCTTGCCGATGTCAAAGTCAAATGCCGGCGCTGATTGATCGGAAGTGCCACCGCCGTTATTTGAAGTGTCATCTGAGCCAAAGTCGGATTTGCCAAACATTTCAGAAAGCTCACGAAGTTGCTGCATACTTTCCTCATCGCCTAAAAGCTCTCCGATTTTACTCATCATATCGTCCACGGCGGTAACCTCCTTTAACTCTATTTTCCGCTTAACTTTTTAATTAACGCTTGTGCTTGCGGGGAGTTAATAAATTGCTCCATCGTTTTTTGATTTCCAATAATGGAGTTGAATTTTTTAGCTTGATCTGGATTCATTTTGCCTAGAGTTGACTGTAAGTTGCCCGACTCTAGCTGAGATTTCAATTCAGTTGGTGAAATACCTAATTTCCCACCTACAAGCTTTAGCATAGCCTCTTGGTCTTTAGGTGTGTTTGTCACTTGAACCCCTCCTTTCCAATGTTGCTTTATTGATATTTTATGCTATAATTAATTTATATAGAAGAAAGGCTGTGCCTAAATGAGAATAATTGTAATGTCCGATACCCACGGCAACTTTTCAGCAATCGAAAAGATTATTGAAAAGAATATTTCAGCAGATATGTTTATCCACCTCGGCGACGGAGAGAGGAGCTTGACAGCATAGCCATACGCTACCCGTATAAAGATTTTTGGCACGTCAAAGGCAACTGCGACTACAACAGCGCAAGCCCGGAATTCTATATAATTGATGCAAATGGGATTAAAATACTTGCCACACACGGTCACTCATTTTCGGTGAAATATTCTCTCGAAAATATAAAGTCAATCGCCCGACAAAAAGAGGCGCAAATTCTCCTTTACGGTCACACTCACTGTCGGCACACTAGCTATGATGAGGGGATTTACATCATGAACCCCGGAAGTGCCTCCCTGCCACGTGACGGGAAAAAGGCGTCTTACGGCTATATTGACATCACGAATGCTGGAATTGTGACGAATATTGTAAATCTTTAAACTTGCTACAATATATAATATTCCGCTTGATTAAAAATGTGAATTTAGCCCTTTCTTTTTTAAGTAAAGTTTGATATAATAAATATGTGTAAGAATAATGAGCTGAAAAGCTTTTAAGAAGATAAGCTTGAGGAACTTCCCCTCAAGGCAAAAACATTAAAAGAAAGGAATGTTTCTTTTAGAAACATGGTTATAAGCATGAAAAAACTATCTGCATTTATATCATTGTTTACGGCGTTTTCGCTGATGCTTACAATGACAGCAACCGCAACAACTGAAGCTATTTCCTTCACTCCAACAGAAACTGTATATAGTGAAGCTGCGTACATGGTAAACCTTGATACAGACATAATGGTTTACGAAAAGAACTCCGAACAAAGAATGTACCCTGCCTCATTAACAAAGATTATGACGGCAATTATAGTTCTTGAAAATGTAGAGGACATACAAAACACCTACGCAACTGCACCTGTTAGCGTATTTAACGAGCTTTATGGATTGAATGCCTCTACTGCCGATTTTAGAAACGGTGAGGAGGCTAGCATTTCCGACTTGCTTTACGGAATGATGTTGCAATCTGCTTGCGAGGCTGCTGGAATACTTGCTTACTATGTCGGCGGTGAAAGTGTACCGAGCTTTATAAACATGATGAATGAAAAGGCTGCCGAGCTTGGCTGCACAAACACCAACTTCACAAATCCCCACGGACTTTTTGACGAAAACCAATACACAACCGCTAAAGATATGGCGATAATTACGCAATACGCACTCTCCCTCCCGAACTTCGCAGAAATTTCATGCACCCCAAAATATGAGCTTGCAGCAACAAATAAACACACCGAAACAAGACTTATAAAGCACACAAACACAATGCTTGACCCCGTAAACGGTGGACAATATTACTACGAATACGTTAAGGGTATTAAGACGGGAACTCTTGATGAATCGGGTAGATGCCTTGTTTCCATTGCCAGCAAGGACGGATACAACTACTTGCTAGTTACTCTAAAAGCCCCTCTAAAGGACGAGGATGGCAACAATAAATATTACCATCAACTTGACCACAAGAACATCTATATGTGGGCATTTGAGAACCTCTCTTACAAAAAACTCCTCTCCGTCAATGAGGAAATTGACGAGGTTGCAGTAACCTTCTCCGATGCAAACGACTGGGTTTTAGTAAAGCCGGCTATCGACTATTCAACAATGTGGTCCTCAGGAATTGACCTCACAAGCATACAAAGGATTGTCACTCTTGAAGAAAGCGTACAAGCTCCCGTTTACAAAGGCGATACGCTGGGAACTATTGAACTTAAATTTTCTGGTGAAACTTTGGCAAAAATCGACCTTCTTGCAGCCGAAGATGTTCCGCTTTCAACTTGGAAATACAACCTTGATGTTGCAAAAAGGTTTATCTCTCACCCGCTATTTAAAGCAGCGATTATTGTAATCATTCTTTTGATTATCGGATACATTGTAGTGTTTATTTTAGTCAACAAGAAAAAACGCAGAAAGATGAAAAAGCTTAATAAAAAGCGTAAATTTTAATTTTAAGCATTTTAAAAGGGCAATTAACAGCGAACAAAATTTTGTTCGCTGTTTTTAGTATCAAGGAGGTATTATGACGACCTATCTTTCGGTATTTTACATTTCCTCTATACTTCTTATGGGGTTTGCTTGTGTATGGTTAATTGTCAGAGCGAATAGAAATCGTGTTACATACTCGTTTATAATTTGTCAAATCCTCATTATAATATGGTCGGTATCACAGTTGATGATGATAACGGCGGTTGACCTCAAACAATGGCGGCTTGCCATTTCAGTCGGAAACTTCCCGATTTGTTTTATTGGAACAGTTTGGTTAGTTTTCTCTCTCTATTTTTGCGAATATAGAGTTGAGGGGTATGTATATACAATTCTATTTGGGATTTCAGCATTCCACTATACAATGATGCTCACAACTTCTAACCACCATTTGTTTTATGAGGTTTTTGAGTTCCATCAAACACGTTACAGCGTTCTTTTTTGGACAAATATCCTCTACACCTATTTATGTATGGCACTTGGGCTTGTCCTTATTTTTAGAAAGTGTTTTACCAACAAATATATTTCAAAAGGACAGATACTTACGCTCGGACTTGCTGTTGTTCTGCCCGTTTCTTTAAATATGCTTTATCTTTTCGGTGTGATAAAGACAAGCTACGATATAACGCCGCTGACCTTCGCCGTATCCTCACTGATGATACTTGTTTCAACTTATAGCTACGGATTTCTCAACGTCAATGGAATTGCTTTTGATAAGGCTTTTCGGAGAATAAGCGAGGGGGTAGTGATTTGCGCAAACAACGGCAAAATCACTTATATCAATAACGCCGCTAACGATTATCTCGGCGGTGATTGGGTAGCTGGCAGGAATATTCGTTATTTTTTGAATGACATATCCTTTCACAAAAACGCCGTTGCAAACGATGGTTACACCTCCCTTGAATGTGAATGGTGTGAACGTAATATTTTAATCAAGCGCTACAACCATTTCGATAAGAAAGGCGCACTTTCAGCATTCACTCTCATCATTTCTGACGTGAGCAAGTACTACGAGCTGCTTGAGGCAAGCGCAAAGCTCCAAACAGCACAAGGTCAGCTTGCTATCGAAAGGGAACGCAACCGAATTGCAGGTGAAGTTCACGATACAGTTGGTCACACACTAACAATGCTCAACACTCTGGCGAAGGTAGCAAAAATTGATATTTCTAAAGGCAG
>JAXGPS010000010.1:0-56797 GCA_040766825.1 Oscillospiraceae bacterium
AGGTTCGTGTTGATACCTATATAGAAAAGCTTACCGGCGAAAGAAATCTTATCAATCGTGCGTATCTTGTAATGGTTGCGCTTGATGAAAATGAAAAACCTACGGTTGTGCCAAAGCTTATCCTTGACACCGTTGAAGAAAAAGCCGAATTTGAATGTGGCACGAAAAGATCAGAACTTCGCAAACAACGCAGAATAGAAAAATATTAAATTAGGAGGATTTAAAACTATGTTTAACACACCTGAAATCAAACTTGGAATTGTTGCTGTAAGCCGTGACTGCTTCCCTATGGAGCTTTCTGCTTCAAGACGTAAGGCGGTAGTAAATGCTTTTGGCGATGGGATTTACGAATGTCCTACAACTGTTGAAAATGAAATTGATATGAGAAAGGCTCTTTCTGAAGTAAACGCTGCTGGGGTAAATGCACTCGTAGTATATCTCGGTAACTTCGGTCCTGAGTCTTCTGAAACACTACTCGCTAAAGAGTTTAACGGCCCTGTAATGTTTGTTGCTGCTGCTGAAGAAAGCTCAGACAGCCTCATGAACGGCAGAGGTGATGCTTATTGCGGAATGCTAAATGCAAGCTACAATTTAGCACTTAGAAACATCAAGGCTTACATACCTGAGTATCCAGTCGGAACAGCTGACGAAGTTGCAGAAATGATAAAGGGCTTTATTCCAATTGCAAGATCAATCATTGGACTTAACGACCTAAAAATAATCTCATTCGGACCACGTCCTCAAGACTTCCTTGCTTGTAATGCTCCTATTAAGCAGCTTTACAACATGGGCGTTGAGATTGAAGAAAACTCCGAGCTTGACCTTTTCGCTTCATTCCACGAACACGCTGGCGATGAAAGAATTCCTGCTGTTGTGGCTGATATGGAAAAGGAACTTGGCGAGGGCAACAAAATGCCCGGTATTCTTCCTAAGCTTGCACAGTATGAGATAACTTTGCTAGACTGGGCGGAGCAGCACAAGGGTTCAAGAAAATATATTGCATTTGCAAACAAATGCTGGCCATCATTCCAAACACAATTCGGATTTGTTCCTTGCTATGTAAACAGTAGACTTACTGCAATGGGTATTCCTGTTTCTTGTGAAGTTGACATTTACGGTGCGTTGAGCGAATTTATCGGTGAATGTGTTTCTCAAGACGTTGTTACTCTACTTGATATTAACAATACAAAGCCTGTTGATATGTACAAAAACGATATTTCTGGCAAGTTCGATTACAAGCATACCGATACATTTATGGGCTTCCATTGTGGAAATACTGCTGCTTGCAAGCTTACTTCCCATACAATGAAATATCAGCTAATCATGCACCGTGGACTTGAGCCTGATAAAGAGCCTGACATTACACGTGGTACTCTTGAGGAGATATTGTTCCAGACATATTACATTCTTTCCGTCTACAAAGCACGGCTGGTCGCAAAGCTTCTATGTGGCAGAGGGTGAAGTTCTTCCGATTGCGACAAAGTCATTCGGCGGAACGCGTATTTGCGATTAAAGAAATGGGCAGATTTTACCGCTACGTTTTAATTGACGGTAACTACCCTCATCACGGGCAGTTGCTTTCGGTCATTTCGGTAAGGCGCTATTTGGAAGTGTTTAAAGCGCCTCGGTGCAGAGGTTGGATATAATCAGCCTGTCGGAATACCTGCTGTAAAGATGAAAATCCATTTGTTTAAATAAAACAGGTTATTGCGATTAAAGTCGCAATAACTCCGTTTTTTATATCATTAAGTATGCTTACTCCGATTTTGGAGATGTCATTCGCTATTTTTTCAGAAGCTGTTTCGAGTGCTTGCTTAGTCTTTTAATATCAGCAAGTTCAGCAGAAAGAAGTTTTTCAGTCTGTGCAAGAATGTTGTCGATATACTATTAGTAGCATTCTTCACTTCACGTGATTGAGTGCTTGCTTGATTTACAATTTCGCCAGCCTTTTCTTTTTTAGCAACCTTCACAATTTCTCGTTGGAAACTATGTTTTTCGCTCTTTCTTCTGCACGACGAACGATGTTTTCAGCCTCTTTCTTAGCCTCATCAATAATAATTTTTCTGTCCATAACGATATTTTTGGCATTACGGATTTCTGTGGAAGATTGAGTCTTACCTCATTGATAAGATCACGCATCTTTTTCAGTTTCAACTGCACCCCTTTCCCTGAGAAAGGAATGCTTCAGAGTTGTCGAGCAGCTCGTCCATCATTTCAAGTACATCATCAATATTCATACTCATTAGTTTTTCCTCCGCAATATATTTTTTATTTACTAGCCTATCCTCTATCTGCAAGAATGCATCTCGGAACAAATGCTGAAATATCCCTCCCGAAGTCAGAAAGATCTGCTTTACAACATCACCAGAGAGCTAAGATACATATTCTCTGCGCTTGTTGTTAAGAAAACCGTTTCAGCTTCCGGACAAAGCTTTATTCGCAAGTGCCATCTGAAACTCATTCAAAGTCACTCACTGCACGAAGCCTTTTACAATAGCGACTGCTTTTTCTGCCTGACATAGTCAGCGAGAAGTCCGTCAAGAATATCAATTTCAACATTATCAACGCCAGCAGTTACACGCTTTATAAGCTCAACCCTTCTCCCTCAGCAGTAAAGCTTGGGTGCTTTGAGGATTAAGTGAATCCGCACTATACGGTCAAACAGCTTTGCTGCACGTTGAATAATATCCCTATGTCCAAAGGTAACTGGGTCAAAACCACTCGGACAAACAGCTATTCTTTCCATTTATTCTTCCTCTCCGTCTTGGTAGCCTGCAACATACAAGCTGAGTTCAATTCTACCGTATTTATATTTCCTTTAAAGTGAATTTGACCGTTTTAGGTAATTCAAGCCCTATCTCATGCTCGCAGATAATCTTTGAATTATCCTCCATAACGCTATCCATTAATGGAAGCACTTCTAAAATAGTGCCATTGTTATACGGTATCAATCACTGCAAGGTCAAATTTGTGCTTGCAAATCTTCAAATATTCGATACTGTCCATAGTAAGAACACGAGATTGATTTGTATAACTTTGTATGCATAAGATTTTCTTTATAACATTAAACGCTGCACGAGATGAGTTCGCTAAAAACTGCACAATACTCCCGCTCCCCTGCTGAGTGCTTCATACCAATTTGACCAGAACCTGCAAAAAGGTCGAGGAAGCTTCCGCACCGGCTATATCAAATTGAATAATGCTGAACATCGCCTCTTTAACCTTGTCCGATGTAGGACGTACTATATCTTCACTTTCAAGGTGCGGAGCTTTCTGCCCCTTTTGCTTCACCTGAAATTGATTTCATATATTAAATTTAGCGCCCTTTATGGAGCGTCCTCCTGTTTTTATAAGTTTTGAGAACAAACCCCAAACTTAATGCCTTAAAAATTACATCTAATCATTTCTATTATACCCTAAAATGTAGTATTTGTCTATACATTAAATAAATTCGTCCAAAAAGCCGTACATCTTCTAAAATGTGAAGTAGTTGAATAGTTAAATAGACACAAAAGATTAAGCTGCCAGTTCAATTCTGCATTGAACCGGTGGTTTTTTGTTTAAGCTCCTTACAGCTTGATGTAATTGTGTAAAGTAATAAAGCGCTTGATCAACAACTTTATGAATGTCGTGTCACAATTCCAATACTGATAGTGACAACGAAGAACATCTTTGAATCTTCCAAAGAAAGACTATAACAGCATTGTTCTGGCGTTCCTGCTCTTGACATACTCTGAATAACGTTGTATGATTTTTAGCAGGTTACAATAACCTGCTGATGAGTACTGTACGCCTCGTCGCTGTGGAAAAGGAGTTGTGTCGGTACTTGCTTTTTCAAGGATCTTGCCGGTTTCATAACAAGAAAGTTATCAAAATGTATCGCCCAACTCATAGTCCAATATTTCTCTGTTAAACAGGTCGATGTAATGCCAAGATAGTACCACTTGCTTCTATGCTTGGATGTATGTCACATCTGTCACAACTTCTGCATTGGCTTGTCTGCATAAAACTGTCGGTTTAATATGTTCGCATATCTGTTGTGTTCAGCACCGGGAACAACAGGATTTGCTGACTTTCACACATATCCTGTGATGTTTAATCTTTTCATAGACTTCCATACAGAAAGATCGGGATACCTTCCACCCATATGTGCCATAGCATCAGCTATTGTACGTAATGATAGCCTTGTGATGGGTAATGCGAATGAATATCCATAACGAAATAATCAAGTTCCTGCTGCTCTTTCTCATATCTGTTGATTGTTCCTTTTCGTTTCAGCCACTTGTAGTAGCTCGCTCTTGAAACCTCGTATACATCGCATAATTCTCATTGAATGATTTCACTTTCTTGTTCAATGTATGCATAGATTTGTTGAATTACTTTCTTCGGCATCGCTCCTTCAGTTCTATTGATTTTTTTAATCGTACTAAGCCTGTTTTTCTTCAATAACTCACGCTCAAGCATAGCAACCTTGTATTCAAGTTGTTCCATTGGGGTGAGTTCTTTTTTCCGTGTACTTTGATAATGGATTACCTGTTTGCGCTTGTTTTCCGCGTTGCTCACCACCATCAAGATACTGTTTTGTCCATTTGTGAATTTGTGAATGGTAAATTTCTGTTTCACGCTCAATACTATGAAGGCTTTCTCCGTTTAGATTTCGTTTTACCAGTGCCAACTTTTCCTCTTTGCTATGACTATTATTCTTTCCGCCTTTTGGTCTTCCCATTGCTTTCACTCTTTCTCTATTATACCACAAAAAATGATGGCAGACACTTTTTTGTGTCTACCATCATTTTACTACTTCACATCTTCTAAAATGCACGGCTTTTTGGTATAGAGGAAATATTATTGAATTTGAGAAAATACGTTTTTCACACTTTCCTTTGCTCTGGTGTGAGGCTAAATTCCACCTTCTTAAATCTTCATCATCATAGCGTTCGGTATACATTTTTAAAAAGTACTTTGCTTTGCTAACCTTTTCATCTAAATCAAGTGTTAGGTTTGCTAAATACGGTACTGCTGCATCGGACATATCGTAGTAAAGCATATCTAAATCAAGTTCTTCAATTTGACTCCGAACGGTAGCTGGATATGTTGTATTCTATAATCCTTGCCTCAACATCTACGAAGGAAATTCTAAGAACATAATGCAAAACGCCACTGAAAATATTGTGTAAAATCTAAACTCAGGCATAAATTCACGCAGAATTACAAGCACGAAAAATATTGCTATTAACACTATAAACCACGCTGCATAAACTCTAGTAACACTAAGTCCATAAATGTCAATATACATTACTAGCTTGCTTATAGCGATTGCAATTAACAGAACTGTAAATAACGACAACGCTATAATAAATGCCTGCATAACTTTAGGTCGCTTGTTATCTTCGTTATTTTTACAGAAGTTGCGAAGAAGAAGTATCACGTTAGATTAACTACTGAAATAAAACAAAGTTCTGCAAAACCGTTCCTTGCATACTCAGCATAACTGAAATTTTCAGGGAGAGTTTTTGAAAATGCCGAGAAAAAATACCCTGCTTGAGAAATGATAAATATCAAGTACATTAAGCAAATTGCAACTGATGCCGTAGCACACCATTGCAGGTACGAACTTAATATTCCTTGCCATTTCATCGCAACTTTCGTCCGGAAGTTTTTTATTCTTCCTCTTAAAATTAGCGAAAACCATTCCGAAAATATAGCAAGCAAAAGGAATTCAATTTATTATTTGAAAAGCTGTAATAAAGAAATTACTCCCAAATATATCGAAAACCTTTCCCATTAAATTAAAAAATCTTCTCATCGGAAGTCATCAAAAGAAACTTACTAAAAAGTAACCGGAACAGCAATTACAAGACCGATAATAATATATAGAATGTTCTTCCTGTCATTTTTTTAGGTATAATCGCCCCCGCTGCTTTAGTTGTGTCCCAAAACCTACAAAAGCGCATAACCAAGCTCGCTTTTATAATATCTCTTGGTAATCTTTCTTTTGAACGGTCGTGGTTGTTAATCGAATAGCAGAAGTGAACTGCTATAATACACACAAACACAAAGTCCCAAAACTTTATAAAGTCGTTATCCGAAAGAACGAAATTAAAACGATACTGCAAATCCCATTAAAAGCTCTAGGACTTCAGCCTTTGTAAACTTGATTTTATTCTTTGCTGCAAATATAGCATTAAACGCAAATAACAGCAATAAAGAATATCGTTGCCCCAAGTGCAAACTCCGCCTGACATTACAAGCTTTATAAAGAGAAAACCTAAATACTCATAATGCTGCTATTGCAAATATAGAATTTGGCTTTTGAGTATGCTATATTCGGCTTTTTTATTTCTGCTTGTGGTAATGGTACTGAATACTTTGGAAGGTTGTATGCTGTATCATTCGTACCGCTGTTTATCTTTTCATCCATTTTGTTATCTCCTACTCTTCTTCTCTGTATTCTATTATCTCGCCTGGGGTGCAATTCAGCGTGCTGCAAAGCTTTTCAAGGGTTGAGAGTCTGATTGCTTTTGCCTTCCCCGTCTTTAGTATTGAAAGGTTTGCAGGTGTTATTTCTATCTTCTCTGCAAGCTCATTTGAAGAAATTTTCCTCTTTGCCATAATGACATCAAGATTTATAATAATCGGCATTAATGCTCTCCTCCATCTCATTGCTATATCGTAAACTCGTTTTCTTCTCGTATTTCAATAGCTTTTTCAAATACATTCTTAATCACTCGAAGAATAAGCCCAAAAAATGCTGCTGCAAACGCCACTACAATCGCTACCATCTCCACGCTAGGCAATAGAGTTGCGAATACAAACGCAAAAACTGTAAACAGCACAGTTTCTGCAAAGCAACAATACGAAAGTATTCTCAGCAACTTGACGTTCAGCGAAACGAAAATTTCATCTTTTCTTATATTCTTGAGCAAGCTAAAAAGAGCTATTAATGCAATGTACGCCGGGATTAGCATGGCGTATAAATTAACCGTTGTGCCAATTCTAAGTCCAGTTTCCACGGTGCTGTCTTTTATAAGCTTCACCGCAATAACGTATAAGTCAACGATATCAGGAATTATAAACGCCACAACAGTCACCAAAACTGCCGATAAAATCGCTAGCGCTTGCGAAAGACGTATTGATTTCGATTTAGTCCACATAAAAAAACCTCCAAAAATTTTAGAATACACTTGCAAAATGTTTTCCAGTTGATAACCGTATAATATCATACGTTTTTCTATTTGTCAATACTTTTTTATCGTTTTTCGATAATTTTTTATTTAAATACGGAAATTAGGTTTTTACCATTCTTTTTTTAAAGTGTGACGATTTGTGAAATTCTATGAAACTTAGGGTAACTTTTTAAAGCATAGTCGCTAAAAAGTTTAGGTAAAAAGTTTAGCTTTTTAGGTGACAAGTGCAACTTTATATGGTATACTATAACCAACGATAATTTATCAAACGGAAGGAATACATACCAAATGAGGAAACTGCTTTCAATCTTACTTAGCGTTACAATGCTTGCGGGCCTTGCTGGTTGCAACGCTGAAACGGCACCTGAGCAAACTAATAAGCCGATACTACTATAACGGAAATTACTGAAGAAACTGCGCCTGCCGTTTCAGTTGACGTAGACGGAGGGTTTTATGTGACGGCACTCAAGCTTTACGATGCTATGGGTAATGAGTTTGTGCTAAGGGGCGTAAATCACTCACGCATGGTTCGAAAAACAAACTTTTATGATGCTCTTGACGGAATTGCAAATACAGTGCAACCGTGTTAGAATTGTTCTTGCAGAGACGGCGACCAGTGGCAAAAAACAAAACTTGATTCAGTTAAATCTATAATAAAAAGATGCCGTGAATTAAAAATGATTGCCATTCTTGAAGTGCATGATGCAACAGGAAAAGATGACGTTAAGTACCAGAAATGCAGCTAATTATTGGATTGAAATAAAGAGGCTCTAATTGGAAACGAAGCTTTTGTAATTCTAAAACATCGCAAATGAGTGGGTTGGCTCGTGGAAATCGGAAATTTGGCGTGACGGATATGTTTCAGTAATTCCGAAAATTCGTGAGGCAGGAATAGAGAATACAATCATGGTTGACGCTGCCGGTTGGGGACAGTACGGAAAAAGTATTGCTCAATACGGCGTTGAAGTTCTTGAGTCAGATCCATTAAAACACTATGTTCTCAATTCATATGTATGGTGCTGCCGGCAAGAATGAACAGACTATCACTACAAACCTCACTCGTGGTGCAACAGATAATAATCTTTGCGTTGTTGTAGGCGAGTTTGGATACAATCACTCTGACGGCGACGTTGACGAAGAATACACTGGCGAAATATTGCACAGAACAGAATTTAGGATATATGGGCTGCCCGGAAAAGTAACGGCGGTGTTGAATATCTCGACATTGCCGTAAGATGGGACGGCAGCGTTCTTTCTGAGGACTGGGCGAGCCGTTAATCAACGGTGAATACGGAATAAGAAACACTTCAAATATTTGCAGCGTTTTTGATAACCAATAACAAAAAACCGATAAAAGCAAATGCTTGAAGTAGTCAATAGTTAATAGACACAAAAAGATTAAGCTGCCAGTTCAATTCTGTATTGAACTGGTGGTTTTTTTGTTTAAGCTCCTTACAGGCTTGATGTAATTAAAGTAATAAATAGCTTGATCAACAACTTCATGAATGTCGCCGCCAATTCCAATACTGATAGTGACAACGAAGAACATCTTTGAATCTTCCAAAGAAAGACTCGACAACAGCATTGTCTCTTGGCGTTCCCGCTCTTGATACTCTGAATGCTGTATGATTTTAGCAGGTTACAATAACCTGCTGATGAGTACTGTACGCCCCGGTCGCTGTGGAAAAGGAGCTGGTGTCGGTACTCTTTGCTTTTTTCAAGGATCTTGCCGGTTTCATAACAAGAAAGTTATCAAATGTATCGCCCAACTCATAGTCCAATATTTCTGTTAAACAGGTCGATGTAACAAGCAAGATAGTACCACTTGTTTCTATGCTTGATGTATGTCACATCTGTCACAACTTTCTGCATTGGCTTGTCTGCATAAAACTACGGTTTAATATGTTCGCATATCTGTTGTGTTCAGCACCGGGAACAACAGGATTATGTTGACTTTCTCACATATCCTGTGATGTTTAATCTTTTCATAGACTTCCATACAGAAAGATCAGACACCTTCCACCCATATGTATTAAGCAGAGTATCAGCTATTGTACGATAGCCTTGTGATGGGTAATGCGAATGAATATCCATAACGAAATAATCAAGTTCCTGCTGCTCTTCTTCATATCTGTTGATTGTTCCTTTTCGTTTCAGCCACTTGTAGTAGCTCGCCTCTTGAAACCTCGTATACATCGCATAATTCCTGTATTGAATGATTTCCACTTTCTTGTTCAATGTATGCATAGATTTGTTGAATTACTTTCTTCTGCATCGCCCCTTTCCAGTTCTATTGATTTTTTTAATCGTACTATTTCTCCGTTTTTCTTCAATAACTCACGCTCAAGCATAGCAACCTTGTATTCAAGTTGTTCCATTGGGTGAGTTCTTTTTCTGGTGTACTTTGATAATGGATTACCTGGTTTGCGCTTGTTTTCATGCTTGCTCACCACCATCAAGATACTGTTTTGTCCATTTGTGAATTTTAGCGTAACGGTAAATTCCTGTTTCATGCTCAATACTATGAAGGCTTTCTCCGTTTAGATTTCTGTTTCATCGTAGTGCCAACTTTTCCTCTTGCGACTATTATTCTTTCCGCCTTTTGGTCTTCCCATTGCTTTCTTACCTCCTTTTCTCTATTATACCACAAAAAATGATGGCAGACACTTTTGTGTCTACCATCATTTTACTACTAAAGCAAATGCTTTTATCGGTTTTTGCCAATTTAAAGAAGAATATTCGCAAGCTCGCTAAAGCTATCAATCACATAATCAAATTTCAACATTACCAAAGCCGTATCTAGCGTAAACAAACGGTATACTCCGCAACTTTTGCAGATTCAGCGTCGCCTGCCGTATCGCCTATATATATCGGATTTTAAGGTTGTTCTTCCGGATTAATATCTGTTGGTTTCACCTTAGGCAGCTTAGTATCTCCCAACACAAACAATCCTCAAAATACCCTCAAAGCCGCCGCTTTTTAGGAATGCTTCAATATATCCGCACTGGCAGTTGCTCACGATGAACAGACGATATTTTTTCTTCAGAACGTCCAATGTTTCACGTAAATTAGGGAAAATCTCTGCTCCATGTTCTGTTAGATAACTGTTCTCCTCCTCACCATTAAAGACGTACGAGGTTTGTTGCCTCTCCTTAGCGGAGATTTGGGAAAAGGACTGCTGAAATTTCGTCCATTGTCTTGCCCATAAGTTTGTAGAAATCTTCAACAGTCACCTTTTTTGCTCGTCGGCACCTTCCTTTCGAGAACGACATTCCAAGGACTTGCGACACTATTCGAACTATTCCAAAGAGTACCGTCTAGGTCAAATATAAGTGAATCGTAACCCATATTAAGCATCCCTTATCTTCTGTTTAAACGCTAACGCATTCTTGATATAACTTCAATACACATTCTTCCGTTGTATACAGACGGCGGTCCAACCATCTCAGAAACTTCGGCATTAGATTGTTGTTGAAATCAACATAACCAAAACCATTCCCCGCCATCACGATGATCACCAAACATAATTTCATAATATAGTCGAGAATTTGCTCTGCTGTTTTCAAGAAAGTCATCGCTGCTCTTTTGATAAGCGTTCAATAAAACCAACCACTGCCTCAGCTTGAACCCACCAAACACGCTTTTATCAATGTGCATCTTGTCACGCTTCATTATTCAAAGCGCCATTTTCAAATGCAAGATTGAGAAATTATTATCGGAAATACAAAGGTTCATTTGCGGAAATATTCAGAAAGCCCTCATCTCCAATAACCTCGCAAGCTCTATCCATTAGCCATGTTGCTTCAATATCATGTCCGTATGAATGAATGTCGCCGATAAGCTCCATTTTTGTGTTAAAGAATACTTTTAGCTGATAAGTTTGCGGATCAAACACCTTATCGCTCATGATTTCTAACAAGTAACGCAAGTTTGTTTCAACGGACTTATCCTTGTTCACACGGTAAAGCTCTGTATAAGCTTCAATCAAATGAAGAACGGTGTTCATAGTTTTGTCTGCCATTAGTCCATTTTCGGAAAGTGCATCGTTTGATGCTAGTTGCCAATCACGAGTAAAAGCTTCCCTATATCCGTATTCATCACGAGTTTTTGTTTCAATAGTTTCATAAATATTCATCGCAAGTTTTAACGCTTCGCTGTCCTTAGACGCATCATAATATGACGACAACGCATATATTGCGAACGCACAATTATAGGTGTGCTTCATAGTATCTGACGGATTTCCGTTGCAGTCCATCATCCAATAAACTCCGCCCATTTCACTGTCATAGCACTTGTCACGCAAAAATTCGTAAGCGTGTTTTGCTAATTTGAGGCTTTCTTCTCCACCTACTGTCATAACAGTTAGCATAAAACCAAAGTATTCTTGAGTTAAGAATAACTCCTTATCAGCGTCCTTATTAACTACATAATATCATTGTTCATGTAGCCATAAAAAACCCCTCTTTTGGTCACGAAGTGCGCTCCAAAACGGAATTATATGTTCAGTAAGTTCTTTTTGCAAATTTCAATCATTCTAGTTTCTCCTAAAATTTATTCGTAATTTTCCTGCATTCAATGTAAAATCTCTTGTCCTCAGCGTGTCCTATTGAAAAGTTTTTCTGGCAATGCGCCATCACAAATAACTGCTGAAAGCTCCGCCTTATCATGTCAGGCAGGATAAAACCAACACTGTCTTCTGCCTTAGCGAGATTTTTTACAACGCCTTCACCATGTATATAGTCGATTTTACCACCGTTTTCTTTTAGCCACTTATCAAGGAATGACTGCAAGCTACCAACTGTAAGCTTAGATGTCGGAGAGTGAATATATGCTGCTTCTTCACCTCACCAAGAATAATTTTAAACGCCTGTTCGGATTTTTCTTCGAAATTCCAAGCTCTAAAGTAAGGTCGTTAATAAGCTTATTAACATCAACTTCCGTAACAATTCTATGAATTGCCTCAAACTCTAAAGCATCGCTGTGAAGATTTACAACCTCAACTAAGGCGTATCTTGCAGGGTGATTTGACAAATCTGCCGATGGATTATTTCGCTTCATTTCCTCGTAAAATTCTTTTGCAGTCGCAAGAGAACGGTTGCCGTCGCCCATTGCATACAAAAGAACGTCCATGTTTGATAGACCGTATTCTTTGTTGAAAGCGTCCTTATCGCCAGAGGCTTGACAACGCATTATCTATATTTTCAAAGCAGCTTTCAGGAACAATCCATCCCTTAATGCTTCCGCCGCCTTGCATAGACAAAGTCATATGCAAGCTTAAAGCCGTCCTTCTCGCCTAGTGCTCAACAACGGTATTATTCTGGTCATCAATCAAAATCATAATGCGGTAACTCAAGCTCGCGCTCCTGTCTTACACGAATTCTTGAGGAATTCTTTCAATAACGGTTGCCTCAGTCGCTCTAACACTCGAAGTGCTTCCCTTGTTAAAATTGTATTCTCTAGGTCAATCTTGCCAACAAGTCCTGCACGTATTTTACCATCACTTTGACTCTTTCTATGTAAATGAAGCGTTTTTATATTCATCAAAAATGTCATTTGAGAGATATTCGTTCATTGTGGTGTGGATTTTTTCAATCCTATCTGAAACGTCCTCGTCTCCAAATAAACTTCTGGAAGAATTAAGTTCAAGGTGGACTCTGCACCGCCAACGATTGAAGTTTCCTCCCAATACTTCGGCTCGCTTGTGTATTGGTCGCAAGCAACAACTGACCATTTGCTCATTTCACACTTTTTTTGAATTAAAATATCTGCTGTTTAAAAGCGCTCATATTATGTCTTCTTTCAGAACGATAGGCACACGACTTTTCCACTATAAAAATGTAAAGTCATGTGCCTCCATAAAATCATGAATTAATGTTTATCTTCCGCAACAGTTCTTGTATTTCTTGCCACTTCCGCAAGGGCATGGATCATTTCTTCCTATCTTCTTAACTGTGCGTTGACCGCTAACAGAGCCATCTCCCGTGCCAGCGGCATTAGGCGCATCTGGTTTTGCAACCTGCTCACGCTTAACTTCTTCATTCTGCTTAACTTGAACTGTAAACAACAAGCGAACCGTATCCTCTTGAATGGATTCAATCATTGCATCAAACATATCAAAGCCTTCGTAACGATATTCAACAACAGGGTTCTTCTGTCCGTAAGAACGAAGTCCGATACCCCTCTTTAATTCGTCCATATCGTCAATATGCGCCATCCACTTAGTGTCAACTACTTTGAGAAGAATAACACGTTCTAGTTCACGCAATAACTCAGGTGTAAGCTCCTTTTCACGCATATCGTAGAATGTGTAAGCTCTATCCTTGAGTTCTTTTTTAATGTCGTCACGTTCAACAGTTGCAAGTTCTTCAACTGAATATTGGAAATCATCTTCTTTAGTTAGAAGTCCCATTAGTTTTTCACGTAAACCTCTAAGATTCCAGTCATCATGAATGTTATCATCAAGTAAGAACATATCAACAGTAGAGTCCACAAATTCACCAATCATCTTGAGAATATACTCATGAAGGTCCTCACCGTCAAGTACCTTTGCACGCTGATTGTAGATAATTTCACGCTGTTTATTCATAACGTCATCGTAATTGAGTACGTTCTTTCTTATTCCAAAGTTACGTGCTTCAACCTTCTTCTGTGAAGATGCGATTACATTAGAAAGCATCTTGCTCTCAATTGGCATATCCTCGTCAACATTGAGAGTGTTCATCATTACTTGAACTCTTTCACCGCCGAAAATTCTCATCAAATCATCTTCTAAAGAAATCATAAAGCGAGATTCGCCAGGGTCACCCTGACGTCCTGCACGTCCTCTAAGCTGATTGTCGATACGACGGGATTCATGACGTTCAGTACCAAGAATGAACAAGCCGCCAGCCGCTTTAACTTCTTCAGCTTTTTGCTTAACTTCTTCGTTATATTTTGAGTAAAGCTCTCTGTATACTTCTCTTGCAGCAAGAATTTCCTCATCATTAGTATCAGCGTAACCGATAGCTTCGTTAATAATTTCTTCAGGAATTTCACGCTTCTTCATCTCAGCTTTAGCTAAAAATTCAGCATTACCGCCAAGCATGATGTCTGTTCCACGTCCCGCCATGTTAGTAGCAATTGTAACTGCGCCAAGCTTACCTGCTTGAGCAACAATATCAGCTTCCTTTGCGTGTTGTTTTGCGTTAAGAACGGTATGCTTAATACCCTTTCTCTTTAGCATTGCACTTAGTTTTTCGGACTTATCAATGGAAACTGTACCAACAAGAACAGGCTGCCCTTTCTTGTGGCATTCCTCAACTTGCCTAATAACGGCTGTAAACTTACCGTTTTCAGTCTTGTACACGCAGTCAGGGTTATCAATTCTCTGAATTGGACGGTTTGTAGGGATTTCGATAACGTCCAACTTATAGATTTCTCTAAATTCGTCTTCTTCAGTCATAGCTGTACCAGTCATACCGGAAAGCTTTTTATAAAGACGGAAGAAGTTCTGGAATGTGATAGTTGCTAGTGTCTTTGACTCGTGTGCAACCTTAACACCTTCCTTAGCCTCGATAGCTTGGTGTAGTCCTTCGTTAAAACGTCTACCCTGCATAAGACGGCCTGTAAATTCGTCTACGATAACAACTTCGCCGTCATTTACAACGTAGTCAACGTCAACAGTCATTACGCCGTTAGCTTTAAGTGCTTGATTTATATGGTGGAGAAGTGTCATATTGTCAGCGTCCATGATGTTGTCAACTTGGAAAAACCTCTCCGCTTTTTTAATACCGTTTCTTGTGATTGTTGCAGTTTTAGCCTTTTCATCAACGATGTAATCAGCCTCAGTATCGTCCTGCTCCTGCTTAGTGTCCATTTCAACAACTGTTTCTTTTCTAAGGCTCTTAGCAAAACGGTCTGCAACAGTGTAAAGTTCTGTTGACTTGTCGCCTCTACCTGAAATGATAAGAGGTGTTCTAGCCTCGTCAATCAAGATAGAGTCAACTTCGTCGACGATAACAAAGTTATGTTCACGCTGAACCTTGTCCTTTTTGTAAGTAACCATGTTGTCACGAAGATAGTCAAATCCGAGTTCGTTATTTGTTCCGTAAGTGATGTCGCAGTTATAAGCATCTCTACGCTCATCATTATCAAGCGCATGAAGAATAACTCCGATTGTAAGTCCTAAATAACGGTAAACCTTACCCATTTCTTCCGACTGGAATTTAGCGAGGTAGTCGTTAACCGTAACTACGTGTACGCCCTTTCCGTCAAGTGCGTTAAGGTAAGATGCAAGACAAGCAACCAAAGTTTTACCTTCACCTGTTCTCATTTCAGCAATACGTCCTTGGTGAAGAACGATAGCACCGATAATCTGTACAGGGAATGGCTTTTTACCGAGAACTCTCCACGCTGCCTCACGGCAAGTCGCCAAAGCCTCAGGCGCAATATCGTCTAAAGTCTCGCCATTTACAAGTCTTTCTTTAAACTTTACTGTTTGACCCTTGAGTTCTTCTTCACTCATGGCAGTATATTTTTCATCAAGCTCAAGAACTTTGTTCTTTATTGGCTCAATTCTAGCAAGTTCCTTTTGGCTGTAGTTGCCAAAAATTTTATCCAATATAGACATTAATTTAAATCCGCCTTCTTAAAAATTTATTTCAAACTATGCGTATTCAAGCAAATATACGAATACACAATACCAGCTTATATTATACCCTATTTTGCCGTTTTTGTCAACGAAAATACTTTTTATTTTTCCATTATTTTGCCTTGAAATTCATTAATACGTTTACACTCTCTATTTTCCCGACATAAATAGTAAAGCCCACCATACAAACAGTGAGTTTAGCTATAAAAAAAGCAGAAAACCCGTTAAGATTTCCTGCTTTAGTTTATATCTCGTTTCGATTTTCAAGAGCCTTGAAAAGTGTAACTTCGTCAGCGTATTCAAGACTTCCCCCTATTGGGATACCAAAAGCAAGTCTGCTCACTTTAATCCCCAAAGGTTTTAGAAGTCGGGAGATGTACATTGCCGTCGCTTCCCCTTCAACAGTGGGATTTGTCGCCATTATAACCTCGCTAACCTCACCCGATGAAATCCTTGAAAGTAGCTCTTTTATTCTTAGCTTGTCAGGAGTAATTCCGTCAATAGGTGAAATTAATCCGTGCAAAACATGATAGCCACCCTTGTACTCGTTAGTGCGCTCAAAAGCGGATACGTCTTTTGGTGTTTCAACAACACAAATAACAGAATGGTCACGCCTATCGTCCATGCAAATAGGACAAATATCCTTCTCGGTAAGGTTTTGACAAACCGAGCAAGCATGAATATTTTGATGAGCATACACTATTGCATCAGCAAAGCTTTTAGCCTCGTCCTCACTCATTGACATTACATGATACGCAAGTCGCCCTGCTGTTTTCATGCCGATACCCGGGAGCTTGGCAAATTGTTCTGCAAGCAATACAAGAGGTAAAGCGCCCTTGTTAGCCATATTAGATAAGTCCCGGGAAGCTTACTCCGCCGGTAACCTTAGAAAGTTCTTCTTCTGAAACAGTTTCCACTGTCTTTATGCCCTCATTAACAGCACTAATGATAAGGTCCTGAAGCATTTCAACGTCTTCCGGATCAACCACTTCTGGCTTAATTGTAATTGCCTTAACGCTCTTGTTGCCGTAAAGAACAACTTCAACTGCTCCGCCGCCAACACTAGCTGTAAATTCTCTTGCTTCGAGTTCAGCTTGAACTCTTGTTATTTCGTCCTGCATTTTTTGAGCCTGCTTAATCATGCCCTGCATATTCTGAGCGCCGCCGCCCATTCCTTGTGGAAGTCTAGCTTTCATAGAAATAATCTCCTTTAATTTTACTTTTGTATTTCAGTAGGAATTTCGCTCGCCTTAGCCTTTTCAATCAGCTTTTGGACACGATTATCTTCCTCTTTTAACGGGGTTGAGCATTTAGCACGGATAACGTATGTAGTGCCTGTAACTTCTGCAATAACATCACCGAGTGCTTTTGCATTTTCTGCTCTCTTAAACAGCGTTAGGAAAAAGCTATTCTTAGCATTAATGAGCAATACATTTTGGTTTACATATGCAGCAGAGCCATCAAGTGCTGCCGAAACAGCTGGATTTCTCTTTGTAAATTCCTCAAGAACCTCCGGCCAAGAAATCAACGGCTTAAAGTCCTCGCTACGCATTTTTGACATATCAACTTTTGCAGCAGCTTCAACCGATTTGGCAGTCTCAACCTGATTAGAATTTTCGGTTAAATCTGCTTTTGGGGTTGGATTGCTCTTTTCTAAAGCATTGTCGTTTTTGCTATATGAATGAATTATATTCTCTAACTGTTTAATTCTAGCATAAATTTCCAGAATTGTCAACTGTTGCGACAGCTTTTTCGCTCACTACATTGACGTTTTTATTTATTTGCTGACAAGCTTTAATTAAGTACATTTCTAAGTGTATACGTTTGTTAATAGACCTAGCAAGAAGCCTGTCTGCGCATTCTTGAAGAATTGTAATCTTTTCAAGGACTACATCAAGAGTTATCCTCTCGGCAATATTCTCAAACCTGTCACATTCATCAGGCATACAGCTTAAAAGCGATCTGCTGTTCGGGGCAGTTTTCACTATCATGAGATTTCTCATCTGCATGATAAGTTCTTCGTTAAGCTTTTGCATATCTTTTGACATTGAATAAAGATTATCTAAAATCTCTAGCACGGCAACTGTATCTTCATTAACAAGTGCCTCTAAAACATCAAAAATATATCCCCTACCTGCAATTCCGGCAGCGTTAGAAACGGTTTCAGCTGTAATATTTCCGTCAGGTGAGAATGCAATGCACTGGTCAAGCAGCGAAATCGCATCACGCATACCGCCGTCAGCAATTCTTGCAATTAATTCGGCTGCATCACGCTGGATAGAAATGTTTTCTTCGCCTGCTATGTATATCAAGCGCTCGCATATATCCTCTGGGCGAATTCGCCTAAAATCAAACCTTTGACAACGTGAAAGTATAGTCGCTGGGACTTTATGTACTTCCGTTGTAGCAAGGATAAATTTAACGTAAGACGGTGGTTCTTCCATAATCTTTAGCAATGCATTAAAAGCGTTGACTGAAAGCATATGGACCTCGTCGATAATATAGACTTTATATTTACATCTAGTTGGAGTGTAAACTGCGGCATCTCTTAGTTCACGAATATCATCAACGCCGTTATTAGACGCTGCATCAAGCTCGATAATATCAACAAGTGCATTGTTTTCCGCATCGGTGCAAATTTCACATTCTAGACAAGGGTTGCCTGTCGTGTTATGTGCACAGCTAATCGCTTTAGCGAAAATTCTTGCACAGGTAGTTTTACCTGTTCCTCGTGAGCCTGTAAAAAGATATGCGTGAGCAGTTTTATCCCTAACAATTTGGTTGCAAAGAGTTGTGGTAATGTGTGGCTGCGAAATAACATCATCAAATGTAAGAGGACGCCATTTTCTATAAAGTGCCTTATACATATACATACCACTCCATTTCAACATTAATTAAAAAATATATCCGACGCATAGGTGTGTAGGCTTACTGCGGCACACAAAAACGGACCGCTTAATGCTGCTCGGTTCCCCGCCTGACATGGTTCACGGTGTTCTGTTGCACAGGGCCCACACACCTATACCCCGGATACAGTAGTTTTATTATATCACAGCTTAAATCAAAATTCAAGTATAATTTTCAACTTCATAAAAGAAAAATAATATTAAGCACCACGGTTGCAATAACATCCGCAGCGCTTAATTTAAGGGGAAAATAGTTATTTGTTTGCCATAATGTCGCAGATTAAATCTGTAAGTTCTGAAGGATTTTCAACGGAAAGTCCTTCTATAAGAAGTGCTTGAGAATAAAGGATTTTTGCATAATTCTTTAGCTTTTCCTTATCTGTTTCATAAAGTGAAAGAAGTGTATTGTAAATAGGGTGAGATGGATTGATTTCAAGGACTTTTTCAGCCTTAACCTTTTGGTCGCTCGGCATTTCGTTAAGTGTCTTTTCCATTTCAATAGAAAGCTCTCCGTCGCTTGTCAAACAAACTGGGTGCGATTTTAGACGTTGAGAAACTCTAACTTCCTTAACATCAGAAAGCGCTTCCTTCATACATTCAAGCGCAGCCTTAGCCTCCTCAGCCTTTGCCTTAATTTCTTCCCTTTCTTCAGGTGTTTCAAGGTCAAGGTCCTTTGCTGAAACAGACTTAAATTCCTTGTCCTTGTAGTTCATCATCATCTTAATTGCAAACTCGTCAACATTTTCGGTGAAGTAGAGAATTTCGTAGCCCTTTTCACGAACAAGCTCAACTTGCGGTAGGTTTTCAATCCTAACAACACTCTCGCCTGTTGCGTAGTAGATGTGCTTTTGATCCTCTTTCATTCTTGTTACGTATTCGTCAAGAGTCGTTAGCTTGTTTTCGTTTGAAGAAGTGAATAGCATTAGGTCTTGAAGTGTATCCTTGTTCGCACCGTAGCCGTTGTATACGCCGAATTTAATCTGCATTCCGAATGCTTTCCAGAATTCCTCGTACTTTTCACGCTCGTTCTTTTGAAGTTTTGTAAGCTCATTTCTAATAGTCTTTTCAAGGCTCTTTGCAATTAATTTCAGCTGTCTATCATGCTGAAGAAGTTCACGTGAAATATTAAGTGACAAATCCTCAGAATCAACAAGTCCCTTTACAAAACTAAAGTAATCAGGAAGCAAATCGCCGCACTTCTCCATAATCATAACGCCGTTTGAATAGAGTTGAAGTCCCTTTTCATATTCCTTAGTGTAGTAGTCGTAAGGCGCTTTAGACGGAATGTACATTAGCGATGTGTAAGTCGCTGTTCCCTCAGTTTTTACGTGCATATGTGAAATAGGAGCTGTATAATCAAAGTACTTTTCCTGATAGAATTTGTTGTACTCCTCATCAGTGAGGTCGGATTTGCTCTTTTTCCAAATAGGAGTCATACTGTTAATAGTAACAGTTTCGGTGTATGTTTCCCACTCGGTTTCTGATGAGCCTTCTGCGCCCTCTTTCTTCCTGCTATGCTCCATATCCATTTTGATAGGAAATCTAATATAGTCGGAATACTTCTTTATAATTCCTTGAATTCTGTACTGCTCAAGGAATTCGTCATAATTATCGTCCTCAGTGTTATCCTTAATGATAAGTGTAATCTCAGTGCCTGCGCTTTCCTTTTCGCACTCTGAAATTGTGTATCCGTCTGCGCCGTTAGACTCCCACTTAAAAGCAGTTTCTTCACCGTATGCTTTGCTTGTTACAACAACTGTCTTTGCAACCATAAATGCAGAATAAAATCCAACGCCGAACTGCCCGATAATGCTTACGTCATCCATCTTTTCGTTTTCATTTTTAAACGCAAAAGAACCACTCTTAGCAATTGTTCCGAGATTGTTTTCAAGCTCATCCTTTGTCATTCCAATTCCGTTGTCGGTGATTTTTAGGACTCTTGCGTCCTTGTCAATGGAAACGTCTATTGCAAAATCACTCTTGTTAAGTCCAACTTTATCATCTGTTAGGGACTTGAAATACAGCTTGTCAATAGCGTCGCTCGCATTAGAAATAAGCTCACGCAAGAAAATCTCACGGTGAGTGTAAATTGAATTAATCATCATATCAAGCAGTCTTTTTGACTCTGCTTTAAATTGTTTCTTTGCCATTCTCAACATCTCTTTCTTTGTAATTTTAGTTTTTGTTTTTGTTGATTAGCACTCTCGCGTTTCAAGTGCTAACACTAATATACCACGACTGCTAAGAGTATGCAAGTCTATTCACTTAATATCGGTAATTTATTTAGATTTTGTTAACAATAAGACTTATTTGCCCTTGCAGTTTGCTTGTTTAATTGGTATAATAACTTAACGGTCACTTTTGAATTTATGGTATAATAAATGTTGACCATACTTTCGGAAGGTTATCAACTAGAAGAATGTTAATATTCTGTTATTCGCACCATCAATATTTTTGTTAGGAGAAAAGATTTTATGGCTAAAATCAACCCTGAAATTTATAAAATAAACTATAAGCTTTGCAACAAAAACTCCACTCCGAAAACCGTGAAAATATTCGAGTATCTGCTCGAAAGCTTTGGGGAGAAGATTATTACAGGTCAACAGCTTCACCCGTTTGCAGTTTCACATGAGCTTGACGCTATCCGTCAGGCAACTGGGAAACAGCCTGCTATTTTGGGGCTGGATTTCATGGATTATTCGCCGAATAGGGCGTGTTTTGGGGCGAAATCCGTTGATATGCAGCGTGCTTTTGAATGGGCACGTCGTGGTGGACTTGTTACGTTTTGTTGGCACTGGAATGCGCCAATGCACCTAACTTCGCTTAATAGTGAGGTTTGGCATAGCGGTTTTTACACCGAAAAATCAAATTTCGATATTGCTTACGCTATGGAGAATGAAGAAAGCGCTGAATATAAGGCGGTTTTATCCGATATTGATGCGATTTCCTGCTTGCTCGCAAAACTCGGCAGGGCGGATATCCCTATTCTTTGGCGACCTTTACACGAGGCGAGTGGTGGCTGGTTTTGGTGGGGTGCAAAGGGCGCTGATGCATACATCAAGCTCTACCGTTTAATGTACGACAGAATGACAAATTTCCATAGTCTTAACAATCTCATTTGGGTTTGGAATGGTCAGCACAAGGATTGGTACCCGGGTGATGACGTTGTGGATATTGTCGGAGAGGACATTTACGCCGGTGAGAGAGTTTACAGTTCTCAGGCTGAAAGATTTGAAGATGCTGCCAATTTTAGTGGCCATAACAAGATTATCGCCCTCACTGAAACGGGAATTATACCTGATATTGACGCTTGTTTTGATGACGGAGCGGTGTGGTCATGGTATTGTCCGTGGTATGGTGGGTTTGTTTGTGAAAAGACTGAAAACGCCCGAGATTTCAAGTATTGCGAGAAACACACCGAGCTTGAAATCATCAAAAAAATGTATAATCATAGCCGTGCTATTACGCTTGATACACTGCCAAACTTCAATTAGAGAGGTGTTATTTTGACTGAAACTCTTGAAAAACTAAGCGAGAACATTTTTGTGTCCGCATCAAAGGACCGCTTCGGAACGGACGCTTTTTTGCTCGCCTCATTCGCTGCACCGAGAAAAAAAGATATAGTTTGTGACCTTGGAACAGGTTGTGGAATTATCCCTCTTTTAATGTCAAGGGAGAATGCGCCGAAAATTATTTATGCGCTCGACATTCAGGAAGGGGCAATTCAGCAGTTGAAAAAACGAATTGCTGCCTCTACTCTTGAGAATGAAATTATCCCTATAAACGCCGACTTGAAAGACCTTTGGGCAGATGCGCTTGGCACTCTTGATGTTGTGACCTGCAATCCGCCTTATAAAGCATCTGATTGTGGGATTGAAAGCGAGCTAACCGCCGAAAATCGCACGTCACGAGATTTTATGCAACATTGATGATGTTTGCAGGGCAGGTGCTAGACTGCTTAAATTCGGTGGAAAGCTTTGCATTTTAATCGCCCTGAACGTCTTGCAGACGTTATTTCGGCAATGAAAAACAACGGGATTGAGCCGAAAACTCTGCGTTTTGTCAGCAAAACTCCAACAGATGCGCCTTGGCTTTTTTCTAATTGACGGGCGCAAGGGCGGGAAGCCTTTTCTTAACGTTTTGCCACCGCTATTCACTAGGGAAAACGGCGAATATTCGCAAGAAATGAAGGATTTGTACAAACTGAAAGGAAATAACTAATGGCAGGAAAACTTTATGTCGTGGGTACGCCTATCGGCAATCTATCTGATATTACATACCGAGCAGTGAAAACGCTTGAGGAAGTTGACTTTGTAGCTGCTGAGGATACAAGGGTTTCCCTTAAGCTTTTAAATCATTTTAACATAAAAAAACCTTTAATGAGCTATCATGAACATAGCACAAAGTATGTCAGCGATTCAATAATCGCTCGCATTGTTTCAGGTGAAAATTGTGCTATTGTCACCGATGCCGGTATGCCTTGTATTTCCGATCCCGGCGAGGATTTAGTTAAAGCTTGCGCTGAATATGGCATCACGGTCGAGGTTGTTCCGGGACCTGTTGCTGCTGTTTCAGCTTTAGCAATCAGCGCTCTTTCAACTTCACGCTTTTGTTTTGAGGGATTTCTTTCTACTGCTAAAAAACAGCGTTATGAGCATCTTGAATCGCTCAAAAACGACCATCACACGCTCATTTTCTATGAAGCACCTCACAAACTTTTGCAAACGCTTTCGGATATGGCTGAATACTTCGGGGAGGAACGCAAAATTTCTATCTGCCGTGAACTTACCAAAATCCACGAGGAAGTTATCCGAACAACTTTGCGTGAGGCGATCGCTTATTACACCGAAAAAGACCCTCGGGGCGAGTACGTTCTAATAGTCGAGGGCGCTTCCGAAGAACCTGCCATCACTATAACCATTGAGCAAGCCGTTGCACAAGCAAAAGTGCTTATCGAAAATGGTATGCGTGCAACCGATGCTTGTAAAGATGTTGCTAAAGAAACAGGCTTCACTAAGAGTGAAATTTACCGTGAAATCGTTGGTAACTAATGATTTAATATAAAAAATAGCTGTATGGATTTTAAAATCCATACAGCTATTTTGTGTTTTAATTAGTATTTTAAAAAACGGATTAAATTCCCTGTGCATCCATTGCTTCAACTACCTTTTCAAAACCAGCGATATTTGCACCGATTACGTAGTTTCCTTCAAATCCGTACTTCTTAGAAGCATTGTCAAGCTTGTGGAAAATGTCAACCATAATTCTCTGAAGCTTTGCATCAACTTCTTCAAATGTCCAGCTAAGTCTTTCGCTGTTCTGTGACATTTCAAGTGCAGATGTAGCAACACCACCAGCGTTTGCAGCCTTACCAGGTGCGAATAGAACGCCATTATCCATTAGGTATTCTGTTGCTTCAAGAGTTGTAGGCATATTAGCACCTTCTGCAACTGCTTTACAGCCGTTAGCAACAAGTGCCTTTGCATCGTCAAGGTGAAGCTCATTCTGTGTTGCACATGGAAGAGCGATGTCACACTTAACAGTCCAAACTCCCTTACCGTCTGAATACTTAGCATTTGGACGGTATTTAACGTATTCAGAAATTCTAGCTCTCTGAACTTCCTTTATTTCTCTAACAACTTCAACGTCAATGCCGTCTTCATCATAAATCCAGCCAGTGGAGTCACTAAGAGTTACAACCTTTGCGCCAAGCTGTTGAGCTTTCTGAGTTGCGTAAATAGCAACGTTTCCAGCACCAGAAACAGCTATTGTCTTGCCAGCAATATCAATATTGTTGCAAGCAAGCATTTCCTTTGTTAGATAAAGCAATCCGTAGCCAGTTGCTTCCTTTCTTGCAAGAGAGCCGCCGTATGAAAGACCCTTTCCTGTGAGAACACCTTCATAAAGGTTAGTAATTCTCTTATATTGACCGTACATATAACCAATTTCACGTGCACCTACACCAATATCACCAGCTGGAACGTCAACGTCTGCGCCGATATATTTGTATAGTTCTGTCATGAATGCTTTACAGAAAGATAATACTTCTCTGTCGGACTTGCCCTTAGGGTCGAAGTCACAACCGCCCTTACCGCCGCCGATTGGTAGGCCTGTAAGTGAGTTCTTGAAAATCTGTTCAAAGCCGAGGAACTTGATAATACCTGTGTTTACAGATGGGTGGAAACGCAAACCGCCCTTGTAAGGACCAATTGCATTGTTGAACTGTACACGGTAACCAGTGTTTACTTGCGCCTGTCCCTTATCGTCTACCCATTGAACCTTGAACTTGAGCTGTCTTTCAGGCTCTACAATTCTTTCAAGAATGGCGTCTTTTCTGAACTTTTCTTCATTTGCCTCAATAACTACTCTAAGCGAATTAAGAACTTCCTTAACAGCTTGATGGAATTCAGGCTCTGCAGGGTTTTTCTTTACTACTAGGTCAATAACCTCATCAACATATGACATAATCTCTTTCTCCTTTTTAATAATATACTCATTTAAATAGCCCAAAAAAGGCGACACTTCCCCCTATGAGAGAAGTGACGCCTTTGTCTACTTCTTCAACATTATACACTTACTATTGCTATTCGTCAATAGTAAAATGCTCCTTTTTACATTCATCGGTTTAATTTTATTAAGTTTGCTAAAAACACACTAGGTATATTATTAATTTTTAACAAAGCTTCCAACGCCAACATTGTTAAAAATCAATCTTCCCACGATAGCAGATGTTAAGGTCTACTTCATGGTCAATACCGTCAATAACACCTTCAGACGTATACTGCCAAATGTCACATTCATAATAAAATGTCGGCTTATATTTATATTCAGCTATCCAAAGTGGGTACTCCGCCATTCTACTAAGGTCAAACTTCAGCAAGGCTGTTTTTACGTTGCTGTACAGCATTGGAGAGTATCCTGCGCCCTTTACTTCTTCCATAAAAGCAATCGCACAATCAGTTAGCATTTCCACTGCAATATCGTCTGTTCTTGCCTCTTCGCCAATTACTTCCCAGTCGAAAACAACTGGATATTCAAGCTCATAACCCTCTAAATAAGAAAGCGTAAATTCAGCTTCTTCAAGAGCTTCCTCCACGGTGGTTGCTTGAGAGAAGAAATAAACCCCAACATCAATTCCAGCTTTTTCGCCCCTTCAATGTTATCAATAAACTTCTTGTCAATCTCCAAATCCCCGCTGCCGTAACCACGGTATCCCAAACAGATCATGGCAAAATCAACGCCTGCTGCCTTTACCTTTTCCCAATCAATATCGCCTTGATGAACGGAAACATCAATCCCAACAGTAGAGATAATTTCATCATTTTCAATGTAATATTTGAGCGTTTTCCTTGTCTTTATCTTCGTAGTATCAATCGTACTTTTCGGTACATCTCCGAAAACAGGTACCCAAATCTGACCTAAAGTATAGTCATTAAACTTAATCACTTCTTCGGCGGAAACATTTCTGCCGGTGTATTCAGAGTGTTTAACCTCTGCCATTACAGGAATTGCGTCCGGTTCCTTTTCCTCAACCTTTGGTTTTGTCCCTAACTTTATTGAAAGTACCACAACAACAGTAATTAGCGCCGAAATAATGATTATCAGCGCAAGTATTATTCTTTTGGATTTTTTTATGTTTTCTTCCATCGTCCTTGCTCCTTCTCCCTTGCCTTTCTTTAGTATTTTATGAATATTTGCTATATTTAATATTTCAAATCATAATATACAGCTGAAAAATTTTTCTTTAGCCTTTACTCTTTCAATCAGTTCATGCAATCCCTCAATACCTATTCTATCGTACCACTCGCCCACCTCGTGCTTGGAAACTACGTAATTATAGTGCCTAGTAAACTCATCTTCATCATAAAACTGCTCTGATGTAGATATTTGGTGCATTGGAATAATGTCCACTCCGTTATTTGTGAAGTAAAGCCAACTTCTATGATCATAATCCTGACGATAGTCATTTTGAGTTGCAAGCCCCTCATCAAACCATACCGGATACGGATCAATCTCCCTGCCAAAGCGTGAAATTCAGCGTGAGTAAGCTCGTGCGAAATTATGTCTAAATCAAAGCCCTCAGGTGCAACGACAATATAAGAATTTTTTCCGCCTGAAAGGGTTATGGTTATAGCTGGCTCATTAATCAAGCCAAATTCGCTTAAAGTTTCATAATCCTCACTTAGTATTATTATCGGATTAGACGTTATCTCTCCAAAAAATTCTCTATTCTTGCGTAAGCGTCATTAACAAGTTTTTGTATATCCCTCTTAGAATTAGAATAGTTTTGATCAACGTAAATATACTCCCCAATTTTGTCAAAGCCTCTCATCGAAACAGTGAGAAGTCTGCCTATCGGTCTATTTAACAAAAGCACGGTAAACATAATTATAAAAGCCACTACTGCTATGGTCAACAGAAAAAAGAAACGCTTTATTATATCAACAGCTTTTATAACTATCACCGTCCTTTCGCGGGTTTCTTATTTAAATTCTTTTTACTTTAAAATTAAAGGCCATCTTCCATAAAGCACCCATTCTCACGAATTTTTTAACTTTATGAAAGATAGCCTTTACTATTAGTTGATTATATACTGTTGTCTGCCCTCTATAAATATATCCCCTCCGTTACAGTCATTTGCGACAGTCAACGGAAATTTTTCTATATATAGACGCTTAACTGATTCACAGCCAAGTTCTGAAAAGGCCACAACCTCGCAGCTCTTTATGCAGTTACAAGCAAGTGCACCAGCACCGCCAATTGCGCATAAATATACTGCTTTATTCCTCACCACTGCATTGTTTACCTCAGCATTGCGCTCACCCTTGCCAATCATTCCGACAAGCCCTAAATCAAAAGACGTGGTGCAAACTTATCCATTCTGCCCGATGTCGTCGGACCGCAAGAGCCAATAGCCTTACCCTTTGGCGCCGGCGTTGGACCTGCATAATAGATTACGGCATCCTTTATGTCGATAGGCAGCTCTTTCCCTTCATTCAGGAGAGCCTCAAAACGCTTGTGTGCGGCATCCCTGCCGGTGAATATCCAACCTGAAAGGAGTACTTTATCGCCCACTTTAAGCTTTGGCGCAAATTCCCTCAGGTCTTCTGTATTAAGTTCATAAATTTCAGCCATTAATATTCCCTTACATATCTGAAACTTTTATTTTTGTAGGATCAATTTCTTCATTAACTACGAAGTCTGTTTCAAATGTCATGTCAATATCAACCGACCTTAAAGCTTCCGCTTCTGCTTCTTGAACCATTCTTAGCATTTCGTTCATTTCAGCCTCTTCATCTGTTTCCTCGACTAATATTTCAGAACCCGTAAACATCTTTGGAGTAGGCGGGATTGGTGTGTTGTCATGATTATTGTTAGACCTCTTAGCTTTTTCAGCGTTTTCACGTTCCTCTGCCGCTAACATTTCTGCAAATTCACGCTCTTCAGCTGCAATTCTAGCAGCCTCTGCTTCAGCTTCTTTAGCTGCTTTAGCTTTTGCCTCTTCAGCTTCTTTAGCCGCCTTAACTGCTGCTTCTTCAGCTTCTTTAGCCGCCTTAGCTGCTGCTTCTTCAGCTTCTTTAGCTGCCTTAGCTTGTGCTTCTTCAGCCGCCTTAGCCGCTTCTTCAGCCGCAGCTTTAGCTTTCTTCTTAGCCTCTATCGCCATAGCCCGTTCTTCTTCAGTTGCTTTAAGTATATCCGGTTTTTGAGCTTCGTATTTACCTTCTAAAGTGTAAACCTTTGGCTTTGGCGCAAAATACTCCTCAACTGGAGCTTCTTGGACTACCTCAGCTACTTCTTCTACGACTTCTTCCGACTCTGCCTCTTCTTCAAACGTATATATCTTTGGTGTTGGGGCAATAGGAGCATTTACATCTACTTCTTCAGCCTCAGTCTTCGCTGGTTCTTTGATAACTTCTTTAGTTTCAGTTTTTGCTACTTCTTTGGTGGCTTCCTTCACTTCAGGCTTTGCTGGTTCTTTAGCAGCTTCCTTTATTTCAGGCTTTGCTGACTCTTTAGCAGCTTCCTTCACTTCAGGCTTTGCTGGCTCTTTAGCAACTTCCTTCACTTCAGGCTTTGCTGGTTCTTTAGCAGCTTCCTTTATTTCAGGCTTCACTGGTTCTTTAGCAACTTCCTTCACTTCAGGTTTTGCTGGTTCTTTAGCATTATCCACCTTAGTGTTCGCTATATGTTCATTAGAAGACTTCTTGGAATTTTTCGTGATTAATGGCTGTCCGAGCCGAAGACACTCCTTCGCCTGAGTGAGAATTTCTTTTGTCTCCTCAAGCTTAGAAATAGAATCAGTGGAGAAGTTTGTAAGTAGGTTTACAAGACTTGCTACACTATCAGACAGTACGTTGATTTCTTGGCCAACGGACTGCTTTACAGTTGCAGCTGTTTCAAAGACATTCTTTGAATCTGCTTCTGCCTTAGTAATCATTGCGCTAGACTTCTGTTCAGCATCTGCAATTGTCTTCTTAGCTGTGTTGTCTGCATTAGAAATTGTCTGTGCTGCCTTAGTATCAGCATCTGCAATTGTTTTCTTAGCCTTAGCATCTGCTTCTGCAATTGTATCAGCAGCAGTTACCTTTGCATTTTCAATTGTTTCCTTAGCCTTGCGTTCAGCCTCAGCAACCTTAGAAGCAACGGAGTCACTTGCATCAGTAACGATTTTATTTGCCTTTACGTTAGCTTCTTCAACAACTTGTTGTGCAAGTTCCTTAGCATCTTCGTCCATCTTCTTCGCAGCTGCTCTAGCATCAGTTACAATTCTATCAGCACTGTTCTTAGCTTCAACGAATACGCTACCGATGTCGAATGCGCTTACGCCGCCATCGCCACCTGTTGCAGCCTTATTCTCAGCTTCTTCAAGCTTCACTTTAAGGTCTTCAATTTCAGCGTTTTTGTTAGAAAGTTCACCAACTTGACTTTCCATTTCAAGCTTGATAGATGACAAGCTCGCAGAAAGTTCGCCGGACTTTGCTCTTTCTTTAGCTAGAAGTTCTTCATATCTCTTAATTTCTGCTGAAGAATCACCAGCACCGCCGCCACTTTCAATAACAGCGTTTTTCTCTTCAAGCTCTGCTTCAAGAGTGTAAATTTTTGTGTTTAGTTCGTCAACGTAGCTTAGTACGTCTTTTTTATCGAATCCGCCGAAGCTGACGGTTCGTAGAAATCCAGATCCATCCATTAAATAATCCTCCATTATTAATTATTTATTAATACTATGATAACATAAGTATATAATAATTTCAATTCTTTGATGAAATAAATTTTCATCCTTATTCTTGGTTATATTCGACAATTATTTACCTGTTTTGAGTAAAATCAGTGCCGCTGCAGCCGTCGCAATGATTGCAAGCACTAACGGGAACCACGTCCCCGGTATAGGATAAACTCCCATATTCATTCCGTAATAACTGAAGATGATAGTCGGAATTGCCATTATTATGGTAATTATTGTGAGTCGTTTCATTACCACGTTCACGTTATTTGAAATTACCGAGGCAAAAGCATCCATCATTCCAGAAAGAATACTTGAGTAGATGTTCGCCATTTCAATCGCCTGCTTGATCTCAATCAAAACGTCCTCAAGCAAATCTTGGTCTTCTTCATAAAGTTTAATAATTCTTCCACGAAGTATCTTTTCGAGAACTACTTCGTTGGATTTGAGCGATGTCGAGAAATATACTAGCGACTTTTCAAGTCCGAGCATTTGAATTAGTTCTTCATTCTTCATGGACTTGTGCAGATTTTTCTCTGTATGATAGGATATTTTGTCTATCTGTTTAAGGTACTGAAGGTATCTTGCAGCAATCCTTAAAAGCATCATAAGGATAAACCTTGTTTTTAAATGCGTTTGCAAGTTTTTAACTACTCCACTTGTCATTTCGCTTATAATGGTATTGTCCCTCAAGCTAATTGTAACAACGTATGAATTTGTCAATATAATGCCCATCGGCATTGTGTAGTAGTTCATGTTCTCTTCTTCTGGAGACTTCTCTGCGATAGGATAGTCGATGATGACTAAAGTTTGATCATCTTCTGTTTCGATACGAGCGGATTCCTCTTCGTCCAATGCTGAACGCACAAATCCTGCATCAAGTTCAAAATCTGAAATTATCCTGCTTATCTCATGCTCATCTGGAGCAATGACTGAAACCCAGCAACCCGGCTCTGCAGCGTCAATTTCAACAATTGAATTGTTTTCAGTCTTGTAATATTTAATCATAGTTTTTCCGCCTTCCACAGTAACAAAAGACGGATTAGGTGCGTCTTTGCTACTGAATATTCTTTATACTCCCATACGGGTCAGTGCTCATGACGTACCTCCTAATTTTCTAATCAATTTAATAAGCTTGTTGTAGTTTTTTGAAAATTCAAGCTATTCTTTAATTATAACAAAAACATTTTTGAATTACAAGAGTTTTTTATATTTTACTTTTTTCCATTCGACAAGCAACTATGGTGTTGTTATAAGTTTAGTTCTACCCTCTCTTATAGCAGAAATAAATTCTTGAATGGAATTTATTTTATGGTCGATAAGCATTCCATAACCACGTAGTTGACTTGCTATATGTCCATCAGAACCACAAGTTTGCAAAAGCCCATATTCCTCTGCATATTTAAGTGCTTTTTCGTTGAACTCATTCCTAGCATTGCCTGCATTAAAAACTTCTACCGCTTCTGTTAAGTTTGGGTAAAGTTTTGTCCTTGGAATGTACGGTGCTTCTCTAAACGGATGCGCTTGCGATACAAAAGCACCCTCATTGCGAACTAATTTTAAGTACTCCTCTATTGGCATTAGCATTAATGTCGGGTGAGCTAAAAGCCATTCCTTGTCAAGTCCGTATGTTAGGAATTCCATTCCCTCATCTCCACCGTATTCCCAGCCAAAGTATACATCCAAACCTATTTTATCTCCCTCAGCTTTTGCGTCCTCATAACCTTTGCAAAAAAGCTCCACTCGCTCCTCCCATGGCAGCTTACGGTCTATTGCTGTATTCCCGTTAAAAAAGTGGTCGGTAATGATTATTCCATCGTACCCTTTTTGCTTGTGGGCAACTGCCATCTCTGCACCTGTACTAACGGCACAAGCACTTGCTTGAGAGGTGTGAAGATGCGTTTCTATTTTATATTCCACTTGTAATAATCCCCCTAAATATACTTTGAATTAAGTATACCATAAAAATATTTTTTTCTCAATGCATTGTACTATATTATTGTTTATAGTATAATAAAAAAATAATTACTTGAAACGGAGGCATTTATATGGAATTTTTCAAAAAGTTTAAAAATATGTTTATCCTTACATCGCTAATATACATCGTTCTAGGAATAATCATGCTGCTAAAGCCATCGGAGGTCGCAAGCGTTATATTCTACATAATCGGCGGTGCGCTCATTCTTTACGGATTAATTAAAGGAGCGTCTTCCTTCTCCTCGAAAAACGACAGCATAATCAGCAGATTTGAGCTAGTTTTTGCATTAATCGCTGTTGCGGCAGGATTTTTTATTATTCTTCGCTCGGATATTATACTATCCATCATTCCGTTTGTAATGGGTATAGTATTAATCGTCGATGCTATCGACCGTGTTCGCAAGGCTGCTGAAATGAAAGCCAACAACTTCGATAAATGGTGGGTGTTCTTAATTCTCGGTCTTGTTCTTGCTGCGCTAGGAATTATCCTTATGACTATTCCTATGTCTATTGCCACTACTATTATTCGAGTTATCGGTGCTTTTATGATTTATGACGGAATATCCGATTTAATTACCTCTGAATTTACTCTGGTGTGTATAAAAAATCGAAGGAAGCAATTGAAGTTAAAAATTCTATTGATGAATAGATACAAAAGCAAAAGAGCCTTACTTCTTTATAGTAAGGCTCTTTTAAACTTCTGTATTTTAAGGCTGAAAATAAATCTTTAATTTATCACTTTGCTTCTGCCTTTTTATTCTTGATAATAAGGTAAATAAACAAAACAACACCTGTAATTACTATCGGAGTAAACATAGCGATAGAATAAAGCGAATTATCAATCTTTGTGATGTTTTCTTCTGATAGGAATAAACCCGTTAGACCTACGCTGAAATTATTCATCATATGAGCAATTGTAGCAGGCAAAACGCTATTTGTTCTTTTAGTTAGCCATGTAAAAATTGCGCCTGTGAAAATGCATAACACGCACATTAAAATTACATTAACAATAAAGCTGTCTGTGAATGCGTTTTACACCGTCATATATAAAAGGAGCGTGCCACAACCCCCATATAATGCCGCCAATTATAAGCGAGGGTGTCAATCCCAAAAGTTTTTCTAGCTTAGGAACTAAATATGCTCTCCAACCAAACTCTTCGCCTAATGCGATAAATGAATTTGGTACAACTATTGATATATTTATAAGCATAACAAGAACAAACTGGGTAGGTGTATAATTCTTTGAGATTTGTTCAAACATAGTATCTTTTGTTATAAATAAAACCCAGAATTAAGCCTGATATAAGTGAACATACCAGCGGAATTATTATCGCTAAAATATATTTATGCACATTGCCCTTTAAATTTGGTGCTAGATACGATTTTTTTATTCCCTCTTTTGTTATTATTCGTGTGATTATAACGGCTGTTGCTGGGGCAAACATTGCTAAATAACCAATCAATGAAACTAATCTATCGTTATTGCTGATGTGCTGAATGAAATATAAAATAATGGTTAATCCGAATGTGAATATTAGAAAAATGGTACAATGCGTTTTTTTGTTAAGCTGTTGTCATTTGTCATATTCCTCAACTCCTCTCAAATAAAGCTTGCAGGATATGCGATATGACAGATAGAATAACGCTATTGATAAATATGGTAATATTGCAGAAATATATAAAAGTGTATCTGATTTTACTATTTCCGCTTATCAAATTAAATAACCAATCATAAAAGCTATCAATCGAACCAAAGATGGAAAGATCGCCAAATAACGCATAAACAACTACAACAAGTATTACAAGAATGAATGTTAAAGCTTTTATCATACTTCCGACCTTGCTGCCGAAATCAACTACAAACGGAATTTCAATTGAAACTGTAAGAAGCTGAATATAAAAAAATGTTATACACAAATTACTCACACTTTAAATTGAACTTCCGGAAAAACAACAGCATAAATCTTTTTCCAAAATTGTACACCAAAAAAGTCCAAGTATAGCAAGTATCAAGACAAAATAATATTTTGCTCCAATTTGTCCCGTAGTTCCCTGTGGTGATGATGTGATAAAATCTGCTCATTTTTGATGCCTGTCCGGCTCGAAAAGGAGCAGACATGAACATTGAAATAATGTAAGCTATCATTGCATATACGAAAATAAATAGCAATGCAGTAGAAAAATACCAACTTCTCGTCCAAACCAACATTCTCTCCCCCACCAATGTAGCAAGTGGCATAGCTGAAATTAAAAGTATTGAAAAAAAAAGGAGAAGCAGATTGTTTCTATTTATAATAAAATCTTTGTAAATTAGAGTTCCCATATCCTAGTTCTCCCTCCTTTTCATCTGCCAAACGCTTACAAAGTAGCTTATCGGAATTACTGCAACTAAAACAAACGGCAAAAGTATTAGTATACTTTCACGAAACCTTGTAATTATTGCAAATAATTCTTCTGCTAGAAGTTCACTTAGCTCAAATTCGTCAAGATCAGGTTTTTTTCTTTAATTTTCACAAGTGTATCCACGATTTTTAATTGTGCTATAAATAAACACGCTACTACACCAAGATTAAAAAGAGTTTTTACTTTTGTTACTGCCCCTTCAGCTTTACAATTTATCAACATAGGTGTTTGTATGAATGAAAAAATCCCTATAGCTGCTCCTATAAGAAGTAGATTTTGTACCACCTCAAGAGTGACTGGTTTATCACTAAAATGTCCAATTACAGCCGCATTTCCAATCGCCATAAGAAAGGCAATTAAAAACATACTTATTTTTATGATATACTTCACACCCACAAGCTTATATTCGCTAACCGGAGTCGTATATGCGAATAAACCCACTTGCTTTTTGCATCAGATACTATTACTGAACCGCTGTCAATAACAAGAAAAAAAACTAAAGGTATAAGGTATGTGAACAAATAATGTGTAACTTCATCAATCGCTTGTAAATCCCCGTCGTTCATGTGCGACAAATTTCCGCTTATCATGCTAAGTCGTACAAGCACCTCAAGAATAAAAATTATAGCTAAGGAAAGTAGCTGATGATGTAATATTTTTCGTGTAAGATAAAGCTCGCGATAAATAAGTTTGCCCATCACGACCACTCCTTTTTTGCACGATTAACATAGAAAAGCATAATTTCTTCAAGCGTAGTGTTATCAATTATTGCACCGCTATATTTTTTTCTGCAAGCAGCCTTATCGTTAACCATAACCTCAGCACCAAAATCGCTAAGTCTAGCGCTTACAATGAATTCTGGTTCAATGCTTCTATATTCATCTTTAGTGCATTTTAGCATACCATGATGCTCTAAAACATCGTCTTTATAGCCACTAAGCAAAATCTTACCCTTATCAATAAAATGGTGACGCTGTCTGCAATTTTTTCAAGATCAGAGGTGATGTGTGATGACATAAATATGCTATGTCTATCGTCCTGCAAAACTCAAGGAAAAATATCAAGAATTTCGTTTCTAACAACGGGGTCAAGACCAGTTGTAGCCTCGTCCATAACCAAAAGTTCTGCACCATGATAATGCGCAAGCAATCTGCAATTTCATTTTCATGCCCTTTGAAAACTTACCGACTTTCTTTTAAGCGGAAGTGCAAAACGTTCAAGATATTGCTTATAAACTGCATCGTCCCAATTTTTGAAAATACCGCTCATTATAGTGCTAATTTGAGCAGCGTTGAAAACATCATGTATTGGCAGCTCGTCAAAACCACCGCAATACGCTCCTTGATTTCAAGCTCATCTTTAACACTGTCCATACCAAATATTTTTACGCTGCCCTCATCATTCTTAATTATGTTAAGAATAACTTTTATTGTAGTTGTTTTACCGGCACCATTTTGCCCAATAAACCCCATAATACTGCCCCCTTGAACGTTGAAGCTGATATTATCCAGTGTAAACCCATCATATTTTTTGGTTAAACCATTTATTTCTATTGCATTTTCATAATCGCTCATATAATCATCTCCTAAAAATAACAGTTAATTGTTTTTCATATACAATCGCGCAAATTTCACGCAGCTCATCAACGCCGATATTGCACATTTTCGCCTTTTTGCATACATCTTCAAGCCCTGCTTCAATCTGACGCAGAGTTTCTTCACGCAAAAATTCAGAATTTTGTGAACTTACAAAGCTGCCTTTACCAGTGAACGACTTAATAAAGCCATCTCTTTCAAGCTCCTCATAGGCACGCTTTGTTGTAATGACGCTTATTCGTAACTGCTGTGCAAGGTTTCGCATTGACGGAAGAGCGTCCCCCTCTACCAATTCACCCGACATGATTTGAGCCTTTATCTGTCGCACAATCTGCTCGTAGATAGGCTCGTTTGAGGTATTGCTAATTAAAATATTCATGAATATATTCCCTCACATTGTGTATATGGTATATGCACATTATATCAACCGTATATACACTTGTCAATAAGTTTTGTGAAAATATTTTCGTAAAAATATTAAGGTCAAAAAGAAAAAGAGAGCCTTGCTTTTTTGAAGCAAAAGGCTCTCTTTGTATTCAATAAGGCTTCAGCCCCGTTATGGGGCAAACGACTGGGCGGGTTACATAAGTCGTGGTTATAGTCGGTTATTCTTCTCTTTGATAAACTCCTGCGCTTTTATTACACGCTGTATTTCTAAAGTGTTTCTGCTGTCCTGTGCTTTTATTTTGGAATAGTAAATTTGATACAGCATCTGCCTTATGCAAATCGCTGACATTACAACCATGCAAATACCACTTAGTCCGATAAATCCATCATTAAGCGAGCTTTCATTATCGGAAATGATAGTAGAAAGTCTATGTATTACCGGCAAGAGTATCATTAGTGCAGTCAAAAGACTGGATACTATCTTAAAGTAGTTGTCCATGCAGTTCTCTGCTGCGAGAATTTTTTCTGCTTGTGTGTCCTGCTCATCTTTCGGCTTTTGTTTAGTAAATATTCTTACTATTCTTTTTGACGGTGAGCAAACCTCAAATATCCCTGCAAGCAATACTATAAATCCGCAAATTGTAACCACATTCACATTCACAGCTCGGAAGATGTTAATCCTCCCGCCGAAAACGCAACCGTAAATAACTATGCACACTACATACGAAACAAACATCACTGTCCAATATAGCAAGTCCTTATAAAATAACCTTTCGGTTTCATTCTGATACTTCTTGCCAATTAAGAAGATAGCAATCACTCCTATTATAAGGATAAGGGAAATTACATTAAATATCATGGTTTGCTCCTTTCATCAGTAACAGCGAAAATGTCGTTCCATTTACCGTTGCACCAAAGTAGAAATTTTGTTTTCATCATTACAACATTCCCCTCGCAAACAGGAACATTACTAGAAGTAACTTCGCTTGAAAGCTCACTGTAATAGTCAGACGAAACAATTTTCACAAGCCCAAACTGGCTCAAAAACGCAAGCATTGCATCAAAATGCTCAAGCTCCGACTGCGGTGCCTGCAAAGAATATCCTTGAGATGCGCCGACATTTGTTGAATGGAACTTAGCAACGAACTCTGCTAATCGCTCTAGTAAAACTGATATGTCCATCGTTTCGGACAGACTGCCGCCAAACTCGCTCTTAATAGAAACCATAAGTGCTGAAATAACATTCTTTTCAAACAGCGAATCATCTCTGCGAATTACTTGATTAACGGATTTTAACGAAAGAATACTCTTCTGCTTTTGGAATATCATCGCAAAAACAAGTGAGAAAATATCCGTTAAAAGTGCAATTGTTAAGCAAATTATTGCAATGCTTCTTGTCGTTGGCTTCACTAAATTTACAAGCGGCAAGAGATATATGTCATGCATTATATAGTCGTCAATTAATACCGTTTCATTTACTCCGTTTAAAGCGTATATCGTGTTTATTTCAGTCACTGCGTTCTTTATTTGATTTTCAAGCTGCGCTTTAAGCTCCATTGGAGCTTTTTTCAATGATATGCCATCCTCGCCCTCACCCGAGGCAATTTCAGCGAATGGCAAGAGCAATTCATCAACTTTTCTGTTTTGCAAAGATATTGATTTGATGACACTTTCAGCAGAAAGATTTCCCGATATTTTGTTGCTCAAATTGATAATTTGAACTATTGCGTTCTGTACAGCAACTCCATCATCACCGTTCGATACTTTCTCGGTGAGAATAACTCGGACCTGCTCAATATCGGAAGTAATTTCGCCAGATGTTCCGCCGAGCGTTTCTAAGGTTGCTGAAATTCCGTTCTTCAGCGTGTTTGCTGACGCTGACATTTCCGAAATACTCTTTGCAACCTCACTCCTTGCAGTAAATCCGTACTGCGCAAGAATACCTGAAATTTGTGTGCTTGTTTCAGCACTGTTTCCCTGTGAAAGGCTGTTTATGTACGCATTATAGGCAGCCGCATAATCTTCGTACTCCTCATAATCCGACTGCTTTGGGGCAACCATTCCAGACGAAGCCGAAGATTTTACCTCGCTGAGTTGCTTTTCTAACAGTTCTAAATTAGCAATTTCGCTAGTAAGTCTTGAATACTCTGAGACTATGCTGTTGAGTGAGGCGTTGATAGTATCACCCGCTGTGTTATCGACGTTAGATGTGACATTTTCATACTTTGCCATTAGGTTTGCGCTGTATGCTGAATATGTTTGCTCATAATAGTTGAGCGGCGAATTTACTGCATTATATATGCCTATATACGAAAAAATAACTAGAACACATAATACCTAGTATAACTGCAATAATTTTAGTAAACGATACTCGCCTTTGAAGTGAGTTACTCACAAAGTAAACCACTGATTGAACTGCAATCGCAAACATTATCGGTGCAAGAAAGAACACTTCACCGAAGTATACCTCTGCACCTTGAAATGTTGTCATGAATGAAATGCATTGGAGTAAGAAAGTAACTACCGCCGAAATAATCATAAGTGCCTTTTCGCTAAAGATTGGCAAGTCCGATGAGGTGCTGTAATAGCTCCTCACTTTTTTATCTCTCATTTTTTATACACCCTGTACGCCGATTTTGACGGCGTTTTGCTCCTTTTCTTTCTTTTTTCTACACATATATAATTATTGTTATTCTCTTTTTTATCAAGGCATATAGAAAAGGTCAAGCCAGAAAACATGGCCTGACCTTCTTCTCTTTATTCTGTCTTTTTAAATTTCAATATTACTTTGAAAAGGTCGCCGTCTATTACTATGTCCATTTCTCCTCCACAAGCGATCGTAAACCCTTGTGCAATTGAAAGACCTAGTCCACTGCCCTCTGTTGTTCTAGACTTATCTCCCCTTGAGAAACGCTCGATAATATCTTCTTTTGTGAACATCATTTCATATGCAGCAGTGTTCTTTATGCTAATGATTACATCTTCGTCCACTTCCTGTGCAACAATGAAAATTCTTGTCCCTGCAAGTGAATACTTAATCGCATTATCAACAAGGTTTTGAATAACTCTATAAAGCCTTTTCCCGTCACTTGTTATGTAGACCGGATTTGAAGGAAGTTGTTGTTTTATCGTTCTTCCTGACTTTGTGATTTTATCCTCCATATCACCAAGTGTTTGTATTATTAGCTTTATAACGTCAAGCTTTTCATTCTCAATGGCTATCTCTCCGCTTGTTGTCTTTGCAAGTTCAAACACATCGGAAACTATGTTCTTGAGCCTTTCCGACTTTTGTTCAAGTATAGTTACATAGTCCCTCGCATCAGGAGTAAGTTCCTCTTTTTTCAAAAGGTCAACGTAGCTTATGATTGATGTAAGCGGCGTCTTTAGATCATGAGAAACGTTTGTGACTAGGTCAACTTTCATTCTCTCGGATTTAATTCTTTCATCGATATTTGCTTGATAATTCTTGCTGATTGAAAGTAGCTTGTCGGAAACCTCTTTGTAAGGTGAATAGTCATTTAATTCGTATTCGCCTGACGGTGTGTTTGTGTAGATGTCCTCAATCTCTTTTTCAATTACTTTGAAGTCTTTTGTAGCTATCCAAGTAGAATAAACATTTATCGCCACACACAAAAGTAATATTATTATAGGTAAAGCGAATATAACTAGCCATTCTATACCTCCATCAGAAACAGCCACAGCAAACGCCATTATAATTATAAACAAGCACGGTATAACGCAACCTATTACAACAGCAACATTCTGTAATATGGAATAATATTTATAGTTTTTGCTTGAGAAACTCTCACCTGTTATTACTCCCTTAGTGTCTTTGAACAGCTTAACTGTTCCAGATGCTAAAGCGCCGATAATAATGCAGATAAGTGAGCGTTTTACAAACTGCTTGTTTCTGATTTTAGCGATGATTGAAAGTATAAAATATAACCAAATTGCCGCTAATGCCATGAAAAGAACACATTCTGCTAAGATATTAACTATGTTCATATCTTCATCATAAGGCGAGCCGTATCTGTAATTCCCGAAAACGCTTATTGTTTCTACTGCAAGAAAAACAAGTAATATCGATGCTGATGCAACTATAAATTGAATTTCTGTGTAAAATCCCATTACAGGATTAAGCGGTATTTTTTCGTTATTGTGATCCACTCCAACAACTGCAACCAGCCAGAAAAAGCTTATTAACGCTATCAAACAGCAAACGATAAATGTAATTATCAATTGTTGCATTAAAACTCGAGTAGAAAACCATTCTCGCTGATTACTAGCAAGAGTTTCTTCGGAATAATATATCTTAATTCCTGCAATATAGTCTGCCATTTCATGACTACCATTAGGTCTAAACAGTGGTACCTCTTTATTAGTATTTGCTCCCTTGTAGCATATATCCTTCTCAAAATCAAATTCATAGTAGCATTCGGTGTCCACTCTACTGCTGTACTCTTCAAAATCAACCTCAACAATACCTTGATCCCATATGATTTCAAAATGCTTCGCAGAAGTAGGTTCTAAACTTTCGCCCTTTCCTACAAACTTAATATAAGCATGTTCAATATCTTCAAATCTGTTATATTTTAGAAGCTTGCTAACAAACTGATTAGTAAAATCAACAAAGTCAAGCTGCTCACCAGACTGTTCAGCTTCATTATAAGCACCAAGAGCTCCAATGTATATAGAGTCTATAAATCGCACACTATGATTTACTCTGTCGTAATTTTTCCGAGTGTCTGTATATTTTGGAACCGTAAACACCTCATAAATATCAATGCTGTCTATACTACTTGCATCTTCTACACCTATACTGCCTAAATCTTTTAGTATATTTACACGACATATGCAAAAAATTGCGACCCCCACTGAAAGCAGGAATAATATAATCATGGTCACTTTTACCGGCTTTCTCTTACTAAAGCCTTTCAATTTTGTAGCCAATTCCCCACACCACCTTTAAATATTTTGGTTCTCTAGGATTTATTTCTATTTTCTCTCTTATGCGCCTTATATGCACCATAACGGTGTTTTCGACTGAAAACGCTTCCTCCCTCCAAACCCTTTCGTAAATTTCCTCCGCCGAGAAGATTTGCCCCGCATTGCGCATTAATAGGTCAAGGATTTTCATCTCGGTAGCGGTAAGTTTGATAGCCTCTCCATCGACCTTGAATTCCTTTGTTACGCAATTGAATTCTAGTCCACCGATAACTATTAAATCCTTTTGAAATTGCGCTTGATAATCTCCAAAATGGATATATCTTCTAAGTTGCGACTTGACTCTTGCTACTAACTCTTGTGGCGAAAACGGTTTTGTTATGTAATCATCCGCTCCCATGGATAAACCAATGATTTTATCGCTATCTTCAGCTTTTGCAGACAACATAATAATAGGGATATTTTTAGTCTGTCTTATGTGTATTAGTGCAGATAGTCCATCCATATTGGGCATCATTATGTCCAAAATAATCAACTGCACTCGCTCCGCAACAAGAATATCAACGGCCTGAATACCGTCATACGCTTTTATGCAGGAGTACCCCTCTAGCGATAAGAATTTTGCAATTGCGTCGACTATTTCTCTATCGTCGTCTACAATTAGGATTGTTGTTTTATCCATGATTTCGCCCCTTTTCTTAGTTCATTTTTATTCTATACCCATTTTCTTAAATAAAAAATGGCATAATTCTTACTTTTCCTTACGAAAATCCGATTTTCTTAGATTTAGTATACCTTAGTTTTTGGTATTATTCAATTGTTTTGTGTATCGATAAGCTAATCATGTTAATTTACTTATATTATCTTAACATTTTAATATTGTATAAATTTATGTTTAATGGTATACTAAACTTATTAAACTAAATTAAATTAATTTTTTTAGGAGATTTAACTATGGGAATTATTTATAACGAAAGTTCAAATAGCTTTATTCTTTCAGCTAAAGATACTACTTACATGGTTGCTATCGCTGAGGGGGACTATATTGCCCACGTTTATTTTGGAAAGAAAGTTCCGGACAGCGAGCTAAACTACTTACTTCGTCTTGATGAAAATCCTTTCACTCCATCGGTAAACAATCGTGATAAGGCTTGCTACATGGATACTCTGCCATTTGAATATCCTTGTTTCGGTCTTGGCGACTATCGCTCACACTCTCTACAAACCTTAGACAAGGCTGGGGTTAGTACTTGCGACATTAGATATGTTTCACACAACATCTATAACGGCAAGCCAAAGCTTAGCGGTCTTCCTGCAACATTTGCGTCCGAAAATGAGGCTGCAACACTTGAAATTAACTGCATAGACTCACATTCCGGTCTTGAAGTTGTGTTAGTTTACAGTGTTTTTGAAAATCACAACGCTATTACAAGAAGCGTTAGATTTAAAAATACCGGTGCTGAGGCTATAAACCTTACTCGTGCTTTATCTATGAGTATTGATTTTGACTCCTGCGAATATGACATGATTACACTTAACGGCTCATGGGCAAGAGAACGCCATGTTGAGCGTTGCCGACTACACCACGGCAAGCAATCTATTGATAGTATGAGGGGCGAATCCTCACATCAAAACAATCCTTTTGTTGCTCTTTGCTCCCACAGTTGTGATGAGGATATGGGCGAGGCTTACGGATTTAACTTTGTATATTCCGGCAACTTCATTGCTATGGCTGAAGTTACTCAGCATAAAACAACTCGTTTCCAAATGGGTATTAATCCAACAGACGTTAACTGGCTGCTTGAATCGGGTGAAGAATTTACCGCTCCTGAGGTTGTTATGGTCTACTCTAACGAAGGACTTGGCGGAATGTCAAGAACTTTCCATGATGTTTACCGTAATCATCTTATCAGAGGTGAATACAAAGATAAAAAACGTCCTGTACTCATCAACAACTGGGAAGCTACTTACTTCAACTTCGATACAGACAAACTCATTTCAATTGCAAAGGAAGCGTCTAAGCTTGGCATAGAAATGCTGGTTATGGACGATGGCTGGTTCGGTCACCGTGATGCTGACAATTCAAGTCTTGGTGACTGGTTTGTTTACGAAAAGAAAATCAACGGCGGCTTAAAGCATCTCGTTGACGAGGTAAATAAGCTTGGTATGAAATTCGGTATCTGGTTTGAACCGGAAATGGTTTCACCTGATAGCGAACTTTACCTCGCTCACCCTGATTGGGCAATTCAAATTCAAGGCCGTGAGTTGACTCTCTGCCGTGAACAATACGTTCTTGACTACTCAAGGGCTGATGTTCGTGATTATGTTTATGACATGATGAAGAAGGTTCTCGACTCCGCTAACATTGAATACATCAAATGGGACATGAATAGACAGCTTACTGAAGTTGGCTCAAACGCTCTCCCTGCTAACAGACAGCGTGAACTTTGGCACCGTTATGTTCTCGGTGTGTACGAACTCATGGATAGGCTAACGACTATCCACGCATCCTTCTTGAAAGCTGTTCCGGTGGTGGAGCAAGATTTGACGCTGGTATGCTCTATTACTCACCTCAAATTTGGGCATCTGATGACACTGATGCTATTGAAAGACTTAAAATTCAGTACGGAACTTCCCTAGTTTATCCTGTTTCCGCAATGGGAGCACACGTTTCCGATTGCCCTAACCATACTGTTGGAAGAAGTACTCCTTTCTCAACTAGGGGACACGTTGCTATGGTTGGAACTTTCGGTTATGAGCTTGACGTTACTAAAATCCCGACCGTGATATGATTCCTGCACAAATTGAAGAATTCCACAAATTTAATCCGCTAATCCGTACAGGCGATCAATACAGAATTGGCAATATGTTTGAAGATGGCACTTGGGATTCTTGGATGTTTGTTGCTAAGGATAAATCTGAGGCACTATTCACTTTCGTTCAAGTACTTGGCAGACCTAACAGACGCAGCAGACGTGTAAAACTCAAAGGCCTCTGCCCTGACTCCTACTACAAAAACGAGGAAACCGGCGTAGTTGTTTCCGGTTCTGCACTTATGAACGCTGGTATTAATCTTCAAGTATGGGGAGATTTCTCAAGCAAAATTATTCATTTTACTAAGGCTGATTAAATTTATCTAATTTTGATTATTTATAGCCACGACTTATGTCCCCCCGCCTCTTAGGCGTAGGGTTCCATATTAGTCTTTCAGTGGGATACAATCCCACACTGAAACCCTTAGGGGCTATCGCCCCAGTCGCTTATTGAATGACAGGGCTGAAGCCCCTTTATTGAAAACAGGTTATCTTTCAAGCCATTTAATAGATATTTTTCATTTATATCATTTTGACTAAAAAAATGCATTAATATCTTATAAGCTTGTTGAAAATGCTGATTGTATATAAAATAAATCTTGTGTTATAATAATGATGGTATTAAAAAACCAAAATATAATGTAAAACAAAAAAATGGAGGAAATTAACATGAAACTTTCTAAGATTATTTCACTTGCTGCTATTGCTGCTGTTGCTGCTTCCGCTATGGTTATGACTGCTGCTGCTGCTGGTAAGGATCAGACAGATGAAAATGTTGGTGGCGACACAACTACTGAAGTAACAACTGTTGCTACTGAAGCTGCTGGCAACGCTCCTACGGGTAACGCTCAATTGCTCTTGCTGCTGTTCGAGTTGCACTTGTTGCTGCTGCTGTTGTAGCTAAGAAGTCTAAGTAATTTTATTATTTAAACAGATTTAAAGCTCATTGAAAATCAATGAGCTTTATTTTGCTATTTGCTACATCCTATTGTAAACGTTTTATGTGAATTATAAACAAAAAAGTCTGTTTAATGATATATTTACATATAGATTTTATCAAGAAAATGTGTTATAATTAAACCGCTTAAATTTTAACTTTACTTTAAAGTTTTTAAAGTAAAACTAATTTAATTTATGGAGAAAACAATTATGAAAATCAAAAAAGTACTTGCTGCATTTTTTGCTGCTGCTGCTCGCAAGCGCAACAGCTCTAAGCGCATTTGCGACAACTATCGAACTCGACGCAACATCACCTGGTGATTGGGGTGCCGGAAAAACAATCTCAAGGCTGATCTACAAGCTATCGGCGGAGATGTTGAATCACTCTTACAGTTACTCCTGGTCTTATCTGATCAGTGCGTTCTTAAGCCAGTGGATTACGATGCTGGATGGGTTGCAATCACTGATTCTCTCACTTCCGACACTGAAATCCGTAAGGAAGATGGATTTATCTACGTTAAGCAGAGCCAGACTACTGTATCTTTCGTAATCGGTGCTGCTGCTATTGAAACACTTGGCGACAGCGGTATTGGTTTCCAAGTTCACAACGTTACTGTAAACTCTGCTGAACTTACAGCTGGCGCTCCTGAAGCTGCTATGAGAGTTCTCGTTGATGAAAAGGGCAACCCTAAGAACTACTGTATGGAATACAATACATACGAAGAACTTGCTGGCGTTGCTGCTCCTGAAGAAACAACAGCTGCTCCAGAGGAAACAACAGCTGCTCCAGAGGAAACAACAGCTGCTCCTGCTGAAGAAACAACAGCTCCTGCTGGTGAAGAAACAACTGCTGCTCCTGCAGAAACATCTGCTGCTCCAGTAACAACTACACCTCCAACAGGTAACGCTCCTATCGCTCTTGCTATTATTCCAGTTGCTCTTTGCGCTGCTGTAATCGCTAAGAAAGCTAAGTAAAAACATTTAAAGCTCGCTTACATAAGCGAGCTTTATTTTGGTATAGAAGAAGGACTGTTTCAAGTTTGAAACAGTCCTTTTGTTTTAACTTGGTCTTGCCATTTGGATAGCTGCTGTTATTCCCATCCATATGAGGTTGTACAGAAGAACCATTGATGATGTCATCATTCCAAATGCACCGGTTATTGTAAGTATAATCGTAAGCAGCACGCCAAGAATTGCAGCTGCGGCTTGTAATGCAAGCCCTAATGTAACGGTCTTATGTACTCTTTTTGCCCCAACAATAAGCTGCGCAAATGATGTAAATTTGCCCGAACACGCTACTGCACCACTCGCCCTTGGAACATATTCCGTCTGCTCCTCAAAAGCGTTATGAAGTCTAAATGGTATTAACTTAAACATTTCTGGAGAAACTTCAAATAGTTCTGAAAGCTTAGTAAGTGAAATTACCGAGTCAACGGAACGCAGCATTACGTGAACACCCTGCTTCTCTAACAACTTCAACCATCTTTTAACTTCAAGACTTGGAGAAAGCTCAATAACAAACATCGCAGAAAGCTCACCCGATACAGAAAGGTATATAACCTGTTTTCCGTTTTTAGTGTATTCCTTTTCCTTAGTCTTGGTTGGAACGCCTGCTATACTGTGGTTAGCCATAAGCTCACGGTTGCCAAGAAGTACACGCTTGTTATTAATCCAGCCGCATAGCCCCATTGTATCTTCGTAAATATAACTCTCAACAGGGTTTAGAAGCTCTGTTTTTCCGGCGATTATGTCGAAGAACATATTCTTTAGTATACTGTTTGCTTGCGACGAAAGACTCGCAGCCTCAACAATCGCCTCGTCAATTCTTGTATCAGAGAAAACTTTAATTGCCGAAAGACTTATTACTCCCTGAGGGAAAAGTTGTGTAACATCAAGCAAAACTGAATTTGTATCAGCAAATTCCTCAACACTCTCGTATCCGAGGAGAACACCTGAAGACTCTAAGTATTTCTTGCCACTAGATGCAAGCGGTAAATTCACTGTTAGCATTATCCCAAAACACGATGCCATGGATAGGCAAGCCGTAAAGTTAGCAAGCGCAATATAGAACCTGTCACTGCCAAATTCCTTTGTAACAAAGGTACAAATTACAGCCGAAATAAGCGACATTCCTAATATTATAGGCATTGCTATTTTGCAAAATTTATCAGTAGCATCTCCGCAATATGTTGATTTTATAAAGCCTGTTAAGAACTCTGTCTTTTTCATCGAGGCAAGCACCGGGAAGTCCCTCAATGCGCCCTTAGTAAATACAGCCGCCGTGCTTTCATCTTCAATATTGAATACAGAATACTTTTCAGTATCACTAGAAAGGAATTTAAAATTTCTTTGAGCACGTCCAACGATAAGCAGTTTGCCTATTGTGTTTGCAAGCATTCCGGCTATTGCAACAGGGACAAATATAAAAGCTTTTCCGTGCTGTACTGGGGAAGTATTTATCATAAGCAGCACCGTGCTTGCAACTGATGCAATAAGTCCCACTGCGCAAATACTGTCTGCATCTGCTTGGAATTTCAACAGCTTTGTAATTCCGCATGATAAGACTGTGTATCCAGAAAATATTGCTACTATTCCCAATACACTTTGGATAAACAGATAAGTCATAGGTTGTTTTGTTCTATCTAAAAACTCTGCAACCGGAATGGCATTATCGTTTATAAAGCTAAGCAAAAAGCTTAAAAACCCTGTTATTAAAAGGACTATAAATCTTATTATAAGAGTCCTTCTTAGCTGATCTATATCATTCTGCACTGATGCGGCATCTTCAAAGCTTTCAAAATCGTCAATTTCATTCGACTCCTCTGGAACATAATCCTCCGAAAGCTCATTTTGCTCCTCATCACCTACGAAAACGAAGTCAGCAACTTTTTTCTTTCTGCGTTCTTGAAGCCCGCTGATCTTCTCAACTTCTTCATCAAGTTCTGGGAGCTAGCAAGTGTCAGGAAAATTTTATTTGTGAGATTAAGGTCGATGTCTGTATGCTTTTCGTGAAACTGGCGGGATAAGTCCGTTTTGGCTGCACGTTCTTTTCGCATTTCATTAAGCCATCAATAAGTTCAGTGTTGCCTGTTAGCTTCTTTTTAGGCTTGTCATTCTCATCTACTAGCGATTTTGGAGTTGATTCAGGCAGTTTAACGTGCTTGTAAATCTCGTCCTTGCTAGTATGTTGCGGCTCGTTTCCGCTTTGCTCCTCGATTTTTACAGGTGCTGTTTCGGAAACTTTCCTAATAGCACGAAGTTCCTCTGCAAAGCTAGTCGCTGACTGCTGATTAGGAACAGCAGAAATCGGTTTAATATCAGCCTCTGAGAATGGAGATTTCTTCGACACTTCAACCTTAACCGAAGGTTTGTTCTGTTGCTTTGCAGGCGATGGCGTTTCTGCATATGTATCCACATTCTTTGGAACGGGAATTGTTTGAGTTTTTTCCTCTATCTTTGCCTTTTCCGACGCTGGATTAACTAGCTGCGTACGAACGCTAGACGCAGAAAGTGGTTTGCTTAAAAAATCATCTAAATCCAAAATCGTCATTAATTTTGGTTTTAGGTCTTGCCGCTTTGGGGAATATTCGTCTAAAATGTCATCTATATCGTTTGTCGTATATTTTCTATCTGACAAATCATTCCTCCCTCTACTATTTATTGCCGTTTTGGCGCTGTCTAACTACTTCATACATGAAAATTCCTGCTGCCACCGAGGCGTTAAGTGAGGTTATCTTGCAACATCGGAAGCTTTAATAGAAAGTCGCATTTCTCTTTCTGATCGTCCTATTCCATTTCGCAGAACCAATGACAAGTCCCATAGCACCCTTGAAATCCGTCTTGTCATAACTCTCCTGATGAGTCTGTTCCATATATCCATACTCCGTTTTCTTTAAGCGTTTCTAGTGCCGCTGGAATATTCGGAACTCTTGCTACCGGCAGCCAACTCGCTGCACCGGCAGATGTTTTGTATACAGTATTATTCAGTGAAGCACTCCTGCGCTTCGGAATAATTAAGCCCGTCATCCAGCAGACTCTGCTGTTCTGATTATCGCTCCGGAATTGTGGGTCTTCAATTTCATCACATATTATGATGAAAGGAGCTGTCCCCTTTTCTTTGGATATGTTTAAAATTTCCTCGATTGTAACATATTCAGAGTATGCGCCTACCGCAACTACTCCTTGGTGAGATGCACCACCACTTAGCAAGTTGAGCTTAGCGTCATCTTTTTACTACAATTCCACGCTCCCTTGCCATGGAGCAGATATGCCCAATACTTCCGCCTGCATTATTGTTGTAGTATAACGTGTCGATTGATTTTTCAGCTTTTAAAGCTTCAATCACGGGATTTCTGCCAAAAATAACGGACGCTGGTGCTTCGTCAATTGTATCATCAATTACGGCAGGCTCGTCATTCTTACGGTACTCCCTCTTTCTGTCAAAAGACTTTTCCCTTGAGTGCCTGTTTTTGTTTCTATCGTTATATGTCATTATTTCTCCGTTCAAAAATTCAATTGTTTTTTATGCTAGTTTTTAGTGCGTGATTTGAAATTAGATATTACTAACCGTTTATACAATTCGTAATTTTTACATATATTCTATATTACGAGATATTTCTAAATACACATACTAAGTATAGCATTTAACGACAAAAAATACAACACTTAAATACTCTATTCCCGACATTTTTTTATAGCAAAATTATGCAAACCGCCAAAACTGTTGCAACAGCTATCACACCACACACGATTGATGTTACTATTTTCTTTCTTTTTTCTTTTGTCTTCCGTGAGCAATCCCGCTAACGTAGCTAACTGCTTGATTTCTAAGCTCAGTGCGTGAAAGGCTCTGCCTGTCTGCACGAACATATAAAATTGCCTTTTCAAAATACGCATTTTCAGGATTAGTTACCTCAATAATTTGTCTGTTTACACCCTTTATCATAAATAGCTTCCCTTCTAACATTTTGTATTAGTTTTTCCGATTATATGGTTGATATACTCCCGCTTAAACTTTTTGTGGTATAATTAATTGTAGACTTTAGAAGAAAAAAAGTATATAATATATTTATACTACATTTGAAAGGATTTTACCCATGAAAGTTGGTGTATCCACTGCTTGTCTTTACCCATGAACGTGGAAGATAGCTTTAAATACCTTTGTCAAAGCAGTATTGAAAATATCGAAATATTTATAAACACTTTAAGTGAACTTGATAAACTTTTTTATACGTGAACTTCGAGCAATGATTATTATGGTGTTATCATTTCCTCTTTGCACCGTTCACCTGTCCTATTGAGCCATTGATGCTCTTTACTGAATATACTCGCAGGGTTGAGGATTTCATTGAATTTCACAAAATATACTTTGAAGCGATGAATATTTTAGGCGCTAAAACCTTCGTGCTTCACGGTAACAAAGCTAAAAACCCCTGCTCACGGTAAAATGTACTGGGATCGTTATCGCAGGCTCTATAATTCAGAAGCTTTCCGGAATAGTTGTTGCTCAGGAAAATGTTGCTTACTGCAATAGCCACAGTGTTGAATTTTGTGAGGATATGTCTAACAACTTGGGCAATGAATGTGCATTTGTTTTGGATATTAAGCAGGCTGTCAGGAGTGGTGAAAATCCTCTTGACTTCGTTCATGCCGTTGGGGGAAAAATTTGTAAACATTCACGTTTCCGATAACAACAGACGAGCAAATTGTCTGCCTGTCGGTAAGGGGATTTCACGATTTTGAGGAATTTTTCTCTCTCCTCCGCTCAAAGGCTTCTCTGGAACTGCTTTACTTGAGTTGTATCGTTCTAACTTTACGGATAAGCATGAGCTTATTGACTGCTATAACCTAATGAAGAAATTCGCCAATTTGCGATTAATTTGTAATATTTTGTCGTGTCATTACCTTGTGTGAGCAATTTGTAGATACATAATATATATACTTATTTGAGAGGTAATATATAATGAACTACAATTCTATTTCGAACTTCACAACACATAAAAGATACATCGTAAACTCGACAGAATACATTCTAATTAGCGAAAAAAGTTGCACCAACAATAATTTTGAAGAATACGGGATTATGATTATAAACGACTTTGAATACTCGTTTGTAAAGTCTATCACTGTTAATAAGAAATGGCATTTGTACTCATCGCAAGAAAGTTGCTGACGGGTATGTTCCGCCTATGCCCTTGTGGATATTATGAGGACTTCATTTCAAATATGTAGGTATTAATATAACGAATGCATACAACACTGAATGTATAGCGCTTGACTTTATGATGAGTGAACTACTCCATGCAATATAATAAAATTGTAATTAACAAAGAGGCTTTTTCAAAGACTTTTTCATTATAAGCACAGAGCTTGCTGGGGATATACCTCAGAAGTTTACCACTTATAACATCAAAATAACAATCAAGTCTTTGAAGGATTTCATTTATGAAAGCAACAAGGCAACACTGTTTATTTTCGAGCAGACGAAGAACAAGCTATAAAAAAGTTATGCTAAGTAAATTGAATGCAAAATAAATCAATGAAATAGTTTTCCTATCAGCTTTTTCAATGATTACGCATAGTCCGAATACATTATACCATAGGTTTTCTGTTTCATATATCAATCACAAGATAAATTATTGTATGCAACTCAAGCTTTAATCTCATCATTCCTGTTTCTGCTAAGGGAACTATTCTTGCAATAACCTCTGTTAATTCTTCGGATTTTTGATTGTTATCATTTAGCCAAATATAATTTTGTATACCTCCCAATAATCGTTAAGATTTTGAGCTTCGACGATGATTTTTTCTTTGTCACCTCAACAACAGCATCTCCACAACATTGTTTGAAAGCATTATTAAACGATCGTTCCTGTTCCTAAAACCAAGATTTGCGAAAATGAAAACACCATCAAAAATACCAATATTGCATAACTTAACTCTACCCTTATTGCTCAACCCTTTTCATAATTCTTCTTTATCAAGTTATATCTGCCTCTATCATCAAGATGTTAAAATAAATATGTCGGCAATGCTCAAGCCCTTTTTCTTCAGCAAATTATTAACCCATTTCTCGGTCAAACCTAATACTTCAAGAGATTGAGTAACTATTTTCCCATCATCAACGACTAAAAAGCGGTGGATTTTCTGAAGTTCTTTATCCCCATATCCTCATTGGTTACGTTCCTGTTTTGGAACTTTTACATTTTTCGTGTTTTTACCTGTTGTTTCAACTATTGCGAACTGAACCTCGGATATATATCAAAAATGTGTTTCACGTAAACTTTCCATTATATCATCAACAGAAAAACGCAAGGCTTTCATTTCATTTTGATTGATAACTCCATCTTGAATTAAAATTATTGGTGAGCCTGAAATTAATCATCTTATCTTGCGGCTTTTTAAAAGGCTCGCCCAGGAACATCAACACATCAAGGCATACAAGCGTTAATATCGGCACAATCCCACATCATCATTGGAATACTCGTGTCCTCAATGGGAAGTGTTGCTATATTTGAAACAAAAAATTGTGATTACAAGCTCAGACGGTTGCAATTCGCCCTATTTGACGTTTCCCCCATTAATCTAATTGAGAAAATAATGAGTACATAAAGTATTATTGAACGTATGAAAACTATCGACATACTAAACCTCTTTTGCTTTTATTTTTACTATTCCTTGTTCTTCAACTTCTTTGATATCAAATTTAAATGCGATTTTTCTTTAATTCTTCGGAAAAAATTGTCTTTCACCTTTTCATAATCCTCCGACATATCTTGACGATATATTCGGTAGGTGCAAAGCAAATCTTCACCTGTTTGGTTGATTTTTCCTCGCTACTGCGTACATTCTTGCAGTAGTATTTTTTTTAGGCTTTCTGCTGCTTGTTCTTCTTATGTTACTTGGATTTTCAACCATTTGTGCGTTTTTGCAGAGATTTTATAGGTTATTACGATTTCCTCGCCCTGCCTACTCACTTCGCTTGAAATTTTCGCTACATTTAAATAGACTGCTGCGCCGTTTTGAATAAAGGAAATCCTAACCTTTGAATTTTTGCCTCTTATAAGCCTTGCACCTGATGATTCTTCTTCGGCTAAAAGCCTTGTGACTTTGTTGTCGCCCCTTGACGCCATTCCGTACACTTGCGACTTCTCGTCCTCTACCTTTATTACGGGCAAAAGCGCAGTTTTGCCATCGGATTGTATTTCAGTGTAAGGCTTGCGATTGATATATTTATTAGCTCGCCATTTTCAGCTCCGTTTTCAATCATTTTTAGTAGCGCTTCTGACGGGGTTAGTCCCTGCTCTAATTCAAGCATTAGTATTTCTTCAGCGGTGTTATCTGCTATTGCTACATAGACTGACGTCGGAATTTTGCTGTTATTTAAAAAATACTCCGAACTCCCCTTAATATCACAAGCTGTATTAAAAATCAGCAATCGTATGTATACCCTAAAAACAGCCTTTGCTCTGTCTCATTTCAGCATCTGTTATAGCTGTTAGTATGGTGTCTCCTTTTCCGCTGATTGTCGTCATGCTCGCCTTTGAGGCGTTGTCTTTTCTATACTCTCCTGCTTGAAACATCTGTAAGGTGACAACATATTCATCATCAATTCGGTCTATTCCTATTGCTTGAACGTACACTCTTTCGCTAACTTCTGTGCAATACAAGAGTTAGGCTCGCTATTACTACTAGGATTGTCAAAAGCTTTTTCATTGTTGTGGAATTTTCCTTTCATTGTGATGTTTATCGCCTTTAAACTTGACGTGCTTTAAAATACAAACTATTAACGGTATAACAAACACTAGCACTGCTATAATAAGGAAATTAATCACCATTTTGAGCGCTTTTCACCTCTGCCGCTTGTCCTCCGACTACGCCTAATGTATGGCTATAATCGCCCCGCAAATAGCAGCTGATAGCTTGCTGTTTTTCCTGCCGTCAAAAGCACTTTGCGGCTAATTAGCTTTGCCATAGTTACGGCTATAACTGCTGACAAGCTCCACACAACTAAATAGATAAGATCTAATCGTTGGAAGGCGACAATCTCCGAAAATGAGCCAAGTGAAAAGAAAGGGATATTTCGTATATTCCACAAACCCTCCAACACTGTACCTATGAAAAACATCACTATTTCAAGGATTACAAACTTACCTATTACATAGCTAAAAATCCCTGCTTGGCTTTTTTATTCGCCATTCCAACAAGTACACAAACTGCCGTAATCTCCCCGCTTCTTGAAAAGTCTTCAAGCACCATTTCAATTAGCGAGCTTTTACCCATAACTATATTGCTCATTTCAATTCTGCTAACCGTTCCACTTAAAATAAGAATTAGCATTACTATAAACACAACAAATATCACCGATGAACTTCTTGCTAAAGCCTCAATTCCAAGTAAAGCTGCATATATACGAACAGCACTTAGTACCAGTACTGCAATGATTTCCCTCTGTTTGCGGGAATGCATCACCTATAAAATCGCTGAAATTACTCACCGCTAATGCGCCATACACAATAAAATATCCACCGTAAACAAGCGCTAGCACTTTACCAAAGAAAGTGTTTTTCATTGCAGATACAACCGATTTATCGGGCATTTTCCTCGAAATCATTACCACTGGAATAAGCATTAGTGCTTGTATAAAGAGAGGAAATTGCTATCCCCAACAATGAAATCCACGTTAATTCCGTTGCAAAAGGCATATACGTCATAAGCGTGAAAATTCTACTTACAAACATCAAGGTGAATATCTGTCCACTGCTGATTTTTTTATTCATGTTATCCACCTTTCGCTATTTTTAGTTTGGTTTTACAGCACCGTTCAAGTCTTTGATTTTAACATCTCCGTGCTGCATTTTCTAAAACCTATTCTAATTGCAATATCACGCATTGATTTCGCTGTGAATGGCGATATTGGCGCTGTCAACGGCACTCCATAGTCATTTATAAGAGCAGATGTTTAAAGCGTTAATGCAAGCACTAGCTTATCCCATAAAAGCCCAGAAATCCCCCCTGCAATAAGAAAAGCATACGCAGAAATGTTGTTTGAGGGTTGAGGTTTGGAACAACATACGAACTTGTAAGCGAGAGCGCAACAACTAGTAATAGCGGCATACTTACAAGTCCGCTTGAAACTGCTAAATCACCTATAATAAGTCCCCCGACAATACTTAACGCACCACCTACAACTTTCGGTAGTCATGAAATACCTCTTTATCAATTTCAACCCACATCCCTTCTTGTTAAGACTGTTTCTAGCAGCAAGGGGAATGCCGCAAGTTCCTGCGCTGAGGCAAGAGTTGAAGCAACGAACTGTTGAACAGCTCCGGGTGAAATGTTGCAATCGCAATGTAAACTCCCGGAAGAAGTATGGATATAAAAAACACGCAGCGTATCTTATCACCTTATATATGTTGCAGAAAATGGCTTGTCTGCATAGTCGTCAATTGCTTGGAAGTTCTCTATAAACAGGTACGGAATTATTAAAACAAACGGCGTGCCGTCAAGTATTAACGCTACTCTCCCCTCAAGGATCTTGGCGCAGACCGAGTCCGGTCTTTCAGTGGTGCTGATAGATGAGAAAATCGAAGTGTTATGTTTCTCTAAAAAGGGCTGCACATATCCCGATGTTAAGATAGTTTCCAAATCCATTTCGTTTAATCTTGATTTTATTTCGCTAATCATGTTCGGCGGAACTTTGTCAACTAGATATGCAAGGCTTACATCGGTTTTGCTCGTTTTGCCGATTTGGAAAAGCTTAAAGCAAAGACTTGGTGACTTTATTCTCCTGCGAATAAGAGAGATGTTAGTCCTCACCTGCTCAGTAAATCCCTCATGTGAGCCTTTGACGTTCCCCTCACCGCTCGGCTCAGAAATCCCCTTTACCGCAAAGCCTTGAACGCCTAATGCAAGTGCTTTTGCAACTCCATCAATAATGATAACTGCAAATCCACTCATAAGACAGCGGCATATATCGCCGAAATTATCGGTTTCTATCCTCTCGACTGTTATCATCATTCTGTTTTTCATATAATCGAATAATTTCTCAGGAGTGGAAACAATACTTTCAATATTATCAAGCGGATAAAGCACTATATCTGTGAGAATACTTGTAGAAACCATTCCCTCTATCCATGTAATAGCCACCGAATGACCCAGCACATTCACCTCGTTAGAAAGCAAATCCGATGTGTTACCCGTTAACGACTTGAGGTTTTTTATATTTACAGCTAAGGTTTTGTCAATTTTATAGTTTTCGTAGTTTGAGATGTTTGGGCTTTCCATTATTATTATTTCCTTTGATAATTGATATAAATTATTTTCCCCTTATTTACATCAAAAATTCATATTACTCTGAAAGTTTCGGGAAACAATATTTTAATATTCAAACTATGGACATTTGCTTTTTAATGGTGTATAATATACGATAGCTTTATTTTATAAAGGGGAAAAAATAATAAATTAATATAAAGGAATGAATTAAATGTCAATGAAAAAAATTATTGCCGGAGCTCTTGCTGTTTGCTCAAGTATTGCGCTTACTTCCTGCTCTAATAATACTTCTTGGTCGGTGAAATATGGCGAATATACTGCAAGTGCCGGTATGTACATTTATTATCAGATGGGTGCTTACGATCAGGCTACATCTTATATGGAATCAGTTAACGACGATCTTTTCAGCCTCACAATTGAAGGAAAAAGTGCTGAACAATGGATTAACGACAACGCTCTTGATTCAGTAAAGAATTACCTTAGTGTTATGAGTAAGGCTGATGAATACGGATTGGTTTTTGA
>JAXGPS010000011.1:0-42735 GCA_040766825.1 Oscillospiraceae bacterium
CTATAAAATGATGATATTGTCAATCAAGGTAAATAAAGCGTATCTCAATTATTGCCAAAATATGAAGGCGGTTTACTTAACAAAAACTTCATATTATTAGCAATCTATTAATTATTATAATTTATTGACGGTTCACAGTTTGTTATATTATTTTTTAATATAACAGCGTAAAATGTAAGTATGAACACCTGCACCTTAAAATGAAAAGAGGTCTTGTATATAAAAGCTTTAATTACCGGAGCAAGCAGCGGAATAGGTTATGATATGGCGTTAGTCCTTGACCGATTGGGATATGAACTTATCCTTTGCTCACGAAACTTAGAACAATTGAACCAGCTTGGGAGCTTGCTAAAAACTCCACCAAAAATTATTCCTCTTGATCTCTCCGTGATGGAGAATTGCTATGAGTTATACGAACTCACTAAAAATGAAAATATTGATTTCCTAATAAACAACGCTGGATACGGTGCTTTCGGTGGATTTGCTTGTGTTGATTTAGAAAAAGAATTAAACATGATTGACCTTAATGTGAAATGCACACATATCCTAACTAAGCTATTTTTAAAAGATTTTATTGCAAAGGACAGCGGTAAAATCTTAAACGTTGCTTCTAGTGCTGCGTTTGTACCCGGCCCTTTGTTTGCGACATACTACTCGACAAAAGTATATGTTTATCGCCTAACTCAAAGTATCGCAGCAGAACTAAAGTTTTCCGGAAGCAATGTTAAAGTAAGTGTATTATGCCCCGGCCCTGTAAAAACTAATTTTGATAAGGTTGCTGGCATTGATTTTGGTGCTAAAGCACTTGACAGCAAGTACGTTGCGGAGTATGCTATAAGTAAGGCACTAAATGGGAAAACAAAAATAATTCCCGGCTTTACAATGAGAATGGGAGTGTTCTTTAGTAGATTTATCTCCGATTCTTTTGCCTCATCATTTATTTATCATTTTCAAAAAAAGAAGGGGAAATAGTTTGAAATACACTTCTTTCAAACTAGAGTTTTGTGCTTTTAGAATTTTGCACAAAACATTACAAGAAAGGAACAGGGTATAACCATTGAATTTTATTTCTAGCTTCATGCGTAATCGTTACGGCAAAGACGCTTTATCCATCTGTATGCTCGTTCTTGCATTGGTTTTAGCTATACTTGCAAGAGTTTTCGGGTTTTGGGTGTTTGCCTTAATTGCAACTTTACTTGTAGTTGTTGCACTTTTCAGAGTTTTTTCCACAAATATTCCTGCACGACATAAAGAAAATCAAAAACTAGTTTGGTTCACTATGAAAGTCAAAAAAACATGGCATAGTCTTACTGCGCCATTGCGTAAATTTATGTTTAGAATAACAGACAACGAGCATAACTACTATCGTTGCAAGAATTGCAAGCAAGAGGTTCGTGTGCCTACCGGAAAGGGCAAGATACTAATAACCTGCCCTAAATGCAAAACACAATTTACTAAAAAAACATAAGTCCGAAAGCTCATCATTTATATTGATGAGCTTTCTTTATACATTTTGTTGACATTGCACTTTATAATGAGTATAATTGTTACATTGTTATCGTTTCCATAAGCTTAATTAAAAGAGAGGAACAACACATAATTATGAAGATTAATGCGAAGAAAATTTTATCAACTATACTAGCGGCTGCGATTTGCACAACAGTGCTCTCTAGTTGCGACAATAGCTCCAATTCCGATGATGAAGCTACCGACAACGGCTGGACTTACGGACAGGTTGCAATGGGCGGCGGTGGATTTGTAACGGGCGTTTTTGCTACTGCTGAGGAAAATCTATACTATGCAAGAACTGACGTTGGCGGCGCATACCGTTGGGACAATGAAAAGGGCTCTTGGGTTTCAATGAGCTATAATATCAGTGAGCCTGACCGTGGTCTTTTAGGGATTGACGGACTTGCTTCAGACCCTAACGCACCTAACAAGGTGTATTTGCTTGCCGGAACATCATATTTCAGTGATGCTAAGACTGCAATACTTTGCTCAGATGACTATGGTAAAACTTTTACCGAGGTTGATGTAACTAGCATGATAAAGGCGCATGGAAACGGCATGGGACGTCAAAACGGCGAAAGAATTGCCGTTGATCCTAATAACGGCGACATTATCTTCTGCGATGGTAGATCAGGCGGGATCATCAAAAGTATAGACGGTGGTAAGACATGGACTCCAGTTGACTCTTTCCCTGTAAAGACTACTAGCAATGCAACTGGTATAAACGGCGTTTTATTTGACGCTTCCTCCTCCGAGAGCGGAAGTGCTACAAGCAGGATTTATGTTTCTGTATCCAGACTTGGTGAAGCGAACATCTACGTATCCGAAAACGGCGGCGAAAGTTGGAGCGAGGTTTCTGCCCTGCCTACTGAATATATGCCTCAAAGAATGAAATTTGATGCAAACGGAAATATTCTCATTACATACGGCGATGCTGAAGGTCCTCACAACGGCAAAAACGGAGCAATTTATCGCTATAACCCTAGCACAAAAACAGCTGAGGACATCTCCCCTGCTAATCACTGTTTTGGGGATATTGTTTCCGATCCGAATAATGCTAATAACCTTGTTGCTTCCACAATAAACGTTTGGAACCAACAACCTAACGGTTCATACGGCGATGAATTCTATGTATCTAAAGACGGCGGCGCTACTTGGACTTGCATAAACAAAACAATGCAAATGGCAAACGGCGGTGTTGAATGGGTTACAGGATACGCTATTCACTGGTGTGGTTCGCTTATGATTGATCCTTACAACCCTAACACAATTATGGTTGTGTCCGGCAACGGTATTTTCCGTTGTGATAACATTTGGGACGACGCCCCTACCTTCACATTCTTTGTTAAGGGACTAGAAGAAACGGTTCCGCTTGACTGCGTAAGCTTGCCGGGGCAAAACCTCTTAACAGCAATCGGTGACTATGACGGGTTTGATCACTCTAATATACTTGAGTATGGCAGACTTCACACTAAGGCTGTAGGAACTACTACAAGCGTTGCAATTGCTCCTGCAAACCCTGATTTTTGGGTGAAAGTTGGCTCAAGCCTGCTTTACTCCGAAGATGGCGGTGACTCTTGGACTACAATCCTCAACTCCCCTGACCCTTCAAAGAAGCTCTCAAAGGGCTGCGTTGCTGTAAATGCTGACGGAAGTACAATAATTTGGGTTCCTGAAGACGGAACTACCGGATACTACACAACCGACAAGGGTGAAACTTGGGAAAGAACGAGCGGTGGCGCAAGAACCGGTTCATACGTGCTGGGCGACACTGTTAATCCTAATTACGTTTACTCATGCGGCGGAAGTAATTTCAGCGTAAGCAGCGATGGCGGAAAGACTTTCACAAGTACACTTTCAACAATCGGCAGCTATAATCGCTTTGCTGTTGCTGCTGGGCAAGAGGGCGTACTTTATGTCGCTGGAAGTGGCTACGGTTTGTTTACATCAACTGATCACGGAATGAACTTTACAAGGCTTGACTCCGTTAAGGTTTGTGAAACAGTAAGCCTTGGTAAAGGTAAAACTGACAACGATCCATATGTAATTTATATGTGGGGTATCCCTGCTGATCAAGAAATCAAAGGACTTTATATGTCGGAAGACAACGGTGAGAGCTGGGTTAGAATTAACGATGACCTTCACCAATTCGGCGGAATTGGAAATGGTAAATTCGTATGCGGTGACTATAACGTTTACGGAAGATGCTATATGAGTACTGTTGGACTCGGACTTATCTATTGTGATAAAACCGATAAATCATAATAAACAAAAATACTGGATAGAGAAATTCTATCCAGTATTTTTTATAATTAAGTTATTTTGTAAACACAAACTCGTCCAGTTCAAATAAGTGTCTGCCATCAAACATATTTACAAACCAACCGCCGTGAGCAATTTCAGCAACAAGATAAATTGCGTGTCTGCCAGTAACATTTTCTACTATTGCACTGTAAACGCCATCATCTGCGCCTATTTCGCATACTCCGATTTCTTTGCCGTCCTCACTATCAATGTGAATATGAAGTTTCAGCTTTACAGCCTGTTCCCTTCACTTTGGCATTAAAAATCATAGTTTTGCTTGAATAATCTTCACCAAAATCAAAATATTTATATCCCATTACGCTGCCATCTGTAATGCTTGTAACAGTTCTTGCGAAGATATTCCTTTCAGTAACAAAGCAGCCGCCTTTAAGAACACAAGCAATTTCAGCAGGAACAATTTTATATGGAGAAAGTGAGTCCTCCAAACCCGAGCGATGTCATTTCAACTTGTGGGATAGAGCCATCTTCAAGAAGTTCGATTTTCTCAACACAAGCTCTTTAGACATTATTGTTCCGTTTGTCATTCTGGCATTAGAAAATATACCATTGTCCGCCAATATTGCATATTGAGCCGTGGTCATTTCCCCCGGATATTCAGCGCCGTTATCAACAATAGTTCCCCTGTATTCAAATGGGCCTCTTGGGGATTTTGAGGTTGCGTATACAAGTTCGCTCCCCCTCTTTGGAAGTAAATCATGTAGTATGTGTCCCAACCTTTCGTGGAGAACAAGCCTCAAAAAAGATGAACGGTTCAGTAGTTGGAATAATATCTTCAATAAGTGTGCCGTCAATTATTTCGCACATATTATCAGCGTTAACTTCTGCCATGAATGACTTTTCATAGCCGCAATAAATATACACTCTGCCATCGTCTCTACTAAAACACCCGGATCTATAAACCAGCCGTTACAGCAAACTTCTTCCGGGATTGTGTGCTGCCACGTTGAAATCGGCTTAAATGGGCCTTCTGGTCGATCGCTTACTGCAACACAGCCCTTTGCATTCATTATATAAGCGTAAAGATAATACTTGCCGTCTTTCTCTACAACATCCGGTGCATAAAGGTCGCTGTCTGTCCAATCGGTATCTGATTCATGATCGGTATCAGGTCTTGTGTGGAAAATGTCGCCGTGACACACCCAATTGTTAAGATCATCAACCGATGCAGACCAAACTTTAAGCTTGCTTGATCGCAAATTTATCAGAATTAGCGCTATCGTGAGAGCCGTATATACCATACTCTATCGCCGAAAAACTCTTGGCTCTCCATCAGGTATGCTCTCCCACTTCCGGAAGATATGGATTTGACATATTTATGTCCCCCTTGTTTTGTTTTTAGGAAATAGCCTTAATATTCATATTATTATATTATCATATAGCGATAATGCTTACAAGGTGTAATATACGCCATATTTCTTATTCTACTTTTTTATTGCAATTACCTAAAAAAGCTCAATCTTTAAAGATTGAGCTTTTAATTTATTTCCAGCTTTCAATACTAATTTCGTTAAATATCTTCAACAAATCATCAACAGATGCGTTCTTCTTTTCCTCACCCTTAATATCGACAATGCACTTACTGCTTCAGCCATCATTACAAGAATCTGTTTCCGTATTCAATTGCAAATCTAAGATTGTGTGTAACCATAAGAGTTGTGAGATTTTTCTCCCTTACAACCTTGTCTGTAATTTGCATCACTATTTCGGAGGATTTAGGATCAAGTGCTGCTGTATGTTCATCAAGTATAAGCATATCAATGTTTGTCATGGTTGAAATGATTAGTGCAAGTGCTTGTCTTTGTCCGCCGCTAAGATTTCCAACTGCGACACTCATACGGTTTTTCAAAGTCCCATTTCATGACTCTCAAGAAGCGTTTTATAATATTCAATACTGGCTCTTATTCACGCCTGAACCAGAGTCCGAATGGTTTGTTTTTATTATCTGCAAGTGCCATATTTTTCAAGTATTGTAAGGTTGCCGCAAGTGCCTAGTCTTGGGTCTTGAAGAACTCTGCCGATGTTTTTTGCCCTTCTATGCTCGGAAAGCTTAGTGATGTCATTACCCTTGAAAAGTATTGCGCCACTGTCAGTGCTCATAGTACCACACGCAATATTTAAAGTGTAGTCTTACCACTCCGTTTGAGCCGATAACAGCGACAAACTCGCCCTTTTCTACATGAAAATTAAATCCGTCAAACAGAACTGTTTCATCAACAGTTCCTGCAATAAAAGTTTTCATTATATTATCAAGCCTTAACATGTTTAGCCCTCTACCCTTTGTGTTAAGTTTTCCACTAAGAACGAGCGCAACAGTAAATAAAATTGCCATTAACAACTTTAAATATTCAGTTGGAAGTCCTAGGGCAAGTGCTGTTGAAAGACACGCTTTATATAGAATACTGCCTAAGATAACCATAGTTGTTGCTTTCATGAAGCTTACTCGCTTAAAGACGCTAAGTCCAATAATTACAGACGCAAGTCCGAGAACTACCATTCCAACACCCATCTGCTGATCAGCTGATCCCTTTGATTGTGCGATAACTGCGCCTGCAAGTGCAGCAAAACCATTGCCAATAGCAAGTCCTAGTATCTTTGACTTTCCCGGATCACGTGCGATCATTGTTACGTATCTTTCGTTATCGCCTGTTGCACGAAGAAGAAGTCCAGACTTTGTTTTCAAGTACAAGTCAAGCAATATCTTACAAACAATAACAATAATTAGTGAAATAATAAGCGTCCTTACATAGAATGAGCCAATATATTCTGGGAATATGTTAGCAATCGCTGTATTAAAAATAGTAGGTTTTTTAAAGAAAGTTGCCAAAGTCGTACCTGCATTAAACTTGAATAGTATTACAAGATTTATCGAAAGCAACGCCGTGTACACCAAAATACCACAAAGCAACGGTCTAATTTTCAGCTTTACATGAAGAAGTCCTGTAACCGTGCCTGCCGCCATACCGCAAACAAAAACAATCAAAAGACTAAGCCATGGATTAACACCATGTATAATAAGAACCGCTGAAAGTATAGCTCCCATAGGCATTGTGCCATCTACTGACAGGTCTGGAAAATCCAATATACTGTAAGTGATATACACACCAAATGCCATGATTGCATACATAAGCCCTTCTTCAAGGGTTACTTTGCAAATATTTAGAATGATGTCCATAAAAAATCCTCCGTATTGATAAAACAGCGAAAAGGGAGCGTTTAAAACGTCTCCCAATCGCCAGTGTATATTTATCCAATGAAAACAATTTTATTCTGCTGATTCAGCGTTAGTAGTAACCTTTTCAGCATTTGCATAAGAGTCAGGAAGTGTGATGCCGAAAGCCGCAAGTACATCAGTGTTTACAACTGGTGTGCCGTCCTTAATTTGACCAACTGGAAGACTTGATGCAGCCTCTCCGTTTAGGACTTTAACGCCCATATCAGCAGTTACTTTACCTAGCTCAACATAATTAATACTTACAGATGCGATACAGCCGTTAGAAACCTGCTCGATTTCAGAACCGTAAACTGGAATGCCTGCTGCATTTGCCTGCTCAAGTACAACGGAAAGGTTGTTTACAACGTTGTTGTCTGTGAAGTTGTTAATGCAGTCTACCTTTGTAGCAAGATGCAGCCGCTTGTGGAATATCTGCTGCTGACTGAACGCCCTGCTCAACGATTTCGATATTTCTTGTGCTTGCAACTTCCTTTAGGCTGTTAAGCTGAGAAATCGAGTTTGCTTCGCTTGTTGTGTAAAGAACGCCAATCTTCTTAACTTCTGGCTGAAGTGCTTGAATAAGGTCAAGTTGTGCGGAGAAGTCGAGAATATCAGAAGTACCAGTGCAGTTCTCGCCTGACTTTTCCATACTTTCTGTAAGACCAGCAGCAACCGGATCTGATACAGCGCAGAATACAACAGGAATTGTAGTGTTTGCAGTTGCAGCGTATGCTGAAATAGCAGCCGGTGTTGCTATTGCATAGATTATATCATATTTCTTAGATGCCATGTTCTTTGCGATAGTGTCGCAAGTAGCTGAATCAAAGTTTCCGTCTGGTGATCAATTGTGTACTTGCCGGCAATAGAGCTTTCTTCAAGTCCTTCAACTATTCCAGCATAGCAGTTGTCAAGTGATGGGTGGCTTCCGAATTGGATAACTCCAACTGTATAATCCGAATTGCTAGGATTTGATGTGCAAGCTGTAAAGCCTGTCATAAGCATTGCTCCTGCAAGAATAAGTGATGTTAATTTAATCTTTTTCATAGTATTTTACCCCTTAATTATATTTTATTATTGATGTTTTAGCTAGTGAAAAATTCAGCTACGCCATCGTTTGTTTAAAATTATCATAATATCTCTCCTAAAATAGTAATAAAAAACTCCTATCCCTAATATGGGACAAGAGTAAAATTCCTGCGGTATCACCAAATTGCAGTCAATGACTGCCACTTTGATATGCAATGTACTAACATACACGCCCCGAATAACGCACGGTCTGCGTCTTACCTAACCGAAAAGTTCGGCTCAGCTCGCCCTCATGAGTCCATTCACAATAGTATTCATTACTGCCATCGCACTATCGGCAGCTCTCTGAAATGAAGTGGCTGTTGTTACTACTCTCAATCACAGGTTTGTTTTATTAATATGCTATGATATTATCACACAAAAAGAAACTTGTCAAGATGTTTTTTCAAAAAAGTTAATTGATTTTTGAAGTTTGGCGTTTCGTTGACAAAATGAGGATTGTTTAGATATAATGTTACTTATATAAAACTTCACCAAACAAAAGGAGAAAATATGAATATACTTTTGTGGTATAAACGCTAAATTTATACACACCAATATAGCTATTAGATATTTAAAATCCTATGCAAATTCGCATTTACCTAAAAACTATAATGCAGAAATTTCTATTGCTGAATATACAATAAATAATTATGTGGGCGAAATACTACAAGATATTTATCTCAGAAAACCTGATTTAATCGGATTTTCTTGCTACATTTGGAATATCGAAATGGTGAACAAGCTTTGCTATCTACTAAAGCAAATCCTCCCTCATATAAAGATATTTCTCGGTGGACCTGAGGCAAGTTATCGCCCTGAGGAGAGTTTTTCGTTGCCGGTAGATTACGTGATTTCGGGCGAGGGTGAGTGCCTTTTCTTTACTATCCGAGCATTTATGTGGCGGAGATGTTTCTCTTTCTAGCATAAGTGGGCTTACTTATTTTGACGGTGAAACGATAATATCAAACCCTCCAAAAGATAAAATCCCTTTGTCCGACTTGCCTTTCCCATACGAGGATTTTGAGGGTACAGAAAATAAAATTGTGTATTACGAGGCATCAAGAGGTTGTCCTTTTTCCTGTAAATATTGCCTTTCTTCAGCGCAAACAGGTATGCGAATTGCTCCAATTGAAAAGGTAAAAAAAGAGCTTCAAATTTTTCTTGATAGGAACATTAAGCAAGTAAAATTTGTTGATAGAACTTTCAATTGTAACGATGATTTCGCAACCGAAATAGTAAACTATCTAATACAAAACGACAATGGTACAACCAATTTCCATTTTGAAGTTGCAGCCGAGCTTTTGAATAGTGAATTTATGTCACATCTTGCAACAGCTAGAAAAGGACTTTTCCAACTTGAAATCGGTGTTCAATCAACAAATCAAGACACTCTACGAGCAATCTCACGCAAAAGCACGTTTGAATATCTAACTGAATGTGTTAAAACTTTGCAAGCACCTGAAAATATTCATATTCATCTCGACCTAATAGCCGGACTTCCTTGCGAGGATTTTGCTAGTTTTAAAAAGTCTTTCAACGATGTTCACGCTCTGCTTCCTAATCAGTTGCAACTTGGATTTTTGAAAATTTTAAAAGGCAGCGGAATGGAGGTAATGTGCGATGAACACGGCATTTCTTACTCCCCGTTCCCTCCGTATGAAGTTCTTAAAACAAATCTGCTTTCATATGATGGGTTTTGCTTTTAAAGGGTGTGGAAGAAATGACGGAGATTTACTACAATTCGGGAAGATACCAAAATTCTTTGGCATTCCTTATTCCACTATTTCCTACTCCATTCGACTTCTATTTAGAAATGCATTCTTATAGTGTTAAGGTTGGAGTGAACTCCCTTTCATCAAGCAAACACTTACCTTACGACCTGCTCATGAGGTTTGCCAGCGAAAATAATATTGACTGCGAAACTTTAAAGTGGTTGCTTCTATTCGATATGCTCTTACATGAAAGGTTGAGAAGTGTTCCTTCTTGGCTTGAATGCTTTTCTGATTATGAAAACAAGGCTCGCAAGATGAATTTTCTAACAAAAAATCCGAATATCCGTGACATATTGCCTGGATATTCGGACAATGAATTAAAGCAACTTACCAAACTTGTTTCTATACAAACTTTCCCTCTAAACCCCAAAACGCTTGAATTTGGTGAATATTCATATCTTTTCGACTACAAACAGCGTGATTTAGACGGACACGCTAAAGCGATATTAATTACGCTTTAATCTGCACCGAGATGCTAAACTTCCCGTCTTTGCAATTAAGCAAAATTTCATCGCCATGCGAAATATCACCTGTGAGTATCTTCTCCGAAATCAAGTTTTCAATCTGTGAAGTTATCATTCTTCGCATTGGGCGAACCCCGTAAATATCGGACTCCTTAATGCTTGCAAGATGTTCTAAGGTTTCTTCCGAAAAGGCAAGTGAAATTCCAAGCACTTTAGTTTTTTCTTGTAATTGCGAAAGCAGTTTAGCAGCAATCTTCTTCATTTCATCATTATTAAGCTGATTAAATATTACTATATCATCAATTCTATTGAGAAACTCGGGGCGAAATGTCTTTCTAAGCTCTGACATTACATCGTTTTTATTCCATGCCTCATTAGTCCCTCCACTAAAACCGAGGGACTTTTTTTCTGTTATAATTCTTGCACCGATGTTTGAAGTCATTATAATAAGTGTGTTTTTAAAATCAACGCTTCTCCCCTGTGAATCGGTAAGCTTGCCGTCCTCAACGATTTGCAGCAATATATTAAACACATCTGTGTGTGCCTTTTCTATCTCATCAAAAAGAACTACTGAATATGGCTTTCTTCTTACACGCTCCGTAAGCTGTCCTCCGTCATCAAATCCTACATACCCCGGTGGTGAGCCTATCATTTTAGAAACAGAATGAGCCTCCATATATTCGGACATATCAAGTCTTATTACGGCACTTTCTTCATTGAAAAGAGCCTCTGCAATAGCATTGGAAAGCTCCGTTTTCCCCACTCCTGCTGGTCCTAAGAAGATAAATGATGCTATTGGTCTTTTCGGATCTTTTAGTCCAACTCTGCCCCTGCGAATAGCACCCGAAATTGAGTTTACTGCCTCATTCTGCCCGACAACTCTCCTGTGAAGAATTTCTTCAAGATTTAACAGACGTTCACTCTCTTTCTCTGTAAGCTGTTTTACAGGTATTCCCGTCCAACTCTGCAACCACATCTGCGATATCATCTGCCATCACTTCAGATGCTGAATTTTTATTCTTTCGCCACTCAGCTACTTCAATGTTAGTCTTTTGCTTAACTTCAATCTCACGCTCTTTATCCTATTTGCGTGTGCAAAATCTCCTGAAATAACGGCATTTTCTTTCTCTGCGAGGAGATTATTAAGCGCTTCAGAAAGCTCTTTAAACTACTTCGGCATCGCTCCCGAACGGATACGCACCTTCGAGCAAGCCTCATCAATCAAGTCAATCGCCTTATCCGGCAAAAATCTATTGTGTATATATCTTACCGATAAGTCAACCGCTGCTTTAATCGCTTCATCGGTTATTTTTAGGTTGTGATGACGTTCCATTGCATTCTTCAGGCTATTAAGGATTGTTATTGTACTTTCCTGTGTCGGTTCGTCAATTATTATCGGTTGAAAACGTCTTTCTAATGCGCTGTCTTTTTCAATATGTTTTTTATATTCGGTGAGAGTAGTTGCGCCTATAAGTTGAATTTCGCCCCTTGAAAGCTGTGGTTTTAATATATTCGCAGCGTCAATTGCACCTTCTGCCGCTCCTGCTCCTACAATAGTATGAATTTCATCAATGAACAATATTATGTTCCCCGATTTCATAACCTCGTCTATGCAAAGTTTTATTCGTTCCTCAAAGTCGCCTCTATACTTTGCCCCTGCAAGCATCAAAGATATGTCGAGGGAGAAAACTCTTTTTCCCGCTAATGTATCAGGGATTTCACCCTTTACTATCATCTGTGCAAGACCTTCAACTACGGCAGTTTTTCCTACACCCGGCTCGCCAATAAGGCATGGGTTATTTTTGTGCGTCGTGATAGAATTTCAATTACACGCTGGGTTTCTTTTTCCCTGCCTACTACCGGGTCAAAGTTTCTAGCAAGAGATGTCATATCCCTGCTGTACTTCCGCAAGTGTTGGAAGCTGCTTCATATCCATCGGCTGTAAATTCCCAACACTCCTCATAGATGTTCCAGTTTGAATTCCCGCACACTCATTATATATTCTTGACGGATTTCCGCCTAAATCACGTATAATTCCAACTGCTGAACATCCACTTTCTTTTAGTATTGCCATTAAAATGTGTTCCGTGCCAACAAGTCTGTTCCCTGACATTCGTGAAACATTCATAGACTCGTCAATAATTTTTTTGCCATCGGAGTTAAGGCTGAGACTTCAAGCTTTATATATTCCCTTTTCCGATGAGGGTAATCATTCTTGAAGTAACAGTCTTTTCATTAATTCCAGATGCATTGAGTATTGCAGAAGCGGTTGAGCCTCCCTCTGCAAGTATTCCTAATAATAAATGCTCGCTCCCAACATACGTATGCCCTAAAAGCTCTGCTCCAGTGTTCGCCTTCGCAATGCTCATAGCTGCTTTTTTTGTAAATCTCTCTAATTCATACATATATAAACCTCCTTTAAGGTAATTCAATAAGGGGATTTAGCCCCTGTCATTCAACGCACGACTCGGGCAATAGCCCATTAGTCTTTCCGTGGGACTTTGTAAATCATCCGCTGAAAGACTAATATGCACCTCTCATAATGAGGCAACCGCATGAATGCAGGGACATAAGTCGTGATCATACTAAATCTGCAATAAAAACGATTTGAAGCCACCATTGTGCGACTGACAATAAAGTTTTATTAACGGAATTAGTATTACTATATACTATGAATATGCCCTATTAAAGAGCCATTAAAACACATACGGAAAATTTTCTGTAACACAAATTCTCCATTCCCATACAATGTACTATAAAACAAAAGGATTGACGAACACAAACCAAAAAATTAACAGATTTAAGGTTAAACGACAATCCATGTTTTAATACATTATTTTTTGAAGGAGTGTTTTTTATGAACTGTGGATTTGGTGGCGGTTCCTGGTGGATTATTATCCTTATTATTCTTTTTGCTTCTTGTGGTAACATGGGTTGCTCATCTTGTGGATGTAACACTTGCAACAACTGCAACAACTGTGGTTGCAATGGTTGCGCTAACGACTGCGGCTGTAACTGCGGCTGTTAATTTGCAACGTTATACATTTTCTCAAGCATGAAAAAACAGTGCTGTTTCTAATGAAACAGCACTGTTTTTGTATATCGTCTAAAATCTACATCATAGACTTATAAAGCTCCAGAATTTCCTCAACGGAAGTGTCCTTTGGATTTCCGCCGGTGCAAACATCAGCAAACGCTGATTCAGAAAGGAACTGCAAGTCCTCAGCCTTAACTCCCACATCACTAAGTTTTGCAGGAATTCCAACCTTTTCAGAAAGTTCCTTAACTGCGCAAACAGCTGCTTTCCTATACTCATCTTCGCTCATATTTTCAGTTCCGGCTACTCCCATAGCTTTAGCAATATTTCGATATTTATCGCCTGTTGCATCAGCATTATACTCCATAACTGCTGGAAGAATAATAGCGTTTGCAACGCCGTGCGGTGTATCATAAACTGCACCCAGAGGATGCGCCATTGAGTGAACTATGCCAAGCCCCACGTTTGAAAATCCCATTCCGGCAATATATTGCCCTAGAGCCATGTCCTCCCTACCCTTAGGTCATTTTCGATCGCTAATGGAAGTGAACGTGCAATAATTTCAATCGCCTTGAGTGAAACCATGTCGCTCATTTCCCATGCGCCTTTTGTGATATATCCCTCACTTGCATGAGTTAGTGCGTCCATTCCAGTTGCTGCTGTTAATCCCTTTGGCATTGTTGACATCATGTCCGAGTCAACTACTGCAACCACCGGAATATCATGTGCATCAACACAAACAAACTTGCGCTTTTTCTCAACGTCCGTAATTACATAGTTTATTGTAACCTCAGCCGCTGTGCCTGCTGTTGTTGGAACAGCGATAATATCAACGCATTTATTCTTAGTAGGAGCAACTCCCTCAAGACTTCTTACATCAGCATATTCTGGATTGTTGATTATAATTGCAATTGCTTTTGCAGTGTCAATTGCCGAGCCACCACCAACTGCAACTATCCCGTCAACTCCAGCATTTTTGTAAAACTCAACCCCCTCTTGAACATTTTCAATTGTTGGGTTTGCTTTTACTTCATCAAAAACTACGTAATCAACGCCTGCATCTTCAAGCACTTTTGTAACCTTTGCAGTAACTCCGAATTTAACTAAGTCCTTATCCGTTACAACAAGTATTTTCTTAAAGCCGCGAACTTTCACCTCATCAGTGATTGAATTAATTGCGCCTGCTCCGAAATATGAGGTTTCATTCAAAATCATTCTGTTTGCCATAAGTATTGCTCCTTTTTATTTTAATTATTTCCATGAAAGCATATTTTATGCTCACAAGTCTTTACCATATATTATACAATTATCATGGATATTTGTCTATACCTTTTGTGAAATATGTATGACATTTTAATGAAAATTGCTCTTCAAAAAAACTCTCCCGATTTTATCAGGAGAGTTTTGGTTTATATTTTCTTTATTTTTGCAAAGTTCGCCATTAACTTTTTAGTTCCAACCTTATCAAAGGCTATTTCCACCATTGCATCGTTAGAAATCTTCTTCACTGAAAGAACTGTTCCCTCACCAAAAATATTGTGACTCACTCTCTCGCCAACATTTAAATCCACTGCATTTTGCTGTGTAGTTTGCGCCTTTTTCTTCGCAAGTTGACTTTGAAGCGTCATTGAGCTAACCTGACTTGTTAGAAGTACAGCACTCTCTCCACCATCATTTTTAACGGTATTTTCGTCCTTTTCAATTAGGTTGCTATCAATTTCTTTGACAAACCTTGATGTCATATTTCTAGTTGTTGAGCCGAACAGCATTCTTTGGGCAGCGTTTGTAAGGTAGAGCTTTTCTTTTGCTCTAGTAATTGCAACATATGCAAGACGGCGTTCTTCTTCCATATCCTCCGGAGAGCCTACAGCACGTGTTCCGGGGAAAATCCCCTCTTCCATTCCAACTGCAAATACTGTTGGAAATTCAAGCCCCTTTGCAGAGTGCATCGTCATCATAACTACTACGTCAGAATTTTCATCGTACTTATCCATATCGGTGTAAAGCGAGATTTCTTCTAAGAAACCAGAAAGGGTCGGCTCTTCACTCTCCTCGCTGTATGTTACCATATTTGATTTGAGTTCTTCTATGTTCTCTCTTCTTATTTCGCCCTCCTCGCCTAGAGATGTGAGATAAGCATCATATCCGCTCTGCTGTAAAACCATATCTAAAAGATTATCTAAAGACACGGTGTCGGCAGCTTCTGTAAGCTTTTCAAACATTTTCTCAACTGATATGAGTAACGATGCTTTCTTTGAAAGCAATGGATATTCGCTTGCATTCTTCATTACATTAATCGGAGTTTCAACTAAATCATTTGAAATTTGTTCAATTATTCCGATTGTTGTGTCACCAATTTTACGTTTAGGCTCGTTAATTATTCTCTTTAATCTAAGCATATCATTATGATTGTTAATTACACTTAAATATGCAATAATATCCTTTATCTCCTTACGGTCATAGAACTTCAAACCACCAATAATTCTATATGGTATTCCGCCCGAAACAAACGCTCTTTCAATGCTGTTTGATTGAGCATTCATTCTGTATAAGACTGCGTGGTCTTTAAAATGCTTGCCCTCCTGAATACTATCAAGGATTTTGTCTGCGACATACGCCGCCTCCGCTCTCTCGTCATATCCACGGTAAAAGGTTATCTTTTCTCCATCACCCTTGTCAGTCCAAAGTTTCTTATCGTTTCTACCATTATTATTTTTTATGACAGAATTTGCTGCACTTAAAATATTTTGTGTGGAACGATAATTTTGCTCGATTTTTATTACCTTACAGTTTTCAAACTGCTTTTCAAAGCTAAGAATATTTTCTATTGTAGCACCACGGAACTTGTAAATACTCTGATCGTCATCACCAACTACGCAAAGGTTATTGTGTTTCATTGACAAAAGAGATACTAAGCGATATTGCGCCATATTTGTATCTTGATATTCGTCAACCATTATATATTTGTAGCGATTTTGGTAATGCTCAAGCACGTCAGGAAATTGCTCAAAAAGCTCAACCGTAAGCTTGATTATATCATCAAAATCCAATGCACTAGCAGTCTTTAGCTTCTTTTGATAAGATGCATAAAGCTTTGATACTGTCATAAGTCTATAATCATTAGCTGCCTGCTCTGCAACATCTTCAGGCGACATCAGCTTGTCTTTTGCAGATGAAATAATAGAAAGTACTGCCTTTGCCGGAAATTGCTTATCTGAAATATCTAAATCATTCAAGCAGGATTTCATAACTCTCTGGCTGTCATCACTATCATAGATAGTAAAGTTTTAGCATAACCAAGCCTGTCAATTTCACACCTCAAATCTTAGCGCAAGCCGAATGGAATGTTGAGGCTGCTACATCGTAAGACTCATTGTCAAGCTTCTGTTTAATTCTTGATTTAAGCTCACTAGCAGCTTTATTTGTAAAAGTGATAGCTAAAACCGACCATGGCTTTATTGGGTTTACCGAAACAATATCACGAAGTCTAGCAGCGTCAGTTTCCTTTCCATCAGCAAAATCTTTTAGGAAAATTAAATCATCTTCTGTAGCATCTTCTTCTCTAATATCGTTATTATAAGCATCCCCGAAATAAACCATGTTCGCAATCCTGTTTACAAGAACAGTAGTTTTTCCGCTGCCTGCTCCTGCAAGTATAAGAACGGGACCATTGATAGTAAATATTGCCTGTCTTTGCTGTTCGTTCATTCTGCCGAAATATCTATCTAAAGCGTTTTTCTTCAATTCTGAAAACTTGCTTAACTTTGCCATAAAAATTTACTCCCCTTGTCTAATCGTAAAACTTTTATCCCATTATATCATGCTGAATTGTTTTTTAAAAGAGTTTAATATTTATTTATACTAAAGTACCAAAAATAATATTAAAGTTTCTAACACATATAATGCTTTTTAATACTTGACTTTTTTGCGTTTTAATGCTTATTATACGCACGACTTATATTCCCGCCTCTTAGGCGGCGAGTTCAATATCAGTCTTTCACCCCAACTTTTGCCACATGATGGGTTCCTTATTGAATTTTCTTATTTACTATATTCGCAGATAAGAAAATTATCTATTTTATTTTTAACGGTATAGCTTTTTATATTAGTCTTTTTCTCACTAAATCTTAAGATTTACTAAAATTAAAGTATTTTTTATATTTATGTAGAATTTTTCATTTAAATAGTGTACAATATATTAAAATTAGTCTAAAATATTAAGTTGTATTATGGAATGAGGTTTGACATGAAATTTAAGTTTAACACTAAATACATTTCCATTGCTGTTCACGCTGTAATTGTTTTCGCCATTTGTTTTGCAATGGTGGTAGTAGCTCTTAACTTTAGCACAATTGCAGATGCTTTCAAAAAACTAATGAAAATACTTGCGCCTATCACATGGGGAATGATTTTCGCTTACCTCCTCAACCCTGTCATGGTTTGGTTTGAAAAGGTGCTGACAAAGCTAATTTGCAAGAAGAAACCTCACAAAAAGCTTGTTCACATACTTGGGGTTGCTTTTGCATCAATATTTATGCTTGCAGTTGTAGTAGCACTCCTCCTTATCATTATCCCTCAAATAGCTAACAGTATTTCAAAACTTTTGGCTAACAGCAATGAATACTACCAAAACATAAATTCTACGTTAATTAAATTCCAATCATGGTTTACATCATTCGGTGAAAATAACCCTGAAATTTGGGACTACGTGAAAACCGAATTTGAAAGTTTAAGAATAAATTTAGAGCAGTGGTTAAGGTCATTTGTTCCTTACCTCAACACCGTGCTTGATGGTATGAAGGATTTCGTCATAACTATAAAAGATGCTGTTATCGGTTTTATCGTTATGCTATACCTATTAATAAGCAAAGAGAAATTCCTTGCTCAAATGAAAAAGATTTTGTATGCTATCTTCCCGGCTAAGGCTTGCTCAAATACGCTAGATATTTTCAGCCGTGCAAACAGCACTTTCATCGGTTTTATTACCGGCAAAGTAATAGATAGTATTATTATCGGACTTTTAGCTTTCATCATTATGTCGATTATGAAGATGCCGTATGTTGCGCTAATTAGCGTTATTATCGGCGTTACTAACGTCATTCCTTTCTTCGGACCATTTATCGGCGCTATACCAAGCGGAATTATTATATTATTCGTTGAGCCTAGCAAGACTATACCTTTCATTATATTTATTCTTCTTCTACAACAATTTGATGGTAATATTCTAGGCCCTAGAATTCTCGGAAACAGTACCGGTCTTCCTGCTTTCTGGGTTATGTTTGCAATTCTTGTTGCCGGTGGGTTGTTCGGATTTGCTGGTATGCTTTTCGGAGTTCCTGTTTTCGCAGTAATTTATATGCTTATCAAGGAATTTATCGGCAAAAGGCTCGAAAAGAAAAAGCTCCCAACTGATACCGCTGCTTACGCTCAAAAGGGCGTTATGATAGACGCAGTCCCTGCTGATGAACCTGCCGTTACTGAAATAATTGACGAGCCTATTGCTCCAGAACTACTGAAAGTAAGTACTATTTAGTATTCAATACAAAAACAGCGGATTGATTTTCGATTTTTCGGTAATCAATCCGTTTTTTTATTTAATTAATTGAAGTATTCATAGTAATATAGTATAATTAATGCTGGAATGCTTTTATTGAAAGGAAGTCTTATTATGATTAAAGATATTCCAAAATGAATTCTAAAAATCAAAAAGAAAAAGGCGTTACAATACTAGCTCGCAGCTATCAGTCTAAAGAGATTATTGAAATTGCCGATTATACAGGTGACTCTTTTCAACTAAGTGTTGCCGCTCAAAAGGATACTAATGAAACCTGCATTATGTGCGGTGTTCATTTCATGGCTGAAACTGTAAAGATACTTTCCCCTAATAAAAAAGTCATTCTTGCTCACCCTAATTCAGGTTGTCCCATGGCTGAACAAATGACTCCTGAATTTATCAAGGACTTTAAAGAAAACAACCCTGAATACAAGGTTGTAGCGTATATAAATACAACTGCCGTTTCCGAAAACAGTTTGCGATGTTCGTGTTACATCTTCTTCTGCTGTTAAGATTTGCTCTGAAACAGATTGAGAAGGAGGATTCTCTTTATTCCTGACTGCAATCTTGCGATTATGTTGCTAGAAAATGCCCTGATAAGAACATTAAGCTCTTGCAAGGCGGCTGTCCTATACACGCATCTGTAAGTGCTGATAGTTATCATGCCAAGTCGGAACACTTCTAATGCACTCGTTCTTGTTCACCCTGAACGCACTCCTGAGGTTAAGCGCGAAGAGCGACTATGCCGGCTCAACTTCTGGAATTATTGACTTCGCCAAAAAATCCGACGCTAAGGAATTTATCATTGGAACCGAAATCAGCATCGCTGACCACCTTGCTTATGAATGCCCTGACAAGCGTTTCTACGCTCTTTCCAAAAAGCTTATCTGTCCTGATATGAAGCTTATAAGCTTACGGATGTTTATCACTCCCTAAAGGTGACGGCGGTCTTAAAATAAAAATGGACGAAGATATCATTTCTAAGGCAAGAGTTTGTATCGACGAAATGCTAAGACTTGGGTAAATGCAAGTTTTTCTAAAAGTTTTGTCATATATATGTATTATAACGATAATTTTATTCTCACTTTGTAGAAAAAATATCTTGATATATTTCTAACAATACTGTATAATGTTAATTGTATGTTTGGTGTTGAAAACGGCTTTGCCAAAACGTAAACACAGGTTACAAAAAAACCGAAAGGAGTTACTAAATATGATTTATCACACGAAGTCGCAGAAATGTGTCTTATCGCACAAGGCGTTGCACACGGCGCTGCTCCTATCCCAGAGGAAGCTAAATGGGTGAAGGCTAAGGAGATTACTGACATTTCCGGTTTTACTCACGGTATCGGATGGTGTGCACCTCAGCAGGGTACTTGCAAGCTCACTTCAATGTTAAAGAGGGCATTATTCAAGAAGCTCTTATCGAAACAATTGCTGTTCAGGTATGACTTACTCAGCTGCTATGTCTGCCGAAATTCTTCCTGGCAGAACCATTTCTTGAAGCTCTCAACACAGATCTTGTTTGTGATGCTATTAACACAGCTATGAGAGAATCTTTTCCTCCAAATCGTTTAAGGACGTACTCAGAGTGCTTTCTCTGAAGATGGTCTACCTATTGGTGCTGTGGTCTTGAGGATTCAGGTAAAGGACTTCGCCTACAGGTTGGTACTATGTACGGAACTTTGGACAAGGGTCTTCGTTACCTCGAAATGACTGACGGTTACGTAACAGGTCTTGCTCTTGACGAAGATGATCTTATTATTGGTTATCAATTCGTAAGCTTCGGCAAAATGATGGAGCCTTTACTGGCGCTGGTGGATGATGTTAATACTGCATTTGAAAAGTCTAAGGGCCAATACGGTCGTGTAGCTGATGCTGTTAAAATCGTAGACCCAAGAAAAGAATAAGGAGGATAAACAATAATGGCTTTATTTGGATCTTATGACAGAAGAGAAAAGCAGATCCTTGCTTGCATTAAAGAATATGGCATTAATTCTATTGAAGAATGTGCTGATATTTGTAAAGCAAAAGGGTCTTGATATTTATAAGATGGTTGAAGGTATTCAGCCAATCTGTTTTGAAAACGCAAAGTGGGCTTACACAGTAGGCTGCGCAATTGCAATTAAGAAGGGCTGTACTAAAGCTGCTGACGCTGCTGCTGCTATCGGCGAAGGTCTTCAAGCTTTCTGTATCTCTGGCTCTGTTGCTGACCAGCGTAAAGCGGTATCGGCCACGGTAACCTAGGAAAGATGCTTCTTGAAGAAGATACCGAATGTTTCGCATTCCTAGCAGGTCAGCTTAAATCTTTCGCCGCTGCTGAAGGGCAGCTATCGGTATCGCTGAAAAGGCTAACAAAGTTCGTAAACAGCCTCTAAGAGTTATTCTTAACGGTCTTGGTAAGGACGCTGCTCAGATTATCGCTCGTATCAACGGCTTTACATTTGTTGAAACTGGAATGGACTACCACACTGTGGCGAAGTAAGGAAGTATTCCGCAAGGCATACTCAACCGGTCTTCGTTCTAAGGTAAACTGCTACGGTGCTAACGATGTTACTGAAGGCGTTGCTATCATGTGGAAGGAAGGCGTTGACGTTTCTATCACCGGTAACTCAACTAACCCCTACACGTTTCCAACACCCCGTTATGTGAACATACAAGAAGGAACGCCTTTGAAAAACGGCAAGAAGTACTTCTCTGTTGCTTCCGGTGTGTACAGGCCGTACTCTTCACCCAGATAACATGGCTGCAGGTCCTGCTTCATATGGTATGACTGATAATGATGGGACGTATGCACTCTGATGCTCAGTTTGCCGGTTCTTCTTCAGTTCCTGCTTCACGTTGAAATGATGGGACTTATCGGTATGGGTAATAACCCAATGGTTGGTGCTACTGTTGCTTGTGCTGTTGCGGTTGAAGAGGCTTGCAAGTAAGCTGAATTCACGTAAATACGGCGGTTTATAAAAAAATAATCTCCCTGCAAGTTAAATTAAAATAACTTGCAGGGAGATTTCTTCGTTTCTGAATATATAACTCACCTAAACCAGCCATATTCTTCTTTTTGTTCTTATATTTCCCTGACAACCAGTCTGTCATCGCTTTATGCCCTGCCTCGTCAAAATCAAACTCCGCAGTTTCTTCCATTTCGCTTGCTGTCGCTGCACAAAGGCGTACACCAATAAGCAGAATGTATCTTTTCGTCTGCAACATTGATTATATATCTGAATTTATTTTTTGAGCCTTTGTAGTCATTTCCGGCTTGAAGATATTCATATGATGGAAGTTCAATATCATTTATTCTAAGCATTTCCTACCTACCTTTCGTTAATGTAATTATATCATGTTTTTTACTTTTTTAAAAAGTGTTTTATAAATTGCATTTTCTGAAATTAGTGCAAGTATAATTTGTACGTATTAAACTTTTTCACTTAATAAAATAGTTTGAAAACCTATATGTTTTAATGGAGGCATCATTTCATGGATCTAAGAAACAACAAAATTACTGTTAGCGAAATCCTCGCTAACCCTGCCGCTAACGCTCCTCTTTTCAAAAAGGAATTCCCTAAAATCAAAAGGGAAATTTCGTAACAATTGTTAAAAAACACAACCCTTGAAGAATTAATTTCTTTCAGGGAAATATGTTCCAAAATCCAAAAATCAATTATTTGTTAGAAGAATTAAAAAAGATTTAATATATATTCCTATGTTTTTTACCTTTTTCTGTGTTAGTTGAACAAAAGCATTAAAATACATACATTATTCACAAATAAAACGATTACATTTGATATAATGTTATATAAAATGCTTCTAAGCAATATATATAGAAAGGTAAATAACATATGAAAAAAATAATCGCTTATTTTATTACAGCAGTTATAGCAATGTCTGTTTTCGCTATCCCTGCTAGTGCAGAAGCTAACTCTAAATGTCATCTTGTATATGCAGGATTGTGAAACTTTGGACACGCCATGAAAGTGCCCCCAGTAACTATAAACGGTGACGGCTCCTTTACCGCTAAAATTTCAGGTTTAAATGGAATTAAAGGCATCACAACTCTATACCTTAAAGATGAAGTTAACGCTCCTTCTGTTGAGTGGAAAACTGCTAGTGTAACTATTGAATCAATTATTGTCAACAATAAAGTTGCACTCGACTTAACTCAAACTACTTTTAACGCTATTGTCGGAACTGCGTTTGACGTTCCATTCATTAATGTTTGGGCAACAAGCTCCGTTAAAAACATTCAAGTATCTGGTCAGGCTGCTAATATTTTAGACAATGGTGCAGCTGTCGCAATTGATTCTGTTGAAATCAAATTCACAATTAGCGGTCTTAATGCTAAAGCTGTTACAGAGGCTACGACAACCTCCGCTGAAACTACTACAACTGAAGCAACTACAACCGAAACTACTACTGCTTCCCCAGCAGAAGTTTCTTCCGAGGAAACAACTATCCCTTCAGAAGAAGACCCTTCCACCGAAGAAACTGCGTCTGAAGAAACTACCACAGAAGAAACTACCATAGAAGAAACTACCGCTGAGGTAACAACTTCCGAAGAAACTACCGCAAAAGAAACTACTTCAAAGAAATCCGAGGAAGAAGCGACTGAAGCTGCTGTTACTACCGGAGCAATTGAACTTGAGTCTAAATCCGGCCCTCCTGTGGTTATGATAGTTTTGATTGCAGTTGGTGTAATCGTTGTCGCAGGTATTGTTGTTCTTATTATTGTGCGTAAAAACAGATTCTATTAATATCAAAAATATAAGGCGCAACCTGCGCAATTACTACGCAAACTGTTGCGCTGGTGTTGCGCAGGTTGCGCCGTTTTTTGTACATTTTTTCATTAAAATGCTGAATTTATTTTTTAGCATTGGTTATTTAGCATCTTGCAAAATAATAATAAAATATGTATAATATAATACGTATTTAAGAATTAATTAACTTGGAGGGTGTTATATGAAGAAGATTTTCTCATTAATTTTCACTTTTATTTTTGCAGTTATAATGCCAATTTCAACATTTGCTGCCGAACCGGGCGCTATTGAATCATGGGGATGCGAAATCACTAATTTTTTTGACAGTACAAATAAGGATACCACGCTTACCGTAGTTTACCAAAATTCCACTTCCAATCCACGTGGAAACAACATTGGTTTCAAGATCAACCAAATCGACTGGGACGAGCAAAATGCTATCTACCCATTCTTTGCATCTACTGGTGCTAATGCTGAGGGTAAGATAACTTTTACTATCACTAGAGATGAAATTATCGCAGCTGCTTCAAAGCTACATGGTAAAGACGTTAAAATGAGTGATATTCTTTGGGCAGACGTAAGACCAGCTGACAACAGCGGCGCTAAGGTACTAAGCGTTACATACTCTAACCCAAACGGTGAGGTTGAAGAAACTACAACTGCTGCTACTACTGAAACTACAACAAAAGAAACTACCGAGGCAACAACGTCTGAAGAAGAAACAACAGAACAAACGAACGTTGAAGAAACATCTGCCGAGGAAACTACAACCGAAAAAACCACTGCTGAAGAAACTACTACCAAGGAAACTACAGCTGAGGAAACAACAGCAAATGATGATGTAACAGAGGCTGCTGCAACAGCTGCTGATACAGACGACTCTAATTCAACCGGCTTCCCGGTATTTATTATTGTAATAGTGGCTGCTGTTGTGGTTATTGGCGTAATTGTTCTTTTGGTTATTGGACGCAGAAGAAGATTTTATTAATATTAGATTTTAAAATGGGGAATTATGTGAAAGCATTAATTCCCTATTTTTTAACAATATCCACTTGCTACACTGGACAAAGTTAATATATAGACATATAATTGATATAATAAGAATAACATAACGTATATTTTAAAACTAGCCACAGACCGAAAACACAATATTTTAATAGTGCTTTTGAATGTGCTTATGTTACCTGCTGAAGAAAGAGGTTTGTTTATTTTGGATATTCTATTCTGGCAATTTCTACTGCAAATATTTTTGATTGCGCTTAACGCATTCTTTGCTTGTGCCGAAATCGCTATCATTTCAAGTAATGATACCAAAATTGAAATTCTTAAAAGCAAGGGGGATAAGAGCGCATCAAAACTTTTAAACCTCAAGCAAAATCCTAGCCGTTTCTTAGCGACAATTCAGATTTCTATCACTCTCTCTGGGTTTTTAGGCTCCGCTTTTGCTGCTGATAACTTTGCAGAAAAGTTGGTTTACATCTTCGCTAAAAATGATATTGCTATTCCAAGATCAGTTGCTGTTATCGTAATTACGTTAATTCTTTCTTATCTTACACTCGTTTTTGGCGAGCTTGTTCCCAAACAAGCTGCTATGAAAAACCCAGAGAAAAACGCTTTGCGAATGTCAGCTGCAATTTCAGGGATTTCTACTGTTTTCTCCCCTATTGTATGGTTACTCACAAAATCTGTGCGTGGGGTTCTTCGACTTATGCGAATAGATCCCGATGCTTCTGAGGAGAGCGTTACTGAGGAAGAAATTATAATGATGGCAAATGTCGGACTTAAAGAAGGCACGATCGATGAAGATGAATCTGTGCTTATCCAAAACGTATTCGCTTTTGACGATCTAACCGTTGGTGAGATTTGTGTTCATAGAAATGAGCTTGCCGTTCTTTGGACGGAAGAAAATCTTGATGAATGGGAAAAAACTATACATCAATCTCGCCACACTATCTACCCCGTTTGCGAAAACTCTATTGATAATGTAGTGGGAATTGTTAATTCAAAGGATTTCTTCGCTTTAAAAAATCTCCCCGAAATTGATATAAAGCAAAGGGTTGTTAAGCCTCCATATTTTATCCACGAAAGTATGAAAGCTGATACTCTTTTTAGCCAAATGAAAAAACACGCCCATCACTTTGCGCTGGTTATTGATGAGTATGGCGGACTTTGCGGAATTATCACCGTAACTGATTTAGTTGAGCAGCTTGTCGGGGATTTTGATAGTGACGAGCAAATCCCAGAAGAAGCAAAAATCGAACGATTAGACTCTAAGAGCTGGAAAATCCTCGGTTCTTGTCCAATTCACTTGGTCGAAAACGCTCTTGGTGCTGAACTAGAGGGGTCTGAAGATTGCGATACTTTTAGTGGATTTATTATAGGCAAGCTTGGCGAAATTCTAAAGATAACACTAAATTTCAAATGGAAATTCCAAACTTCACAATAAATATTCTTGACACTAAGCAGCACACAATACTCAAGGCTATCGTTCAAATAAATGACTCGAAAATATCGACTCTAAGTCTTGACAATTTTCGATTTATGTGGTATAATTTCATCTCGGTAATGGTTTTTCCATAGCACTACTGTCTGATTTTGATATGATGGGCTGCTATGTGTATCATATCATATTTAATCGGAAGGAGTGAATTTTAATGAAAAAGGGTCTACATCCCAAGTTTACGAGGCTACTACAATTACTTGCGCTTGCGGTAATGTAATCAATACTCGTTCAACAAAAAAGGACATTAAGGTAGAAATTTGTTCTAACTGTCACCCATTCTTCACTGGCAAGCAGAAGCTTGTTGATACTGGTGGACGTGTTGACAGATTCAAGAAGCGTTTCAATCTTGATAAGTAATGATGATAAAATGCCTGTGTTTAATAGCTTCGCTATTTTTCACAGGCTATTTTCATATGGAGGTGTTTTTTTTGTGGAATATACTACTATCCGTGAACGTGCTGAAAATTCATTTATTGAAAAAAAATCCGAATTCATTGGATACATATGCCCTGTTAAAACTGCCGATGAGGCAATAAACTTCATTAACGAAATCCGTAATATGCACCGAAAAAGCAACTCATAACGTTTATGCGTATATCGTTCGGGAAGGGAACGCCACTCGCTATTCAGATGACGGCGAGCCTCAAGGAACGGCAGGTGTTCCCGTTCTTGATGTGCTGCAAAAGAGGGGCTTACTGACGTATGCTGTGTTGTGACTAGATATTTCGGTGGTGTTTTACTTGGTGGTGGTGGGCTTGTAAGAGCTTATTCGCATTCTGCTAAAATTGCTGTTGACGCTGCTAAGAAAATGGTTATGTGTCCGTGTAACTTTTTTAAACTAACATTCACCATCAGCTATACTCTTTACGGGAAAATTAATTATATTTTACCAAGAATTTGAGATTATTCTTCTTGATTCAACATTTGAATCAGATGTTAAAATAGAACTACTCGTTAAGTCGCAATTTTGCGATAAGCTTTGCGACAAGCTTATCGACATTTCAAACGGACAGATACAATTGTGTAAATCCGACGAATTATATGAAGATTTTGCTGCAATATGACGAAAATAAAAAAATATTCATGGAAATAAAGGGTTTTTTCAATATACATTCGTATATAGTTTTATATTGGTTTTTAAAATGCGAAATTAGAGGAAAGGAATGTATGAAAATGAAAACCCCTACCATTAGAGAACAGCTTGAAATTCAAGAAATGGGTGTGCTTTCTGATTATGCTTGCCTTAGTCATAGCAACGGAAGACGGCTTAGAACTGAATCGGACTGCCCTGTTCGCACTTGTTTCCAACGTGACCGTGACAGAATTCTTCATTGCAACTCTTTCCGCAGATTAAAGCATAAAACTCAAGTATTTCTTGTCCCTATCGGCGACCATTATCGTACAAGACTAACTCATACTCTTGAGGTATCGCAAATTGCACGAACTATTTCACGAGCTTTGCGTTTGAACGAGGATTTAACCGAATCTATCGCTCTCGGTCACGACTTAGGACATACTCCTTTCGGGCATTCTGGCGAGTCTGTTCTTGCTGAAATTTGTCCTTATGGATTTAAACACTATTTACAAAGTGTTCGTGTTGTTGAATACATCGAAAATGACGGCAAAGGTTAAATCTTACGATGGCAGTTAAAAACGGAATTGCTTGTCACACCAATCAAGTTGCAAACACTCGTGAGGGGTACATAGTTCGCCTTGCTGATAAAATTGCTTACATAAACCACGATATTGATGACGCTATTCGTGCAGGTGTTCTCTCCGAAGAAGATTTGCCGGAAAGTTGCACCAACGTTCTCGGCCACACTAAAAGCAAAAGAATTACTACTTTAGTGAACGATATTATCTGCAACGGCGCAGAGGAAATTCGCTACTCCCCTGATGTAAAGCAAGCTCATGATGACTTGCGCAACTTCCTTTTTGCACAGGTTTACACTAATCCTATTGCAAAATCTGAAGAATCTAAGGCTAAGGGCGTTGTTGAAAAACTATATTTCTACTTCTTAAAAAATACTGATAAGTTGCCTGCGGAGTATAAAAAAATCATGTCAAGATTTGATAAGGACCGTGCTGTTTGCGATTATATCGCTGGAATGAGTGACGGTTACGCTATCGACCTTTTCTCCTCACTATTTGTGCCTTTTGGCTGGAAGCCTTGATTTTTGGCTCTTGAAAGGATGTGATTACATGGCTCTTTCAGAAGATTTTCTATACCAATTAAGACAAAGTAACTCTATTGACAGCGTTATGCGATCATATGTAAATCTTATAAAACGTGGGCGTGGCTATGTATGCCTTTGTCCTTTCCATTCGGAAAAATCCCCATCCTGCACTGTTTATACCGATACTGAGAGCTTTTATTGCTTTGGCTGCGGTGCTGGCGGCGATATTATCACGTTTATTATGAAGATTGAAAATCTCAGCTATATTGAGGCTGTAAAGCTTTTAGCAGACAGAAGCGGTTTGACTCTGCCTGAAGATTCGGCTGATTTTGCTGAGGCTAAATTAAAAGCTAGAATTCTTGAAATGAATCGTGTTGCTGCGAAATTTTTCTACAACAATTTGAAGTCAAACGAGGGCAAAAAGGCTCTCATGTACTTTTCAAAGCGTGGGCTAACTTCTCAAACTGTCAATAAATATGGTTTAGGGTATGCTCTTGATAGTTGGAATTCCCTCAAAAAACACATGAATTCCCTTCATTATTCGGACGAAGAATTAATCGCTGCTTCGCTATGCACAAGGTCGCAAAATGGAAAGGTTTATGATATTTTCCGTGATCGTGTGATGTTCCCTATTATCGACTTGCGTGGAAATGTTATCGCTTTCGGCGGGCGAATTATGGACGGCTCTGGCCCGAAATATCTCAACTCCCCCGAAACTGCTGTTTTCAAAAAGAGTAGAAACCTTTTCTCCCTTAATTTCGCCAAAACCACAAAGGAACGGCGACTTATTTTAGTTGAGGGTTACATGGACGTAATCGCAATAAATCAAGCAGGATTTGAGAATGTTGTTGCAACGCTCGGTACTGCCTGCACTCCCTGAACACGCTAGACTTATGAAGCAATACGCTGATGAAGTAATTCTCTCCTACGACGCTGACGGCGCTGGACAAGCTGCTACGCACAAGGCGATTAACCTTCTGGGTGAAGTTGGAGTGAAAACTAAAATCATCAAAATAGATGGCGCTAAAGACCCTGACGAATTTATAAAAAAGTTCGGTGCTATGCGCTTTAAGTTGCTCCTTGATAACTCGGACGGGGCGATTAATTTTGAGCTTGAACGCTGTAAAGTCGGACTTGACTTGAAAGTGACGTTGACCGTGTTGATTATCTCAAACGTACGGTTGGTGTGCTTTCTAAACTAACTAATCCGATTGAACGTGAAATTTACATATCAAAGGTTGCATCAAGCCAGAATATTTCCTATGAAATTATACGCTCGCAGGTTGACGGCGCAATTATTAAAGAGCAACGCACAAAAGAGAACCGTGAATGGAAAAACATTATGTCCTCCACTCACGCTCGTGACGTAATAAACCCCGAAGCAAAGACCTTTCCTAAAGAGGCTAAGGCTGAAAGCGGGATTTTTGTCTATCTTTTGAGGAATTGCCCTGACCACAAAATTATCACTAATATAGACTTACAGTAGACGATTTTGTGACAAGTTTCGGCAAGAAAGTGTACGCTGCAATCTGCGAAAAAATCAAAAAATAGCGATGAAATTAGCATTTCCTCAATTTCACAAGTGAATTTACTGCTGATGAAATGGGTAGAATATCGGAAATACTGGCTAAAAATCACGATATTTTAATCGATCAGGGTAGCGTTTCAGATTATATTGATGTCTTACTTAAACACTCCTCAACTAATACTGGTGACGGGATTTTATCCGATGATGATTTGATAAATCTGCGTGATAAACTTAGAAAAAATAAACTGTAATAAAAATAAATACCAAAAGGACGGTAAATTTTAATGGCTGAAAAAGAAAACTATTGAAATCTTAATGGAGCAAGGCAAAGCTACTGGTAAGCTCACCACAAAGGAAATCACCGACGCTCTAGAAGAACTGGATTTTGACGTTGAGCAAATGGACCTGTTTTATAACAACTGTGAAAACCTCAACATTGAAATCGTAGACGACCTTGCTACTGACCCTGATTTAAAGCTTGCGCTTAGCACTGCAACAGCAGATGCTCCTGAGATTGACACTTCAATTGAGGGTGTATCTATTGACGACCCTGTTAAGATTTATCTAAAAGAAATCGGTAGAGTTCCTCTGCTTTCCCCTGAGGAAGAAATTGAGCTTGCTACAAGAATGGCGCAGGGCGATAAGTACGCTAAACAGCGTCTTTCTGAGGCTAACCTTAGACTTGTTGTTTCAATTGCTAAGAGATACGTTGGTAGAGGTATGCAGTTCCTTGACCTTATTCAAGAGGGTAACCTTGGTCTTATCAAGGCTGTTGAAAAGTTTGATTATACTAAGGGATTTAAGTTCTCCACATACGCTACTTGGTGGATTAGACAAGCGATTACAAGAGCTATTGCCGACCAAGCAAGGACTATAAGAATTCCTGTTCATATGGTTGAAACTATCACTAAGGTTAAGAAAGTTTCCAGCCAACTATTGCACAAAAACGGACACGACCCTAGTCCTGATGATATTGCTGCTGAACTTGATATGCCGGTTGAGAGAGTTCGTGAAATCATGCGAATTGCTCAAGACCCTGTTTCTCTTGAAACTCCTATCGGTGAGGAAGAAGATAGCCATCTCGGCGACTTCATCCCAGATGATGACGCTCCTGCACCTGCTGAAGCTGCGTCGCTCAATCTGCTAAAAGAGCAAATTGCAGAAGTTCTCGGCACTCTTACCGACCGTGAGGAAAAGGTTCTTCGCCTACGTTTTGGACTTGAAGATGGTCGCCCACGTACTCTTGAGGAAGTTGGCAAGGAATTCAACGTTACTCGTGAAAGAATTCGTCAAATTGAGGCAAAGGCGCTCAGAAAACTCCGTCATCCATCAAGAAGCAAAAAAGTTAAAGACTTTTTAGATTAACTTAGATAAGAAGGTTTAAAATGCACATTACACTCGAATCCGATTACGCCGTTAGAATTGTTCACTGTCTTGCCGAGTCCGATGTACGGCTTGATGCTAAAAGTATTGCCGAGCAAACTACCGTTACATTGCGTTTCGCACTTAAAATACTTCGCAAGCTTGTCGCTAGTGGCATTGTGAAATCTTTTAAAGGCACTCAAGGCGGATATGAACTTGCTAAATTGCCTTCGGAAGTATCCTTAGGCGATGTTATCGAAACCGTCGAAGGTACATATTGTTTCAGCAGATGCTTGAACGATAGTTATTCATGTTCGCATGGTAAGTCTGGTATTTGCCGATACCAAAAGGTATTTAACGATATTTCCGAGGACGTAAAAAACAAGTTAGACTCCTATACTTTTGATATGTTTTTGAATAAGTAATATAAAACTACCTCCCTGAAGCCTAGATTTCAGGGAGGATTTTTACAGCCTGTGCTTCTATGATGAACATCTTGGCAAAAAAATAAAGGCACTAAACATAAGTGCCTTTATATATTAAATTCTTTAATGAATTAGCTTTTTTATTAAGTTAAATGTCTTGGTGGACTCACTCCCTATTAATTATTCAATTAAGTTTTTAACCAAAAATGAAATCCTCATTAAACATCCAGTCCTTTTCTTAATTAAAACCATGACATTCTATTCAACTAAACCGCATATAGCTCATTTAGTTAAGCGAATTTCACTTCGCTCGTGCAACTTTATTGCATTTACTTAATGTACCTTTGGACTCACCCCTTAAGAAATTTTTAGAATATTCCGATTGTGAAAAGATTGCTTAATGCTAATCATATATATCACTACTTTCATTAAATTGTGAATCAAAAATGGTAAAATCTAATTAGTACATTGGCTTGGATCCTCCGTATTTTAATATTTGGTTAATCTAACTAGTAATAATTTAATCATATGAAAAACCTCTTTATTAAAAAATCTTTCTAAACTGATAAATTTAATACATTTCACTCACCTATTCATAATTTTATTAAAAATTAAGGTAATCTCGTTAGTTCATTGGACCTTCCTCTAACTTTCTATTATAATACCGAGTTGGTGAAGTCTGAGCGGAAACACTTTACTGTGCTCTGGACAGCCTTATAACCTTTCTTCTGAAACCTGCATTCATGTTATCAATTCAGAGTTTCAAGTTTGATTGTACGGCTCTATCCTTTTCAGCTATTTAACTAATCGTATATAATTTGGGATTTGCTTATCAAGAAGTCAATATCCCCATGTCAATAATGCTTACTCATAGATACGAGCCGCCATGAATGACTCTTTCAGTTGTGATGTTTCTGTGTTCATCGGACCCGCCTCCTTTTCGACCTAATTTTGATCTTTACAGCTGTTCCAAGATTCTGTATAATTCGCTTTCTCAAAATATATTTTGTGCAATTCTGCGGTTTTGAGGAGAAAGCTTAGGTAAGTTGAACCTTCAGTCTGTATCACAATGTCTTTGAAAAGAGTTTGAAGAACTTCTTAATTTTAGTTCTTTCTCTTTCCTTGTTTATACTATACCACATCTTTTGTGCATTGTCAATAGTTTTTTTCAACATTTTTTTAAAATTTTAGTTAATATAATATTCAAAGATAATGTATTGACTTTGTGAGATAAAAGTTGTAAAATAAAAGTGTTGGGGGATTTAATATGCTCTAACTCTTAACTATTGAATATTTTATTTTAGGAGGACGCTATGTCAGAAGAACTCGATTTTACTCCTGATCTTTACAATCTTATTGATGAAGACGGTGTTGAACAAACCTTTGAAATGCTAGATGCTATGGAGGTTGATGGCGAACGTTACTACGCTCTCGTTCCTTATTATGAAAATGAAGATGACCTTGCTAACGACGATGGTGAGCTTGTTATCCTCAAGTCCCAGATGGAAGACGATGAAGAAGCTTTGGTTTCCATCGACAATGAAGAAGAATTCAATAAAATCGGTCAAATGTTTTTGGAAAGACTCGAAACAATGTTTGAAGACGATTGCGATTGTGACGATGATGATTGCGACTGCCACCAATAATATTCACTTTCGTTTTTAATAGCAAAAATTTCTATTGATATTTTTCTGTTCTAGCGTTATACTATTGTCAGATAATCTTTCTGCCTTGTTCGAGCAAGTATGATTTTTATAATCCAACACATATTATAAGGGAATTATACTCCAATCACGGATTGCAGACCTCCCACCGTGTTTTACACTGTGGACGAAGGGAGCGTGAACTGTTTGGGATGATGCCCACCCTGCTTAGTGCGGGTTTTATGCATCATACGACGGCAAGGCGGTATTTTTATGATTAATAAAACGGTACATCAATTGATGTACCGTTTTTTCTGTCTATTCTGTTAGCGCTGTCGATTGCTTAGGGAGGATAAAACTAATAGCTTCCTTGTAGTTCTTAATTTGAACCGATGAATAATGTCCTCCGTCCTCGCCATCAAGCGTCCATGATATTTCCTCATCTGATGTGATATTTATCTCACTTGCGTGAAAGCTAAAAAAGTATTTTTGATTAAAATCTCTCTTTAGTAAGCAACTCAAAGTGTTCTGCAAATCCATCATAGTTTCTGGCATTTTTATGAGCAGCACTTCAAAAAGTCCGTCATTAAGTTGAGTGGTTGCTTCCATTCTGGTTTTAACGCCGGCAATTGACGTTGTGTTTGAAATCATTCCGAAGATGAAATCACCCTCAACGGTATCAAAGCCATGCTCAACTTTCATATGCGTTGATTTTAAAGAAGGCAGCCTTTTTATCCCTTCAAGGACGTAGGCAAAATGTCCTAGTGCATTTTTGTGCCCCTGCGGGGTTTCATATGCTACATCTGTAAATGCACCAAATGCTGCAATATAGCTAAAATATCTATCGTTAAAGCCGCCAATATCACACCGAAAAACCTCGCCATCAACTATTCCTTTTGCCACCTCAGTCATGTTTTCACTAATTCCCAACGTGGTTGCAAAATCATTAGTAGTTCCTGCCGGAATATATCCTAAAGCAGGCTTCCCTCCTTCGCCCTTTAAGTCCATAAGCGCACTGACAGACTCATTAAGCATACCATCGCCACCACCGCACACGACCATATCAATGTCATCGGCGTTCTCTAAAATCTTGTTGTATCCGTCGGAGCAGCCCTGTGTAGCATATATTTTAAAATCATACTCTGATTTTGAGAATATATCGACCACATCAAGCAAATGATCCTTAATTTGACCTTTCCCTGAAAACGGATTGAATACGAAAAATGCTTTCTTTCTCATGTTGTTAACTCCCTTTCGTTATTATTATATTTGTTTCATTCTGTTTTTTCAAGCCATTTCACAAGACTTTCATCTATTTTCTCTATTTTCTCACAATACAAAAGTAATTGATTTATTTAGTGAAGTATGGTACAATTAAAACTAATAAGATTAATTTCAGCTGGAGGATAAAAAACAATGACTTACAAAGAACAATTTATCAAATTCATGGTGGATTCAGGAGTGCTTACTTTTGGCGATTTCACTCTAAAGAGCGGAAGAAAAGCGCCATATTTCATTAATACAGGTAACTACAAGACCGGCGCACAGATTGCAAAGCTTGGCGAATTTTACGCTGACTGCATCAAGTCCAACGGAATTGATGTCGATACTCTTTTCGGTCCTGCATACAAGGGTATCCCTCTAGCAACGGCTGCCGCAGTTGGACTTTACAACAAATACGAAATTGAAGTTAACTACTGTTTTGACCGTAAGGAAGCAAAGGATCACGGCGAGGGCGGCGTATTCGTTGGCAGACAGCTAGTAGACGGCGAAAAGGTTGTTATCATCGAGGACGTTATGACGTCCGGCAAAGCTCTTGAAGAAGTTATGCCAAAGCTAACAGGTGCTGCAAACGTTGATATAACAGGCATGATAATCACTGTTGACCGTATGGAAAAGGCTCTTAACAGTGAGCTTAGTGCAGTTCAAAATGCATTCAACAACTACGGCGTTAAGGCATTCTCTATTGTTACTATAAATGATATTATTGATGCTATAAAAAATGATGTTATTCCTTACAAAGAATACCTCGACAGCATGATGTCTTATAGAGAAATTTATGGTGCAAAGTATTAAGTCGCTAATATAAATTTAAAAAGCATAAACTATTAATGTGTATTAACATCATAGTTTATGCTTTTGTTTTATTTTTTTGGCTTTTTAGTATATCTGTCCTCTTCGCTAAAAATACATCCGCAATATTTCTGCATATAAAAAGCCTTTTCCCTCGCTATGTCCTGCCCTTCTCTAAAATACGGCCTGAAATCACGATACAAAAACTCAATATTGTAGAGTTCTGCATACTCCCTTGCAACATTACATATCAATCCATGGTTTTGATATGGACTTATGAGCAGTGTTGTGGTGAAGCTGTCAAAACCGTTTTCTGAGGCATATTTCGCTGTTTGCTCAAGGCGCATACGATAGCACTTCTCGCAGCGATTATTAAAATCGGGGTATGTTTTTCTCAATAAACTTGCGAAGTCCATATTCGTTCTCGCAAATCAGCTTCATTTTAATTTCTCTTGCATAATCTGTGAGCGTGTTTTCAATCACATATTCTTTTAACAGGTGAATGTTAAAGTTGTACCAATATCCTGTTGGCTCTGCCCCCTCATCACGCAGACTTTCTATACATTTTACAGAGCATGGGGCACAACATATATGTAAAAGCAATTTCATATTACATCTTCCTTTAACTTTTTCTCTATTGCTTGTATAAAATCCTCTCTTTTACAAACAAAAACCACAATTCCGTTTAAAGAATTGTGGTTTAATGCTAATTATTTCTTCTTAGTAGAAATAGCAATTCATAATTGAAGCAAATGCAACTACTGCAAGAGCAGCAACGCCTGTGTTACCTGTTGGAGGTGTTGTTGATGGAGCGTCTGTTACTGCAGGAGCTTCTGTTGTAGCAGGTGCTTCTGTTGTAGGTGCTTCTGTTTCAGCAGGAGCAGCAGAAACGCCTAACATATAAACTGAATGTTACTTCAATAGTTGTTGCACCATTGAAAACTGCTAATGATTGTTGCTGATGCGCCTGTGAGGTCGCCGTCAGCTGTATGAGCATCTTCTGGAAGAGCGGAATCTCTTTCATTATGAATGTTTTGCCTGTTTCAATCTAGTTGTCAGAGCTTGTGTAGTTCTTTGTGAACTCAATATCCTTACCGTCAACCTTGATAGCATCAATTGTGATTGACATATCAGGGTAAAGAGTTATTCCTTCGTTAAGCATTACTGCAATGAAGTTTAGTCCGTTACAAAAACTGCATCTGTCTTTGAGAAGTCAAGGGCTACTGTGTATTGTCCATCTCCCTTAACGTCAACTGTTGTTGCACCTGGTGCAAGAACGTCTGCATCTTACCCCAATATTGAGCGTACCATTCGCCGTCAGCAAATGCAAGGTATGCGCCAGAACCGGAAACGTCAGCAGAAGCAACTAATGCGCAAGCTGAAAGTGCCATTGCAGATGCCATAATGCCTGAAAAAATCTTCTTAAAATTCATTTTAAGTACCTCCAGAATATTTTTTTATATTCTTTAATTAAATTGCATGGAAAACTCAAAGTAATCCATGCAACCCATTTCATAATTTAGTTGTTATTATTTCCTCTGTAGCAACAACAATTCCAGCAAGGAAACTGCAACTACTGCAAGAGCAGCAACGCCTGTGTTACCTGTAGGAGGTGTTGTTGAAGGAGCGTCTGTTGCTGCTTGAGATACTCTGTTGTAGCAGGTGCTGTTGTTTCAGCAGGAGCTGCACCGGGTGTTACGCCTGTGCCTGTGATTGTAACGATAACTTCAACGGACTTAGCGCCAGCAAACTTAGTGTTGTCAACTGCAACGTCGGATTCATTACCCCAAGCGTTGTATACGTTAATTCTGATGTTACCATCTTCGTACTTTGTTTTTCAGGAGCGCCATTGATGTTGCACTTGATATTTCTTGCCATCAACCTTAACTTCATCAAGAGTGATCTGCATATCAGGGTAAAGCTTTTCACCGTTACCAACTACTACTGCAGCAAAGATTACATCAGGAATACCGTCAGCAATATCAACCTTAAGTGTGTATGTTCCGTCACCAGCTTCAGCAAGGTTAACTGTCTGATAACACCTTCTGTTTGTTGTTGCGCCGTCAGCAATTCAACAGCGTTAACTACGAACTCTGTGTCAGCCAAACGTAGGAACATTATTGCGTCTGGAGCTAATTGGTCAGCTGAAGATACAAGTGCCATTGTGGATAGAGCCATTGCAGATGCCATAAGACCTGCGAAAATCTTTTTTAGTTTCATTTTAAAAACCTCCAATTAAAATTGCATGATTGATGTATGATTTTTATTAATTCATACTGTTACCATACGAATTAATTTCTACACATTCAGCATAACATAATTATATCCCAAAAACATTGTTTTCAAGATAACGTTTACACAAAAAAACGGTAATTTCGTTGTGAAATATATACAATAAATGAAATGAAAAAATGTAATAATAGTAGTAAATTTGCAAATATTATTGCCTTTTAGTCCATAATAACAACATTCTTGTTAAAACTATATTAATACGGCAGTTTAATCTAACTAATATTTCATTGTCAATGTTTGACTTTCAAAGCACTTCATAGTATACTGTTTTTAGAAAGGTACTGATATTATGATTAAAATAATAGTTCGTAAATTCATTAAAAATAGTGATAATATTTCCGATAAAAAGGTTCGAGAAAGCTACGGCGTACTTGGCGGCGTTCTTGGCGTTATTTGCAACGGATTTCTTTTTGTGTTAAAGCTAATTATAGGTATTATGATGAATAGTATCGCAATTATGTCCGATGCTTTTAACAATCTTTCGGATATGGGTTCTTCCCTTGTCGCTGTTATTGGCGCAAAACTCAGCAACCTTAAACCCGATAAGGAACACCCTTTCGGACATGGTAGAATTGAATATATTTCCTCGTTAATAGTATCATTTATTATTATGCTTGTTGGGTTTGAATTGCTGAAAACCTCCATTGATAAGATAATACATCCGCAAGAAATACAATTTAGTTTGCCATTAATAATTATTCTTTGTATTTCAGTTTTAGTAAAAGTTTGGATGTTCTCGTATAACCGTTATCTCGGCAAGAAAATAAATTCCTCTGTTTTAATGGCTACTGCTTCTGACTCGCTAAACGATGTCATTGCAACAAGCGCTATTATCCTAACAACAGTGATTAACAATTTCGTCAACTTCCCTGCTATTGATGGTATTGTAGGAACAATTGTCGCTTTAATGATTATGTATGCAGGATTTGAAATTGCAAAGGATACTGTGGGAATGTTGCTCGGAACTCCACCTAGTAAAGAGCTTGTGCAATACCTTACATCAACAGTTCTTGCCACTGAGGGAGTTGTTGGGACGCATGATTTAATCGTCCATGACTACGGTCCCGGTCGTGCTATGGCATCAATTCATGCAGAAGTTCCGGACAATGTAGATGTTAAAAATGCACGAACAAATCGACTCAGTCGAAAAGAAAGTTTCGATGAAATGGGCATTCTTCTAGTGGTTCACATGGACCCTATTTCCGTAAATTGCAGCCGTACAGATGATATAAAAAGTGCCTTAATTGAAGTAATTCAGAAAATAAATTGCGGATTTACAATTCACGATTTCCGAATTGTTGACGGTGAAAACAACATTAACCTCATCTTCGACATGGTTGTTCCAATAGAATTTACCGAGTCGCAAGTTGCTGATGCAGTGGAACAAGTTAAGGCTGGAATTAAGGCTAAGGACCCTCGTTTCTCGTGCGTGATACAAATAGATTATGATATGACTTAACGTTATTTCGTAGTTCAAATACTTTACGCAATACAAAATATGCTAATTTAAGGCGTTTTATTAATATTTGCATATCAAAACACAAAGGCGATATTGTAAAGCTGGTTAGATTTACAATATCGCCTTTACTTTTCAAAAACAAAACCCGAAGAAAATCTTCGGGTTTTTTAGTTTTGCTATTCAAGTGCAAGTCTGTAAATAGATAGCACGTCATCGGAATTAAGCTTTGTCATTCCGCCGATTGTGCCATTTCCAGCAGCCATATCAGCCATGTGCTGAAGATGAGTTGCGTCTATTCCAACCTCGTTAAGTCTTACAGGCAAGCCGAGCTCTTTATAGAAGTTCTCAAGCCTGTCAATAGCAATATTAATGAGGTCGTAAGGTGTTCTAAATGAACCGGAAACACCCATTACATTTACTGCAAACTGCATAAACATCGAAAGTTTTCTTTATAAACATATCTCATCCAAGCAAGAGTTATTATCGAAAGACCTGCTCCGTGAGGAATGTCATAAATAGCACTCAATTCATGTTCCATGCCATGACAAGACCACTCTTGTCTTCTGCCCACTCCAAGAAAATCATTGTGCGCAAAGCTACCGCACTGAACAATTTGCGACCATGCATGATAATCTTCGTAATTTCTTACAAGGATACGAGCATTCTCCATTATAGTGCGTAATGTTGCCTCGCAAAGTGCGTCTGTAAGGTCAGCGTGCTGTGTATGTGTAAAATACCTCTCGAAAACGTGTGACATCATGTCGCTTACGCCATTAGCCATCTGATCTCTAGAAGTGAAAAACAAATTTCAGGGTTAGTAATGCTGAATACTGGGCGGAGAAGTTCCGAGCTGTAACCATATTTTCTCTTTGTTGCCCAGTTTGTAATTACTGCGCTTGGGCTAGATTCACTTCCAGCCGCTGGAATAGTAAGGATTGTTGCAACCGGAAGCGCTTTCTCAATAGGCAAGCTTTTTGCAAAAATATCCCACACGTCACCGTCGTGGAAAACACCCATTGCTATTGCCTTTGCAGAGTCAATAACACTGCCTCCACCAACTGCAAGGATAAATTCAATGTTATTTTCTTTACAAAGCTCAATTCCAGTATATACGAGTTCAAGTTTTGGGTTAGGTTGAACTCTGAAAGCTCAACAAACTCAATACCTGCTGCGTTCAACGATTCAACTACATCATCATATACACCATTATTCTTAATGCTTCCGCCGCCGTAATGTAATAAAACTTTCTTTGCATAAGGTTTTATTTTTTCGCCAACTTCCTTATGGGTATCCTTGCCGAAAAATATTTTTGTAGGGCATAAAAATTCGTAATTATGCATATTTACCTCCTAATCTTAAAGCAATTACATATGTTTTTTATTTCTAATTAATTATATTATATCAAGTCTTTTTATCTAATTCAAGTACAATTAATGTATAATTTAAGGCGCAATATATCCCTTGTTTTCTATCACGCTTATTACGTCCATGGCATATTTAGTGCAAAGTTCTTGAGTTTTAGCTTCAACCATGACTCTAACTAATGGCTCTGTGCCGCTCGGTCTAACAAGAATTCTTCCATCATCACCGAGTGCAAGTTCTGCTGTTTTAACAGCCTCGCACACGTCGGCATCGTTAAGCACTATTTGCTTATCTAAAATTCTAACGTTCTTTAGAATTTGCGGGAATATAGTCACCGGTTTGCAAAGTTCAGAAAGCTTCTTGCCCGTTGCAAGCACAACTTCCATAATCATTAGTGAAGTCAAAATTCCATCACCTGTGGCTGCGTACTTACTGAAAATGATGTGTCCCGATTGCTCGCCGCCAATAGAATAGCCGTTTTGAACCATATTTTCGTAAACGTATCTATCGCCGACTGCTGTCTTTTCGTATTTAATTCCTGCTCTGTCTAAAGCTTTATAAAGCCCAAGGTTTGACATTACCGTAGTTACAACTGTGTTATCTTTAAGTTCACCCTTGTCTTTGAGGTAGTTTGCACATATGTACATGGTTAAATCGCCATCAACCACATTGCCGTTTTCATCAACTGCGAAACATCTATCAGCATCACCATCATATGCAAAACCTATATCGCAGCCCTGCTCTTTAACTAATTTACATAGGTTTTCTACATGAGTAGAGCCGCACTTGTCGTTAATATTAAAGCCGTTAGGGGTGTTGCCGATTACAACAGTTTCTGCGCCGAGTGCGTTAAATATCTTCCTGCCAAGTTGCCACGCACTTCCGTTTGCACAGTCTAAAGCGACCTTTTTGCCTGCAAAGCTATGCTTCATTATTGAAACAAGATGTTCAGCATATTTCTCCCTGCCCTCCACGTAATCCACTGTACAACCGATATTGTCACGTGTCGCAAATGGTATTTCCGGAACTTTGCCGTCAAGATATTCCTCTATCTTTTCAATTACAGCGTCCTCAAGCTTTTCTCCCTTGCCGTTAATGACTTTTATCCCATTGTCATAGTAAGGATTATGGCTTGCAGAAATCATTATTCCGAAGTCAAATCCGTCATTCTTAACTACGTACGAAACGCTAGGCGTAGTTGTAACATGAAGCAGATAAACATCTGCTCCTGACGCTGTAAGTCCTGCAACAAGCGAGTACTCAAACATATATCCGCTGCGCCTTGTATCCTTGCCAATTACTACCCGACATTTCCCCCCTGTGCTTTTATAATAATGCCCAAGAAAACGTCCTGTTTTGTAGGCATGTTCTGAAGTAAGATTGATATTCGCTTCTCCTCTAAACCCATCTGTCCCGAAATATTTTCCCATTTTTATAATGTTCTCCCTTTTATTATTTAAAACCTAAAAAGGTTGGTATATATTAATTAATAATTATATCACATTGCTTTAGAAAATACCACATTTTCTTAAAAAACTATTTGCACAAAAAAACTATTTATTATTGTTATATTTTTATTCTGCTAACTCGTTGAACTTTCACACTTTAAATGATATACTATTATAGTGGTTTTGTGCGTATCTTTGATGCCTTGTTCCGAAATAATACAAAATCACTACTGGTTAGTAATTCAGGAGGAAACGTAATGAGAACAAACGCAGAAAAAATTGCAATAGAAAATGCTGCAATTTATAAAACATATATAGAAAATATTATTTCAGAAGTCAGAAAGGCAATTATCGGTAAAGATAAAATTATAATAAAAGTGCTTATCGCAATTATAGCAAAGGGGCATATCCTTATTGAAGATATCCCCGGCGTTGGCAAGACAACTCTTGCGCTCGCATTTTCTAAAGCACTTTCGCTCGAATACAACAGAATGCAGTTCACTTCAGACGTTCTTCCGACAGATGTGACGGGTTTTTCTGTTTATAATAAGCAAACTAATTCTTTCGTGTACAAGCCCGGTGTAGCTATGTGCAACCTTTTTCTCGCCGATGAAATAAACCGTACTTCATCAAAAACACAATCTGCTCTTTTGGAGGTTATGGAAGAAGGTAAGATTACAGTTGACGGAATTACTCGTGAGCTTCCTTCGCCATACATAGTTATCGCTACACAAAATCCTATAGGCTCAATCGGTACTCAAATGTTGCC
>JAXGPS010000012.1:0-41227 GCA_040766825.1 Oscillospiraceae bacterium
AAGGAACTTCAAAAGCCCGGCCGTGACCCTCGTGACGAGTTGCCTCCTCCATTGCTTAGAAGTGGCGATATAATGGAACTAAAGGACCTAAAAGCAGGAATGGAAATGACAGGTACTGTTAGAAACGTTATTGACTTCGGTTGTTTTGTTGACATTGGAGTGCATGAGGACGGACTTGTTCACATTTCGCAGATTTGCAATAAATTCATCAAACACCCTCTTGAAGCCGTGAAAGTTGGCGATGTTGTAAAGGTAAGAGTGCTTGATGTTGACGTTAAACGTAAGAGGATTGCTCTTACAATGAAACTTGATAAATAATGAGAGAGATTAGCTATACTATTATAAAGGAATTTGACGGTTACAGTGTGGATAGGTATTTGTGTAAGGTGCACGGCTTTTCACGCAGACTTATAACAAAGCTGAAACGCACTGAAAACGGAATTTCCTTGAACGGAAATCATGCGAGGTCGGTCGATATTCTTAAAGAGAACGACTCGCTTACGGTTATTTTGGAGGACTCGAAAAAACTTGAGCCGAACGGTGAACTGAATGTCGAGGTGGTTTTTGAGGACGATGATATTATTGTCTTTAACAAGCCTGTCGGAATGCCGGTTCACCCGTCTTTTAGGCATCAGGGCGATACGCTGGGCAACTATTTTGCGTACTTGCATGGGGAATGCTCTTTTCGTCCGATAAATCGGCTTGACAGGGATACTTCCGGACTTTGCGTTTGTGCAAAGAACGCTCACGCTGCAAATCTTGTTGGCGCAAGCCTTGATAAGACTTACTTTGCTGTTGTTTGCGGCAATTTAGTCGAGAACGGGAGCGTTGATGCACCGATAGGGAGGCTTGGCGAGTCAATTATTGTGAGATGTGTTCGTCCTGACGGGCAGGAAGCAAAGACTGACTATACTATTATAAAGGGAAATGAGAAGTATACCTTTGTAAGAGTGAAACTGCACAACGGCAGGACGCATCAAATACGAGTGCATTTTTCGCATATCGGCTATCCGTTAGCGGGGGACGATATGTACGGAGGCAGTACAGCAGACACTTCCGTTCAGGCACTTCATTGCGGCGAGGTTACCTTCACTCACCCGATTTCAAGGGAAGTTGTGAAGCTTTGCTCAGATATTCGTGAGGATATGAGAGAGTTAATAGATTGAAAAAGAGGGCATAATTATGGAGAAGATTGCGAGCTTTCAAGTAGACCACACGAAATTCGGTGTGGGAATGTATATTTCAAGAGTTGATGGCGACATTGTGACTTACGATTGCAGAATGGTTAAACCTAATGGAGGGGTGTATATTTCAAATCCGTCACTCCACACAATAGAGCATCTTTTTGCGACATTTGCGAGAAGTTCGGCACTTTCGGAGAAGGTTATTTACGTAGGTCCGATGGGTTGCCGCACGGGTTTTTACTTCATTGCAAGGGATATGGCGCACGAAGATGCAATAAAACTTTGCTATGAGGCGTTTAAGTTTGTTTCGGAATTTGATGGAATTATTCCGGGATATTCTGAGGTTGAATGCGGTAACTGGCTTGAGCATGACTTAGAAACAGCAAGGAAAGACGTTATGCCAATTTTGGCTAAACTGGCAAACTATTCACCAGAAATGTTAAATTACAATTGGTATTTTAACTAAAGTTTTTTCTGAATAGTTGGAATTAGAATAAGTAAAAAAACAAGATAAATTATTAAAGCAAATTATTATTCGTACTGGTTGATTTTTGAGGTCGATTAAGTATAATTAGGTTTAGTATTATGCAAAGGTATCAAGTTTTAGAACTACTTGTCCTTTAATATATTTGTAAAATTGTAAAAATATTGTGAAAGGGATGTAATTTTGTATTGAAAACGATAAGGGCAATTCAAGCAATGCCGGAAATCTTACTACGCCTAAAAAACATTCTAATCTTAACATCATGTTTTTCTCTGCCTATAATAAACGACGCAAAGAAAACTATTCAAGCTTCGCTATTAAGCTTGGAGCACATATATCGCACATCGTGACTCATATCGTTAGAAAAATTTCTGGCGGTATTAGTAAGGGTGTGAAATCATTCGGAAAAATCGTTTCAGCTAAGGCTGATGGCGTGAGAGCCAGTGTTGATGGCAGGAAAGTTAATAAACTTTCAAAGACGAAATTAAACTCAAGCTTTAAATACTAACCGCGGAATTCTAGAAGAGAAAAAGAGCGGCAAGGCTGAGTTATCAACCTTGCACTACAGCAGGAAAAGTCCTTTTGGAAAGGACGGATTTTGTGTTACAGCGTTTAACTACGCTGCACCGGTTGTTTCAATCGCTTTCTTAATTAGCCTTGTAAATTATGTTTCTAACATAAATTACGGCGTTACAGTAACATTTAACGGCAATCAGGTGGGGGTTATCTCGGAAGAGGCTGTTCTTGCAGATGCCGAAACAATCGTTCAAGACAAGATTACTTATCTTGAGGGGAACGAAACTGTATCAATTGACTCAAAGCTTGCGCTAACAATGGTTGATGCTTCTGTTGCAACAATCGATAGTGAGGAGCTTGCGGCAGTAATTCTTGAAAATACTCAAGAAGAACTTGTTGACGCTTACGGAGTTTACCTAAACGGCGAACTTTTGGGAATTGTTGAAGATACTACTGAAATAGAGGACACTCTTGAAGAAATCTTGGAGAGATACGATACCGAGGGCGAGGGTGAAGTTTATTTCAAGGACAAAGTCGAATATATTGACGGAACATACATTGCCTCAACCATAATCGACGATGCTAGTATTGTGGACTTATTTTCGAGTATGAAAACCACTGAAAAGCATTACACTATCGTAAGTGGTGACGCACCAATCTTAATTGCAAAGAAGTGCGGAATTTCTCTTGATGAGCTAGTTGCTCTAAATCCAGACATTTTAACTACCTGTTTCGTTGGGCAGGAGGTTCTCCTTAACAGAGAGGAACCTTACTTAACGGTATGCACAACAAAGGTAGTAGAATACATTGAAAAAATTGACTACGAAACAGTGAAAACTGAAAATCCTAAGCAATACAAGGGAATTGACAGTGTAATCACTAAGGGCGTTGAGGGTGAAGCTGAAACGGTTGCTGAGGTTGTTTATGAAAACGGTTATGAAGTGGGACGAACAATTCTTTCACAAAACATAACAAAACAGCCTGTTACACAGGAAATTTCAGTGGGCACGATGAGCGCTTCAACTGCAAACAAGTCGATTAGCTACCGTGACGGAATTTATTGCTGGCCTGTAAACGGCGGAACAATCAGCACATATATGGGTGATGGCAGAGGTCATAAGGGTATAGACATTGCAGCACCTAAGGGTACTGTAATCTTCGCAGCAGAAGCTGGAACTGTCGAAACAGCCTCTTACGGTTGGAACGGCGGATACGGCAACTGGATTGTTATCAATCACGGCAACGGCTACAAGACTGTATATGCACACCAAAGCAATCTGCTCGTTTCAGCAGGTCAATATGTATCCCGTGGAGATCCAATCGGTCAGGTCGGAAATACCGGAAACTCTTTCGGAAATCACCTGCACTTTGAGGTTAGATATTACGGTTCTTACATGAATCCAATGAACTACGTTAACTAATATTACGCTCCTCACATCAATTGTGGGGAGCGTTTTTTATACAAATTAGCACAGTGCTGTTTTTATAAAGAAGCACAGTGCTGTTTTGATAAAAAGCACTTGAAAAAATGGACAAGTTTTGTTTAAAAAAATCGAATTTCCCTATTGACATGAGCGAGAAAAACTAGTATAATATACTATTGTAAAGCAAAAACACTTTACAATACTTTTTCGGGAGGATTTCACATATGAGCAAGAATTTAAGAATAACCTTTCTGCTTGATTTTTATGGCGAAATGCTTACGGATAAGCAGAAAGATGTAATTGAGCTTTACTATAACGAAGATTTGTCGCTTGCAGAAATCGCCGAAACGTCGGGCATAACCCGTCAAGGCGTTCGTGACAGTATTAAAAGAGGCGAGCAGGTTCTCCTTGACCTTGAGGATAAGCTAGGTCTTGCCGGCAAGTTTGAAAAATATATTCAATCGCTTGAACAGATTGAAGTTCTTGCAAAAAGCATTCAAGACGAAAACTCAAAGTATTCGTATTCAAGAAGCTTAAACAATAAAGCTCAAGGCATTATCAAGTGCGTTGAGGCAGTTAAAGAGATAATATAGTAGCGACTGGTTTTATAGCCAAACAGTCGTTTGTTGAAGATGGGGCGTTTGCCCGTACAAAAAGGAGTTAGCATGGCTTTTGAGGGACTTTCAGAAAAACTGAATAGCGTTTTTAAAGCACTAAAGTCACGAGGCAGACTTAGCGAGGCTGACGTAAAAGAGGCAATGCGTGAGGTTAGAATGGCTTTGCTTGAGGCAGACGTTAGCTATAAAGTAGTTAAGGATTTTGTCGCAAAGGTAACCCAGAGAGCTGTCGGCGAGGAGGTTTTACAAAGCCTTACTCCAGGTCAGCAGGTAATAAAAATTGTAAACGAAGAACTTATCGCATTGATGGGCGATGCTAATGCAAAAATTAATTTCCCATCTAAGCCGCCTTGCATTATTATGATGTGCGGACTTCAGGGCTCAGGTAAAACCACTCATTCTGCAAAGCTTGCGAAGTTTTTCAAGGAACAGGGCAAAAGACCTTTGCTTGTTGGATGTGACATCTATCGTCCGGCTGCTATTGATCAGCTTAAAGTTGTAGGTGAAAAGGCTGGCGTCAGAGTCTTTGAAATGGGGCAGATTAACCCTGTAACTATCGCTAAAGAGGCTGTTAAGCACGCTGCGGATCATGGTAATGATGTAGTTCTTCTTGACACAGCAGGTAGACTTCATATTGATGAAGAGCTTATGGAAGAACTTAAAAATATAAAGGCTGAAACGCAGCCGAATGAAATTATCCTTGTTGTTGACGCAATGACAGGTCAAGATGCTGTTAATGTTGCAAAGTCCTTTGATGAGGCGCTTGGAATTGACAGCGTTCTTATGTCCAAGCTCGACTCTGATACAAGAGGCGGTGCGGCACTTTCCGTACTTGCTGTAACAGGTAAGCCGATTAAGTTTGTCGGAACAGGTGAAAAGCTTGATGATTTCGAGCAATTCCACCCAGAGCGAATGGCATCAAGAATTCTTGGCATGGGCGATATGCTCACTCTTATTGAGAGGGCGCAAAGCTCAATTGACGAAAAGCACGCTGAGGAATTAGCAGGGAAATTGCAGGAAAACAAATTCGACCTCAACGACCTGCTTGACCAAATGAAGCAAATCAGCAAAATGGGACCTATCAAGAATATTCTTGGAATGCTCCCCGGCGGTGACAAGCTAAAGGACGTTGATGTTGATGACAGGCAGATGTATCGACTTGAGGCGATTATCCTTTCAATGACACCGGCAGAAAGGGCTAAGCCGTCAATAGTGAACCCATCAAGAAAACGCCGTATTGCAGCGGGCAGCGGAATGCAGGTTTCTGACGTAAACAGACTGCTTCGACAGTTTGAGCAGATGCAGAAGATGATGAAACAGCTCGGTGTTATGGGCAAAAACGGCAAGGGAAAGAAAAATAAGCTTAGACTTCCTCCAGGACTTGGCGGAATGGGCGGCGGATTTCCTATGATGTAAGGCATTAACGCTTGAAAAGGCGTTGATATATAAGTATTTAAGCGGAGGTGAAATACATGGCAGTTAAAATCAGACTTAGAAGAATTGGTGCTAAGAAAGCTCCTTTCTACCGTATCGTAGTTGCAGATTCTAGATACCCACGTGATGGAAGATTTATCGAAGAAATTGGTTACTATGATCCAACAAAGGAACCATATGTAATTAAGGTTGATGAAGAAAAAGATAAGGCTTGGATTGCAAACGGCGCACAGCCAACTGATACAGTTAAGGAAATCCTTAAGAAGAACGGTGCTCTTTAATTAGCATTTCGTATATTGCATAGGTTATCGCTGTTCGGCGATAACCACTATGCCGTATATTGGGGTACTTACCGCTACTAGTTTTGCCCCGAACAAATTCTTTAAATGCGGAATTTTTAGGAACATACCTAAATTAGAAAGGATTTACTATGGAAAAGCTTTTAGTTGCAATCGTTACAGGACTTGTTGAAGATCCGTCGGCTATCAAGGTTGACGTTGATGAGCCAAATGACGAGGGCGTTGTTGTTTATCACCTTCATGTTGCATCTGATGACATGGGTCGTGTAATCGGTAAGCAGGGAAGAATTGCAAAGGCAATCAGAACTGTTATGAGAGCAGGCGCTGGCAAAATCAATCAGAAAATCATGGTTGAGATAGACTAATAAATTAAATTTTAAAAACACTGACTTCCTTAACGCCTTTGGCACTCGGAAGTCTGTTTTTGTATAGGAGTTGAAGATGTATGGTATTTGAAAATTACATAAAAAAGCCTTTTAAATGCTATTTTTCGCCGTTTCCGAAGAAAGCTTGTATGCTAGGACTAAGAAAATACCGTTCTTCTAACGGCGTTAGAGTAAGACTTGGGGTAAAAAAGGACAGGCACGACAACGATAGATTTATCGTTGAATTTGCGTGGGCTGATGGGCAAAAGCGCAGATATGAAATTACATTCATGCCTTGCAATAGCGGCACGGTGATAGTTCTTTACAAGTACATTTTCGACAAAGCGGATAAAAACAAAACAATTACAAAGATTATTACCAATCGACTTGATGCGATTGAAATTGAAATATTAGGCGGCAGGCTGTTAACCTAAGGGCAGACAAAGCCGCAGCTATACCAAACTCGGAGAGGAATGGGCAGGAAGATGAAAAAATATCTTGAAACAGGGAAAATAGTCGCAGAACAGGGCGTTAAGGGCGAAGTCCGTGTGCAATATTGGTGTGATAGCGCAGAGTTTTTGTGCGAATTTGATGAGCTGTATTTGAACAAGGGCAGAGGCGAGAAGGAGAAAATCACGATTGAATACGCACGTCCTCACAAAAATCTTGTCGTTATGAAAATTGCAGGCGTTGACACTGTTGAAGATGCGCAGAAATATAGGAACAAAATCCTCTATATTGACCGTGACAGCGTTGAGCTTGAGGAGGGGAACTATTTTGTACAGGATTTAATCGGGCTTGTGGTTATTGACAATGATAGCGGCGAGGAGTACGGCAAAATTAGTAATGTAACCGAAACTGGAGCAAATGATGTTTATCACATCAAAAGTGGGGAGAAAATACTATATATCCCAGCAATTCCTGATGTAGTTAAAGAGGTTGACATTGACGGCGGAGTGATGAAAATTCACGTGTTGGAGGGGCTTTTTGAATGAAACTAGAGGATTTGCCTATTGCCGAAAAGGCTGCGATTAGAATTGACGTTGCAACCCTTTTCCCTGAAATGTGCGAGGAATTCTCTCGGAAAAAGCATTATAGGAAGGCAAGAAAAACGCAACCTAATTGAGGTTAATTGCCATCAAATACGTGAGTATACTAACGATAAGCACCGCAGAGTTGACGATATTCCATATGGCGGCGGAATGGGAATGGTTATGCAAGCAGACCCGATTTATCGCTGTTATGAGGCAGTTACTAAAGAATTTGAGAAAAAACCTCGTGTAATATATATGTCCCCAAAAGGCAAAGTTCTTACTCAACAAAAGGCTATTGAGCTTGCTGGTGAGGAAAATCTTTTCATCATATGTGGGCATTACGAGGGCGTTGACCAAAGGCTTATCGACAAAATCGTTGACGAGGAAATTTCCATCGGTGACTATGTGCTTACGGGCGGGGAATTGCCTGCAATGGTGCTAATAGACAGCGTTTCGAGAATGTGCGAGGGAGTTTTGTCGGCTTCGGTATGCTTTGAGGACGAGAGCCATTTTTCGGGACTTCTTGAGTATCCGCAATATACCCGACCTGAAACTTGGGAAGGGGAGAGCGTTCCAGCGGTGCTGCTTTCCGGTCACCACAAGAACATCTCAGACTGGAGGTATGAGCAATCACTGAAAATAACTTCTGAGGTGCGGCCGGACATGATTGAAAAGTTAGGTAAATTGCACAAATAAAGTTGGATAGAGGATAGCTTCTGTTAATAATTAGTTCATTTTACACTAAAAACACTGTTGAAACTTGTGTACAGGTAATAAAAAATCGGTAAAGTAAACAAAAATCTATGCAAAGTGAACAGCACTTATAATCAAAGTGCAGAAATTTCGTCTACTTTCTCATTTTGATACATAAATTAAGTTGACGGAATTAAAAATTATGAGTATAATACAAAGTAAGCTAAAGACATGCTAGATGGTCTTGCATTCGACAATTGGATTATAGGTACAATTGATTATTTATATGGATAGGGAGAGTTTACTATGTTTGTAAAAGATGTAATGGTACAAAACCAAATTGGTTTACACGCACGTCCGGCTACATTTTTCATTCAGAAGGCTAACGAATTTAAATCTTCGATTTGGATTGAAAGAAAAGAGCGCAGAGTAAATGCTAAGAGCTTACTTGGCGTATTGTCACTCGGTATCGTTGGCGGAACAGAAATTAGAGTTATTGCTGACGGTTATGACGAACAGGCTGCAGTTGATGCTCTTGTTGCTTTAGTTGAAAGCGGTTTCAGCGACGAGCAGAGATAATTGTTTATATTAAGGCTGTTGTTCAATTTGGACGACAGCCTTTTTTGTTATATTTTATCATTTTAAGGGAATAATTTGATGAGAAGCGGCTCTAACTAAGTTTTTTGAAAAATATTTTAGTGAAATGTGCATAAAAGGTTGCAAAATTATTTGAAATTGTGTATTATAAATATGGTGTACTTTAATTGTACGGGTTTAAACACGTTACGGCGAGTATATTACGCAGAGGCGAAGTGCTGAAGAATATCAGCGAAAAATTACACAACAAAATGACTGGCAAAGGCGGCAGAGCGAAAGCGGCAGGGCAAGTCGGTCGGATTTTGAAAGGAATGAAAGATATGTCTAACAGATTATTTCAGGGATTAGTTCATCAAATGAGGGACACTATTGACAGCGTTATAGGCGTTGTTGATGAAACTGCTACTATTATTGCGTGCAGCGAACTTTCAAAAATAGGCACAGTAAACGAATTTGTATCTTTGGATTTAAGCGATTCCCACGATATTTTCATTAGAGATGGATATACATACAAGCCTTTCGGCTCGCATATTAAGCCAGACTATGCAGTTTTTGTTGAAGGCGCTGACGAAACAGCAGCAAAATACGCAAGTATTATGGCAATCACTCTTGCTAATATTAAGCAGTACTATGACGAAAAGTACGACAGAAACAACTTCATTAAAAACGTAGTTCTTGATAACGTTCTTCCTGGAGATGTTGTTGTTAAGGCTAGAGAGCTTCATTTCAACTCTGATGTCAGCAGGGTTTTATTCCTCATTAGAATTATCTCCTCAAATGACATTTCAGCTTATGATGTTATTCAGAACCTTTTCCCTGATAAGAGCAAGGATTTCGTTTTCAACATTACTGAAAATGACGTTGTTCTTGTTAAGGAAATCAAGCCAAATGTTGACGCAAAGGATCTCGAAAAGCTTGCTCGCTCAATTGCTGACACACTCAGCTCCGAGTTCTATACAAAGGTGAACGTTGGTATCGGTACTTCAGTAGTTGGAGTTAAGGACCTTGCTCGTTCATTTAAGGAAGCGCAGATTGCTCTTGAAGTAGGTAAGGTTTTTGATACAGACAAAATTATCGTTTCTTACGACAATCTTGGTATCGCAAGACTTATTTACCACCTGCCAACAACTCTTTGCGAAACATTCCTGCACGAAGTTTTTAAGAGAGGTTCTATTGAATCTCTAGATCAGGAAACACTTTTCACAATCCAGAAATTCTTTGAAAACAACCTTAACGTTTCTGAAACTTCAAGAAAGCTATTCGTACACAGAAACACTCTCGTTTACAGACTTGAGAAGATTAAAAAGCTTACAGGTCTTGATTTGAGAGAGTTTGACCATGCAATTATTTTCAAGATTGCACTTATGGTTAAGAGATACCTTTCTGCAAATCCAGTGAAATTCTAAAATGAACCTTGAAAACTAAGTCTGCGAGGATTTAGGGAATAGGTCTTTATACAATACATAAAAGCTTCGCATCTTTGCTTGTCATCAAGGGAAAAATGTGAGGCTTTATCGGTTGTAATGAGGTAAAGTGAAAAATAGAACAGAAGAAAAACGATTTACATATAAACAGGCGGTGTAGTTTTGGTAGAATTAAGAAATGTATCGGTTACGTATGCTGGAGGAAATCAAGAAGTTGACGCTCTGCATGACGTTAGCCTAAAGATAAATGACGGCGAATTTGTGTTCGTTGTCGGTGGCTCGGGTGCTGGCAAAAGCACTCTCACAAAACTTCTGATAAAACAGGTTGATGCAAACGAGGGAGAAGTTTTGTAAACGGATTTGAACTAAATAAACTTAAAAGAAGGAAAGTTCCTTCACTTAGAAGGACTATTGGATTTGTATTCAAGATTTTAAGCTTATACCATCAATGACGGTGTACGATAACGTGGCGTTCGTGCTTCGTGTTATTGACGCACCTAAGAAATATATTCGCAGCAGAGTTCCTTACGTGATTAGCCTTGTCGGACTTGCGCATAAAGCTAAGGCTTATCCTAATGAACTTTCCGGCGGTGAGCAGCAGAGAGTTGCTATTGCAAGGGCACTTGTGAATGACCCATCAATTATTATTGCGGACGAGCCTACTGGCAACGTTGACCCAAGACTTTCTTATGAAATTGTTGAGCTTCTTCAGGGGATTAATAAATGCGGAACAACAGTTATGATGGTAACTCATGAACATGAACTTGTTAAGAGCTTCGGCGGACGTGTAATCAATCTCGAAAACGGCGCAATTGTTTTCGACGACTACATTATGGGAGGCTTTGATGAAGATTAATAGCGTTAAATACCTTTTCGTTCAGGGTGTGAAAAACCTTTGGACTAATAGAATGATGGGGTTTGCATCGTTCTGTATAATGATGGTTTCCCTGCTTTTAGTAGGGCTTTCTGTACTTTTATCAATGAATATCAATCTCATTATCGGCGGCGTTGAAAACAAGAACGAAATTATTATTTTTCTTGAGGATAGCGTTAACGAAGAGGGGATAGAAATACTTCGTGAGGGACTTGAGAGCATTGACAATGTCGGACGTGTTGTATTCTACTCAAGAGAAGAAGCGCTTGAAAACCAAAAAGAACAGATGGGTTCAGCAAGTGAGCTTTTTGACATTCTTGGTGATGACAATCCACTTCCGGACAGCTACCGTATTCGTGTAGATGACATTTCACTTATGAATGCGACGGTTGCTACAATTAACCTTAAATTCGGGGAGATGATTTATTCCATTGAATCCCCGACGGATTTTGTAAATATACTTTCAAGCGTAAGATCAACAGTTAATGTTATTGCAACAGCGGTTGTGTTAGCGCTAATAATCGTTTCAATGGTTATCATTTCTAACGCAACTAGAACTAGCGTTTTTGCTAGAAGAAACGAAATCAACATCATGAAGTATGTTGGTGCGAACAATACATTTATTCGTGTGCCATTCTTTGTTGAGGGAATGCTTACAGGGCTTCTAGCCGGAGGCGTGGCGACGCTGCTTACTTGGTTTGGGTATGTTTCTTTATTCGATATGCTTTCTGAAGAAATGACGCTTTGGAATGCTTTCGGGATTAAGGAATTTATCTCATTTGACTCAATTGCGGTGAAGGTAGTGTTGGGCTTACTGTATATCGGGGGGCTTTCCTTGGGGCGATTGGCACTGTTATGAGCACAAGGAAACACCTTAAAGTGTAGAAAAGACAGCGGAAAATGAAAGGAAATAGAAATGTTAGCAATCAAGAAAAGAAAAATAAAAAAAATTATTGCTACAATGCTTTCAATGGTGATGCTCGTGGGCGTGTTTTCGCAATACGGCACAGGGATAAGTGCTGACACTATATCAGACCTTGAGAAAAAGCTCGCAGCAAATACTGAGAAGATTAAAAACACCAAAAGTGAGCTTGCGAAAACCAAAGATCAAAAGGGTAAAGAGGAACAGTACCAAAAAAACCTTATCCGAGCAGATTGCATTGCTCACAGATAATATCAATCTCCACAATGAACAAATTGAAGATTTGGAAATCAGCAGGGAGGCGTTAGAGGAGTCAATCGCTCAAAAGGAAGTCGAGGTTGACGAGAACATTGAACTGTTTAAGCAAAGACTCCGTGCAATGTACATTTCGGGGAGCGGGAATAATTATGCGTCAATTATTGCAGGCGCAACGGACTTCTTTGACTTGCTTGCAAGAATGGAAATGGTTAAGAGAGTTTCTCAGCATGACAATGACCTTATTGACGAACTGAACGACCAAATTTCAAGCTTAAATGCAGATAAAACTGAGTTGGAAGTACAAACGGCAAAGCTTGAAAAGTCTAAAGAAGAACTTGAAGTTGAAATGGCAGACTTGAATGAGTCCTACTCAAACAGTCAGCAGATTATTGATATGCTTGCTGCTGAGGCAGCAGCTTACACCGGTGATATTGCCGCACTTGAAAAGGAAGATGCCAAGATTGAGGCTGCTCTCAAGCAGGCAATTCTTGATGCTCAGAAAAAGGACGTTCAGTATGTCGGCGGTGATTTTACGTGGCCTTTGCCGGGATTTACTTATATTTCTGATAACTATGGTTGGCGTACGCTTAACGGTTCTAAAAACTTCCATAAGGGTACGGATATTACAGGTGCCGGCGTTTATCGTGCGCAAATAGTTGCGGCAAATGACGGCGAGGTAATTACTGCTAAGAATACATATACTCCGGGTTATAGCTATGGAAAATACGTTGTTATTGACCATGGCGGCGGAATATCAACGCTTTACGGACACGCTGATGAGGTTTTGGTTAAGGTAGGTCAGCAGGTTAAAAAGGGCGATGTTATTGCACTTGTTGGTAATACGGGAAATTCGTTCGGAAATCATCTTCACTTTGAGGTTCGTGTGAACGGCGAGCATACTGATGCGATGGCGTATTACACTAAAACAGGTGGATAATTAAGAAAAATGGGGATTTCACACGCAATAGCTTGCGCTGAAATCTCCTTTTCAATGATAGAAAACAAGAATGGAAGGGATACTTTAGATGAATAAAAAGATTTCGCTAGGAATCACAATAAGCCTTGTTGCGATTAGTGCTGCAATTACATTTGTAATAACAATGTCATTTTCCTTAGGGCTGTTTAACTCAAAGGTTTCAAACGTGAAAGAGCGTGAGGAAATGTACACAAAGCTAGGTGAACTTGACTCATATGTTCGCTCATACTTCATTGATGAGATTAGCGAGGATGACCTTATTACTGAACTTGCACGTGGGTATGTTACAGGCATGGGGGATAAATACGCAAGATACTATACTGCTGAGGAATACTCTGATTTAACGGTAGCTCAATCTGGCTACAATGTCGGAATTGGCTGTACTGTTAAGGAGGACGGTGGATATATCCTAATCGACTCGGTTATGGAAGGTTCTGCTGCTGAGGAAAGCGGGCTTGTTGCAGGGGATATTATCGTAGGGGTTGACGAGATTGATGTTCTTTCGATAGGATATAATGCGGCAGTAGCGATGGTTGCCGGTGAAGAAAACACTATTGTTACACTTACTGTAAGACGTAACGGTGAGGATAGTCTTTTCTATTGCACTCGCCGTAAAAACGAAATAAAATCCGTTTATTCTGAAGTGATTGGAGATGTCGGGTATGTTAAAATAACCGATTTTAACTCGATTACATTCTCGCAATTCCAAGTGGCAGTGGACACGGTAGTGAATGCAGGCGCAAAGGGGATTGTTTTTGATTTGAGAAATACCGGCGGCGGACTATTGAGCGCTGTTAATGAGATGATAGATTATCTTGTTCCGGAAGGGGATATTGTAGTTACTAACGACAAAAACGGTCTAAAGACGATTTCTTTGACATCGGACGAACATGAAATTGACTTGCCGATGGTTGTTGTTGTAAATGGAAATACAGCAAGCGCTTCAGAACTTTTCACAGCCGCTGTTAGGGATTTTAAAGGTGCAAAGCTTATCGGAGAAAATACCTTTGGCAAGGGAGTTGTGCAGGAGATATTTAAGTGCGCAGACGGAAGTGCGATAAAGTTCACGACAGCCACATACCAAACAACAAAGAGCGATGTTTTTGACGGAGTTGGACTAAAGCCGGATTTTGAAGTTTTTCTTGCTGACCCGACACTTGGAATATATCCAAATATCGAACTTGAAGCAGATGCTCAGCTTAAAAAAGCGATTGAAGTAATCGGAACTGCTAACTAAAAACATAAACTGGATATTGTAATATTTGATTGACAATTATTTGGTTTTAGGGTATAATATTATTTTAATAAAGTGCATTCAAAGAGTGGTTCAACGGCTTGTTGCCGTAATGAATTTATATAAAGGAGATTAGTTATGGCAATCAAAAAGAATAAAATGTCCCACGAGGGTTATGAGAAACTCGAAAAGAAACTTGAGCACCTTATAACAGTTAAACGTGCTGAGGTTGCTCAAAAACTTAAAGACGCTAGAGCGTTCGGCGACCTTTCCGAAAATGCTGAATATGATGAGGCGAAAAATGAGCAGGGTATCCTTGAGGCTACTATTGCCGAAATTGAGGCTACACTTGCAAACGCTGAGGTTGTTGCAGAGGCTGACATTTCAATTGACGAAATCGGCGTAGGCTCTACTGTTAAGGTTCGTGATATTGAATTTGATGAAATCGAAATTCTTAAAATCGTTGGTTCTAACGAGTCAAACCCTGACGAAAATAAAATTTCCGACGAAGCTCCAATAGGGCAGGCTCTCCTTAAAAAGAAAGTCGGCGACGTTGTAGAGGTTGAAACACCGGACGGAATTATTGAATTTGAAGTACTTGAAATTTCTAAGTAAATAGGAGAGAACACCATGGCTGAAGATCAGAATGTCAATCTGCCTGAGGAAGAACTTACCGAGCAGGACATAAATATACTAAAGAGAATACGACTTGAAAAGCTTGCAGACCTTAAGTCAGCGGGCGCAGACCCTTATCAAATCACTAAGTTTGATGCAACAGCTAAAAATGCAGACCTTCGTGCTGATTATGAGGCTAGGGAAAAGGCTATTATCGAGGCAGCTAACGGCGATGAGGCTAAGATTGCTGAAGGACTTGACGCTATTAAGGCACAAACAATTGTAATCGCCGGCAGAATAATGAGCTGGCGTGATATGGGCAAGGCAAACTTCATAGATGTGCGTGATGGAACAGACCGTATGCAAGTGTATGTTCGCATGAACGACATCGGCGCAGAGGTTTTTGCTGAGTTTAAGAAGTGGGATATTGGTGATATTGTCGGCGTTGAGGGATTTGTGTTCAGAACTCGTAAGGGTGAAATTTCTGTTCACGCTACAAAGATTACGCTGCTTTCTAAGTCGCTTCTTCCATTGCCGGAAAAGTGGCATGGGCTAAAGGACCAAGAAACTCGCTATCGTCAAAGATACGTTGACCTTATTGTAAATCCTAACGTTAAGGATACTTTCGTTAAGAGGAGCCTTATCCTTCGTGAGATTAGAGCGTTCCTTGACTCAAAGGGGTACTTAGAGGTTGACACACCAGTTTTGCATACACTTGAAATTGGTGCTGCTGCAAGACCTTTCATCACGCACCACAATGCGCTTGATTTGGATATGTACCTCAGAATTGAAACAGAGCTTTATCTAAAGCGCCTTATTGTAGGTGGTTTCGATAGGGTTTATGAAGTTGGACGTATTTTCAGAAATGAGGGCATGGACGCATCTCACAACCCTGAATTTACTACAATTGAAATGTATCAAGCTTACACCGACTATTTCGGAATGATGGAAATTATTGAGGAACTTTACGTTTCTCTTACTAAAAAAATCTGCGGAAGTGACGTGATTTCTTATCAGGGCGTTGAAATCAACATGGCTTCCCCTTGGGAAAGACTTACAATGGTTGAGGCTGTTAAGAAGTATTCCGGAGCAGATTTTGATACTTGGGCGACTGATGAAGATGCCCGTAACTACGCTGCTTCAAGGAATGTTGAAGTTCCTGAGGGCAAAACGGCTACTAAGGGACACGTTCTTATCGCATTCTTTGAGGAGTTCGTTGAGGACAAGCTAATTCAGCCGACTATTATCTACGATTATCCAGTGGAGAACTCACCGCTTGCTAAGAGAAAGCCTACAAACCCTGCATTCACTGAAAGATTTGAGTACTTTATTTACGCACGTGAAATGGGTAACGCATTCTCTGAGCTTAACGATCCTATCGACCAAAAGGAACGTTTCGTAAAGCAGGTTGAGGCTAAGAAAGCTCAGGGCGCTAACGCTGAGGTTGACGAGGATTTCATCACAGCTATGGAATACGGTATGCCTCCAACAGGCGGTCTAGGCTTTGGTCTTGACAGACTTGTTATGCTACTTACAGATAGCGCATCTATTAGAGATGTTCTGCTATTCCCTACAATGAAGCCTGTTGCAGACAAATCAAAACAAACCGAAAGTTAAGATTTAAGATAAAGACGGCTTAATGTTTATATCAGGGGATATAGATTGCTGAAAGCTTTCAAAGTATCTGTTAAAAGCAAGGTGATCATCGCCTTGCTTTTTTACTAGAGTGATGGTAACCAACTACACGAAAAGCTTTAAGGATGGGTGTTATGCGTAAAATAGCTGACTCTTTTTTAAAAATAGTTGATGCGTTTATCGGTAAAGAACTTGAGTTTAGAGTAAGGCTCTTTAATGTTTTAGGGATTGCAGGAATACTTATTAGCGTAATTATTGCCGTGTTTGGCATAGCTAAGGGAGAGCCTTTGGCTATGCTGCTTACAGAAACGGCTTGCTTTCTTCTAGCCACGGCACTTGTTGTTTTCACAAAAATGACTGGGAAATATGAAATAGGATATTGGGTCACTATCGTTGGGATTTTCTTTGTGCTTTTTCCAATGTTGTTCTTTGGGAACGGCGGGTATCGCAGCGGAATGCCGTCATTTTTTGTTTTTGCCGTGCTGTTTACGGTGTTTATGATTGATGGAGTAAAGGCTATTGTGACTGCAATACTTGAATTGGTTCTATACGCCGGAATTTGCTTTTATGCGTATTATAACCCTGAAAGCATACAATTTATGCCTACTGAATTCAATGAGATGACGGACGTTGTGTTAGGCTTTGTAGTAGCTTCCATTTCTTTAGGGGTGACGATGCTAATACACTTTAAAATATACAACGATCAGCAAAAAAAGCTTATTACATCTCAAAAAAGAGCTATGGAGCTTAGTCAAATTAAAACAACCTTCCTAGCTAACATGAGCCATGAAATAAGGTCGCCTATTAACGTAATGATCGGAATGAATGAGATGATAGCAAGAGAAACTGATTCCGACCAAATAGCAAATTACTCGTCAAACATCGAAAATGCCGGAAAAATCTTGCTAGCACTTGTTAATGATATTTTGGATTTTTCAAAGATTGAGTCCGGAAAGACTGAGCTTAACGAAGAAACATATATGCTCTCAGAACTTATAGATAATTTAACTCTTGTAGGGAAAGAGCAATCTGAAAAAAAGGGATTGCGTTTTGAAGTGCAGCTTGACGAGAGTGCACCATCGGTCTTGTACGGCGACGTTATGCACATCAAGCAGATAGTTATTAATCTAATTTCAAATGCTGCTAAATACACAGAATATGGCACAGTAACTTTAAAAATAAACGTAAAGGAAATTCCTGAAACGAACAATATTCTTTTGAGAATATCCGTTAAAGATACAGGAATTGGAATTGACGCTGAAAATATAGAGAATATGTTCAAGGCATTTACAAGGCATAGAAAAGTTTCTTCTATTGAAGGGACAGGGCTTGGGCTTGCAATATCTAAGGAATTTGCGGATGTTATCGGCGGCGAAATTCTTGTTTCAAGTGAGGTTGGGGTTGGAAGCGAATTTACTCTTGAGGTTGTTCAGCAGGTGAGGAATAATGTTCCGATTAGTTTGAATTCTAATGACTCAAAGAATAGTCTGAATGAAGCTTCTTTTACAGCACCAGCGGCAAAGATACTCGTTGTTGATGACAGTAAGATGAATATAGAGGTTTTCAAAGCACTTCTCAAAAGGACGCTTGTTAAAATTGACTCTGCCAACAGTGGGGAAGAATGCTTGAAGATGATTGAGAAAAAGGAATACGATTTAATTTTCCTAGACTACATGATGCCTGAAATGAACGGCATCGAAACATTTGAGGAAATAAGAAAAAGGGGAATTCAAACACCTGTTGTTGCCCTTACAGCAAACGCCATACAGGGGGTTAAGCAAACTCTTTTAGATGCTGGTTTTGTCGAATATATTTCAAAGCCGATTAGGTGGCAAAAGCTTGAGGCGGCTGTTTCAAGGCTGCTCCCAAAGGAGATGGTTATGTTAAACAGCGGTAAATTAAGTGATGAAACAGACCAATCCGTCTATATGATGCGTGAAGCTTTACAGCCTTATGGAATTTCTGTCGATGAGGGATTTAAATATGTAAGCGGGGACTCCGGCTTATATCGGGAAATGGTAGATATATTTATACAGGATTTTAACGCAAACAACAAAGAGGTTAAAAAGCTCTTTGAGGAGAGGGATTTTGAGAGTCTTAGATATATAATACACTCGCTTAAAAGTAAAGCGGGTATGGTTGGTGCATTAAAGCTGTCGCAAATTTCTGCCGAAATGGAAGCTGAATTAAATAATCGTAACGAGGGACTTGTTGAGGCAACGTTCCCGTTACTAATGTATCTTTGGGATACAGCGGCTAAGGGATTTGAAAATTGTCGATTGAATATATCGACATTTGAGGGCTGAAAGTTAAAGTGTGGCGAATTCAGTGGGGGATTTACCCCGCTGAATGGAGGCTGCATTTAATGAGGCGAGCGTTTACTGGGGTTTTGCCGCAGCAAACAAGATTTAAGATAAAAGGAATGTGAATTTGTAATGGCTGAACTCATTTATAACGAACAAGGGCGCCTTCTTTTTACAGAAGAAATGCGCAAAGAATATACTATATTAATACCTATGATGCTGCCCGTGCATTTCACGTTGCTTGAAAACATCTTTAATTTGCACGGATACAAGGTCGAGCTGCTCAAAACTACTCACAGAAGCATTGTTGATGAGGGACTAAAAAACGTCCACAACGACACCTGCTATCCTGCTTTGCTAGTAATCGGGCAGATGCTTGATGCCCTAAAGTCGGGCAAGTACGACACAAACAAGACAGCCCTCATGATTACTCAAACGGGCGGCGGCTGTCGTGCCTCAAACTATATTAATCTGCTTAGAAAGGCTTTGAGGAACAACGGCTACGCTCATGTCCCTGTTGTTTCCCTCAATATGTCCAACCTAAAGCCGTTTATCAAAGAAATTTTAGCTGCACGTATACGAATACACATTACTTCCAGAGTGAATAACCCTAGAAGTCATTACAAAAAAACTGCTGAAATAAAATCTTTATCCGTAACAGAAATTCAAGTTGCAAGGCTTATTGCGGCGGGTTATCAAAATAAGGAGATTGCTGAGCAATTGCATTATTCTTATAACTATGTTAAGAAAGTTTCAGCTAGTATTTATGATAAATTAGGCATCAGCAAGAGAAGTGAATTAAAGAATTTCTTTACAACAACAGTATAACCACGAACTATAACTACGACTTATGTTCCCGCATACATGAGCTTGGCTTATTAGACGGCGGGCTCCATATTAGTCGTTCACCCGCTAGGTCGCCCCATGACGGGGCTGAAGCCTCTTATCGAACTATGCGGAGATAAAAATCTTATTGAAGTGCAGCTTGACACTTGCAAACAACTCGTGTATAATAATATTCAGAAAAACGCTTTGTCATGGGGATGCGGCGATATTTTACAACAATTTAAAGGGGCTGTTTTAACGGCGTTAAGCCGTCAAGGCAGTCCTATGCTATTTTTAAAAGAGGAGGTTTAAATTTTGGACGAGCAGAAAGATTTAAACGAGCAGGAGTGCGAGAGTGAGCCTACCCCGAGGAATTGCTTGAAGAAGCAAATAGAGTCTTAAACACGGAAAAGAAAACTTTCATGGATCATGTACGGGAGGTTGATGAGAAAGAGCGTCAGCGTGAGGAGCAGCTCCGTCGTGAACAGCTAGAACTTGAATATAAACAGCGTGTGGAATACGAAAAGAACCTCGCACGTCAAAAAAGGTTGAGCTGATGAAAGCAAAACAGGGAGTAATTGACGAGTCCGAACTTGAAGTGGAAGTCGAGGAAAAGCGTGAATACTCTTTCGGCGAAAAGGTTTCAAACTACTTCTACCACAACAAATGGTGGCTAGGGATAGCTGCGGTGGTTGCGGTTGTAGTGATTTTTCTTGTGTATGATGCGGTTAATTTGGTAAGACCTGATATGACAGTGCTTATTGTGTGCAACAACTATGACTTGAGTATGCGAACTGAGGCGATTAGCGCAGAGTTCGAGAAATACACGCCGGACGTGAATGAGGACGGGGAAGTTTACGTTGCCGTTTACTATATGCCAACAAAGGCGGGCGAAGAGGTCAACTATTACGATTTGCAAACATATATTGCTAACCAAAGTAAGTTTATGGGTGAATTTCAAGACGGTGACAGTATGGTTGTAATTGCTGACGTTGAAAGCACTAACGATAATGCCGGACTCGATCAGCTCTTAGAAAATCTTGAGGATAAATTCCAAAGCGATAATATCAATGGGTATAAATATATGCTCAAAGACTCAAAGTTTGGGGAGAATATCAATCTTTCAGTTATACCAAACGACCTGTATGTCGGTGTTAGAGCCGTTCAGGTAGGTGCTAGTTATGAAAAAAAGATGCAAAGAAATTATGATGTTGCAATGAATGCTTTAGAGCAACTAATCTCCGATTGGGAAGAAGAATAATTCGTATAAAAAAGGACTGCTTTTTAGCAGTCCTTTTCGTTTTAGTTAGACTCAAGAATAAGTCTTTTTGTCTGCGGAACTTTAAATAGTGCAACCGCTCCGATTACTGTAAAGATAATTTCAGGAACCATGTATGCGCCATTATAAAGCAGGCTGTAAAGGTAAGTGTTATCAGTTGAGAAGCCGCTCCAAAGCTCACCGAATGAACCCCAAATAACCACGCCGCTAAGGAAGTGTAATACAAATCTCAAGAATAGAGCAAGAACTGTTCCGCCGATCCAGCCGAAAACACCCTTCTTTCTGAAAATTCCGCCCAGACCGATTACCGTATATGCGCCTATGTAGTCAAGGAAAATACAAGCGGCGAGCATTACAGGAGTAAGCCCCCAGCTGAAAATCCCGTCAAGTACGCCTTGCCCGAATTGAATGAGCGAGAATACGAATGAGCATACAAGACCTTGTGCAACGCCACGTCTAATGCTGAACATTACAATCGGAAGCATTGAAAGGAGTGTGATTGAGCCGCCCCATGGCAACTTGAAAATACGTAGATAGCTTAAAACCGTAGCTAAAGCTATCATGATTGCGCCTTCTACAAGGACTTGAAGTTTTTTGTTTTTCATAAAGAAAACCCCCTATAAATATTCTAAACTTAATAGAGGGAAATATAAATGCGCCGTCGAAAAAACATTCAACGGCGCAGAAATAACAACAAATATCTCCCTACGTCGGCATTATCCGAATCAGGTTTACGGGTCGAAGTATAACTTTACTTCCTCTCAGCCTATTCAAAGCTCCCCTATTAAGTTCAATTTATAATATCACTTAGATTTAAATTTGTCAATGGTTTTTGACAAATTGTTTTTTGTTTTGGTCTGTTTCCTCTTTTTCGAAGAAAAACGGTGTTTGTCTCTTTTCCCAAAGGGAAAACGGTTTATTTTCTCTTTTTCAAAGAAAAACGGTGTTTGTCTCTTTTCCCAAAGGGAAAACGGTTTATTTTCTCTTTTTCAAAGAAAAACGGTGTTTGTCTCTTTTCCCAAAGGGAAAACGGTTTATTTTCTCTTTTTCAAAAGAAAAACGGTGTTTGTCTCTTTTCCCGAGGGAAAACGGTTTATTTTCTCTTTTTCAAAGAAAAACGGTGTTTGTCTCTTTTCCCAAAGGGAAAACGGTTTATTTTCTCTTTTTCAAAGAAAAACGGTGTTTGTCTCTTTTCCCAAAGGGAAAACGGTTTATTTTCTCTTTTTCAAAGAAAAACGGTGTTTGTCTCTTTTCCCAAAGGGAAAACGGTTTATTTTCTCTTTTTCAAAGAAAAACGGTGTTTGTCTCTTTTCCCAAAGGGAAAACGGTTTATTTTCTCTTTTCAAAGAAAAACGGTGTTTGTCTCTTTTCCCAAAGGGAAAACGGTTTATTTTCTCTTTTTCAAAGAAAAACGGTGTTTGTCTCTTTTCCCAAAGGGAAAACGGTTTATTTTCTCTTTTTCTTTTTGTAACCCCCCACAACATGAACCTTCAAAAGATTTGTTGTGCCGGAAACACCCAAAGGAACGCCTGCTGTGATAACAACAATATCGCCGTCTTCAATATATCCACGGTCCTGAGTTGCCTTAACTGCATGATCAAAAAGGTCATCTGTATTATCTTCCTCGGAAATTACGATAGGTGTAACTCCCCACGACATATTCATCTGCCTGCATACGGTTTCGCTTGTTGTACAGCCGATAATAGGGCAAAGTGGGCGATATTTTGAAATTCGTCTAGCAGTTGTTCCGGTCTTTGTAACAGTAATAATTGCTGACGCTTCAAGGTCGTGCGCTGTTGTAACAGTTGCGTGGGAAATAGCATTTGTAATGTCTGCTTCAATAGAACCACGTTTTGCAAATCTTCCGAGATAGTCAATATCCTTTTCAGTGGTTTGAGCAATAAGCGCCATTGTCTTAACCGCTTCAACAGGGAATTTGCCTGCTGCCGTTTCGCCAGAGAGCATGATGGCGCTTGTGCCGTCGTAGATGGCGTTAGCAACGTCGGTGATTTCCGCTCTTGTAGGGCGTGGGTTTGTCATCATTGATTCAAGCATTTGAGTTGCGGTGATTACCTGCTTGCCTGCACGGTAACCCTTTTGGATAAGTTCTTTTTGAATAGCAGGAATTTGCTCGAATGGGATTTCAACACCCATGTCGCCTCTGGCAATCATGATGCCGTCAGCTGCTTCGATGATTTCGTCAATATTTTCAACGCCGTCTGCGTTTTCGATTTTAGCAATAATTCTTGGTGAGTACCAGCCGTATGACTGAGTAACCTTGCGAAGATAGTTAACGTCTGCTGATGAGCGAACAAAGCTCGCAGCGATAAAGTCAAATCCGGTCTTTGCGCCAAATTCAAGGTCAGACATATCCTTTTCGCTGATGTAAGGCATGGAAAGCTTAACGCCGGGAACATTAACGCCCTTGTTATTTGAAAGGATACCGCCATGCAGAATTCTGCAAGTGATGTCAGTAGAGGTTATGCTCTCAACACAAAGTTCAACAAGTCCGTCGTTGATAAGAATTGTCGTGCCGATTTCAACATCTTCTGGAAGCTTGTCGAAATTTATATAAGCGATTTCATTTGTGCAAAGAGTTTCCTTTGTGGTTAAAACGTACTTGTCGCCGTCCTTGATTTCCACCGGCTTGTCATCTACAAACTTGCCAAGTCTGATTTCAGGACCTCTTGTATCGAGAAGAGTTGCGACCGGAAGTCCTAGTTCTTCACGAATACGAACTACTCTATCAAATCTTTCCTTATGTGTGGCATAGTCGCCGTGGGAGAAGTTAAATCTCACTACGTCCATTCCGGAAAGCATAAGCTCTCTTATAATTTCGTCTGAATCTGTTGCAGGTCCTACTGTACATACGATTTTAGTTTTTCTCATATGAATTTCCTTTCGGTTGTATAGTGACTATATGATATATTACCCACATTTAAGTGTTATCTCAAAAAAATATCAAATCTTCCTTAGTTTATATTATATTGTAGCCGTTCGTCAATGTCAATGATTAAGCCGCATAAAAACTTTTAACCTTTAAATGTTTTTATGGTTATTTTTCCATGTGATTTTCACTATTCTTTTAAAAAGAAAAATTTTTTTCATAAAACACTTGACAAAAGGGTAAAATCATATTATAGTAATATTAGCACTCGAGGTTAAAGAGTGCTAGCACTCAAAAACTGAAGTGCGAAAGTCAAATGATCATTGATTTAAAAAGGGGGATAACATGGATAACAGAAAGCTAAAAGTTTTAGAAGCAGTTGTTGACGAGTACATTATTACCGGCGAGCCGGTCGGTTCAAAGATGATTGCGCAAAAGCTTGATGTTGCAGTTTCCCCAGCAACCGTTAGAAATGACATGGCTGTCCTTGAGCAGCTTGGATACCTTGAACAGCCGCACACTTCGGCTGGAAGAATTCCTACTTACAGCGGTTACCGACTTTATATCGATAAGCTTATGACAACGCAGGCACTGTCCGACGAGGAAAAACGTGAATTGGACGAATATTTAGAGGGCGTTGATCCAACTGAGGAGGCTTTGATAGAGAGTGCAACAAAAGCTCTTGCGGAAATTACTAAATGTGCAGCAGTGGTTTCGGATATTTCCCCTAAATATTCTGTAATCACTAAAGTTGAGGTTATTCCGACAGGCAAAAGAATGTATGTACTTCTTCTCATTACTTCAAGCGGCAGTATTAAAAATAAGGTTTGCCGAATGGAGTTTGATCTTACAAGTGAACAGCTTAACTTCTTCACGGAGTATATGCAGGAAAATCTAAAGGGCGTTTCTCTTGAGGAGCTTTCAAACGAAATGATGGAAAAGCTGGTCGTTGCTATGGGAACGTATATGGTGACGCTCACCCCGTTAATTCAAGGAATATATGAGCTTACACAAGGACTTAAAGAACTTGATGTAAAAATAAGCGGAGAGAGAAATCTTCTTTCCTACAAAGAAATGAACCAAAACGAAATAATACATTTTATCGAAAACAAAAACGATGTAGTAAGGCTGCTTGATGAGAGTTTCAGCGGTATTCAAGTAATGTTCAGCGAGGAAGATGATGGGTTTGTAATCGGTAATTCGAGCATGATAATGTCGAAGTACAAAAAGGGCAAGAAAACAGCCGGTTCGCTTGGAGTTGTAGGACCTATGCGTCTTAACTATTCTAAAATCATTCCTTATATTGAATACTTCACCGAAAAAATCTCGGAGATGATGTCCGAAGATGATGACGAAATTAACACATAAGCCCATTAGTTTTTACAGAAAGGAAGCTACCAATGTCAAAAAAGAAAATGACACCGCAGGATAATGAAGAACTAGAAATAGAAGAGGTTCTTGAGGAAACTAACCAACAGACACAAACGGATGATGCTATACTAAAAGCAGAAGAAAAGGTTGCAGAAGCAAACGACAAGTATCTTCGTGTGCTTGCAGAGTATGACAATTACAGGAAAAGAACTGCAAAAGAAAAGCAGGATATTTACAACGATTCAGTTTCTAAAACAGTAATTGAATTTTTGGCGGTAATTGATAATTTCGAGAGAGCGCTTGCAACCGAAAGTACAGACGAGGCTTTTAAAAATGGAATAGTGCTGATTTTTAATCAGTATTGCGACATACTTAAAAAGCTCGGAGTTGAGGAAATTGAGGCGCTTAACCAGCCGTTCGACCCGAATTTCCACGATGCTATAAATCAGGTAGAAGATGAGAATTTTGGCGAAAATACCGTTTGCCAAGTATTCCAAAAGGGTTATAAAATTGGTTCAAAAGTTATACGTCACTCAGTAGTTGCAGTGGCAAATCCATAACAAAACAATATATACAAAAATAGAAATGGAGAGATATTTTTATGGGAAAAATTATTGGTATTGACTTAGGTACAACAAACTCTTGCGTAGCCGTTGTTGAAGGCGGTAAAGCAGTAGTAATCGCTAACTCTGAGGGTGCAAGAACAACTCCTTCCGTGGTTGCTTTTACAAAAACAGGTGAAAGACTCGTTGGTCAGGTTGCAAAGCGTCAAGCTGTAACAAACTCTGACAACACTGTAAGCTCTATTAAGCGTGAAATGGGTACTGATTATAGAGTGTCTATCGGCGATAAGAGCTATACTCCACAAGAAATTTCAGCTATGATTTTGCAAAAGCTAAAGGCTGATGCTGAAAGCTACCTCGGCGAAAAGGTTACAGAGGCAGTTATCACTGTTCCTGCTTACTTCTCAGACGCACAACGTCAAGCTACAAAGGACGCAGGTCAAATCGCTGGTCTTACTGTAAAGAGAATTATCAACGAGCCAACAGCTGCTGCACTTTCTTACGGCGTTGACAAGGAAGAAGACCAAAAGGTTATGGTTTATGACCTTGGTGGTGGTACATTTGACGTTTCCATTATCGAAATGGGTGACGGTGTTACAGAAGTTCTTGCAACTGCTGGTAACAATCGCCTCGGTGGTGACGACTTCGACCAAAGAATTATCAACTGGATGGTTGCTGAATTTAAGAAAACTGAAGGCATTGACCTCTCAGCAGATAAAATGGCTGCTCAAAGACTTAAAGAGGCTGCTGAAAAGGCTAAAATCGAGCTTTCTTCAACTCCTACTACAAACATCAACCTACCATTTATCACAGCAGACGCAACAGGACCTAAGCACCTTGACATGACTCTTTCACAAGCTAAGTTCAACGAACTTACTTCTGACCTTGTTCAAGCTACAATGGGCCCAGTAAAGCAGGCTTTGGCTGACTCTGGTCTTTCTGCTAGCGACCTTAACAAAGTGCTTATGGTTGGTGGTTCTTCAAGAATTCCAGCTGTTCAGGACGCTGTAAAGAACCTAATCGGAAAAGAGCCTTTCAAGGGCATTAACCCTGACGAATGTGTAGCACTCGGTGCTGCTTATCAAGGCGGTGTACTTGGTGGTGATGTTAAGGAAGGTCTACTTCTTCTTGACGTAACTCCACTTTCTCTCGGACTTGAAACATACGGTGGCGTTTGCACAAAGATTATTGAAAGAAACACTACTATCCCTACAAAGAAGTCACAAGTATTCTCAACTGCTGCTGATAATCAGCCTGCTGTTGACATCAACATACTTCAAGGTGAGCGTGAATTTGCTAAGGATAACAAGCAAATCGGTATGTTCCGTCTTGACGGAATTGCACCAGCTCCAAGAGGTGTTCCACAAATCGAAGTAACTTTCGACATTGACGCTAACGGTATCGTTCACGTTTCTGCTAAGGACCTCGGCACAGGTAAGGAACAGAACATCACTATCACTTCTTCTACAAATATGTCTAAGGAAGATATTGAAAAGGCTGTAAACGAAGCTGCTGCTTTCTCTGAAGAAGATAAGAAGCGTAAAGAGGCTGTTGACGTTAAGAACGCTGGCGAGAACATGGTATTCCAGTGCGAAAAGGCTTTAGGCGAAGTTGGAGATAAGATTGACGAGGGCGAAAAGGCTAACGTTCAAGCTAAGGTTGACGAGCTAAAGACAGCACTAACTACTGACAACACAGACGACATCAAGGCAAAAACTGACGAACTTCAGAAGGCTTTCTACGAAGTATCTTCTAAGCTATATCAGCAGGCAGGTGGCGACCCTAACAACATGGGAGCAGATGCTAACATGGGCGGAACTCCTCCAGAAGATGACGGCGTAGTTGACGCTGATTTTACAGAAGTTAAATAATTTAGATTAATAAAGCTTTTAAGGCAGGCCAAAAACGGTCTGCCTTATGGCTGATTTATCCCGAAAAGCTATACATAATCTGGCGGTTTAAGGGACAATGACGGGGCGCTGATGCCTTATTGAAAGAGGGTTTGTTATGGCAGACAAGAGAGATTATTATGATGTGCTAGGGCTTGGGAAAAGCGCTAGTGCAGATGAAATTAAAAAGGCTTATCGTAAGCTTGCAAGACAATATCACCCCGACCACAACCCCGATAATGCTGAGGCTGAAGCGAAATTCAAGGAAGTAAGCGAGGCATACGAGGTTCTTTCTGACGGAGATAAAAAGGCAAGATACGACCAATACGGACACGCCGGCGTTGATCCGAGTTACGGTGGTGGCGCAGGCGGATTTTCCGGTGGTTTTGGTGGTTTCGGCGGAGATGTGGGGGATATTTTCGACAGCATTTTCGGTGGAGCTTTTGGTGGTGGCTCACGTCAAGTGAACCCTAATGCACCAAGACAGGGCGGCGATATCAACAGGCGAATGAACATTGATTTCATGGACGCTTGCATGGGCAAGGAGTTTGAAATTAAGATAGATCGTCTTGAAAGATGTGACGAATGTGGTGGAAGTGGAGCTAAAAAAGGCACTTCTCCACAAACTTGTTCGGAGTGTAGGGGAGCAGGTCAAGTTAGAGTTGCGCAACGCACACCGTTCGGGAATATTTCCACGACACGCACCTGTACATCATGTGGCGGTAGGGGCAAAACCATAGCCGAGCCATGCTCAAAATGTCGTGGCGAGGGCAGAGTGAGAGTAACAAGGAATGTTACTGTCGACCTCCCAGCAGGTATTGATGACGGTCAAACACGCATTATGAGAGGAAAAGGTGACCACGGAATTAACGGAGGGCCAGCAGGCGACTTGAACGTAACAGTTTCCGTACGTCCTGATCCGATATTCGAGCGTGATGGCTTTGATGTACATTGTGAAATTCCGATTACTTATACCCAAGCCGTTCTCGGTGATGAAATTGTCGTTCCAACGATTGATGGAAAGGTTAAATACACCGTTTCCGAGGGAACTCAAACGGGAACTGTATTCAGACTTAGAGGAAAGGGAATAAAACGACTTAACCGTGATTCAAGAGGTGACCAATACGTTAAGGTGAGCGTTGAAATCCCTACAAACCTTTCAAGAAGTCAAAAAGACCTGCTTAAAAAGTTTGAGGAGTCCCTTGACGACAAGAATTACGCAAAACGCAAGTCGTTCTTTAATAAAATTAAAGACTTATTTAGCTAAATTAAGTTAAACGGACAAAAACCTTTAGCAGATGAATTAAAACTGCTAAAGGTTTTTTGTTCTGAAAACCAAGAAAAGTATTGTTTAAAACCCAATAAAATACACTAAATAAACTAAAATACAGCAAAATAACTATTAAAAAAATTAGCGGATTGTTTATATCTCCAAAAAAGCAAAGGGCAGCAAAGAAACCTTTGACAGAAAGGATATAAAAGGTTATAATTATATAGGATGGTGAAGCGTTGCTTTAATTTAAGGGCGTTTAACCAATTTGTAAAAACTGAAAAGAATTGAAAGGCGGTTTTATAATGAAATTAAGGAAAATACTGTCCGCAGCATTAGCGACAGTAATGGCAATCGGTGCTATGGCAGTTGCACCAATGACAATGTCTGCTGCAGCAATTGAGGACACAGCGTTTGTGCCGGGTAAAATAGAATGGGGAGAACTAAAGATTTCAAGCGTAGATGGCGTAGACTATTCTAAGGTTGCAAGTGCAGATGTTAGCTTAACCTCTACTGGTTACGCTAAGGGGTGCGTTGCTGCTAAGGCTTGTGATGATGATTGGACTTGGACACAAGAGGAATATAAAAATGCAAGTGCTGGCGATTTTACAGCTACGCTAAATATTGATGGGATGAGAGTTGATATTTGGAATAACAATGAAGTTATATATGTAAAAGTTTGGTCTGGAGAAAATAACACTCCAGATGATGTTGAAGTTACTGCTAACGGTTATGCGCTATACGACGCTGACGGCAATTGTTTAGCTTACGGTGGAGACATTGAACTACGAGAAATCCCAGAAGAACCAGAAGAACCAGAAGAACCAGCAACAACAATTGACAAGAGTGGTTGGGTATACGTTGGCACTACAACAGAGGCAACAACTTCTTCTATAATCGAAGAAACAACAACAGACGGCCTTGACCTTGGCGCTAACAACGACCAAACAACTGAAGCTGTTACAGAAGCAGAGGTAACAACAGTTCCAACTGAGGCAGCAGGAAACGCTCCAACAGGAAACGCTCCTATTGCTCTAGTTGCTATCCCAGTTGCACTTGCTGCACTAGTTGTAGTTGCAAAGAGAAAGTAATTTAATTAAAATAAAAACGTTAGCAGTTAATTCTGCTAACGTTTTTTTGTTAATTAGTGCTATTTTCGTTGTATCTTTTTAGGAATGTCTTCATTCGCTCGCTTTGAGTGTTGCCGAAAACTTCTTCCGGAGTTCCTTGTTCGACTATTACTCCTGCGTCCATGAAGATTACTCGGTCGGCAACGTCACGTGCGAATGCCATTTCGTGAGTGACAATAACCATTGTGCGTTTTTCTTCGGCAAGGCTGCGAATTACCTTGAGAATTTCCCCCGTAAGTTCAGGGTCCAGAGCAGAGGTCGGCTCGTCAAAGAATAAAACTTTTGGGTTGAGAGCTAAGGCACGGGCGATTGATACTCGCTGTTGCTGTCCGCCGGAAAGCTCAAATGGATAGGAGTTTGCCTTTTCAGAAAGCCCCATTTTGTAGAGAAGGTTCATTGCTGTCTTTTCAGCGTCAGCCTTTGACTGATTTAGCACTTTCATAGGTGCATGAGTGACGTTTTTTAGGACGCTCATATGAGGGAAAAGATGAAAGTTTTGGAACACAAGCCCTACACTAAGTCGAATTTTGCGAAGAATATCCTTGTTTGCGTATATTGGTTCGCCTTTTTGCGTGTAAGATGTTATCATTTGATTGCCATCAACCGAAATGTATCCTCCAGATGGGTTTTCAAGTCGGTTTATGCAACGAAGAATTGTTGACTTTCCGCTGCCTGATGGGCCGATAATTGCAAGAACTTCACCCTCGTTTACTGTTAGAGAGATGTCGTGAATTACTTCAAGCTCGCCGAAGTTCTTTTTAAGATTTTTCACTTCAATAATACTCATTTCACCCCTCCTTAACGGTAATAGTCAAGACGCTTTTCAATTTTGTCAAACAAGACAGTAAGCACCCAGTTAAGCACAAAATAGAATATACCTGCTACGAAAAGGGGCATGACAGATGTAAGTCCGCTGGCTTGCTTTTTTGCTAGGGCGAAAAGCTCTGTAACGGCGATTATTTGGGCAAGGGAAGTGTCTTTTACAAGCGTGATAACTTCATTCGCTGTTGACGGAAGAACCCTTTTTACAACCTGCGGAAGAATGATTTGCATGAAAGTCTGAGTCTTAGTTAGACCTAAAACCTCTGAAGCCTCATACTGTCCCTTTGGCATTGACTGAATTCCACCACGGAAAATTTCTGCGAAATACGCAGCGTAATTTATCGAAAAGGCAATAATTACTGCGATAAATCTATCTGGCGGCGGGACGTTAAAAATATAGTTCGGCGCAAAGTAAATGAACATTATTTGCAGAATTAAAGGAGTTCCACGCATTATTAGGATATATGCGCTGGTTATTCCACGAACGATGGTGATTTTGCTCATTCTTAAAAGTGAAACGATAAATCCCAAGGGAATTGAAATTAAAATGGTCAAGCAAAATATTTGCAGCGTTGTGCCTAATCCCTCAAATAAAATGGGGAGAAGCTTGAGTAAATCAACGTTTTTCAAATTTTACACTCCTATATTTAAAATAAATTGTTATAGTACTTAGATAATGTGTTAAAGCGAATGTTCGCCATACATTTTCATTATACACAAAATCCTCCTTTAAAGCAAGAAAAAAATACATAATAAAAAATTAATCTAAAAATAATAAACAAGAAATATATAAACATAATAATTCTAACAATGTTTATAGAATATGTCTTAAAAACACGGCGTTTTGTCAATAAAATTTAGCAGGTAAAAATGTGTCGTATTGTTTGACTTTGTAGTGTAAGTATGATAATATGATAACATATAAATGTTATATAATGTGTTTTGACATACAATAGCAACACTATATGTGGTGGTTTTGGGTTTAAGCGTAGTTTTTGAAGGTAATTTTGTGCGTCAAAGGCTTTGTTTGCAGAAAGGAAAAATACACATGGATTTTGTAAAAGGGAATTGGTGCGAGGAAACAGACCTTAGAGGGTTTATTGTCGAAAACTACACACCTTATGACGGTGATGAGAAATTCCTCACAGAGCCTACGGAAAATACGAAAAATCTTTGGGGAGAGGTTCTTGCGCTCATGCAAAAAGAGCGTGATAACGGGGGCGTTCTTGATATTGACGAAAACACGATTTCTACAATAGTATCTCATGATGCAGGGTATATAAATCGTAATCTTGAAAAAATTGTCGGAATACAAACCGATGAACCGCTAAAAAGGGCGATAATGCCTTTCGGTGGAATTAGAACGGTTCACGCTTCGCTTGAGGCTTACGGCAAGAAACTTCCGGAGGAAGTTGATAATGTGTTTAAGTACAGGAAAACCCACAATGACGGCGTTTTTGACATCTACACAGATGAGATGAAGCTTGCTCGTCACACGGGAATTATAACAGGACTTCCTGATGCTTACGGTCGTGGCAGAATTATCGGCGACTATCGCAGAGTTGCACTTTACGGAGTGGACAAGCTTATTGAGTGGAAAATTGCCGCTAAGAAAAAGCGTGATCCTGAGCCTATGTACGGCGACACCGTTCGTGATATTGAGGAAATTGCTGAACAGATTAAATCCCTTAAAGAGCTTAAAGAAATGGCGCAAAAGTACGACTGCGATATTTCCCAGCCGGCAACGGATATTAAGGAAGCTATTCAGTGGACGTATTTTGCATACCTTGCTGCTGTTAAGGAGCAAAACGGCGCTGCAATGTCGCTTGGCAGAGTTTCAACATTCCTTGATATTTACGCTGAACGTGACCTTGCAAGTGGCAAGTATACAGAGGAAGAAGTGCAGGAATTTGTCGACCACTTCATCATGAAACTTAGAATGGTGCGTTTCTTGAGAACACCTGCTTATGACGAGCTTTTCTCGGGCGACCCTACTTGGGTTACTGAGGCTATCGGCGGAATGTGCCTTGATGGTAGACACATGATAACAAAAATGTCGTATAGATTTTTGCATACTCTCCTAATCTTGGCCCTGCGCCTGAACCTAACATGACAATTCTTTGGAGTGATAAGTTGCCTGAGAATTGGAAGAGATATTGCGCTAAAATGTCGATTGAAACGTCCTCTATTCAGTATGAGAATGACGAAATAATGAGGGAGAAGTTCGGCGATGACTACGGTATCGCTTGTTGCGTATCCCCTATGAAAATAGGCAAGCAAATGCAATTCTTCGGTGCAAGAGCAAATCTTGCAAAGGCACTTCTCTACTCAATAAACAACGGAAAAGACGAGCGTTACGGTACGCAAGTAGGCCCTGTTGTTGGTGAGATTAGTGACGGGCCTCTTAATTATGATGAGGTGTGGGAGAAGTTCGGAATTACTTGCGAATGGCTGACTAAAGTTTACATCAATATGCTGAACATCATTCACTTCATGCATGACAAGTACTGCTACGAAAGAATACAAATGGCACTTCACGATGAGGAGATTATTCGTACATCTGCTTGTGGAATTGCAGGCGTTTCGGTTGTTGTAGATAGCCTTTCTGCTATTAAGTACGCAAAGGTAACGCCTATTCGCAATGACGAGGGAATTGTTGTTGACTTCGATATTGAGGGGGATTTCCCTAAATACGGCAACAACGACCCTAGAGCAGACTCTATCGCTACTGAGGTCGTGGAGAGCTTTATGAAGCGTCTTTCACATAGAAGAACCTATCGTAACAGCATTCCTACAATGTCTATTCTTACTATCACATCTAACGTGGTTTATGGTAAGAAAACAGGCTCAACTCCAGACGGAAGAAAGCTTGGAGAGCCGTTTGCACCGGGCGCAAACCCTATGCACGGCAGGGATACTAACGGCTGTGTTGCCTCAATGCTTTCAGTTACAAAGCTGCCGTTTGAATATTCTCAAGACGGTATTTCATATACTTTCTCGATTGTGCCTAGTGCGCTCGGAAAGACTATGGACGAGCAGATTATTAACCTCGACACCTTGATTGATGCGTATGTTCTTGAAAAGGGGCATCATATCAACGTCAATGTTATGAATCGTGAAACTCTTGTCGATGCAATGGCACATCCGGAAAAATATCCGCAGCTGACAATTCGTGTTTCGGGTTACGCTGTAAACTTCATTAAGCTAACAAAAGAACAGCAAGAGGAAGTAATAAGCAGAACTTTCCACGAGAAGTTTTAATAAAAAATGCCCATCTTTTTAGATGGGCATTTTCAGCTATATGGGTGCATAGTTATACTTTTATGTACAACTATTCTATTGGTTGCCAAGGCCAAAACTTATGGAAAGAGCAGTGTTGACTTTTGTCATTGCAGTCGGATCAATTTCACCCATTCTTTCCTTTAGGCGACGCTTATCAATGGTTCGTATTTGCTCAAGAAGAACTACGCTGTCCTTTGCTAGACCACAAGAAACAGCAGATAAATCTATATGTGTTGGAAGTCGGGATTTTTCCTTTTGGCTTGTGATGGCAGCGGCAATTACAGTAGGGCTATGTTTATTGCCAACATCATTTTGAACGATAAGTACAGGACGCATTCCGCCTTGCTCAGAGCCAACTACCGGACTCAAATCTGCATAATAAATTTCTCCTCTTTTTATAGACACACTAGAACACTCCCAATCTGAATTTATTTAGTAATATTCTTGACTGAAAAACAAAATTTAATCAGCTTGCTAAAAAACAGGGAGCATATTTTTTAACACTGCTGGTATTCCTATTCTATGCACAATCTTGGCATAGGGTACACTAATGACAAAATGCTGAAAATCACGTGAAAAACTGTAAAATATCACTGACATTATCTTGTTATTTTTTTTCGGATATAGTATAATGATAACTAGACATATATTTGCAGGCGAAAATGCTGCGTTTGGTTGACTAATTAGCATTGCTGCGTACTTGTGAAAAAACAAAAGAATAGAGTAAAAAAAAGAAAGGATATGGTTACAACATGATAAAAAAAGAAGCTCCGCAGGTTAGCGGTACATTAAGAAAATTTGCACTTAGAGTGCCTGAATGCATAAACGAAGCAAGCGGAATACGAGTTTTTGGCAAGGTTATTAAGTCTTTGATATTCTCAACAGACGTTTGCATTATAAAGAACGTTAATGCAGATGCGATTATTGCTGTCTATCCGTTTACTCCGCAGCCGGTTATTACTCAAGCGTTGCTGATGGCAGCGGATATTCCCGTGTTTTCGGGCGTTGGCGGCGGACTTACACAAGGGCGCAGAGTGCTTAATCTCGCTCTTTATGCCGAAATGCAGGGTGCAGCAGGCGTTGTTTTGAATGCCCCAACATCAAACGAAATAGTTAAAAAAGTTTCTGAAATTGTCGATGTTCCGGTAATTGTGACGGTTACAAACAACAGCGTTGATTACGCTGAAAGAATTGCTGCCGGAGTTACTATTTTCAACGTTTCAGCGGCTGCAAATACTGCTTCAATCGTGAGGGAAATTCGTGCTGAATTCCCAGATTTTCCGATTATTGCAACGGGCGGGCCAACAGAACAAACTATTAGGGAAACAATTGAGGCAGGTGCAAATGCAATCACTTGGACGCCTCCTTCATCTGCTGAAATTTTCAAGGATATTATGGCAGCGTATAGGGAGAATAAGCCTCACCCATAAATCACGAACTTTTTATGCAGAAATATGCATAAGTATACATTGATTATGCATATAAAAGGTGTGCAAAACGGATAATTATACAACTTTACTTGACTTTTTTGCATAAAGGTGTATAATTTTGCTTGACACATCTTTTATCTTAAATCTTGTTTGCTGAGGCAAGACAAAAGCAAACTCCCGTCTAATTAAAGACGGTTTTTGTCCACACTTTAAATTAAGATAATAATATTTTTTGGAGGAAATTCAATCATGGCAAAAAAAGAAATCAAAAAAGTTGTCCTTGCATATTCAGGAGGACTAGACACATCAATTATTATTCCATGGCTTAAAGAAAACTACAATAACTGCGAAGTGGTTGCTGTTTCCGGTGACGTTGGACAAGGCACAGAGCTTGACGGACTTGAAGAAAAGGCACTAAAAACAGGTGCTTCAAAGCTTTATATCGAAGACCTTAACGAAGTTTTCGTTGATGAATTTGTTTTCCCAACTCTAAAAGCACAGGCAGTTTATGAAAAGCAGTATCTTCTTGGTACTTCCTTTGCACGTCCTATTATCGCTAAGAGAATTGTTGAAATTGCACTTGCTGAGGGTGCTGACGCTATCTGTCACGGCTGTACAGGTAAGGGTAATGACCAAGTTCGTTTTGAACTTACAATCAAGGCTTTTGCTCCGGACATGGAAATTATCGCTCCTTGGAGAATTTGGGATATTAAGTCAAGAGATGAAGAAATTGAATATGCTGAGGCACACAACATTCCTCTAAAAATTAACAGAGAAACTAACTATTCTAAGGATAAGAACCTTTGGCACCTCTCACACGAGGGACTTGATCTTGAAGATCCGGCTAACGAGCCAATGTACGACAAGCCGGGCTTCCTTGAAATGGGCGTTTCCCCAATGATGGCTCCTGATAAGCCTACATATGTTACTATCCATTTTGAAAAGGGTATTCCTACTGCTGTTGACGGTGTTAACATGGGTGGAGTTGAGCTTATTAAGAAGCTTAACGAGCTTGGCGGCGCAAACGGTATCGGTCTTGCTGACATCGTTGAAAACCGTCTTGTTGGTATGAAGTCAAGAGGCGTTTACGAAACTCCGGGCGGAACAATTCTTTACAAGGCTCATGAAATTCTTGAAACAATCACTCTTGATAAGGCTACTCAGAGAATGAAGGAAAAGCTTGCTATCGATTTTGCAGACCTTGTTTACAACGGTCAGTGGTATACTCCTGTTCGTGAGGCTCTTTCAGCATTTGTTGACAAGACTCAGGAAACTGTTACAGGTGACGTTAAGCTAAAGCTTTACAAGGGCAATATGATTAATGCCGGCGTAACTTCTCCATACACTCTATACGATGAAGAAGTTGCTACATTCGACGAAGACGAAGTTTACGATCAGAACGACAGTGCTGGATTTATCAATCTATTTGGTCTTCCAATCAAGGTTAAGGCAAAGCTTGATGCTAAAGAAAGATTAAAATCTAACGATTTTAATCTAGCAAGTTTCATGTTTTTCGGACTAAAGCCGAAATTTGGCCGCCAAAACACATAAAACGTTGCGACAAAGAGGATAAAGGTTAACGATTTTAATCTAGCAAGTTTCATGTTTTTCGGACTAAAGCCCGAAATTTGGCTACGCCAAAACACATAAAACGTTGCGACAAAGAGGATAAAGGTTAACGATTTTAATCTTGATTACAATAAATAAAAATTCATAGTTACGGGTTGTCTTTAACAGGACAGCCCGAAAGCTATTTTATTAAGCATGAAAAAGATAGGGGATTATTATGGCAAAAATGTGGGCAGGACGTTTTTCAAAGGAAGTTGATGAAAAGGTAAACGATTTTAATTCGTCTATTTCCTTTGACGCAAGAATGTATAAACACGACATTTTAGGCTCAATCGCACACGCAACGATGCTTGGCGAGCAGGGCATTATTGACGTGGAGGAGAGCAAAACTATCATTGACGGACTCAACGGAATTCTTGCGGATATTGAAAACGGAAAACTTCATTTCGACCCAACGGCTGAGGATATTCATATGTTTATTGAGGCTGAGCTTACGGCTAGGGTTGGCGATGCTGGGAAAAGACTTCACACTGCAAGAAGTCGTAATGACCAAGTGGCTTTGGATATAAAGCTATACTTAAAGGACGAAGTTTTAGAAATTTCTGCACTTACAAGGGAACTTGTTAATACAATAATAACGCTTGCTGAGGAGCATTACGAAACTGTAATGCCGGGCTACACTCATCTTCAAAGGGCACAGCCGGTAACTTTTGCGCACCATCTTATGGCGTATGCGCAGATGCTTGTTCGTGACTTGGGCAGACTTTCTGACTGCTATTCAAGAATGGACACAATGCCTCTTGGTTCTTGTGCCTTAGCAGGCACTACATACCCTCTTAACAGAAAGAGAACAGCAGAACTTTTGGGTTTTAAGGACATAACAATGAACAGCCTTGACGGCGTTTCAGATAGGGATTTTTGCATTGAACTTTGTTCTTGCATTTCCATACTTATGATGCACCTTTCAAGATTTTCCGAGGAAATAATCCTTTGGTGCTCGTGGGAATTTAAATTTATTGAACTTGATGATGCGTACTCAACAGGCTCATCAATCATGCCACAGAAGAAAAACCCTGATATTACTGAACTTATTCGTGGAAAGACTGCTAGAGTTTATGGCGATTTGCAGACCTTGCTCACGATGATGAAGGGGATTTCGCTTGCATATAATAAGGATATGCAGGAGGATAAAGAGGCAATTTTTGACGCAGTTGACACGGTTAAGCTTTGCATTTCAACCTTCACTCCAATGCTTGCAACTATGACAGTGAATAAGGCAAATATGCGTTCTGCTGCTGCTAAGGGGTTCATAAATGCAACAGATGCGGCGGATTACTTAGTTAAAAAGGGACTTCCGTTTAGAACAGCTTATAAAATTACCGGTTCTTTGGTTGCGATTTGCATTGAGAAGAATACCACGCTTGAGGAGCTTCCTCTTGATGAGTATAGGAAAATTTGCGATACATTTGACGGGGATATTTATGAGGCTATCAGCCTTGACACTTGTGTAATGCAGAGAAATGTTGACGGTGGTCCAGCTCCTGAGGCTGTTAAAAAGCAGGTAGACGAGTTAAAGGACAGACTTAATTATTTTAATTAAAAGGGGCGAAACTTCTTGACTGAGGTTAGATACATTGAAAAATTCCCTGACGACCTTAATGCTCTGCGCAGGAGTGTTAAGTGGGCAGAATATTCCCAAAGACAGCTTAACTGCGCAAGAGAAAAATCTCTTTACGTAATAACGGTTATGGACGGGGATAAGGAAATAGGCATTGCAAGGGTTGTCGGCGATGGAGGCTATCAAGTATTGATTTCCGATGTGATAATTCTTCCGGAATATCAAGGCAAAGGCTTGGGTAAAGCGCTTGTTACTAAGGTGCTAGAATACATGAGACAGCTTCACAGAAGATGGCGAAATAACAATGATAAACCTCATGTCCGTAAAGGGCAAAGAGGAATTTTATAAAAAATTCGGATTTATGAGCAGACCGAACGACGAACGAGGTTCGGGAATGACTAAATTCATATCAAAACAAAAGGAATGAAAACCATGGCTTATAAAGTTTTTATAGACGGAAAAGAAGGCACAACAGGACTTAAAATTCTAGAGCGTTTTGAAGGCAGAAATGACATTGAATTGCTTGAAATCAGCGAGGAAAAGAGAAAAGATACCGAAGAACGCAAGAAGTTTATCAATAACTCGGATTTTACATTCCTCTGCTTGCCTGACGCAGCGGCGATTGAGGCGGTTTCTCTAGTTGAAAATCCAAACGTAAGAATTATTGATGCTTCAACTGCTCACAGGACTAATCCGTCTTGGGATTATGGTTTTCCTGAGCTTTCGGCTTCCCACCGTGAAAGGATTGCGAAGTCTAAGAGAGTTGCAAACCCGGGCTGCTACGCAAGCGGATTTATAGCGCTTGTTTACCCGCTAATAAAGGCTGGCGTTATTTCGGAGGAGCATCCGATTATCAGTCACGCTGTTTCTGGGTATAGCGGCGGTGGAAAGGGAATGATTGCTGTTCTTGAGGGTGAAAACAAGCCCCTTGAATGCTTCTCTCCAAGACAATACGCTCTTACACAGTCACACAAGCATCTGCCGGAAATGCAGCAGATTTGCGGACTAAAGTATAAGCCGATGTTTAACCCTATTGTTGACGACTACTTAAGTGGAATGGTAGTTTCTGTTCCGCTTATAGCAAGAACTCTTGCCGGTAAGTTTACGCCTGCTGATATACATGAAATTATGTCAAGACATTACCAAAACCAACGATTTGTTAAGGTTATGGAGCTTGGCGGGAAAGAAACTCTTCCGGACGGATTTATGGCGGCGAACACTCTTGCAGATACTAACGATATGCAGATTTTTGTTTGCGGAAATGATGAGCAAATACTTCTTTGCTCACGCTTTGATAATCTCGGAAAGGGTGCTTCCGGTGCTGCTGTTCAGTGTATGAACATTATGATGGGCATTGATGAGGCGACAGGTTTTTAAGTAATGGCTATTAAAAAATATCACGTTTCTGTTTGGGGGAGGCCCCTTTACTGCCCTGTTTGTGGGGGCAACACGTGGAATAGAAAAATAATTCGACTTACCGATTTTGAAAATCCTTATACAAACGATGTGAGGACGATGGCGGAATGTACGCATTGTGCGAACTCGCTTATGTTTGGAGCAAAGACTAATTGGGATACAAATGAAGATAATTTGAGCTTTGAAGAAACTTACTAGGAGGCTTTGCAAAGATGGATATGCAAAAAGTTGATGGAATAGAATATATTGACGGCGGAGTTTGTGCGGCGGTTGGATTTTACGCTAACGGTATAAATTGCGGTCTTAACAAGGATACCAATAAATGCGATTTAGGCATTGTTTATAGCGAAAAGGAATGTGCAGCTGCTGCTGTTTACACTCAAAACAAGGTTAAGGGTGCGCCGATTATTGTAACAAAGAGAAATCTTGAGAACGGTCGGGCAAAGGCGATTATTGTAAATTCCAAAAATGCTAATACTTGCAACGCTGACGGTGTTGAAAAGGCAGAAAAAATGTGCGAAATGACAGCGGGGCAGCTAGGGATTTCGGCTGAGGATATAATCGTTGCATCAACTGGCGTTATCGGTCAGCCTCTTGATATTTCAAAGATTGCTGCCGGAATTAAGCCTCTTTGCGAGGGGCTTTCACCATACGGAAATGCACTTGCGGTGAATGCTATTATGACAACGGACACTTTCCCAAAGGAAGTGGCAGTTGAGTTCACTCTCGACGGAAAGACTTGCAAACTCGGAGGAATGGCAAAGGGCAGCGGAATGATTCATCCGAACATGGCGACAATGCTAAGCTTTATTACTACTGACGTTGCGATTTCTTCAGAAATGATTAAAAAGGCAGTTACATCATGCGTGAATGATACTTTTAATATGCTCTCAATAGATGGCGATACATCTACTAATGATACAGTTGCTGTTCTTGCAAATGGTGCTGCAGGTAACACGCTCATCGACAATGAAAACGATGATTTCAA
>JAXGPS010000013.1:0-40435 GCA_040766825.1 Oscillospiraceae bacterium
GCTTACCCTCACCGTGAAATTCAGCATTTATTCCTAATGCACAAGCAATTGGGATAATAAACCTCAACGTTGAGCCGGATTCACAGCAATCAATAACAGCGCTTGATGAAGGGGAGGTAATTCCCTCTACAACAGCATTTTCTCCATTTACGGATATTTTCGCCCCCATTGCACTAAGAGCAGAAATAGTCGCTTCAACGTCTTTTGACATTGTTAAACCACTTATTTTAGATGCTCCGTTGCATAAAGCTGCACAAATGAGCATTCTATGAGCAACGCTTTTTGAAGCCGGAGCGCAAACGCTGCCGTTTAACTTGGAAGGGGTGATTAAAACATCCATAATAAATCCTCACATGGCAAAAATAATTTCTTTAATTTGTTCTTCTGCGATTGGCATAGCATACGTATGGTTTTCAAACTCACAAACATTTCCTGTACCTTTTTGGAACACAAATCTAAGCTTGCCATCACGCACTTTTTTATCGGTATAAAGTTTCTTGATAAGAGCATCTTTATCAATATAATCAGGAATACAAATCGGCAATCTGGCACGGCAAAGCAATTTTTCAAGTCTTGAAATATCTTGTGAAGTGGTAAATCCAAGCTTTTCTCCAAGTCTTGCTTGTGCACAAAGTCCGATAGAAACAGCCTCACCATGGGAAAGCTTGTATTCACTAACCGTTTCAATCGCCCTGCCGACAGTATGCCCTAAGTTTAATATTTCACGTAAACTGTTCTCTAGTTCATCTTGCATAACAACATTGTATTTGATTTTGCAATTAGTTTGTGCAATATGAGAGCATACTTCATCATCAAAGTCAAACACTTTTTCGATATTTTGTTCAAGATATGAGAAAAAGCTCTCGTCTGCCATTACAGCGTGCTTTATTGTTTCAGCAAGTCCGCTAGAAAGTTGGTTACTAGGGAGTGTGAGCCATGTAGCTGTATCAATGTATACTTTTTTAGGTTGATTAAAAATGCCTATTAAATTTGTCGCTAACGGAGTATCGACAGCAGTTTTTCCGCCAACAGAAGCATCAGCAGCAGCCAAAAGAGTAGTAGCATAGTTGACAAAGGAACTCCACGTCCGAAAGTACCTGCTAAAAACCCTGCAAGGTCGGTTACAACTCCGCCGCCAATCGCAACAATTGCACAGTCACGGCGATAGCCACGAGCAAGCATCTCGTCTTCAATAAGTTCTTTGGTATGGCGAGTTTTGCTTGTTTCACCGGCATCAAAACAGAAAATATCCGTTGTAAAGCCATTTGCGATTAGATTATTTGCAATCTTATCAGCGTACAAAGGCTTTACATTTGAGTCTGTGATTATAGCGATTTTCTTTACATTCCCAACGAGATTGTTTTTTAGGTCGGAAATAAGCGTGTCAGCAAGATTTTTACCGATTTCAATCTCGTAAGAATTATCTACTACCTTTTTTAGTTCAACAAATAATTTTGACATAATTAATCAATCCTTTTTTTGTGTTTATCCGATTGTTTTTCCGCTGAATTCAGCTTGTGCTTTAATTTTCTTCATGATTTCTGCAAACTGTATAGGTGTAAGGGATTGAGCACCGTCGGAAAGAGCGACCTTAGGGTTACAATGCACTTCAATTTCGAGAGCATCTGCACCAACAACAATAGCTGCAAGCGATAGTGGCTCAACAAGTGAAGTGATACCAGCAGCGTGGCTAGGGTCAATCACAACAGGGAGGTGAGACTTCTGTTTTAGAAGTGGAACAGCAGAAATATCAAGAGTATTTCTTGTCATTGTTTCAAATGTTCTAATTCCTCTTTCGCAAAGCATTACGTTGTTGTTTCCGCCAGCCATGATATATTCAGCAGACATGAGAAGTTCTTCAATTGTGTTAGCAAGACCTCTTTTGAGGAGAATAGGTTTGTTGCAGTGACCGAGTGCTTTAAGAAGTTCAAAGTTCTGCATATTTCTTGCGCCTACTTGGATTACATCAATATCAGCAAATAAGTCAAGGTGAGCAAGGCTCATAATTTCAGTAACAATAGGAAGACCGGTAACTCTTTTTGACTCAAGAAGAAGATCAATACCATCAGCACGAAGTCCTTGGAAAGCATAAGGAGATGTACGTGGTTTGAAAGCTCCGCCTCTGAGCATAGTAGCACCGGCTTCTTTTACAGCTATAGCAGTTTCGATAATTTGTCTTTTAGACTCAACAGAGCATGGTCCAGCGATGATTTGAAGGGTATTTCCGCCGATAGTTTTGCCATCAACGTCTACAACTGTATTGTCTGGGTGGAATTTACGGTTAGCATTCTTATAAGGCTCTTGTACACGTTGAACATTTTCAACTATATCCTGAGCCAAAAGATTTTCAATATCAATTTTAGATGTGTCGCCAACAAGACCTAGAATTTGCTTTTGTGTTCCTGTGATAGAGTTTACATTTACGTTGTGGGAAGATAGAAGTGCTTCAAGTTTTGCGATTTCGCATTGGTTTACATTAGGTTTTAGAATGATAATCATTATTGATCTTTTCCATAAATTAAATATAAGTTTAAAGCTACGCTTAACAAAATTGCGCATATTTTGGAAAACGTAATAAAATGAAAAAACCAAAACTTTTCACCAAAAGCTTCGGATTTAAATTTACTGAATATTTATTGATTATACAGTAAAACACATTTCACTTTGACGAATTTATTTTTTAGGGACGCAAAAATAAACCAGAAGCTAAAGTAGAAGCTCTGGAAGCCAAAAAATGTGAAATTGTTACAAAATGAGCTATTCATAATTGTACAATCTCCTGCGTAATTTCTTTACAATGATAAGTATAGACTCATTTTTTCAATTTGTCAAGAAAAATTCAAAAAAGTTATATGAAAATTATTATAATTGGTAGAAAAATAATTTTGGGTATGATATAATTATTATTGATTTGTGTAATTTATAAATAAAAGCTAATAAAATAAGAATTAGGAGATGAAATTAATGGCACCTGAAATAAAAAGAGAAAAACTCTGTGACGGGGTTTATTTTTCTTCAATTACAGATAAGAAGTTTAAGACTAATCTTACAGTAATCAGATTTATAACTCCATTAAATGCAGAAAACGTTTCTGCTAATGCAATTGTTCCGGACGTTTTAGCAATGTCTTGCGCTGAGTATCCTACTCATGCAGACCTTTGCAAGAAACTTAATTCGCTTTACGGAGCATATATCGGAAATCAGGTTATAAAAACGGGGGATAATCGGGTTTTGCATATGCAGACTGCATTTCAGATGAGTACACTATTGGGAAAGAAAATAAACTCCGATATGACAGATATACTTGTAAAGTGTATATTTGAGCCAGCTACTGAGGACGGAGTATTTTCTGCAAAAGAATTTTCTATTAGAAAGCAATCTCTCATTGATGAAATAACTGCCGAAATTAATGAGAAACGAAGTTACGCAAGAAGTAAAGCAGAACAAGCACAGTTTTTGAGAATGAACTGCTGGAATACCTGTACTCGGAACACTTGAAAAATGCGAATATTCTTACTCCGAATATAGCGTATGATAGATATAAAGAGCTTTTAAAGACAGCCCAAGTAGAAATACACTTCGTTGGAAGTGGTGATCCAACTGACTCAAAAGAAAATTCACAAAGTTTTTTCTTCTGTTGGACAGAAATTGCGATAAGATTAGCTTTGTTTCTCCAAGTCCTCTCAAAGACAGCATTAAGACCGTTGTAGAAACTTTAGATGTAAATCAATCAAAAATGGTAATGGGATTTAAAAGATGATTGCGATGACAGATACGGAATGACAATCATGAATACAATTTTAGGTGCTACACCATTCTCAAGTGCTTTTGCAAACGTTGGGAGAAAAGCTTAGCCTTTGTTATTATTGCGTAAGCGGAGGTGACGGCGCAAAGAAAAATGCTAAGAATTGATTGTATCAGTGGCGATAATATAGAAAAAACACAAAAATCTATTCTTGAACAAATTGAAGCAATTACCAGGGGCGACTTTACTGACGATGATATTGCAAACGCAAAGCTATATATATCCGATATGGTCGGTTCGGTAGGAGATAGCGGTTCTTCCCTTAGTAACTGGCATTTTAAGCAGACTATATTGGATGACTTCATAACAACTTCAGAGGAAGTAAAAAGAATAAATGAAGTCACACGAGAGAGAATAATCCAAGCAGCTAAATCAGTAAAACTTGATACAATTTATATTCTCACAACAAAGAGGGAGGTGCTGAATAATGGAGAAACAAATCATCACCAATAAAAGAACCGGCGAACAGTACACATATGTGTGCCAATTCTCTCGACTAGACATTATGGTTTGAAAAAATGGAAGGTTTCCAGCGGGGATGTGAGGCTTCTTTGGAAACAAAAATACGGCTCTATAAATACTAGATTTAAGACTAGCGATGATACAGAATACACAAGTGTTCCAGAGGGAATTGCACACTTCCTTGAACATAAATTGTTTGAGAATGAAGATTGTGATGTATTTTAGAATTGTGCGAAAACTGTGCATCTGCAAACGCTTATACTTCATTTAATCAAACAGTTTACCTTTTTGAATGCACAAACAATTTTAAAGAGTCACTTGAAATTCTACTATCCTTTGTTCAAAAACCATATTTTACACAAGCAACAGTTGATAAAGAACAGGGAATTATCGGGCAAGAAATTAAAATGTGTGAGGATAGTGTAAACCGTGCAGTTTTCTTCAATCTTTTGAAAGCACTTTATGTAAAATCACCCTATTAACATTGATATTGCAGGTACAGTTGAGAGCATTTCTCAGATAAATGCTGACTTGCTTTACAAGTGCTATTACACTTTCTATAACTTACACAACATGGTGCTTGCAATCATGGAAATGTCGATATTGACGAGGTTATAGAAGTTGCAGACAGACTTCTCATACCATGTGAGGACAAGCAACTTCAAACAGAATTTTTAGAAGAGCCTGGAACAGTTGCATGACGAAATCAAGGTTAAATGTCATGTGGAACACCACTTTTCAGCGTTGGGTACAAGTTATCTCCGAAGATTGGTGTTGAGAAGATAAAAGCTAACTTAATATCATCAATTATGGTGCACTCCTTTTGATCCAATCACCATCGCTAAGCGTATCTGCGATTAATGAAGGACTTATTAACAGCAGTTTTGCTGGAGAAGTATTCTTTGCGGCGAAGGATATTTCTCTATCTTATTTTCTGGCGAATCAAGAAATTATGCAGAAGTTGTAAAGCGAATTAAAGAAGAAATTATTTCTGCAAAGGATAATGGTTTTGATGAGGAGAAATTCCAAATAATTAAGAAATGTATGTACGGACGCGCGATAAGATCTCAATAACGTTGATGCAGTAGCAACATCAATGATTGAATCAAAATTCTCGGGAGTAGATCCTTTTGATAATATTGAAATTCTTGCTGATATAACGCTTGAAGATGTGGAAAAATTCATAAGAGAAGAAATTAACGTTGAAAACTCAGCAATTTCCGTTGTTGAACCACTATAAAGGGAGTGTGCAGGTGAATTTATTAAGCGATAAGATTTTATTTCCAAACTTAGGGCTTGAGTTTGAAGTTAATGTTGATGCTTTTACCATATTTGGTTTAAGCATCAAATGGTACGCGGTAATAATAACTATTGGCATGATTCTTGCTATGATTTACGGCTTTTCTAGAATGGAGAAGTTTGGTGTTGACGAAGATAGGGGTTTTGATGCTGTTATTGGTGGAATTGTCGGCGGACTTATTGGAGCGAGGCTTTTTTATGTAATTTTTGCTTGGGACCAGTTTTCGGGCAACGTTATGAAGATATTCGATATTAGGAGCGGCGGACTTGCTATTTATGGTGGGCTTATAGGCGGTATTTTAGTAGCTTGTATTATTGCGAAGATTAGAAAATTAAGAATTTTACCTTTGTTAGATGTTGCAGCCCCATGTTTCTTAATTGGGCAAGGAATAGGCAGATGGGGTAACTTCTTCAATCAAGAAGCTTTCGGCTCAAACACAGAACTCCCATGGGGTATGACAAGCGAGAAAATTCAATATTATCTCACTGTTAAACAAAGTTCAATATTTGAAACTACTGGTGTTACTGTTGATCCTCTTTTGCCAGTGCATCCATGCTTTCTATATGAATCAATAGGTTGCCTTGTTGGTGTTTTAGCGCTACATTTTCTAGCTAAACGCCGTAAATTTGACGGTGAAGTTTTTTTGACGTATCTTGCATGGTATGGAACAATAAGAGCTATTATAGAAGGATTTAGAACAGACAGTTTAATGTTAGGAACTATTAGAATATCACAGCTTTTATCTATTTTGTTCGTAATTACTTCAGTAATCCTCATCATCATATTCAGAAACAGAGCCAAACGAATGGGCGAGGAGTATATATTATATAAAGACTCCGAAGAGTCGAAGCTGTTAATCGCCGAAACTCAGGAGAAGTATGATGCAATAGAAGCAAAAAAGGCAGAGAAGAAAAAACTTAAAAAGGATGAACTCCCTTGCGAGAAAATCCTTATAGACGAAGACGATACAAGCAATGAAGATATAATCAAGGAGGACGAAGATGGCACAAATAATTGATGGAAAAGCTGTTTCTGCAAGTGTGCGACTAGCAGTTAAAGAGGAAGCGGCCGCTCTTAAAGAAAAGGGTATAGAAATCGGTCTAGCCGTAGTTATAGTTGGAAACAACCCTGCCTCAAGAGTATATGTAAACTCAAAGAAAAAGGCTTGCGAGGAAGCGATTTAACTTTACGAATACGCCTCTTCCGGAAGACACAACTCAAGAAGAACTAATGGATTTAGTCGCAATTTTAATGCTGATGACAAGGTGAATGGAATTCTTGTTCAACTGCCTTTACCAAAGCAAATTGATGAGAAAGTAATTCTAAATAATATCATTCCTAGCAAAGATGTTGATGCTTTCCATCCTGAAAATGTTGGACAAATCATGATTGGCGACTACAAGTTCTTACCTTGCACACCGGCAGGTGTTATGGAGCTTATTGCAAGCACAGGCGTTGAAATAAGCGGGTAAAGAATGTGTTGTAATCGGAAGAAGTAACATTGTAGGTAAGCCTATGGCGATGCTTCTTCTCCACAAGAATGGAACAGTTACAATATGTCACTCACGCACTAAAAAACTTGAAGAAGTTTGCAGGCGAGCAGATATTTTAGTAGCAGCAGTTGGAATTGCAAACTTTGTTAAAGGCGACATGGTTAAGGAAGGTGCAGTAGTAATCGACAAGCAAATGAATCGCCTTGAGAACGGAAAACTTTGCGGAGATGTTGATTTGCCGCTGCTTCTGAAAAGGCAAGTTACATAACCTGGTACCGGGCGGTGTAGGCCCTATGACTATTGCAATGCTTATGAAGAACACACTTACAGCAGCAAAAGTTAAAAACGGCATTGAATAATTGACCAATACCTCACAAACGGGCAACCGCTTTGTAGAGGTGATTTTTTATGCATAAAAGACTTGCGGTTTTAATGATGAGCATGGCAACGCTATTTACATTGATGCATTTTAGATTACTTGCCATTAATAGTATCAAAAGATGAGTATAGTGAAGCAGGCGCAAGGCAAAGCAGCTATACAGTAGACTTTGTATTCAACTTATGGGAATATTTACGATTATCACTTGAAGTCGTTTACAAACACAAAGGTTGATTATATGGCGATAATTAACCTGACAAGTGGAAAATGCTGCAAAATCCTACCATATATAGTTAATAAGGACGAATTTTACGAAAAAGTTCAAACGGGCAAACCATTTGCATGTAAAGTTAATAAGGTTGATAAAGAACTCGATGATATTGTAATTGTGTGAAGCTCCTATAAGAATTACATCTGATACGCCAGCAGAGCATATTATCGGGTATACAATTGACGGAAAGGAGTATGGACTAGAGTATTCAAGTATAATGATTTTTTGCATAGTTTTGTTAATAACAGCAAAGCAACTTATAGAATTGACGGACTCGGGGGATGTTTTAAATGGGGAGAAAATCAATTTATCTGTCGGAAATCGTGTAACAGGTGGAGTTGTCACAACCATAGATATGGAAATTCAAGAGATAGTAGCAGATGTTTGCAATAAATATATGCTAAAGGGTGCAGTTGTTGCGATGGATCCTTACAATTCTGAAATTCGCAATGATAAGCGCACCTGTATATGATTTAGAAAACCTATCTGCAAGCATCAATGATGAAAACTTACCATTTTTAAATAGAGCAATTTCGGCGTATAGCGTAGGCTCAGTGTTTAAGCTTGTTACAGCATCTGCTGCTTTAGATCAAGGGATTTCCGAAGACTACACTTACGAATGCACAGGGAAATAACCATTGATGGTAAGGCAGACGTTCAAGTGCCATAATCTAAATGGACACGGTGAACTTAATATGAAACAAGCAACAGTAATCTTGCAACACTTATTTTGTTTCGCTTTCCGAAAGATAAACTCTGATAACTTTGTTAGCAGAGCATCATTGCTTGGATTTGGGAAAGCACGATATTATCACCGGAATAATCGCCTGAAATAAAATTAAACTGTAACCCAGCTTGAAAATCTAGCTGAAAAGGCGAATATGTCCTTTGGACAGGGAGTATTAACGGCAACTCCTGTACAAGTAGCTGCAATGACATCAGCGTTCGTTAATAGAGGCAAACTAGCAATACCGTCGTTAATTTTAGGTACAACGGAGGACGGATATACTATTGATGGAGTTGAGGAAACTGTATATATAAACGCTATGAGTGAAGAAACGGCAAAAAAAGTGTGAGTTTATGGAAGCGACAATTCAAGAAAACAGTTCTTCGCTTGCAATACCGGAAAACACTACTGCTGCCGGAAAACCTCAACAGCTCAAACAGGTAAGTATCATGAAGATGGAAGAAATTCTACAAGCGTGGCTAACAGGATATTTCGATTAAGGCTCCTCCTGAGTGTTATAACGGTGTTTGTTGAGGACGGTAAGGGAGGAAATAGTTCTTGCGGTCCGATATTTAAAGAGATTGCTGAAAGAATTACGGAAATAAAGTGAGCTTGTGACAAAATCCATTGACAAGCAGAGATTTTGTGAATATAATATAAGTGTTGTGAATATTTAACGGCGTTGATAGGAAGAACCATTTTTATGGCTGCTCAGAGAGAAAACTACTGGTGTGAGGTTTTTGAGTCGGATTTTGAGGCTAATTCTCGAGCCTTGCGGCGATGAGCGTGACGTATATCTGCGTTAAAGATGTCAAGTGGCTGAAAATGTTAATTTTATCAGCAATTAGTGGTGTACCACGGAAGTATATATAATTGCCTTCGTCCCATTTTGGGCGAAGGTGTTTTTTATTTAGAAAAAGGGAGTAAGTTTATTATGAAATGGACAGGGTCTTAACGAAATCAGGAGAAAGTTATCTTAAGTTTTTTGAAAAGCAAGTGGACATCTTCGGTGCTAAGAGTTTTCCTACCTGTTCCGCACAATGATAATAGCCTTTTGCTAATTAATGGCAGGCGGCGCCTTGAAGCCTTATTTCACAGGTCAAGAAGAGCCAAGAAAGGTAATGACAACTTGCCAAAATGTATTCACTGGCGATATTGAAAATGTAGGCAAACTGCTCGTCACGGTACATTCTTTGAAATGCTCGGAAACTTTTCTTTTTGGCGACTATTTTAAAGAAGATGCTATTGCTTGGCTTGGGAATACGTAACAAAAGTTCTTGAACTTCCTGAAGAAAATCCTTTACGTTAGTGTTTATGAAGAAGATGAGGAAGCAGCAAAGATTTGGCATGAGCAGGTTGGCATTCCTAAGGAAAGAATATATTACCCTCGGAAAAGCAGATAACTTGGGAAGTTGAACAATGGGTCCTTGCGGCCCTTGTTCGGAAATTTATTTTGATAGAGGTCCTGAATATGGCTGTGGAAGTCCTGATTGCGAAAATCTGGGTTGCGAGTGCGACAGATATATGGAATTTGGAACTTGGTTTTCACTCAATTTGAACGTCATGAGGACGGAACATACACGCCACTTAAGCAAAAGAATATCGACACAGGAATGGGATTGAAAGACTTGCAGCATTGATGCAGGGAGTTACTTCTTATTTTTGATGCTGACACTGTTAAGGCTATTCGTGACCATGTTTGTAAAATTGCTGGTATAGAGTATGGTGCTGATAGCAAAAGCGATATTTTAATCCGTGTTATTACCGACCATGTTCGTTGTTCTGTATTTATGGCCGCTGACGGAGTTCTCCCATCAAATGAGGGCAGAGGCTATGTAATGCGCCGCCTGCTTAGAAGAGCTGTTAGACACGGTAAGCTGCTTGGAATTAACGGTCTATTCTTAAAAGAACTTGTGAAAACTGTTGTAAATAACTCTAAAATCAGAGTATAACGAGCTTGAAGATAATCTCTTTGAATATATCACTAAATCCTTACAAAGGAAGAACAGAACTTTAACGAAACTATTGATAGAGGAATGAATATTCTTCAAAGTCACATTGACCGTCTTGAAGGAGAGAATAAGAAAACTTCAGAAGGTTAAAGCTTAAGTTTCTGTGCTTTCAGATACTTACGGGATTTCCAATTGATCCATAAGAGAAATTTTGAGGAAAAGGGACTTTCGTGCGATGAAGAAGGTCTTTACAAAGTGCATGAATGAACAGCGTGAGAAAGCAAGAAACGCTAGAGGTACCTAAAATATATAAAGTGATGATATCATGTTTTCAATAAGATTGCCAAGTCATTCAAAACAACATTTACCGGATATGATAAAACTTACGACAACGGAACTATTAACTTTATAGCTAATGAAGTAGAACTTATTTCTGGAGCTAATTGTGGAGATGAGATTTTCATTGTTCCGTCCGTTACGCTTTACGCTGAAAGTGGTGGACAGGTTGGAGATACTGGTGTAGTTATTACTAAAACCGGTAAGTGTGAAGTTTTAGATACAATTAATGCAACTTGTGCAAGTAACCGTACTAAAGGTAAAGGTTACAGAGGGAACTATCACTCAAGGGCAAACTGCTGAGTTCATTGTTGATGCGAAAAGGAGAATGTTCATTGCGAGAAAAACTATACTTGCGCACATATTCTTCAATCTGCACTCAAAAAGGTTCTAGGAGATCACGCACATCAAGCAGGACAGCTTGTTGATGCAGAAAGACTTCGTTTTGACTTTGCATTTCTCAGCAATGATCAAGAGAAATTAACTCAAGTTGAAACTATTGTAAATGATCAAATAATGGCTGCACTAATGTTAAAATGCAGGAAATGCCAATAGAAGAAGCTAACAAGCTTGGAGCAACAGCGCTTTGGGTGAAAAATACGGAACTGGTTAAAGAGTAGTTACTGTCGGTGATTTCTCAACAGAATTTCTGCGGAGGAACCTACGTTGATAATTCGTCTAAGATTGAATGTTTAAAATTATAGCTGAAACTCAGTTGCAGCAGGTGTAAGACGCATTGAAGCTGTAACAGGAACAGGTGTTTATGAGCTATTGAACGATAGCATTAATATTATTAATACTGCAGCAGGAATTTTAAAAGCAGCAACTCCATCAGAGCTTATAAATCGCTCTAATGCTATTATTTTGGAATACAAAGCAATAGAAAAGGAACTTTCTAAGATTTCCGATGAAATTGCAAAGAGTAAAGCAGAAGCACTTTCAAATAAGGCGATTGATGTTAACGGCGTTAATGTTGTTTCAGCTATGTTTAGTCCAATGCCTGCTGGATAAACTTAGAAATATGATGGATAAGCCACGTGATAAGGCACCTAATATGATCGCAGTAGTTGCAGGAGTGAATGGTGATAGCGGAACATTTGTTGTTTCGTGTGGCAAGGAAGCTGTTGCAAAGGGTGCTCATGCAGGAAAGATTGTACAAAAGGTTGCAGCTATAATAGGCGGAAAGGCGGAGGTCGTCCTGACAGTGCAATGGCTGGAATAGGCGATAAACTCAAGATTGACGAAGCTATTGCAGCTGTAAACGACATAATAAGAGAATTTGTTAAGGAGAGTTAAGATGGATTGTCTTTTTTGTAAAATAATTTGTGAAATCCCAAGCACGAAAATCTATGAAGATGTTAGGTGTATGTTTTTGAAGATATTGCACTTACTGCAATTTCAATTCATTATGTTGCCATTCCGAAAGAACATATTGCATCTGCTGCTGAAATAACTACTGAAAATTCAGCAGTTATAGCACATATTTATGAAGTTATAGCTAAACTTGCTAAGGAACTAAACCTTGATAAAGGCTTTAGAGTTGTAACAAATTGCGGTGAGGATGGCGGACAGACAGTTTTCCATTTGCATTTTCATTTGCTTGCAGGCAGACAATTTGAATGGCCTGCAGGGTGATTAAAAGGAGAAGTTAAAATGTCGAAAAGTTATACTTTAAATATCGCAGGGCTTACTCGTGAGCTTCCGCTTTGCCCTGTTGATGATACTCTTGATATTGCAGCGTTCATTATGTTTTCAGATGTCGAGCTTACAATTGCAACAGCGTCTGAATTGATAAAAAAACTCCCGGAATGCGATGTTCTTGTAACAGCAGAAAGCAAAGGAATTCCACTAGCTTATGAAATGTCAAGACAGATGGGAGTAAAGTATATAGTTGCACGTAAGTCCGTAAAACTTTATATGAAAGATCCAATCGGCGTGGAGGTTCAGTCAATAACAACCGTAGGTAAGCAAATGCTTTATATCTCTGGTGAGGAAGCAGAATACCTCAAAGGCAAGCGTGTTGTGGTTGTTGATGATGTAATAAGCACAGGCGAGTCGCTTGCTGCTGTTGACAAGCTAATAGACACAGCTGGCGGTAATATTGTAGCGCAAGCTGCTGTACTAGCAGAGGGTGATGCAGCAGACAGAACAGATATTATATATCTTGAAAAACTTCCGTTATTCTTTAAATAAGGTTTATTTTGAATTTTAAGCTTTTCGGATTTTGCCCGAAAAGCTTAAAATATCACACGAAAGGAATGACCGTAAATATGACACGCAAGATGGCAATAGTGGGATTTTCTTATATCTTTGGGCTATTACTTGCATCATATTTGCCGATCGAATGGGATATATTTGTATATTTGCCAATCGGTGTAATGATAATTCTCCTTTTAGTATTTAAAGCGACTAAGAAAATGCAGGTATCTGCGGTAGTTTTCTTAGTCGCTTTTATGGTGTTCAGAATATATGCCATAAACTCTATATACAGTTTAGAATTAATGGCAGATAGGGAAGTTACTTTAACTGGTAAAATTATTAAAGTTGTGGATTACGCCTCAAATAAATCAGTGTATACTGTTAAAGGAACTCTAAAGGATGGAACGCCCGCAAAACTTGAAGTGTATGCTGATACAGTTATTTGCAATTATGGGGATAATGTTAAATTAGATTGTGTCCTCGTCCCGCTTGAGAATGAATTTGCCTTTTCAAAGAAGAACTATTCTTTTGGAAAGGGAATATTCATGGGAACTACTAATGCTGCAAATCTTGAAGTTTCTTATAATAAGAATTATTGGTATTTTCAGAAAGTACAGGAATATAAAAATCATATATCTTCTGTTATCAGGTCATATCTTCCAAGAGATGAAGGGGAACTGTTAGTAGCAATGCTTTGTGGGGATAAATCAGGGCTTGAAAGCACGGTAAAACAGTCGATGTATCGCGCAGGTGCAGGTCATGTTATGGCAGTTTCGGGACTGCACGTAGGAGTCGTAGCCGGTGTTTTTGTATGGATAATTAATCGTTTGAGAATTAACAAGCGATTTGGTTTCTTTTTTTTAGCTTTATTAATGTCGAATTATGTAGTATTTTGCGAAATGTCACCCTCGGTTTCGCGAGCGACAATTATGATATTATTAGTATACTCTGCAAAACTCTTTTATAGGCAGTGTGATGCTTTAAATTCAATTGGAATTGCAGCGTTTATCATTGCTTTGTTTTCGCCTTACTGTGTAAGAGATGTGTCGTTTGTTATGTCATTTTCAGCAGTATGGGGAGTTATGATTATAGCGCCTAAACTTAAAAGTCATCTAAATACCAACAGTAAATTGTATAAATTAAAGAGCAGTTTTGTAACATCGGTTGCCGTGACAATTGCGATAATTCCGGCATCTGCAATGTATTTCGGAGAAATGTCGATAAGGATTTCGCCTATCACGAATATTATTCTGCACCGATATGTTCAATTGCGTTAGTGTGTGTTGTTGCTATTGTAATAACAGGTGGGATAAGCATTGTTGCGTTTCATCTGCACTTTATTTCAGGGGTATACTGTAAGGTTGTTCTTTGGATTTGTGATATAAGTAGTAAATTTCGTAGGATATATAAATACAGACTATTTATTTGTAAAAATATGTGGTATAATAGTAACGGCGTTAATGATCTTGATATTGTTATTGTCGAAAAGCCGAGAAAAATCTTGATATTTGGTAGCATATGTGCTTTTGCGTTAGTGTTTGAGTTATCAAGTTCGGCAATATGATAAAGCTTAATAAGAATTGCTTCGGTCGGAGAAGAAAAAAACTGCGTACTAATAGTAATTCATAATGGGCAAAGTGTTGTGATTGACCTTGCCGGCAATGGGAATGGTGCATATATAATGCAAATACGTATCTTCGTAAGCATGGAGTAGATACTATTAGTCGCTGGATTTTGACGAATAGAGCCTCTTAGCACAATAGCGACTTATTCTGAATATCTTGGCGAATATATAGTGAATAGAATTTATGCTAATGACACTTCCATAAGCAATATTAGCGTTGCTGGAATTAACAGAATGTTATACTGAAATTGATGCAGCTTTGAGGGGATACAAATACATTTGGGCCGCTAAGGGGAAAGTCACAGTAATAGCTAATGGAAGTATCTTTTAGTTATGCAGATGATTATGATATAATGAAAGAGTATGTTGTTTACACACAGAAGTTTGAGGAGAGGAGGCTTATTAATGGCAATAGTTAATGATAAAGAGCTTGTAAGACAGCTAAAAAGCGAAGAATATGCAAGAGCATATTATTTTTACGGAAAAGATATATTGACGGTTTCTCAATATTCAAAAAGAATTGCAGATAAGATGATTTCAAAAGATAATGCTGAGTTTAATTTGCATAGCTTTGAGGGTAAGAGCCTTGATTTAAACGAGCTTGATGATGCAGTTAATTCGTTGCCGGTATTTTCGGATAGAAAGTGTATATTAATAAACGACCTAAACGCTGAGGAGCTTACCGCAAGTGATTTAAACTATCTTATAGATATTATTTCTAACATTCCGGATGGAGTAACTGTCATTGTATACAATACCGGGATTAATATTATCCCTGAGGGGAAAAAAACTCCGACTGCTAAGAATAAGAAGATTATTGATACGATAGCAAAAATAGGGACAGTATGTGATTTTGCATATGGACTCCTTCGGAGTTAGGGAAATCAATCGTAAGCGTGGTAGCTAAAAAAGGGTGCAGTATTTCTAAAACTAACGCTGAATATATTGCTGTTCAGTGCCTTTCTAATCGACATAACCGATAAGTTGAAGCTTTTATTGCATTGTGAGTTCTGGAGGATATTACAGAAGAAATATGATATGCTTTATTTCAAAACAACAGTACAACAGCATTTACTCTTGCTAAGGTGAATTTCGTTTAATGGTGAAAGTCAATGCAACTTTTGGACGAGCTCTTCAGTCAGAGAATAGATGCTGTGCCGATTTTGTCTGCAATTTCAATGGCGCGTTTTAGATATTTACAGAGCAAAAGTAGCGATTGTAAACGGGAAAACGCAATCTGATGCTAATGTCGGATTCGGATTACAGCAAAGTGCGTGAATTTGCAGTTACTAGCGCATTTCCGGCAAGTGTTCGAGCTGATATTCAGCACATTCGCAGATGCATAAGTATTTTAAACATACGGATATTTCGCTCAAATCATCGGAATGATGATAGAATTATAGTGAAAAAGCAATAATTAAGATGCTAATTAGGTGAGGTTTATTTTGATACATATTGAACAAGCTATTATTATTGTTGAAATACGACCAGTAAAGATTTCGCTAATAATTGATGCAGTTATAATTGTTACAAATGGTTTTGGCATATTTAAGGATAAAGAAAAGATGGATATAATTCGACATTTTTGCTAAAACTAAAGGTATAATAATTTTGACTGATTCCGATTCAGCGGGATTTAAAATACGTAATTATTTAAAAGGCTCAATAACTGACGGTGATATTAAAAGCATATATATTCGATATTTTTTGGAAAAGAGAAACGCAAGACGAAACCTTCTAAAGGTAAACTCGGCGATTGAGGGGATAGATAAAGAAACTATTATCTCTGCTTTTGAAAAATCGGGAGTTGTTTTTTCGGAAAATGTTCCTAAAGATAAAATTGTCCGCTTAGATTTGTTTGAGGACGGACTTGTGGGCGGGGAGAATAGCGTTGCGTTAAAGACATTACTTTTGCCATAACTTAGCCTTCCTGAAAAGTTTGACAACTAACGATTATTTAGAAGTCACTAACACGGTAATAGATAAAGAAGAATACCATGTGCTTGATATAAAACAGAATTTTATCAATGGGAAGATATGGTATTTTCTAGTTTAACATTTTTATATTGTTTCTTGCCGATTGTAATGATTATGTATTACATTTCGCCGTGAAATAAAGAACTAATTTATTATTTCAGGCTTGTTTTTTCATGGGGAGAGCCTTTTTACCTGATAATCATGGTAATTTCAACTACGGTTGACTATGTAGCAGGGCGACTAATTCATAAAGTTTGACGATAGGCGAAGTTAAAGTATTATTCTTAGTTGTTTCTGTTGCGATGAATATTGGAATACTTGCTATATTTAAATATAGCGATTTTATTATGAATGAAATCAATAATTTATTTAACAACGACATCACAAATCCAGTTTTTATTTGTAAATCGTTGGCTTAACATAGTTTAATCTTGGAGCTTTCGGAAAATTATGTTCGACTTCCGATGAGGATTTCGTTCTTTACTTTCCAAAGTATGTCCTACACAATTGACCTTTATATGCGAAAAATTAAGGTTCAGAAGAATTTTATAAGTTTCGCATCACAGGTGTCTATATTCCCGCAAATTGTAGCAGGACCGATTGTACGTTACGAAGACGTTGCCGCTTCGGTGAAGCACAAGGACTGTAAATATAGATAAATCTGCAGACGGAATAGGCATATTTATGAAAGGTCTTGCTAAAAAGGTACTGCTTGCGAATAATATCGGTATGTTATGGACGAGTGTAAAGGCTATGGAATATTCTGAATTATCAGTTGTTACTGCGTGGATTGGTATTCTTGCGTTTACGTTCCGGGTGTACGACTTCTCTGGATATTCAGATATGGCTGTCGGACTTGGTAAAATGCTCGGATTTAACTTCCCGATGAACTTCGACACCCTTATCAATCAAGAAGTATATCGGAGTTTTGGCGTAGATGGCACATGACACTTGGCTCATGGTTCCGTTCGTATGTATATATCCCTCTAGGTGGTAACCGTAAAGGCACGAGCAAAACCGTTATAAACCTGCTAATTGTATGGGGACTTACGGGACTTTGGCATGGTGCTAGCTGGAACTTTTTATATTATGGGGACTTTATTTTGGCGTGATTATCATTATCGAAAGAGATCGGCTTTTGAGAGAAATTCTCAAAAAGCTACCTGCTTGGATGAGTGTGTTCTATACATTCACCTTAGTTGTGTTTGGTTGAGTTCTTTTTGATATTGAAGGACTAGATAATGCTTTAAAATTCTTCAACGCTATGTTTGGTGGAACAAGTGTTTATAGATTCAGATGCTAAGTACTTGTTCCGGAGTATATTGGTTTGTTTGTCGTATGTATGTTTATCAACTACTTTATGGCGCAAAATAATAAAGCGCTTAAAAGAAAAAGAGAAACTTGTTTCATACGCAACTCCAGTAGTAGAGCTAATAGTTCTGCTTACAAGCACGGCTTATCTTGTTGATGCAACATATAATCCGTTCTTGTACTTTAGATTTTAGGAGGTAAGGTATGAGCAAAAAAATATCATTTTTCTATTCTTTGCAGTAATAATTGCGCTTCCTATTATTACGTTTTCTCGTCTAAAAAGGAATTTTCAGATGTTGAAAACAGACCTCTTTCCTCGTATCCGAAATTTTCATTCCAAAGATTTTAGATGCTAGTTTTGCTGAATGGATTTGAAACTTATTTAGCTGATCATTTTATAGGTCGCCTTGGTTGGATTCAAAACTAAATCAGAAATAGAGCTTGCGATAGGTAAAGAGCTTAACGGAGTTTTTATTGCTGATGATATGCTCCTGAACAAGTTCACGAGCGGATAGCACGGTTTACACTAAAAGTGTTAATGCAATAAATACTTTACAGAGGAGTATCCAAATAGCGATATTTATTTGATGGTTGCAACATCTACGGGAATTTACGCAGATTATTTACCAGCAAATGCGCCTTATTATAATCAGAAAACCTTTATTGATGACGTGTATAAAAAACTTAGCAATAGAGTAGTTTCGATTGATGTGTATAGAACTATGCAAAATAATCGCTCGGACTATATATATTACAGAACAGACCACCTGGACAACTCTTGGCGCATATTATGCGCATAACGTTGCAATAAAAAAGATGGGACACTCTCCAATTGAATATATAATAGCTACAACATTGAACACGCAGGTAAGGACTTCTTAGGAACGCTATATTCAAAAAGCCTTTATAATGGCGCAACTCCTGATATTCTGGATATATACACCTATCCGGAGCGGTGCAAAAGTAGAAGCTGTTGAAGTTATAACAGGATACGGACAAGAGCCGAATGTGTATGAGAGTATGTATTTCCGTGAGTTCTTAGAGGTTAAGGACAAGTACTCTACATTCCTTGGAACTAATCAGCCGATTATAAATATCAAAACTGATGTGAAAGGCGAGAAGTTGTTAATAATCAAGGACTCTTATGCGCATAGTTTTGCACCTTTCTTAACGCAGCATTACAGCGAAATAACCTTAGTTGATATGCGATATATAAACATACAGGATTTGCACAACTTGTTGATATTGAGAGTTATGACCAAATACTATTTTGCTATAACGCATCAACCTTTGCAACTGACGAAAATATCAAGAAAATAAACTACTAATATTTTATCTTTGACGAATGATAGGAACTTAAATGAATTTCTATTGTTCGTCAATATTTTTGTGCATAATACTCTCGGTTTGTGTTTAGACCATAAGCCTTGCTCAGTAGCCAAAATATTTTATAAGCATACTATAACATTAAGCGAAGAGGGGGAACACTGCAGAAACAGAAGTAGCTCAAATTAATCGAATTTGTCCGGCGGGGAGCTTTGTTTGGGGTGTTTACATTCTTTCGTTTCGAATAGATTGAGTCGGAGTAAAATCCGACTCTTTTCTATTTATTAGAGAAATATTAAAAATAAGGTAAGTTTTGTGGTTTTCGTATTGACGAAAAAGCTAGTTCAGGATATAATTATAATGTATTTTTATACTTATAAAACATTAATATTGATTTTTGTATGAATTTATTTCACGGTTGGAGGATAAACTTGTCTAATATTATTTCAGCTTCAATTCTTGGAGCAAACCACATAGAACTAGCATCGAAATAAAAAAAGTACAGAGTCATGGTGCAGAATGGCTTCACTACGACGTTATGGATGGTGTTTTTGTAAATAACATTAGTTTTGGTGTGGACTTATTAAAAAGCGTTAGCAAAAGCCACTGACATGGTTAAAGACGTCCATTTAATGATAATAGAACCGCTAAAGTATATAGATGCATTTGCAAAAGCTGGCGCAGATATTATCACTTTCCATTTAGAAAGCATTGACACTATGAAACTATCGAAAAAATACATTCTTTAGGTGTAAAAGCGGGTATATCTATTAAGCCTGACACCCCCGCAGAAGCGGTTATACCATATTTAGATAAGGTTGAGATGGTTTTGGTAATGACAGTTGAGCCGGGTTTTGGGGGACAAGGATTTATTTCTGAAACTTTAGAAAAAGTCAAAATTATAAGAGAAGCGGCAAGTAAAAACAATCTAACTATTGATATAGAGGTTGATGGCGGTATAAATGCTACAACCGCACCACTAGCTAATGAAGCAGGCGCAAATGTTTTAGTTTCTGGCTCATATCTTTTTAACGCTGCTGACATGGCTTTAGCAATGGAAACTCTTAGGTTTTAAGCGTTAAGCTTTGACAACCTTTGAATAGCTTTATCGTTACATATTTTGTTGTAGTATTCACGAGTGGAGGCAGCAATTTTTTCTCCGCTATCTAAAAATAAGCCGAATTCAGACATTAGGGGGGTTATTTTTTCCTCTAATTTTGAAAGGATTATCATGCGGTACTCTCCGTTAAGATAATACAACTCACTGTGTATATCTATGTTTTTGTGAGTTTTTATCAATCTATCGGAAAAGCAGAGAAGCGCCCCAATGTCATTAGTTTGAAAAACTATTTCCGTTGGGTTATCTTCTTTTCTGTAATTATTTGTAGAGCTAATTTCTGAGATGTAAACAACACAACCGCTGTACTTGTCTGGAAAAAATTCAACAAATAGCTTCTCGTTGTCAAAAACTATATTTTTTTCATCTTTGATTATATCTAATAATTCAAATAACATACTTTTAGTTTCTATGCTTTCTTCGTCGAAGTGATGATAATCTATATCATAATCAAGCAAATCTAGGACAGTTAAGACTACTTTTATAGTATTGTTGTTTAATAATTCAATTTTCATGGTAAACCTCGTGTGATTTTTATTGAAAGGCCTATTTGATGGATATATTAAAAAAGCAAAAGACTGAAAAGTCTCATTTGTGGGATCAAATTATTGTACTTATGGTTCTTTGTTTTATGTCATGGTATTTCTATGGCATAAGAGCCGTAATAGTAGCAGGGATAGCTGTAATATCCTGTTTTTTAGCAGAATTTATATTTATTGTTCTGAGTGGAAGAAAGATGCATACAGAGGATACACTCAACTCCGTTGTTACAGGACTCATTTTTGCAATGATGCTACCAGCATCTGTGCCATATTACGTTATAGTAGTAGGCTCAATTGTTGCAGGTGTTGTAGCAAGGCAAGTCTTTGGGGGACGGGGGCATACTATATTTTCTCCAGCAGCAGTTGCGTTTGCGTTTTCATCTATATGTTGGCCATCGCAGGTGCTGATGTATCCAAAACCCACTGAAGCACTCGCTTTCATAACAGTTTCAAACACGCTTTATCCCTCAATTACAAATAATCTCTTAGCAACTATGAGCCCGAATGCACAAGATATTGAGGTTATTTTAGGCGAATTTTGTGGTGGAATGGGAACTACACATTGGATTGTTTTATCTGTAATTGTGATTATGCTTATAATCAGAAGAACTATTTCTCCGCTTACTTTTTTGTTGGAGGAATGGGAACTGTACTTGCCGTTGCATACTTATTTCCACAATTATCTGATGTTTCGTTGAAATCGGTTGGATATGAATATATCTCCGGAATGCTTTTATTTGGAATGGTTTTTTTAGCTTGCGATAATTCGCAATCCCCAAATTCAAAAGTTTCAAGGTTCTTATATGGAATACTTATAGGAATAGCGACAATAATATTTAGAAGATACTCAAGGGTTTTAAACCCTGTGGTTTTCGCAGTTATAGTTATTAATCCACTTGCTATTGCTATGGATAATTATGAGGTTAGAGTTAGAAAACAGATTTCAGTGATTTATAAACGTATTTCTGAAAAATTTCCTAAGGCTACTACAGCAGTTGAAAAAATAAATACTGTGGTTAGTAATATTCAGGAGGCTGACGATGAAGAATAATAAGAAAACAAGCTTTCTTGACGGACTTTTAAAGAAAAATACAGTTCTTATAAGCGGTCTTGTAATCCTGTTGTAGTTGCTGCAAACAACATGAATAAGGCGTACACCATTATTGTTGGGTTTTCTTTAATTACTTTGATAACAGTAATTATTTCGTCATTCCTGCCAAGAGGGATGGTATATACAATACGCACTATATTATATAGCGTAATTGCTTCGTTAGTGTATATCCCGATTTATATGTTTATTTCCAGTCAGTTTAACATGGATACTGGTAATATTGGAATATTTCTACCGTTATTCATAACCAACTCTCTTATAACTTCCCAAACGGAAGTACGCTTTTTAAAAAGCGAAAGTTCCAATTTTTAGATTTAATATTTTATATACTTGGGTTTGACGTGGTTGTGCTTATAGTTGCTTTTATTCGTGAGGTTTTAGCAACAGGACAGTTAGGTGGAGAGATATTAGGTATTCCGTTCACCATTCCGGCACTTGCACTACCATTCGGCGGTTTTTTGCTGGTAGGATTTCTATCAGCATTAGCAAGAAGACTCGTTAGTTTATACTCAAGTAATGAAAATAAAACAGAAAGAAAGGAATGAGTATAAATTGAAAATTCTTTTTCAGACAATTTTATTTGCATTTACTGCTATGATAGTTGAAAATATGATTTTTGCGAGAGCACTAGGAACAAGTACGATTTTGGTTGCATCTAAGAATAAAAAACAACTAGTCGGTTTCGGCTTTGCAATTACCTATATTACAGTTATTTCCTCAATGCTTACATTTCTTTTGGATAGACTTTTTCTAGGCAAAACTGCATATACTTATCTTATGCCTTTTGCCTATGTTCTCTGTATAAGTATTGTTTATGTATTGACTTTGTTATTGATGTGGAAGTTTTTACAACCGCTTTTTGTGAAAGTTAAAAAGTTCGTCCATACATCTGCATTTAACTGCGCAGTACTAGGAGCGCTATTTTTAAACTCCAATTCAAACAGATCGTTCAGGGAGTATATTATTTTTGCGCTTGCATCGGGTATAGGCTTTATGTTAGCAGCGTATTTCTTGAAAATAGCGCACGATAGAATGAGTGCAGAGTATGTTTCTAAAAGCTTTAGAGGGTATCCTCTTATGTTTATTTATATCGGCATTCTTTCGATGGCTTTTTATGGTTTGCTTGGTCATCAAATAGTTTTATAGAGGAGTTAACGATGAATAAATATTCAGGTAAAAAGATAAAGAAACGAAAGAAAATTTATGCACGGAATAGAAATAAAAATACTGTTGTTACTTTAGTGATTTCAATAATAGTTATCGCTGTATTTGTTTTTCTTGGATATAGTGTTGGTAAACCGATAATAGAGTATTTTCAAAACAAAGATAATATAAATATATCTGAAACTCTTCCGCTTGAACCCGAAACCTCTGAAGTGGGTGTGACAACAACAATTGAGGACGAAGTTAAATTAACAACAATGGACGAGGGTGCTTTATCCGAAGGATATTCAGCTTTATATATAACTAGCGATTCATTGATGAGTCTTGAGACGTTGAGGGTGAAGCTTGAAGCGGTTCGTTCACTTGGGTATAGCGCTGTTGTCGTTGATCTCAAGGCAGAGGGAGGAAATCTCAATTATAAATCTCAACTACCTCTTGTACAAAACACCAATGTTTGTATTTCTGACATAAGTGCAAGTGAAATCGCAACAATTATATCAGAATACCACATGAAACCTATTGCTAGAATTAACACGCTTACCGACCATCTTATCCCTAAAGTAGACAGGTATATGGGATATAGATTTGAAAATGAGAATAGCGCATGGTACGACAATAAGGTTGAAAAAGGTGGAAAGCCATGGCTTTCTCCGTTTGCCCCAAAAACTATACAGTATCTTGCTGATGTTGCTGGTGAGGTTTCAGATGCTGGGTTTGAAACTATAATAATTTGCGATCTTGAGTTCTTCCCGTTTAGAAAGAATGATTTTACCTATATAGGCGAAATCATTCAATCGGAGGATAGGTACAAAGCGTTATTGAATGTTGCTGATGCCATGCAGAACGCGATAGGGAACACCATCAATCTTGAAGTTTCTGCTAAAAGCATTATAGATGGAACTTGTGAAGCTTTTAAGCCGACTGAAACGCCTGAGATTATTTATCTAGTAACATATAACTCAAGTGAATTTAAAAGTACAGTTAAGATTGCTGGCGAAGAAAAGGCAATTCGTGAAATGGCAGAGAGCGAAAAGGCTGTACTTGTTTTGAATGAAGTTAAATCAAAGGCTAACGGTAGGGAGATTATACCGTGTATAGAGTCTGAAAGTCTTAATGATACTAGCATTAAAGATATTATTTCTGCTTTAGTTGAGGCAGGCTACGACTCATATGTTCTGAAGTGAATAGAGTAAAAAACACGTCTTGTGGAGATTATCCATGAGACGTGTTTTTTTGTTATAGGCTTGTTCTATCTAAATATTTCAGCACATAGAATTGACTATGAACGAAAAAGAGAGGATGTTTAAGAGTGGATATGTTTTCTGAAATGTTGGCTTACTTTAGTGTGAGAATACGAAAATCATTAGAAAAGATTTCTGCGGACAAGCAAAAAAGCGTACATGAAATACGGCTCAGAACAGGGAAACCATTAGTAGTTTCAGTTTTTGGCAGGGTTAAATTTGTGACTGAAGATGGACTACTTAGTGATTATTCGCAATCAGCGTTGAGGGTTTAGGAACTGATGTTGAATTTAAGCTTTAATGTGGTGTGTGAATATTCAATTTATAGTTATCAAAACGAGATTGCTGAAGGCTTCATTACTATAAAGGGCGGACACAGAGTAGGAATTTGCAGAACGTCAGTTATATCAAATAATAAAGTAAGCACGATTAAAAACATATCATCACTTAACTTTAGGGTTGCACGAAGTGGTTAGTTTGTGCAGCGGAAATATATAATTCTTTTTTCAGTCGGGGTATCTAATATTCTAATAGCAGGGGCGCCGTCAAGTGGAAAAACAACTATATTAAAGGGATTTGTGCAGGCTCGTTGGAGAAGGCATTCAGTAGCACTTGTAGATGAGCGAAACGAAATCGCTGCTGTTTACCGTGGTATTCCACAAAATGACGTGGGAAATTGCACAGATGTGCTTGATGGATTTCCTAAGTATGAGGAATACAGACAGCGTTGAGAGTGCTTTCTCCATCGGTGATAGTGTGCGATGAAATCGGTGGAAAGGGATCGTGACGCAATATTATCTGCGGCTAATTCTGGGGTGAAAATTATTGCGACTGCACACGCCGAAAGTATTCAAGAGTTGAAGTCACGATATATATTAAGAGAGTTAATAAATGAGAATATTTTCTCTAACATCGTTGTGCTTGGAGCAGACGAAAATCTTGGCAACATAATTTTTATGCAAAAAGGAGCTTGATTATGTTCAAAATTTTAGGGTTAGCAATAATATTTTGCGTATGTTCATCTTTTGGGATAATGTTTTCTGTAAGATTAGGAGAGAAAGTCACAAGGCTAAAGGCAATTCGAGCGATGATTGAAGAAATATCCGTGATAATTAGATATAAAGCATCTCCAATTTCAGAAGTGATAGAGGAAATTTCTAATAATTCCGTTTTTGAGAGTTTAACTTTCCTTAAAGAGCTTAAATTAACAGCCTCAGCACCTGTAAATGATGCTTGGGCGGAGGCTGTTAATGCTAGTAACTTGTCTGACGAAGAAAAGACTTTGGTGCTAGAAATAGGAGCATCTTTAGGGACTAGTGATAAAGACGGGCAAATTTCTTCACTGGAACTGTACAAGATAAAAACTGCCGAACAGATAGAACTTGCAACAAAGAAATATAACGATAAATCTAAGTTATATCGCTCGTTAGGAGTACTTTGCGGAGCGTTTCTTGTTGTAATGCTGGTGTAAAAAAAGAAAGGACATCAATAAAATGAATGTAGATTTGATATTCAAAATTGCAGGAATAGGAATAATTGTTGCTGTACTTAATTTGCTGCTTAAAAGAGCAGAACGAGAGGAGCAGGCTATGATGACCACGCTTGCCGGGCTTATTGTTGTGTTGATGATAATAATTGGTGAGATTGACAATCTATTTGAAACAGTAAAGAATGTGTTCGGATTATGGTGACGAATTTAATTTCAGTAATTGCAATGTGCATAATAGCGACGGTGCTTTGCAAGCTGTTCGAGAAATATGGCAGAGAATATTCGCTTTTTATTGCAATTGCAGTATCTTCAATAGTCATTATAGGAAGCTCTGTATACATAGCTCCAATTCTTGAAACATTGAATACTCTTTTCGCTAGGACAGGCATGAAAAGCGAATATTTAACCATTCTTTTTAAGGCTTTAGGGATAAGTTATCTGGCACAATTTGCATACGATGTGTGCAAAGATAGTGGAGAATCGGCACTTGCATCGCAAATCGAGCTTGCAGGTAAAATCGCACTATTAGCCATCGCACTCCCGCTGTTTAAAAACATAACGGACATTGTGGTGAATTTGATTTATTCATAAAAGGATGTGATGAAAATAAAAAGGATTGTATTAATAATATTATTACTACTTGTGTTTCCAATGACTGTATTTGCAGAAGACCATTACAGCGAATTTGCCGAAAAAAGTGGAGCGTACAGCTTAGAGGAAAATGCTCCGAAAGAAGCAAAAGGATACCTAGATGAAAATGGGGTGACAATTGATGATCCGAATACGATTTTAACCATTTCTCCTCTTGATGTATTAAAAAATATTTGGGATGGATTTAAAGAAAAGCTAAAAGCACCGATGAACATGTTTATGTGCGTAGTAGCTGTAATTCTTATTGCCGCTTTATTAGACGGAATGCAAAACACTGTAACAAGTCAAGGGCTTACAAAAGTCTTTTCGATAATATCAGCGTTGATTTGCGTAGGGTTTATTATAACGCCTATTTCAGATTGCATAAAGAGGACTCAAGAAACTTTAATTGATGGGGGGCATTTTATGATAAGTTATGTCCCAATCTTTTCAGGGATAGTTGCAGCTAGCGGAAACATTTCGTCCTCGGTTTGCTATAGCGTGATAATTTTAGCAGTTTCAGAAATTGTAGTAAGTATTGCAAATCTTTATCTTATGCCAATGCTTTCTATTTGCATGGCATTAGCGATTGTAGACTCAATCAATCCGGCAATTTCTCTTTCAGGACTTTTAAATGGAATAAAGAAAGTGGTGGTAATAGCAATAACGTTTATAATGACAATTTTCACTGGACTTTTAACACTTCAAAGCATCGTCGGAACAAGCACTGATACGCTAGGGATTAAAGCCTCAAAATTCATGGTATCTAGCTTTGTACCGGTTGTTGGGAACGCAATATCCGATGCATATGGAAGTGTTATAGGGAGTATGAACTTGCTGAAGAGCGGAGTAGGAAGTTTTGGAGTAATAACGCTTGTGCTTACAGTTTTACCTACAATTTTATCTGTTACGGCTACAAAACTATCAATTTCGGCAGCAGAAATTATATCTGATATGTTGGGAGTAAAAACAATTAATTCGCTATTAAAAAATGTATCATCGGTATTATCAATTGCCTTGGGTTTATTAGCATGCTTCTTATTCTTGTTAATAATATCAACTGCTGTAGTAATGATTGTAGCGATGAATATGTCGTAGCAAAGGTTTTTGATAGGCAGAAAGGGATGATAAGGATCATGGATATATTTAAAAAAATAATATTTATTGCCTGCATACTAAGTTTGATAATATCTGCAATTGAAATTCTTTATCCGAGCGAGAAATTCGCCAAACAAGTTAGATTTATCTTTTCTTTAGTGTTCATTATTGGAGTTTTCACTCCTGTTTTAAGTGGGAAACTTGGTTTTCTTTGCCGGCAGATGTGACTATTCAAAGTAAGACTAATTACGAGAACTTCAGAGATGAAGTGTTCGGTGAAGCGATTATATCGAATATCAATTTATCTTTAACTAATGCGCTTATGCAAAACAATATTAATGGCGTAGAAATTTCAACAAGTATTAATATTGGTGAGGATATTGCATATCTATTACACAGGTGAGGATAACCTGTGCAGAAGAAATAGCTGATGATGTTATTGGTGTTCTAAAAAGCTATACAGGTGAAAATACGGAATTCGTAACGGAGAACAAAAAATGATTTAATTGAATTAGTGAAGAAAAAAATTAAAGTTCCTAAAGAAAGACAATGAAAATTCTGCTCATCATCGGAGCCATCGGCATAGTTTTAGTGCTTTTATCCGAAATGATTCACAACAAAGATACACCAACATCAATTACTGCAAAAGCAGAAGTTTCAGATACATATAGTATGCAGATTGAAGAAAGCCTAGTTGATATTCTTGAGCAGGTTGAGGGGGTGGGGAAAGTAAGAGTAATGCTCACTGTTTCATGCACTGAAGAATATGTCTATGCTGAAGAAGTGAACAGTTCTATGAATAGGAGCGAGATTCTTACTCCGAGAACTATTCCAGTGAATTTTTCAAAACGGATACTTCAGATAGTGCGCTGTTAAAAAAAGTGATATATCCGCAAGTAAGCGGTGTTGTTATAGTATGCGAAGGGGGGGATAGTCCGGTTGTCAAAGAGCGGATTTACAAAGCAGTTTCAGCTGCGCTTGGTATTCCGACGAATAAAATCTACGTAACAAAAATTAAATAAAAGGAGAACCACAACATGAAAAAGCCAAACATTATCATTCGCAAAAATCACATTATTCTTGCATGCCTTACACTTATTCTCGGAATTGCAATTTATTTGAGCTATGTGTTTGGGCAGGACGGACTTACTGTAACGGACGTAGTAAATCAAGATCAAATCAAGTCAACTACGGTGATGCAGCGTTTGTAAATGCAGATGATGCTATTTCAGAAGAGGTAGCTCAAAAGATGATTATTTTGCACAAGCAAGACTTGAAAGAACTCTTTCTCGTGATGAAGCTGTTGAAACGTTGCAGTCAATAATCGGTGGTGGAGATCTTTCGACAGAAGAGTTATCTGTTATGACTCTTGAAGCTGTTGAAGTATCTAAACTAGTTGAAAGTGAAAGCACCGTTGAGTCACTTATAAAGTCCCAAAGTTTACCGACTATATAGTGTATCTTGATGGAGAAAATGCAAACATCGTTGTCAAGACAGATGGACTAATTCCTGCTGAGGCTGCACAAATTAAGAGTATTTTACTTCAAGAAGTGTCAATTCCTACAGAAAACATTAGAATATTTGAAGTTAAATAGTTGTGTATTTTAAAATTTGTGGTATAATAACCTCACGGGGTGCTTTGCACTAACGAGTGACTTACGTCACTCTCGTGAAAACTTATAGTTTTCACCCGTGAGAACATTGAATCATAAATCAACCACAACTACGTTGTGGCACGGCTAACGCCTTATTAAATTCAATACAAGCGTACCGCTTGCTTTGAATTTGGATTTATGGTATAATAAATAATAAGTATTGCTAAATTGACATTGATAAGGTAAAATATTAATATTATATCATAAATTATAAAAGACGGATGTCTCAAAAAGTTATCGTCGGTCTTTACTTAGGAGGTAACGGAATGGAACGTAATCAGGAATATCAAGCAGGCGAATTGAAGGTTTCGGAAGATGTAATTTCCACTATTGTTAAGGTGGTTATTGATGACATTGATGGCATACAAGAGATGTCACCGCCAGCGCCTTCTTTTAAGCAAATGTTCATTAAAAAGAAGAACAATACTTCTATTGGCATTAAGCTTGACGGTGATGTTGTTGAAATTTCGGTTAGTATAGTTATTAAACTTGGATACAAAGTTACCTCTATTGCGAGTGAAATTCAAGAAAGTGGAAATCAGATGTGCAGAGCATGACTGGGATTGCTGTTTCAAGAGTTAACGTTACTGTTGCAGAGCTCGCTGTTGCAAAGTCATAAAATGACAAGCCCTTTTGAAAAACTTCAAAAGGGCTTGCTTTGCTGTTATAATAAATGAAATTATATTCTTTTAAAAATATTGGAGGTCAAAATGACAAGAAGTGAAATGCGTGAATCAGCGTTCAAATTGATTTTTGAAAAGCTGTTTAGAGATGATAGCGTTGATGAAATTTTAGAAGTGGCAAATGAAGTGGAAGACCTGCCAATTAATGATACTGTGGTGAAAATGTTTGCTGGCGTGGTCGAACACGCAGACGAACTTGACGAGATTATCACCAAATTCAGCGAAAAAAGACAGCTCTCAAGAATACCGAAAGTGAATATAGCAATCATCAGACTTGCACTGTATGAAATTATCTATGAGAAACTTGAGATGAGCATTGCAATCAGCGAAGCTGTGCTAATTGCTAAGAAATACACTTATGAAACGGATGTTTCATTTATTAATGGCGCTCTAGGTGCATATTCTAGAGAAGGACAAGCTTAAATTATTTAGCGTTATTATGTAAATTTATCAAAGAAAGGGAATTGGTGTCAAAAATGAGCGGTTTTATTACTGCATCAGAAATAAACAGATATATTTCCTTTCAGATGAAAAACGATAATAATTTACGTGGAGTCTTCATCAAGGGTGAAATTTCAAACTTTACTAACCATTTGAAATCTGGGCATTTTTATTTCACCATTAAAGACGAAGAATGTTCAATAAAGGCTGTAATGTTTAAAAATTTTGCTTCACAAGTAAGATTTGCTCCCGAGAATGGAATGTCTGTAATAGTGATGGCTAACGTTCAGGTTTATGAGCGTGATGGGATTTACCAGCTTTATGTTACGGATATGCAGCCGGATGGACTTGGTGCGATATATATGCAGTTTGAACAGCTTAAAGAAAAGCTTTCTAAAGAAGGACTTTTTGATGAGCAGTATAAACAACCACTTCCATATATGCCGCAAACAATTGGTGTTGTTACAGCCAAAACAGGCGCTGCATTGCAGGACATTATTAATGTTTTAGGCAGGAGATACCCGATGGGGGAAATTGTTGTTTTCCCTGTTTTTGTTCAAGGCGATTTTGCGGTGAGTTCGATATGCAAAGCTATTGAGGTTGCAAACACTACTGATTGTGATGTCTTAATTGTCGGCAGGGGTGGTGGCTCTATTGAGGACCTCGCTGTATTTAATAGTGAAGATATTGCTAGAACTGCATTTGCTTCAAGAATACCGATAATTTCTGCTGTTGGGCACGAACCAGACTTTACAATTCTTGATTTTGTGGCAGATTATCGTGCGCCTACACCGTCAGCCGCTGCTGAGATTGTAGCACCTGATATTCAGGAATTATTAAAGAAAATTGTCCACCTAGAAGATAAACTTCATGATGCTTTTTATACAGGAATATTAAGAAAAGAAAAGTTATTAGAAGATTATATAAATAAACTTTTGCCGCTTTCAGTAAAAAATAGAGTTGTTTCTAACGAGGAGAAGCTGAAAAATATCACCGAAAGACTTGATACATCTATTAAAAATTACTATAATGTAAAGATAGGGGAATTGGGTCAAAGAGTGAAACTTCTTGACTCATTAAGCCCGCTTAAAGTTCTTATGCGAGGATATGCAGCTGTATATTCCAATGGTAAGGTTATAAAAAGTTCTAAAGAATTGAAAAAAGATGATAAGATTAGCGTAAAATTTAATGACGGTGAAATTACCGCCATAGTTATTGATAATTAAGAAGAAGGATGTTAATAAAATGGCTTTTGAAATATCTATAAACAAACTTGATGAAATAGTTAAGAAACTTGAAAGTGGAGATTTACCACTTGAAGAATCTGTTGCGCTTTATGAAGAGGGAATTAAACTTGCAGCAGAGTGCAAAAAAGAACTTGACGAAACCAAACAAAAGGTTAAAATTTTGGAAGACCAAGGGGATAGGTAATGACTAATAAGAATGTTCTTTTAATGAATGAATACATCCATTTGATTGAAGATAATCTTTTTGTGAGAGTTGGAGAAGAAAGTAAACTTCAAAAAAATATAATAGATGCAATGAACTACTCCTTATCAGCAGGCGGAAAGAGAATAAGACCGATTTTAACATTGGAATTTTGTCGCTTGTGTGGTGGGGATTATACAAATATTGCAGATATTGCAGCAGCAGTTGAAATGATGCACACTTTTTCGCTTATTCATGATGATTTGCCATGTATGGATAATGACGATATGAGGCGTGGTAAACCATCATGTCATAAAGGCTTATGATGAGGCGTGCGCTCTTTTAGCGGGTGACGCTCTTGCTATATATCCGTTTGAGGTTATAGCGAAAAATGAGTCGGTTTCAGCCGAGGGGAAAGTTAAAGTTATTGCTGATTTGTCGAATGCTGTCGGTGTTGACGGCATGATTGGTGGGCAAGTAATTGATATTGAACACGAGGGCAAAGCAGTAGACGAAGAACTTTTGAGAAAGCTTTGTGGTTGTAAGACAGGTGCATTAATAAGAACCGCTAGCAGAATAGGCTGTATCTGCGCAGAAGCAGATGAAAAGCAGATTTTGCTGCTACTACCTATGCTGAAAAAATTGGTCTTGCATTTCAAATAGTTGATGACATTCTTGATATAGTTGGGGATTCTTCTGAGCTTGGTAAACCGATAGGCAGTGACAGAAACAACATAAATGCACATTCGCCACATTATTAGGGGTTCAAGAGGCATCTGAATTAGCTAAGACACTTACTGATGAAGCAATTGATGCAGTTAAAATATTTGAAGATAATGATTTTCTAGTGAATCTAGCGAGGACACTCTTAGAGCGAAAAAAATAACGGATTGGGGAAAGAAATGAATATATTTGAAAAGTTAGAGTATAATTACGTTCTTATTTGTGCTGTTTCATCATGGGTAATAGCACAAATTATCAAGACTATAATATATGGAGTTATAAATAAGAAATTTAATTCTGAACGACTTTTTGGGGCAGGAGGAATGCCAGGATTCTCATTCTGCGCTGGTATGTTCTGCGACAGTTGCAACAGCAAGACTTATGGGGGTTGGTTCATCAGAATTTGCAATTATGTTTATATTTGCGATGGTAGTTATGTACGATGCAATGGGGGTTCGCCGTGCTGCGGGTATGCACGCAAAAGAAATTAATAAAATGAATAAAATTTTAATAAATGACGATGATGACGAACCTACTAAGCAGCTAAAGGAGTTTTTAGGACACACTCCAGTTGAAGTGCTTGCAGGCGCATTACTCGGCATAATGTTAGCTATGATACTTCCGGTGGTGAAATAATGCAAGAATTTTTAAAGAAAGAAAAGAATTCTTTATCTAAAATGAATCTTCCAGAAGATTTAAAAAAATTTAATTTAAAACAATGCGACGAGTTGAGCAAAGCGATTAGAAAGCTTTTGATTAATACAGTAACCAAGACAGGCGGACATTTGGCATCAAATCTTGGTACAGTGGAACTTACAATAGCTATGCATCGTGTGTTCAATTCTCCGAACGATAAGATTGTGTGGGATGTTGGACATCAAGCATATACTCATAAAATACTTACAGGCAGATATGACAGGTTCTCTACATTAAGACAAGAGGGCGGAATATCGGGCTTCCCGTCACCATCTGAATCGGAGCATGATGCATTTACTAGTGGTCATAGCAGTAACTCCATTTCAGTGGTTTGCGGCATTTCCGAGGCAATGAAGATGCAAGGCAAAACAGACAATTATGCCGTTGCAGTTATTGGCGATGGAGCGTTAACTGGCGGAATGGCTTATGAAGGTCTTAATAACGCTGGCAAGATTGACGGCAACATTATTGTTATTCTTAATCATAACGATATGTCTATTTCCAAAAATGTTGGTGCTTTGGCAAAGTATTTGTCAAATATAAGGGGCAAAAAAGGCTATCTCTCCACTAAAAATACCGTTAAAAACTTACTTGACAAGACTCCGATAGTAGGTAAACCAGTTTCTAAAGCGATTTCTGTTTCTAAGAGTGCAGTTAAGAGAATGGTATACAAAAACACTATGTTTGAGGACCTTGGCTTTGTTTATATGGGACCCGTTGATGGACATAACATTTCCGAAATTGAGGAAACATTGGAGCTTGCGAAAAACATCGGTAAACCGGTATTTGTTCATGTGAACACTGTAAAGGGGAAAGGCTTTAAGCCGGCGGAAGAAAATCCTGGTGCATTCCATGGTATTTCAAATGTGGATATTCATAATCCAGAGGTTATTTCAGAGGACAGTTATTCCGCTGTTTTTGGTAAGGAACTTTTGAAATTAGCTAAAGAAGATGAGAGAATTTGTGCAATTACTGCTGCTATGAAATACGGAACAGGTTTACAGTATTTCTATGCAGAATTAAAAGATAGATTTTTTGATGTTGGGATTGCAGAGGAACACGCAGTTGCTTTTTCAGCTGGACTTTCAAGCATGGGACAAATCCCCGTGTTTTCAGTATATTCTAGCTTCTTGCAAAGAGCATATGATCAGCTAATTCACGATGTTGCAATTGGAAATAATCATGTGGTTGTTTGTGTAGATCGTGCCGGAATTGTTGGCGAAGATGGCGAAACACATCAAGGCATTTTCGATATACCTATGCTAAAGATGATACCTAACACTACGATTTTTTCTCCTTCATGTTATGAAGAGCTAAGGCTATGCTTAAAAGAGGCAATATATAATGAATTAGGCTTGGTTTGTGTGAGATACCCTAGAGGTAATGATAATTCTACCTTTGATAAGAACCACGTAAATACTGAATATTATCTTGAGAAAAGCAACGGCGATACGCTCATTATTACTTATGGTAGAATATATGATAATGCATTTGCTGCAAGAAAAAACTTAAATAGTCAGGGAATAAAATGCGATATTTTAAAGCTTACAAAGGTATTGCCTGTTTCAGAAAAGTTAACTCAAGAATTAACTAATTATAAAAAGATATTCTTTTTTGAAGAGTGCATTGATGGAGGTATAAGCGAGCTGTTTGCAGAAGCTTTGTTTAAGCAAGGTTATTCTGGGAAGTACTATATCAAAAATATAGACGGGTTTGTAAAACATGCATCTGTTGAGAGTATTCTTGAGAAGTATGGATTTGACAGTGAATCAATGAGTCGCTATGTTGCCGTGGAGATTGCGAAATGCGAATATTAGACGCTGAACTTTTTGAAAGAGGGATTGCTAAAAGCTGGGAACGTGCAAAAGAAATGATAAAGTCCATGCAAGTGTCTGTTGACGGTAAAATATGCACAAAACCTGCACAAATGGTTACAGAAGACTCACTAATCGATTTCTTCGGGGAGAAACTTAAGTTTGTTGGCAGAGGCGGATTGAAGTTAGAAAAAGCGATAGATATTTTCGGGATTTCTGTTGATGGAAAAACGTGCGTGGACATAGGCGCATCAACAGGAGGATTTACCGATTGTATGCTTCAAAATGGTGCATACAAAGTATTTGCCGTTGATGTTGGACACGATCAGCTTGATGAGAAATTAAAAAATGATAAACGTGTAATAAACATGGAAAAAACTAATATTCGAGAGGTATCAGCTGATACTTTTGGAGACAATGTTGACTTTGTTAGTGTTGATGTATCGTTTATTTCTTTGAAACTGGTTCTTCCTGCTATAAAAAGTTTTCTTTGTGAAAAAGGTGAAATATGCGCTCTTGTAAAGCCGCAGTTTGAGTCGGAAAGGTCTGAAATTGGTAAAGGGCGTTGTAAAGGATAAAAAGGTACATAAAAAGAATATTAAAAGAATTATTAGAACTTTGTAGTGGGATGGGAATGAGCGTGGACGGTTTGACCTTTTCATGAGTGAAGGGGCAGGAAGGGAATATAGAATACCTCATTCATGTTGTGAATGACCGAAAAAGAAAAAAATATAGACATTAAAATGATTGATGATACAGTAGAAAATGCGATACTATGCTTTAAAAAATAGAGCAGAAAGAGGAGTTTAAGAATGAAAGCTTTTCTTTATCCAAATTTGAAAAAGAAAAATGCGTTAGAATGCACACTTTCTGCATGCGATTTTATTGAGAAGCATTGAGATAGGCGTCGACGAAAGTATAAAGAGGATTTTTCATGATAAGAGTGGGATTTTTACGATAGTGAAAAAAACTTGCTCAAAAACACCGATGTTGTAATCACGATTGGTGGAGATGGAACGATACTTGAATGTGCAAAGAAAATAACTCCAAATCATACACCTATACTTGGTATAAACTCTGGAAGGCTTGGATTTATGGCATCGGTTGAGCAAACTGAACTTCAGTTGTTGGAGAATTTGAAATCAAGGAATTATTCCGTTGAAAAGCGAATGATGATAAATGTTTGCCGTAAGTGAAACTGGGATACACAATTATAGTGCTATAAATGATGTTATGCAAGTGCGTATTCTAAGATATGTGATTTTGAGCTTATATCAAATGGCGAACTTATTACTGAATTTCGCTCAGATGGTATGGTGTTCAGCACTCCGACTGGTTCGACTGTATTCACTTTCAGCAGGAGGCCTATTATTGAACCGTCAATGGAGTGTATAGAGTTCGTTCAATTTGTCCTCACTCGTTATTTGCAAGACCGATGATTTTCCGGCGCAAAAAGAACTTGTAGTAAAACATCATTCCGGTGGAAGAACAGAGATATATTTCTGCGTTGATGGTACTGAAAATATAATCGTCAAAGAAAGTGACGAAATTATTATTTTCTAAATCTGACAGATATACTAATATAATCAATCTTAAAGAAGGTACGTTTTATAATGCCGTGAACGAAAAACTCATGCGCTCAATAAAGGGGTGATGTTTGTGAAAGGAAAAAAGACATTTTCAAATTCTTGAGTTGATTGCTGAAAATGAAGTTGAAACTCAAGAGGCTTTACAGCTGCTTTTAAAGGGTTATGGATTTGAAGTGACACAAGCAACCGTTTCACGTGATATAAAGGAACTAAGGCTTACTAAAACACTTACGGAAGTGGTAAGTATAAGTATATTTCGCCGTTGGTTGACAATAAAAAGCAGAATAGGCTTAAATCAATATTCGTAGATAGTGTTCTTAAAGGTTGACTATGCAATAAATACGGTTGTTGTTAAGTGCCGTATAGGTTCTGCACAAGCTGCTTGTGCGGCCCTTGATAGTATGGGGTAGAGCATTATAGGAACTCTTGCGGGCGATGATACCATATTTATCTTAACTAAAAATGAAAAAACAGCGCTGATGCTTGTAGAAAAGCTTAATAATATTCTGGAGAGTTGATTTTGGGAGGTTTAGATGCTTAGTGAATTATATATCGAAAATCTTGCCGTAATTCAAAAGGCAACTATACCTTTTTGCGACAATTTGAATGTATTCACAGGTGAAACAGGAGCTGGAAAATCTATTTTTGATTGGTGGGATTAACGCCATTCTTGGACAGAGAGTTTCTAGAGATATTGTTCGTTCTGGTACGAATAAAGCAATGGTTTCTGCGATGTTTACGAATATTTCAGAGGCGGCACAGAACAAACTTTTAGAGTATGGTTTTTCATGTGAAGACGGGCAGCTCACTATTTCCGGGGAAATTAGCAGCGATGGAGGAAGTGTTGCACGAATTAATTCTAGAGCGACAACTGCTTCCGTTCTTCGTGAAGTGGGAGAATTGCTAGTAAATATTCACGGGCAGCACGATAATCAGGTTTGCTTTCTTCAGAAAAACATATGAATATTCTTGATTTGTATGGTGAACTTGATGAATTGAAATCAAGTATCAAAGTAAATTTAAAGAATTGCAGGAAACTGCAAGACAAATAAAAAAACTTACCCTTGATGAAGGTAATAAATTAATTAGAATAGCCTCGCTTACTGAGATTATAGAGAAATTAGCTCTCTTGAAATCGAGGAAGATGAGGATGTCAAAATTGAAAACGAATATAATCTTACTAAAAATAGTGATGCTGTTTCAAATGTGACAAAAGACATCAAAAGAAACGCTTGCTTCTAGCAACGATGATGACGATGTAGTAACAAGACTATCCGAGTTGAGAGAAAATCTTTTAAATTTAGCGAATATATGCCAGAACTTGAAAGTATATCTGATCGCATCGAGGGAGCAAGGATAGAACTAAACGATATTGCGATGGAACTTTCGGGAAATTGTACATAAGGTTAATTATGGCAAGAGCGATTTGCACAAATTAAAAATCGCCGTGAGGGAATACATAAAATAAAAAGAAATACGGTCCCGAACTCTCAGACGTTATAGAATTATACAATAATTCGGCAAGAGAACTTAACATACTTATTGGTGCTGACAGCGAAGTTGAAGTTGAATGCTTATAAAAAAGAGCACTTCTTGCATCGGTGACAGACCTTGCTAAAAAGCTATCCCTTAGAAGGGAAGCGGTGGCTAAGCAGTTCGCTAAAGAGGTTTTCGGAGCAATTAAAGTTTCTCGATATGCCTCATCAAATTTGTAGTTTCTCAAGAAAAAGGAAAGCTTACTATCAACGGAATGGACAGCATAGAATTTCTGATTTCGGCTAATCTAGGCGAGGAGCCTAAACCCATCTCCAAGATTGCGTCAGGAGGAGAGCTTTCGAGAATAATGCTTTCGTTAAAGAACGTAATTGCAGATAAAGATGATATTCCTACAATGATTTTTGATGAAATTGACACGGGAGTAAGCGGACGTGCGGCTCAGAAGATAGGGATTAAATTAGCTGAAATCGGGAAAATACGTCAAGTGCTTTGTGTTACGCATTTATCGCAAATTGCGATTTATGCAGATGAACATCTTTTGATTGAAAAAAACACAGTCGAAGATCGGACTATAACTGACGTTCAAATCCTTGATTTTGATGGAAGAGTACGTGAAGTAGCAAGAATTATGGGCGGTGATAATATTACCGAACTTATGCTAAAAAATGCAGAGGAACAAATTTTAGATGCTAAAAATAATGCTTGACAATTCACGCTTTGTGTGCTAACATAATTTCAATAACTGTGACGAGAAAGAGTAGCTTACGGAAAATGGACTAAAGAGAGCCTTTGGTTGGTGGAAAAAGGTGTTCGGCTGTTTGTGAATACATCTTTGAGTTGGTATCCTGAACTAAGAGTAGGGGTATTCGGGTGCGCCCGTTAAAGCGTTGCTGAATTATTACGTTCGGTTGAGGTCGGCTATGCCGATAAATTGAGGTGGTACCACGGGTAACGTTTGTTATTTCGTCCTCTGACAATAATCTTGTCGGAGGACTTTTTTATTTGTCTTTTCCGATAGTTAGGAAGTGATATCAGTGAAATTTCAAAATAGAAATTTCATCTTCTATGTAAAGCGAATTTCAATCTAATATTATTGAATTGAGGGTGTTTTACATGATAAGAAAGGCAGTTAATGCCGATTTAGAGCAAATTACGAATATCTTTATGCAACTTCATAAATTGCACTGTGAAATTCGCGGAGATTATTATAAAATGACGAAGAGTAATTTTTTCTATAACGAGATAGAAGGTGCGTTGGCAAAAGAAAACGCTTCTGTTATAGTGTACGAAGAAGATAACATTATAAAAGGATATGCCCTAATGTCCTTCGTTCAAAATGAGAATGAATTTCATCATTCTAGAAAAACTTGCTTTGTCGAGCATTTCGCAGTCAAAGAGGAATTTAGGAGAGCTGGGATAGGTTCATTGCTTATAGATGGGATAAAGGAATTATCCTCTAACAATTGCTGCGACGCAATTGAACTTGGCGTTTGGGCAGAGAATTATGATGCAGTTGATTTCTATGCAACTAAAGGATTTACTCAACGAACAATGAGGATGGAATATATATTAAATTAATAAGGAGAATTTATAATGACTTTGTTTGATGAACTTCAGCGCAGAGGTCTTCTTGCGCAACTTACAAATGAAGAGGAAATTAAAAAACTAGTAAACGCAGGTGAGGCAACATTCTACATTGGATTTGACCCTACTGCTGATAGCCTACACGTTGGCCATTTCATGGCACTTTGCCTTATGAAAAGGCTTCAAATGGGTGGCAATAAACCGATAGCTCTTCTCGGTGGTGGAACAGGCATGATCGGTGATCCATCGGGTAAGACTGATATGCGAAAGATGATGACACCTGAGATTATTCAGCATAACTGTGATTGTTTTAAAAAACAGATGAGCCGTTTTATCGATTTTTCAGAAGGTAAGGCACTCATGGTTAATAATGCTGATTGGCTTCTTAGTCTTAATTATGTTGAGCTTTTGAGAGAGGTTGGCGCTCATTTTAGCGTAAACAGAATGCTTTCCGCAGAATGTTATAAACAACGTCTTGAAAGAGGGCTTAGTTTCCTAGAGTTCAATTACATGATAATGCAAAGTTATGATTTTTATATGTTGTACGAAAAGTACGGCTGCAATATGTAGTTCGGCGGCGATGATCAGTGGAGTAATATGCTTGGCGGTACAGAACTTATTCGCCGTAAGCTTGGCAAGGACGCTCACGCTATGACAATTACGCTTCTTCTTAACTCAGAGGGTAAGAAGATGGGTAAAACAGAGAATGGCGCTGTATGGCTTGATCCCGCAAAGACATCACCTTATGATTTCTATCAGTACTGGAGAAAT
>JAXGPS010000014.1:0-38338 GCA_040766825.1 Oscillospiraceae bacterium
TATTAATTTTTTAAAACCTTTTTCCCTAAATTATTGACACAATCCCCTTTTAGTATTATAATATTTAAGATATGTATAAATGCGATGATAGGAAATAAAGCTTGTTTGGTATTTTCAGAGAGTTGCCGTTTGGTGTAAGGTAACATTACTTTCAAGTTATAGCTCATCCTTTAGCAGTCTGCTGAAACCTTTCGGAGTAGGTCAGAACGGGTTCTCCCGTTATAGAGATACACATTGCAAGATGTGACTAAGTGGGCTTTTTGCCAATTAGAGTGGTACCGTGGAGAATTATAACCTTCATCTCTTAAAAATGAGATGGGGGCTTTTTTATATCTCTAACTTAAATACAAAGGAGTATTTTTACAATGAAAATCAATGGTTCTGAAATAATAATTGAATGCCTTTTAGAGCAAGGTGTTGACACTGTTTTTGGTTATCCGGGTGGTGCAGTACTTAATATCTATGATGCACTTTATAAATATAGTGATAAAATCACACATATTCTAACCTCTCATGAGCAAGGTGCTTGTCATGCGGCTGACGGATATTCAAGAACTACTGGTAAGACTGGTGTAGTAATTGCAACGTCTGGACCGGGTGCTACAAACCTTGTAACAGGTATAGCAACTGCTTATATGGACTCTATTCCTATGATTGCGATTACGGGAAATGTAAGCACAGATTTGCTTGGTCTGGACAGTTTTCAAGAGGTTGACATAACCGGTATTACAATGCCGATCACTAAGCATAACTATATAGTGAAGGACGTAACAAAGCTTGCCGATATTATTCGTGAGGCTTTCTACATTGCTAATTCCGGAAGAAAAGGACCTGTTCTTATCGACATTCCAAAGGATATTACGGCTGCTATATGTGAATTTGAAAATAAGGCTGTTAAGAAATATGCTTACGAAAAATCCAAAACAGTAGATGCAGAAATTGATGCTGCTATTGAGGTTATCAAGCAAGCTAAAAAACCTTTCATCTACGCTGGTGGCGGGGTTGTTTCCTGCAACGCTGTTGAGGAGTTGAAGGATTTTGCGGCTAAGGTTGACGCTCCTGTTTCGCTATCGCTTATGGGACAGTGTGCGTTTGACAACACCGACGAAAATTCATCGGTATGCTTGGAATGCACGGCACAAAAACTGCTGCTCTGGCTGTTTCAAACTGCGACTTGATGATAGTTCTCGGTCCACGCTTTAGTGACAGAGTTACTTGCAATGCTAACCTATTCTCAAAGCTTACAAAAATAATACATATAGACATCGACCCTGCTGAAATAGGAAAAAACATCGCTCCGTACTGCAAAGTCAACGGGGATATTGAATATATTCTAGCTGAACTAGCAAAGAAAATGCCTGCTCAAAACCACAGCGAATGGATGAGTGAAATTGCTGACTGGAAGAAGGAATATCCTCTGCTGCAAGTTTCTGACGACTCGGAGGCTGTTCTCCCTCAATATGTACTTAACGTTCTTGACGAGCTTACTAACGGTGAGGCTATAATCACAACGGAAGTTGGTCAGCATCAAATGTGGTCTGCACAATACTACAACTTCAAAAACCAAAGAAGTTTTGCATCTTCCGGCGGGCTTGGAACTATGGGTTACGGTCTTGGTGCTGCTATCGGCTCAAAGGCTGGAAATCCTGACAAAACAGTTGTCAACGTCGCTGGTGACGGCAGTTTCTACATGAACCTCAATGAAATATCTACGCTTGCTAAGTATAGACTTCCTGTTATAGAGCTGCTGTTTGAAAACAACGTTCTTGGAATGGTAAGACAATGGCAAAGACTTTTCTACGATAAGAGATTTTCCCAAACAACTCTCGATAAAGGCACTGACTATATGAAGCTTGCAGAAGCTTTTGGGATAAATGGTCTTAAAATTACTAAAAAATCAGAAGTTCGTGACGTTCTTAAAAAAGCGATTGAACTTAACGCTCCCGTTCTCATCGAGTGCGTAATTAATAAGGACATTAACGTTCTCCCTATGGTTCCTGCCGGTAAATCTGTTGCAGAACCTATTCTTGACATTGTTATTGATGATTAAATAACTTTTTTCGAGGTGATTTAATGCAAAGACATATCGAAATTCTTGACTCTACACTGCGTGATGGCGCACAAGGTGGGAACATCAACTTTTCGCTTGGCGACAAGATTAACATTCTTCGCCTGCTTGATGAGTTCGGCGTTGATTTTATTGAGGCTGGCAACCCGTCCTCTAATCCTAAAGACAGTGAATTTTTCGAGAAAGCAAAGGACATTAAACTCAAAAACTCAAAGCTTGTAGCCTTTGGTTCAACAAGAAAAAAAGACACACCGGTTAATGAAGATAAGAGTGTTCTTTCGCTCCTGTCGGCTGGTACAGAATATGTTTCTATCTTCGGCAAGAGCTGGGATATGCACGTAAGCGAAATTATTCGCACATCTTTAGATGAGAATTTGAGCATGATTTTTGACACGGTCAAATTTTTCTCGGACAAGGGGATTTATGTACTGTTTGATGCTGAACATTTCTTTGACGGTTATAAAGAAAATCCTGATTACGCCCTAAAAACGCTGAAAGCTGCCGAGGACGCCGGTGCTTTTAGGATAATCCTGTGCGACACAAACGGCGGCTGCTTCCCCGATGAAATAGCTGCAATTGTACAAAGGGTTTGTGAGCAAACTAGAGTTCCTATCGGAATTCACGCTCATAATGACAGCGGCTGCTCGGTTGCAAACAGCATTGTTTCTGTAAAATCGGGGGTTTCTCACGTTCAAGGTACATTTACCGGTATCGGTGAGCGTTGCGGGAATGCTAACCTTTCTGCTGTTATCGCCGGACTTCAGCTAAAGCTTGATTACAACTGTATACCTGAAAATAACATCAAGAACCTAACCAAAAACTCTCGCTATATCGCCGAAATTTGCAATATTCGGCTTGATGACGGACTTCCTTATGTGGGCAAAAACGCCTTTTCTCATAAAGGCGGAATGCACGCTGACGGAGTTATTAAAAACCCTAAAAGTTTCGAGCATATCCCTCCTGATTTAGTTGGGAATAAGCGAAATGTTCTCCTATCTGAGGTGGCAGGCCGCTCTGCTGTGGCATCAAGAATTTCTGAAATTATTCCAAATTTCAAAAGGGATAGCGAAGATGCCGTCAATCTTGTTTCCCTGCTCAAAGAAAAAGAGCATGAGGGACTTCAATACGAGGCGGCGGAGGCTAGTTTTGAACTCTTGGTAAAAAAACACTTAGGACTTACTAAAGACTTTTTTAACATCGTATACTTTAAGGTTATTGGCGAGAAAACAGGTGTTGAAGATATGCCGTCCTCTGCTATTGTAAAGGTTAAAGTCGGCGACTGCTGTAAAATAACTGCGGGTGAAGGCTCTGGTCCTGTTGACGCAATAAGCCAAGCACTTAGAGCTGCACTTTCCGGATTTTACCCTCAACTGGACTCAACATATTTAACCGACTATAAAGTAAGGGTTATTAACTCCGGCGAGGGAACGGCTGCTATTGTTCGTGTACTCATAGAAAGTACAGACGGCGCAGACGTTTGGACGACGGTCGGTGCTTCTACCGACATAATGAATGCCTCTGTTGAGGCACTCGTGGACTCCCTTGAGTATAAACTTTTAAAGTTCTGGGAGGATAGCTTGTAAGACACAATTAAAGCAATTGAAAAAATATTAAAAACACAAAACATTATTTTATAACCACGACTAAGGGGCTATCGCTCCAGTAGTTTATTGAATGACGGGGCTGAAGCCCTTTATTGAAAAGGAGTATCAATTATGGGAATGACAATGACTCAAAAAATCCTTGCAGCTCATGCAGGACTTGACAAGGTTGAAGCTGGTCAGCTTGTTATGTGTAAGCTTGACATGGTTCTTGGTAATGACGTTACAACACCTGTTGCTATTAACGAATTCAACAAGGCAGGTTTTGAAAGCATTTTCGACAAGAACAAAATCTCAATGGTTATGGACCATTTCACACCAAACAAGGACATCAAGGCTGCTGAACAATGCAAAAAATGCCGTGATTTCGCCGGTGAATACGGGGTAGTGAACTACTACGATGTTGGCGACATGGGTATTGAACACGCACTTCTTCCTGAAAAAGGACTCGTTGCCGCCGGTGATTGCGTAATCGGCGCAGACAGTCACACTTGTACATACGGCGCTCTTGGCGCATTCTCAACAGGCGTTGGCTCAACTGATATGGCTGCCGGTATGGCTACCGGTGAGGCTTGGTTTAAAGTACCATCTGCTATTAAGTTCAACATGACAGGAAAGCTTAATAAGTGGGTAAGCGGAAAGGACGTTATCCTACACATTATCGGTATGATTGGTGTTGACGGCGCTCTTTACAAGTCAATGGAATTCTCCGGCGATGGACTAAAGAACCTTTCTATTGACGACCGTCTTGCAATGGCTAACATGGCTATTGAAGCAGGTGCAAAGAACGGCATTTTCGCTGTTGATGACATTACAACTAGCTACATGGCTGATAAGGTAAGCCGTGAATATACAGTTTACGAGGCTGATGCTGACGCTGTTTATGATGCTGTTTATGATATTGATCTTAGCACCATTAAATCAACAGTCGCTTTCCCTCACCTACCTGAAAACACAAAAACTATCGACAATGTTGGCGATGTTAAGATTGATCAAGTAGTAATCGGTTCTTGTACTAACGGACGTATCGAGGATATGCGAACAGCAGCTCAAATCCTTAACGGCAAAAAGGTACATAGAGATGTTCGCTGTATAGTAATTCCTGCTACACAAAAGATTTATATGCAGTGTATTGAAGAAGGTCTTACAAAGATATTTATTGATGCTGGTTGCGCTGTTTCAACTCCTACTTGCGGCCCATGTCTTGGTGGTCATATGGGTATTCTTGCAAAGGGCGAGAGAGCAGTAGCTACTACTAACCGTAACTTTGTCGGAAGAATGGGACACCCTGAATCTGAGGTTTACCTTTCCTCCCCTGCAATTGCAGCTGCTTCTGCTATCACAGGTAAAATCAGTGATGTAACTGAGGTTCTTTAGTATGGTTAAGCACATTATTATATGGACGCTCAAAGACACTCTCTCACCTAACGAAAAAAGAGAGCGAATTCTTGAAATAAAGCGAGAACTTGAGGGCCTTAAAGGAAAGATTGACGGTCTTCTTGATATTAAAGTAATCACCGAGCTTCTCCCTTCATCTACTGGGGACTTAATGCTTGACAGCACCTTTGCAGATGCAGATGCACTAAAGGGATATAGCTCGCACCCTGAACACGTTAAGGTCGCTAACCAAAGCGTTCGACCTTTCACAGCTACAAGAAGCTGTGTTGATTTTGAAGTATAGCCACGACTTATATCCCTGCATTCATATGGTTGCCCAATTAGGGCGGCAGGGACATAATTAAATGAAAGGAAGTTTTATAAATGAAAGCACTTGGAACAGTACACAAATATGGCGACAACGTTGATAACACGTTATTATCCTCGCAAGATACCTAAATACTGCCGTTCATAGTGAGCTTGCTGCCCACTTATGAGGATATTGATATGACTTCATAAACAAAGTTAAAGAGGGCGACATTATGGCAGTAAAGCTCAACTTCGGTTGTGGCTCGCGTGAACACGCTCCTATTGCTATTAAGGCAAGCGGTATTTCCTGCGTTATTGCTTCTACATTCGCAGAATTTTCTATCGCAACGTAACAATACAGCTCTCCCTATTCTTGAATGATGAGGTTGCTGAAAAGATTGAAAACGGCGATACTGTTGAGGTTGACTTGACAGCGGAGTTATCACTAATGTTACTAAAAACGAAACATATCAAGCTCAACCATTCCCTGCTTTTATGAAGGATATTATTAATGCCGGCGGTCTTTTAGCGTCCATTAAAAACAAGTAACTCTTGAAAGGAATTTTGAAATGAATAAGAATATTGCTGTAATTAAGGGCGATGGTATCGGCCCTGAAATCGTAACTGAGGCTATTAAAGTTCTTAACAAAATAGGTGGAAAATTCGGTCATACTTTCAACTACACTGACGTTCTTCTCGGTGGATGCGCTATTGATCAAACCGGCGTTCCTCTTACCACAGGAACAATTGATGTTTGTCTTAAATCCGATCGGTTCTTCTCGGTGCAGTTGGTGGCCCTAAGTGGGATAAGGGTGCCGGAAACCTTCGTCCGGAGGTTGACTTTCCGAATTAGAGGCGCTTTAAAACTATTTGCTAACATTCGTCCTGCAAAGCTTTTCCTCTTGCAAGCGCTTGCCCTCTTAAAGATGAAATTATCGGAAACGGACTCGACCTTGTTATCGTTCGTGAACTTATCGGCGGCGCATACTTCGGAAAGAGAAGCACTACTGTTGACGAAAATGGCGGTATTGCGACCAATGGCTTACTCGGACTATGAAGTAGAAAGAATTTGCCGTGTAGCTTTTGAAATGGCAAGAAAGCGTCGTTCAAAGGTTCACTCTATCGACAAGGCAACGTTCTCGACTTTCACTTTAGAGAAGTTGTCATTGAAGGCTGCTGCTGAATACCCTGATGTAGAATTCAGCGATATGCTAGTAGACAACACTGCAATGCAGCTTGTTAGAAACCCAAGTCAATTCGATGTAATGGTTACTGAAAACCTATTCGGCGATATTCTTTCTGATGAGGCTTCAATGATTACAGGCTCACTTGGAATGATTCCGTCCGCTTCTCTTGGTGAGGGAACACTTGGTCTTTACGAACCAATTCACGGCTCTGCTCCTGACATCGCTGGACAAAACAAGGCAAATCCTATTGCAACAATCCTTTCTGTCGCAATGATGCTTCGTTTCTCTTTTGATATGGGCAAAGAAGCCGATGCTATTGAAAATGCAGTCAATACTATTCTTGACAAGGGCTATCGCACAGATGACATTATGTCTGAGGGAATGACTTTAGTTTCATGTTCCGAAATCGGCGACCTTGTTGCTGCTGAAATTTAATTAAAAAGTAAAACGGGAAATTCAATCGAATTTCCCGTTTTTGTATTTATATGAAATTAATCCTCAAAAGCAATATCTCTGCCATATAGCTGCATTAGTGCTTCTAGTTCTTCGTCACTTACAACTGTCTGCCTGCCATCTTCATACTCTTTGTCAACCCATTTCTTGATCTCAAGAACTACTTCATCATTCTTACTAACAGCTCGATCGCCAGAAAGTCGGTAGAAATTATTAATCCAACAAGCAATGCCGGCAAGTCCCGATGTGTTGCTAACTGCAACCAACGGAGGTCTGCCAAGAATTGTATCGGTGTCAAATATGTTGTATATTTCAGGGTCTTTTAAAAGTCCGTCAGCGTGAATTCCTGCTCTTGTTAGGTTGAAATTCTTACCGCAGAATGGCGTCATCGGAGGTAAGTCGTATCCCGTTTCATTAACCAAATATTCAGCGATTTCCGTAATCATTCGAGTATTCATTCCATCAAGAGTTCCCTTTAATGAAGCGTATTCAAATACCATAGCCTCAAGCGGAACGTTACCTGTCCTCTCACCAATTCCGAGAAGTGAACAGTTTACTGCACCTGCTCCATACATCCATGCAGTAGCTGCATTAACAACGCCCTTGTAGAAGTCGTTATGCCCATGCCACTCAAGCATTTCACTAGGAACATTTGCATAGTGCTGTATTCCGTATATTATACCCGGAACGCTTCTAGGAGGGGCAACTCCTACATATGGAACGCCATATCCCATAGTGTCGCAAGCACGGATTTTTATTGGCACTCCACTTTCTTTAGAGAGCTTCATAAGCATTGAACATAGTGGAATTACAAAGCCATAGAAGTCTGCTCTTGTTATATCTTCAAGGTGGCAACGTGGTCTAAGCCCTGCCTCAATTGCCTCTGTTGCTATGCCGATGTACTTATCAAGAGCCTGCTTTCTAGTAATCTTCATTTTGTTAAAGATATGATAGTCTGAACAGCTCATCAAAATTCCCGTTTCCTTAACGCCAATGTTTCGCACTAGCTCAAAGTCACTCTTTGATGCTCTAATCCATGTTGTTATTTCCGGGAACTCATAGCCAAGGTCCATACATTTTTGGACTGCCTTACGGTCTTTTTCAGAATATACGAAAAATTCCGTTTGACGAATGATACCCTTCTCCCCACCAAGTTCGTGAAGCATTTTGTAGATTGTAACCATTTGTTCGGTTGTGTAAGGCGCACGTGACTGCTGTCCGTCACGGAAAGTTGTATCGGTAATGTAAATCTGATCCGGCATATTCTGCGGCACTTTTCGATAGTTGAATGCTATTTTCGGTACTTCAGAGTAAGGAAACATCTCACGGAAAAGCTCAGGTGTTTGTGTATCGTGAAGCTCATATTCATAAGGATCTTGCTCAAGCAGATTGGTCTTTGCGCTTAATTTGATTTCTGACATATTAAGACTCCTTTCGATTATTATCAAAGATAAATATATTTTCGCTATTTTAACATTATATCTTTTCATCAACTTCTTGTCAATAGAAATAAACAACAAAATGAATAATATTTTTTGTATAGTTGCAAAAGTTACGCTTATACTTAGATTTATGCTCTTAATTTTACATTATTTGAATATTTATGAGTACGTTTCCTGCATTTTTTCAACTTCTTTGAAATCCCCTTTGATTTTTCATTCTTATGTCGTGTTTTCTTTACTCAAAAATGAGCGAAAAATATGCGCAAAACAACTATTATATATTCTTTGAGTGGATATTAATTGTGCTAAATGTTCATTGACACAACGCCTTAATTATGGTATAGTTGTATTTGCGCCAATTAAGCTGTTTGTAAACAACGGACAGATTTTTTAATAAATGGAGGGTTTTCACATGGGAGGATCATTAATCGTAGTAAATTCAGATGTTTTGCCTGATGTCTTTTTAAAGGTACTTGAAGTTAAACTTCTTGCTAGGGAGTGAGAGCAAAAGCTCTGCTTCAGCGTGGAGATGGGAAACTTTTCAGAAGCGCATACTTATAAATATCGTGATAGTGTTCATTCGTATGAAGAAAAGCTAACGCAAAAAATCGTTTCAATATACGCTGTTTTGCGTGATGAACCGGGTGATGCTTTCAAGCGTGCTTTCTTCCCTTCATGCTCTAGGGGCAAATGTCCTTACTGTTAATCAAAATATCCCCGTTGACGGCGTTACTACTGTTACAATTTCAATCAAGCTTAACAATGGCGATGAAACATTAATAGTGAAGGATATTCTTTCTAATCTGCACGGTATTGTTGAAATAAAAATGATTTCAGGCGAGTAACCTGATGAAAGGTTTGGATTTAATATGGTAAAAATTGCAGTTCTTGGTCACGGAGTAGTCGGCTCTGGTACAGTCGAATTATTCCTTAAAAATAAAGACCTCTGTTTGAAAAAAGTCTGGTCATCAAGTTGAGTTGGGCTATGTTCTTGATTTAAGATTTTCCTAATTCGCCTTATGCAGACAAGTTCGTTAAGGACATTAACGTAATAGTAAACGATCCAGAAGTTAAGGCTGTTGCTGAAGTTCTTGGTGGTATTGATGCTGCTTATGCTTATACAAAACTATGCCTTGAAAGAGGTATTAGCGTGGTAACTTCAAACAAGGATAGGTTTACGCGCTGGCGCAAACTTATAACTCTTGCAAAGGCTAACAACTGTAACTATAAATTCGAGGCTAGTGTGGGTGGAGCTATTCCGATAATCGTCCTATTCACCACTGCCTTGCAGCGAATGAAATTACAGCCGTTGCAGGTATCCTAAATGGCACTACAAACTTCATTCTCACAAAGATGTTCACAGAGCAAATGGGCTTTGAGGAAGCTTTGAAGATGGCTCAAGATTTAGGCTATGCTGAAAAAGATCCTACTGCTGACGTTGAAGGACATGATGCTTGCAGAAAGATTTGTATCCTTGCCTCAATCGCTTTTGGCAAGCACGTTTACCCTAACTATGTTCACACTGAGGGTATCACAAGCATTTCCGCTGCTGACGTTGAATACGCTGACAGTTGGGGCGGCAAGGTTAAGCTAATCGGTAAGGCTGAAAAGCTTGAGAACGGCAAAGTTCTTGCTATGGTTCACCCTGCATTCGTGCCTTGCGATAATCTTCTTGCAGATATAACTGACGTTTTCAATGGCGTTATGGTATTTGGTGATGCTATTGACAGAGTAATGTTCTATGGTAGAGGCGCTGGAAAGTTCCCTACTGCTAGTGCAGTAGTTGCCGACCTTATTGATGTTATAAAGCTATCCTCTCCAAGTATTTCACAAACTTGGGAAGATTGCACCGACCCTAACTATGTTGAGGACTATACTGTTTGTCAAACTTCACTTTATGTTCGTGCTACTTTTAGCGATAAGGAAACTGCGCAGTCTGCGATTTCAGCTACATTTGGCAAGACAGCTTTCCTATGCAGAGAGAACGCACCGGAAAATGAAATTGCGTTCATCACTTCAAAAATGCCTGAAAACTCTCTCCGTCAAAAGCTTAGTGAACTTCCTATCGATATTCAAAACACAATTCGTATTCTTGATATTTAATAACAAACGGCTGTTCCATGCTTAGAACGGCCGTTTTCAATAATCAGCATATTTTGGAGGCTCTTTATGATAAAAATACAAATTCCTGCTACTAGTGCAAACCTCGGCGCTGGCTTTGATGCACTCGGTCTAGCAGTATCCTACTACAACTACATTAATATGGAGGAGTCGGACGGGGTTGAGATTTCCTCGCTTGACAGCACGCCTGTCCCAACTGACGAATCCAACCTCATTTTCTCCACTGCAAAAACGCTCTTTGAGATTTGCGGGAGGGATTTTCACGGACTTAAAATTGAGCAGACAAATAACATTCCTATGACAAGAGGACTTGGAAGCAGCTCGGCTTGTATTATCGGTGGGCTTTTCGGCGCAAATACTCTTATGGGAAATCCCCTCTCATTTGATGACCTTGTAAACCTTTCGGCACAAATTGAGGGACACCCTGACAACACTGCCCCTGCACTATTAGGCGGAATTGTAACTGCTGTTTTTGACGGCAAAATCGTTCATTGGGTTAAGCAGGAGGTTCACACTAAACTCAAATTCGTTGCGATTATCCCCGATTTTGAAATGAAAACTGAAAAGGCAAGACAGTGCTTACCTTCAGAAGTTTCACATAAAGATGCTGTTTATAACCTCTCAAGAGCGGCACTTTTCTCTGCTTCACTCTTGACCGGCAAGTACGAAAATCTTAGAACAGCTTGCCACGATAAACTTCATCAGCCATACCGTTTGGAATTAATTCCACACTCTAGAGATGTTTTCGATGCGGCATATTCGCTTGGTGCATACGCTGTATATCTTTCGGGTGCCGGACCTACGCTAATGGCGATTGTTGATGAGAGCAATGAGTTCTTCGCCGGTAAAATGCGTTTCGACCTTGATTTAATGGGGCTGAATAACTGGCAGGTAAAGGAACTTTCCATTGACAACATCGGAACTACTCTTATATAATGCAAAACAGGCAAGCGTCATATCGCCTGCCTGTTTCATTTAAGTATTAGCATTTTGACGCGCTCATCGCCATCGGTGACGGGCGTTTGCTTTGTCTTGCCGCAGCAAACAGCTTTAGATAAAAAAACAAACCCAGTCCAAAAGAACTGGGTTTAATTTCAATGAGAATTATATTAAGCTTTCGCTGAATTAGTCATTCTTCATTTTAGCGAAGCAGTCGCTGCAGTATACAGGACGATCTTCTCTTGGTCTGAAAGGAACCTTAGCTGTGCTTCCGCATGATGCGCAAGTAGCTTCAAACATTTCTCTTTCAGCCTTAGCGCCGTTCTTTCTAGCGTCACGGCAGTTTTTACATCTCTGAGGTTCATTTACGAAACCTTTTTCAGCGTAAAATTCTTGTTCGCCAGCTGTGAATACGAAATCTCCGCCGCATTCCTTGCATACTAATGTCTTGTCATTGTACATAATTTTTCCCTCGCTTATAGCATAGTGTATTTTTGGACCTTGGACGGATTTGCACCGACACCTTTGATAAACAACGCTCTTTTTAAGCTACTTTGGTCACCATTAAACAGCGGTTTGCTGAATAATAATCAATTAAATAAATCTGTTTCTCCAAACCACTTTTAACTTGTTTCTAACCCGTTGTAGTGCGTTGTCTACTGCTTTAAAAGGGATGTTAAGTTGATCTGCAATCTGTGAGTAAGATGAGCCTGCTAAGAATAACTTAAATATCTGCCATTCTTTTTCTGAAAGATGAAGTTTCAGTTCGTCTGAAATTTCCTTATCTTTCTCTTGCTCGATAAAAATACTTTCTGGGGAACTGTCAAAACCAGCTCTTTGGGCAATATCGTCCGAAAATTCAGTTTCGCTAAAACCCTTCCCCGACCTAAGTACAGATTTCATTTTGTTAGAGATACAAATATTAGAGTAAGTCGCAAATGTTGCGCCCTTACTTTTGTCAAAGGTAATCGCTGCACTAACAAGTCCAAGCAATCCCTCTTGCATGAGGTCATCGACGTCAGCAAAATTATTCCCCATAGATCTAGCTTTTATACGGATGACATTCGAGTACCGTGATAAAAGTTCATTGAATACCTGCCTATTTTCATTGCAGAGTTCCACAAGCTGTTCATCAGTTAAATCTTTTAGATCCCGAGAAATCATGTGCACCCCTACCATTCAAGCGAAAACCTTCAGCGAATATACCGTCTTTAAATGTATATTACGCTACAATACTAATAATAAACACATTTTTAAATAAAGTCAAGGATTTTTTGAATTTAGTTGGAATAAATTAAAAAAATCGTAACTTTTCCTATACAAAGGGACTGTCGTTAATACATAATGACCAAAATAAGTATTATCTCTCATATAACGTTTTGCGTGTCTTAAGACAGCACATTTCAGGCATTTTTAGCGCAAACTACAAAACTCCCTCACTACCTTAGTAATGAGGGAGTTCTCATATTAGTAATTACATAATTCTCTGTAAAGACCAAGGTATAGCTCAGCAGATCTTGCCCAGCTGAAGTCTTGACGCATAGCATGGGAAGTCAACTTGCCCCATTGCGCTCTGCTGTCATAATATTCCTTAGCTCTTCTGCAAGCGTCATACATATCATGTGCGTTATATGTTTTGAATGTAAAGCCGTTTCCGTCCTTATCGCCTGCGTCCTTAATGGAGTCACGAAGCCCGCCTGTTTCACGTACAATCGGAATTGTTCCGTAACGCAAGGAAACCATCTGCGCTAGTCCGCAAGGTTCTGACTGAGAAGGCATCAGGAACATATCGCAGCCAGCGTAAATTCTAGTCGCAAGGTCTGGGATAAATCCTAAAGTTGTACTAACTCTGCCCGGATGACGCCACGACATTTCACGGAAGAAATCCTCGTAAATCTTTTCACCGGAGCCAAGTATTGCAAATTTATATCCAAGTCCCACTATATCCTCGAAAACATACTTAATAAGATCAATTCCCTTGTGTGATACAAATCGTGTTACGATACCGATAACTGGTGAGTTGTCGTCATCAAGCCCGATTTCCTCCATAAGTTTTTGCTTGCAAATTTTCTTGCCCTTCTTGTCCTGAGCAGAGAAATTAGCAGGAATAACTGGGTTTGTTTCTGGATTGTGAAGCTTAACGTCAATACCGTTGAGTATTCCGCAAAGCTTATATTGCTTATTAACTAGAACTCTATCAAGTCCATGTGAATACCATGGGTCGAGAATTTCCCAAGCGTAACTTGGGGAAACGGTTGTAATCTTATGAGCAGTGTCAAATGCGCCCTTCATGAAGTTTACGCAGCCATCGTATTCGATAATACTTGCATGGTATGATGGTATTCCTAAAATTTCGCTTATAAGTTCAAGACCGTACTTGCCTTGATACTGAATATTATGGATTGTAAATACAGTCTTAATATTCTCAAATCCCGGACGATACTTATAGAAAATATCATAATAAACAGGAACTAGCGCTGTCTGCCAGTCATTAGCATTAATGATGTCAGGCATAAAGTCTATGTGATGAAGCATTTCAAGAATTGCTCTTGAGAAGAACGTATATCTTTCTGCATCATCGTAAAAGCCGTAAAGACCATCACGTCCGAAGTAATATTCATTGTCTATGAAGTAATAGGTAACGCCATTAGCAACTGCGGTGAAAATTCCGCAATATTGCTTTCTCCATCCAACGTCAGCGTTGAAGTTACCTATAAAAGTCATGTTCGCCCTTAATTCAGGCTTGATGTTTTTGTAAAGAGGCATTACAACTCTACATTCATGACCTGCCTCATTTATTGCAGCCGGTAATGAGCCTGCAACGTCTGCAAGTCCGCCTGATGCTATAAAAGGCAACGCCTCGCTTGAACAGTAAAGAACTTTCATACATTTATTCCTTTCAGTTAGTACGTTTAACAGAGCGCAACCAAGATTGCACTCTGTCAATATAAGTGTGGATTAAATAGTTGCGCCCTTGCCTATATACAATGGGTAGAATTGCGAGCCTGTTAGCAAGCGATCCTTTCCGATTGTAACATTCTTATCAGTTATTACATTGGAGATTTCGCACTTGCTTCCAACGGAAGTATCCTGCATAAGAATACAGTTCTTAACAACTGCGCCCTTGCCAATCTTAACGCCACGGAAAAGAACAGAGTTCTCAACAGTTCCCTCAATAATACATCCATCTGCAATAAGTGAGTTTTTAGCACTTGCGCCGATGTCGAACTTAGCTGGAGGGTTATCCCTAATCTTTGTGTAGATTGGTGAGTTAGGTAGGAAAAGTGCCTTTCTTGATTCAGTATCAAGAAGCTCCATATTGCTTGATAGTATGTGTTCATACTTGAAATCTTGCTGAAATATCCTTCGTGATTATAACCGTAAATCTTATAGTCATGAAGTCTTGCTTGAAGAATATCCTTCTCAAAGCTATATAGATTTCTTGCAGAGGACTCCTTAATAATATTAAGAAGGAATGCCTTGCTCATAACAAACATATTAAGGCTAATGTTGCATGAACCGCTCATTTCTGGACTTACAAGCATATCATAAATTCTGTTATCCTCGTTAATTCCCAGAACGCTGCAATGGCGTGTTTCTTCCATTGTGAAAATTCCGTTTCCGTAAACAACAGTAATATCTGCGCCTGTGTTTTTGTGTGCCTTAATTACCTTTCTGTAATCAATGTTAGTAACAACATCGCAGTCAGAAAGTACTACATATTCAGCACTTGTCGTCTGTAAAAACGGCCATACGCCTGCAAGAGCTTCAAGTCTGCCCCTGTAAATTCCAGAACCTACATGGGAGAAAGGTGGTAACAAGTGAAGTCCGCCATGCTTTCTTGCCAAGTCCATTCACGTCCTGAGCCAAGGTGGTCGAAGTGACTGATAGTTAGATTTTGTAATAACTCCTACCTCGAAATTCCCGGGTTCGCCATATTTGAAAGTGGGAAGTCGATAAGACGGTATCTTCCTCCAAATAGGATTGAGCCTGTTGTTCTTTCTTTAGTTAATTCAGAAACTGCACCATCGTGCATATTTGAAAAGATTAACCCAAGTACATTTGAATTGCTGTTCATTATTATTCTCCCCTTCCTTAAATATCTTCAGAAATAATTTGCTGTGGGAGAACCTTTTTGCCTTCAGAAACAACCACGTTATGACCAACAACGGCAATTCCCCATTCGCTCTTGTTTTCAATAGTTTCTGGTCTTGCACCGATGTAAGCACCGCCTTCAATTACGCAGTCCTCTCCAACGATTGCATACTCAACTACTGCGCCTGACTTAACGACAGATCCCGGCATTATGATACTATCCTTAACGATAGCCCCTGATTCAATAGTAACTCCCTCAAATATAATTGAGAAGTCAACAACACCATCAATGTTACAACCCTCTGCAATCATTGAATTTTCGATTATCGCCATCTCGCCTATGTACTGTGGAGGCATTATTGGGTTTCTTGAATAAATCTTCCATGACTCATCATATAAATCAAGCGGAATATTTGGATTAAGAATATCCATGTTTGCTTCCCAAAGGCTATCCAAAGTTCCAACGTCTTTCCAATATCCATCAAACTGATATGCGAAAAGCCTCTCATTATTTTCAAGCATTGCAGGAATGATATTTTTACCAAAGTCCTTAGATGCAGTTTCGTCATTTTCATTGTCAATGAGGTATTGTCTTAGCTTTGACCATGTAAATACATATATACCCATAGAAGCTAACGTGCTCTTAGGTTCCTTTGGCTTTTCAGTAAATTCAACCACTGTTCCGTCTTCATTAGTAGTCATAATTCCGAAACGTGAAGCCTCTTCATAAGGAACATCAATAACAGCAATTGTGCTGTCAGCGTTATTTGCCTTATGGAAGTCAAGCATTTTGGAATAGTCCATCTTGTAAATGTGGTCGCCGCCAAGAACGATAACATATTCCGGGTTATATCTATCTACAAAACTGATGTTCTGGTAGATAGCGTTAGCTGTGCCCTTATACCACGATGCTCCTGCCGAACTTTCATAAGGTGGAAGCACATGAACTCCACCATGGAGTTTATCGAGGTCCCAAGGTTGCCCGTTTCCAATGTAATCGTTAAGTACCAATGGCTGATACTGTGTAAGGACACCTACTGTGTCGATACCTGAGTTGATGCAGTTTGAAATCGGGAAGTCGATAATACGATATTTCGCTCCATAAGGTACAGCCGGTTTAGCTACCTTTTTAGTAAGAGCGTACAATCTACTTCCTTGTCCGCCTGCAAGCAACATTGCTACGCATTCTTTTTTTACGTACATACTTAATTTTCCCCCAAACATGATTTTTGATTTTTTGGTTTTTGTCTGCTATTTTGAAGGATATTGTCTTGAGCAGATTTCAATCCTTGTGATAGAGATTACTTTGTTTTTTTCGGTGATTTCTTTGCTTTTGGTTTTTGTTCCGATACTGCTGTCGGCTTTTTAGTTGTGGTGCGTTTCTTCTTAGAATCACCTCAAGATAAACAGCCGAAAGTGCAGGAATTGTCAAAGAAATTGACTGTTCGTAACCGTGCATTGGCAGTTTAGCGTCTGCTTTAAGGTTCTTAGGATTTCCAATACCCTCACCACCGAATTCGAGGCTGTCGGAATTAAAAACTTCCTATATGAGCAATTATAAGGAACACCTATACGATAATCCTCCCTTTGAAGTGGTACGAAGTTGCATACACAAATAATTTCCTTGCCGTCCTCAGCTACTCTTCTAAAAGCAATGACGCTTTGACGGTAGTCATCATGTGAAATCCAGCTAAAGCCCTTCCATGAATCATCATTTTCCCACATTGCAGGAGTGTCTAAATAGAATTTGTTCAGCTTTGCAACATATTTTTGTATTAACATGGTTGTCGAAATCTAAAAGCATCCAATCAAGCGGCCGTTCATAATTCCACTCTCTTACCTGCCGAATTCTTGTCCCATGAACAAAAGCTTTTTACCTGGATGAGCCATCATGTAGCCTAGAAATGCCCTGTAAGAAGCGAATTTCTGCTCCCAATTTCCGCTCATCTTTTCAATCATTGAGCCTTTCCCGTGAACTACTTCATCATGTGAAATCGGAAGAATGAAGTTCTCGGAAAAACAATAGAAGAACGAGAATGTTAGTTTATCGTGATTGAAAGACCTGAAATATGGATCTAACTTCATATACATAAGCATATCGTTCATCCAGCCCATATTCCATTTATAATTGAAGCCCAAGCCCCCAATATCCGTTGGTTTTGTAACCATCGGCCATGAGGTAGACTCCTCAGCAATCATTAGTGAATTTGGATGCTTGCCAAAAACTGCTTTGTTGAGATCTTCAAAGAACTCAATCGCCTCAAGATTTTCCTTGCCGCCGTTTTTGTTAGGTGTCCATTCGCCGTCACGCCTATCATAATCAAGATAAAGCATTGACGCAACTGCATCTACTCTAAGCCCGTCAAGGTGATACTTGCCAAGCCAGTACATAGCGTTTGAAATGAGGAACGACTTTACCTCACCCTTGCCATAATCGAAAACTCTTGTTCCCCATGTAAGATGCTCTTTTTTATACTTGTCGGAATATTCATAACAACAAGTTCCGTCAAATTCGTAAAGACCGTTTGCATCTTTAGGGAAGTGCGCAGGCACCCAGTCAAGAACTACGCCAATCCCAGCATTATGGAACATATCAACCATTTTCATAAAATCAAAAGGCGTTCCAAAACGTGATGTCGGCGCATAATATCCAGTCACCTGATAGCCCCATGAACCGTCAAAAGGATACTCTGCTAAAGGCATAAGCTCAATATGAGTATATCCCATTTCTTTAAGATATGGTATGATTTGCTCTGCAAATTGAACATACCCTAAGAATGTTCCATCTTCATTTTGTTTCCAAGAGTTAATATGAACCTCGTAAATATTAACCGGACTGCGATAGATGTTTGTGTTCTTTTTCTTTTCCTGCCAATCGTCATCCGACCACACAAAATCGTCTATATCGAAATATTTAGTAGCCGTACCCGGACGTGTTTCCATATGCACACCGTATGGGTCTGCCTTCAGGTTGAACTTCCCATCTTTAGTTTCAATACTGTATTTATAGATAGCGTAGTCTTCCATTTTTGAAGTAACAACTTCCCATATGCCATTTTCGTTGATTTTTTCCATCGGGGAATGTTCTCTATTCCACTCGTTAAAGTCACCAACTACGGAAACAGATTTTGCGTTCGGAGCCCAAACTCTGAAAGCAGTCTTAATTGACCTTCCAACTTTAATCTTATGTGCACCTAGAAATTCATATGCCTCATAATTCTTCCCCTCATGGAAAAGATAAATTGGCAATTCGTTCTTTTTAGAGATTTTCCCAGCCATTTAGACCTCCCTGTTGAATATTTAGATTATGAATGACCTCACCAAAGTCACGCCACTCAATTAACAACTGACATATTCATGTTTCCGCAAAAACTACCTGTTGTAGAAAATTTAATATATAGCCTTGCAACTAAATATTAAAAGATATGCAGTCATTACTATATTCTTTTAATTTATTTTAACAGATTATGTACTTATTTACAAGTTTTTTGTAACGATTTTAGAAAATCGATATATTCAACATACCTTTTTTGTACAATATCACATACAAAATAGCTAAATTTATGAAATTTTAGTGTTCAAACATTAATATGGTAACTAAGTAATACTCGGTTACCATATTATTGATCGTTTTACATTTTATTGCACACAACTTTTACAGCAACTGCAGTCATGTCGTCTGCTCGGTTTTCTTTGTTAGCAAAAGTTGACTTTTCTATAATGCTTCGACTGATTTCATTAGAGGAAATTTCCTCGGAACGTAAGAGAATATCACGAATATCTGTAGGACTTGTATTATCCACTCCATCAGAAACCATTAGGACACAATCACCCTCTTCAAGAATTTCACTCCTAAATACAGGAGCACATCGGCTTGAAATTCCAATAGGCATTCCAGTGCATTCGATTTTCTTAACCTTGTCTTTCATTCTAATAAATGTCGCTGCTGCGCCCGACTTAATTATGTCAAGCTTTCCGGTATAGAGATTTACACAAGCAATATCAAGTGTTGCAAACCTTTCTTCAGAGGATTTTAACAGCATTGAAGAATTAATCAGCTTTATTGCTGCGCCGTATTCCACTCCTGCTGAGAGGAATTTTTTAAGAAGCGAGGCAGTCATAACGGAATCAAGTGCTGCGTGTTTTCCTGTCCCCATTCCATCTGAAATCACGACATAAGCATTTCCAAGACCATCAGTAAAGCTCTCGCAAGTATCCCCGCATATGTTGCCCTCACATGGTTTTTGAGTTTTTCCTATTTCAAGTCTATATTGAGTCTTTTCCCACATACAAAGCCTTGTTACTCCATTTTGCACGGTGGTTTGAGGAATATCCAAGTCGCAGTCAATCGTATCGGAAATCTTCAAGCAAAGCTCCTCATCAGAAATTGTAACTGTACCAAAATAGAACGCCTCTACGAACATTTTTCCGTTTGTATCGTAATAAACGGTTGCTTGCACTCCTCTTGCACCAATGCTTGAAAGTGCCGCTTTAACAGCATTAGCTGCATTTGTGTCGTACTCCCTGCCAACCTTTGCCTCCTCGCCTATTCCACGGAGAAGTTCCTCAATTGCTGAAAACTGTTCATATAAAATCTCTCTTGACTCAGAAAGTCTTGCTGCTGCTGTTCTTTCGTTCAACGTCCTTTGCCAAACACTATTATAAGTGTTTATTAATTCATTTTTGTGCGTGCAATTTGAAAACATTCTCATGTCCTCGTCAGAAATCATATTTTTCTCATTGAGTTTAATTTTTAATTGAACGAAATTCTGGTGTGTTTGCTCGAAATTCCTCTCCCAGCAAGTCATGCTTTCACGACATTTTACACAAATTTCATCACTTACTTGTGCAACAATATCCTTGCTTGAGGAATATTTATTTAAAGCTGTTGCTACCTGCTCAACGCTTTCTTTTACCCCTTTTACAGCATCTGCTGCAAAGTCCATTCTAGCTGATAAAAGACCTTGGTTTCTCTCTGGTAGGTTTGAAGTGCCTGTGAATGTGTTGATTAACCGCTCAGGTATCAGCACAAACAGCATTGATGCTCCAAAAACATCAATTAGCATGGTAAACGTTTCAATTGAAGCACCTATAATAACAAGTCCAACTGCATTTGCAGCTATAAAAGCAAACGCTATTGCAATCGAACCAAACCCCGTCAACATAACTGCAATAAGCGCTGAAATCGGCAGCATCATCGTACTTTGTCCAAGCTCTGGTGAGCAAAGCACGATGCCGCATAACGTAAAAATTGAAACGAGTGCTGCGCCTTTAAGCTTGTACCTTTTTAATGCGCAAAGCACTGCAAAGACTCCGATTATTCTGCCTAAATTTAGACTGCCAATTTCAATTGAACTAAGTGCAGAAATCACAAGCGTAAAAGTTACCGCTAGTGACATTCCCTCCATGCCAGCAACAGGAATTGCATTTTCTCTTTTTATGTATTCCGAAGTTTTAATGAAGAAAAAGCAAGCAAACCCACACAGCAAAGCTCTGCAAAATTGAACGAATATCGCCGTTCCTCCTAAAGACGAAAGTACAGTGACACCCACTCCTGCCATTAACATACTAATGCTGACTATCAACGCCGAAATCAATGGGGAAACTTTCTTTTTCAGCATTTCGGTTAATATAAGTTTTGCTACAATTACTATTGCCATTGCAAGAATTTCTGCTCCCGACCTTGAAACAAGTCCACTCGTGAAATATGCAATCAAACTTCCCGCAAATCCCGCAATAATATTGCTCCCGCTAAGTGTGCCGACCAGTGCCACATTCAGTGCTGACGGCGCTCCAGATATTGTCGAATTTGCAAGCAAAAATGCACCTGCGAGCGACAGCCCTAATTTCACCATGAAGAATAACCCGATATGTCCCGTTTGCTCTTTTCTTTCTGTTGTAACCATCTTTATCATTTTGTTTTCTCTCTCCTTTTTACTTCTTTTTCCTTTTTTAGGGTGACGATTTAATTATACAATTTTCACTAAACATATAATGTCAATTTTGCTCTGTGGAAATATAGATATTTAGATAGTATGCTGAAATTAAAAAGAATTTTCCGATAGAAATAATCACTTTAAGAAGAAAAACAAATAATATATTTAAAATATAAAATATCATCTTGACCTATCTAAAATAAAATGTTAATATTCTTACATACAAGTTGCTGATATATTTCAAAATAATAAGTTTCGACAGTTAAAATAATAATTGAAAGTAGGATTGTATATGAAAAAAATCACATGGGGAATACTCGGGCTTGGAAAAATCGCTTGCAAATTCGCCGAAGCTGTTAATTCTATTGAAAACGCCGAATTTATCTGTGCGTCAAGAAACGAAGATAAGGCTAAATCCTTCTCAGAAAAATATGGTGCTGTAAAGTATCATTCCGGTTATTTAGACCTTGTAAAAGATAGCGATGTTGACATTGTTTATATCGCAACGCCTATGAGCTGTCATTACGATGACATCAGGCTTTGCCTTGAAAACGGCAAAAATGTTATGTGCGAAAAGGCTGTCACGATTAATGCTTTACAATGGAAAGAGTTAATGGCTCTTGCAAGTGACAAGGATTTGTTTCTCATGGAAGCAATGTGGATGAAGTTTTTACCTGCTTTCCTCAAGGCTAAAGAATGGGTAACTTCCGGCAAAATCGGTGATGTGAAAGCCATCAAGGCTGATTTCTGCTGCCTTAATAAGTACGATGAGAGCGATCGCCTTTACAAGAAATCTCTCGGTGGAGGAGCATTGCTTGACCTCGGCGTGTATGTAATTACATTTGCCTGCGAATTTTTGGGCTACTCTTACGATGAGATAATTAGCGGAATGAAATTCGGACAATCAGGTGTTGATTTTGATGACGCTATAATACTAAAATATAAAAACGGTGCTTTTGCAGACTTGAGCGCTTCTTTCGATATGCAGCTTGACAATCAGGCTTTTATTATCGGCAGCAAGGGCAGAATTACTTTCGGACCATGGTTCCTCTGCTCGCAAAATGTAAAACTTTATGACGATATGACAAATTTAATCGAGGATTTTGACGGCAAATTCGACTGCAACGGTTTTGAATATGAAATTTTAGAGGCTATGTCATGCGTTGGAAATGGTATGAAGGAAAGCAAAATAAATCCACAATCTGCAACGCTTAATGTTATGCAGATAATGGACGAAATCAGACGACAAAACGGTCTCGTATATGAGGGTTTTGCATATGAGAATAATTAATCTTTCCTGCGAAATTTTGGAGAATATGCCGATATTCCCTAATGACCCGTCACCGCAAATATCCAAAGTTCTCTCCCCTCCTGACAGCTCATGTATGGTTAGTCAAATAACTCTCGGTTCACATACAGGCACTCACTGTGATGCGCCTTTGCACTTTATTGCTGACGGAAAAGGCGTTGCAGAATTGCCTTTAGAGCATTTTGTGGGGGATTGCAATATTGTCGATATTCAAATAAGAAACAATGAAATCAGCACCTCTCTTTTAGAAGAAAAACTTGAAAATATCGACTGCGAAAAAATACTCATTCTTCGCACAGGTTTTGACTTGAAGTTTGGAACTGCTGAGTATTATTCTGAAATACCATGCTTTTCTTCGGATATTTCGGGGATTTTAAAATCGCACGGAATTATTACTTTGGGATTGGATTTCCCATCAATTGAATATACAAACAAAAATTCTATTTCAGCACACAATGACTTACTCGGAAACGGAATTGTAATAATTGAGGGGCTTGTAAATCTCTCCGAAATTTCAAAAAGCAGAGTGTTTTTCAGTGCGCCGCCGTTAAATATTAGTAAGTGTGACGGATGCCCTGTTCGGGCTTATGTTATAATATAATTCATACTTTTTAGACGAAATCTTCATGCAATTTAATATTTTATGCAAATTAGCAAGTATTTCTTCATGAATTCTTAGCATATTTGCTTGACCTTGTGAACAATTCATGCTAATATGAAAATATACTAGGATACAAGTACGCATTTTTAAAAACCGCAATTTTATTGTAAAAATGACAGCTTAGGACACATAAAAAAAGAAAGGAATGTTTCATTTGAAACATGGTAAGCATTATGAAGAAAATATTTACAACATTCTTGTCCGCTCTACTCGTGTTCGGATGCGTAGGTATAGCTTTTGCTGATTTAGGAACTGAAAGAGTTTTTACTCCGTATCAACCACCATCTGTGGAGGTTTCCTCCCAAACAGAGCTTACATCTGCGCTTACTAACGACTCGGACATTACCATTACCGATGATTTCGACGTTACTGCATTTACAGTTCCTGCGGCATATGAGGGCAAAATAGACTTAAACGACCACACTATTACTGCAAACGGTAAAATAACGGTTGCGTCTGGTGCTAACCTTACGTTGGAAAATGGAACGATACTACGTGGCGAGGCGTTTACAAACGGTGCGGTAATTGATATTAAGGGTACGCTAAACATTGACGAGGGTGCAGTGATTGATGGTAATCGTGATAATGTTACAACAACAAGCTGTTTAGTTAACATTAGTAGCGGCGGAAAGGTTAATTTAATAGACGGTTCTATACAAAACAACCTTAATCACTCTCAAAATAGTGCCAGTGGAGTTCTTGTTTCGGGTGGAACTCTTAATATGTACGATGACGGTGAAGTTACTAATTGTGAGGCTAAAGTTTCCAGCAATAAAGGCGGCAACGGCGGCGGTGTTGCTGTTACCTCAAAGGGCACCTTTAATATGTGTGGCGGAACGGTGTCAAACTGTACTGCTACCGGAACTATATTCGGCAGCGGCGGTGCTGGCGGTGGTGTTTACCTAAACGGCGGAACATTCATCATGACCGATGGTACTATAACCGGGAACAAGGCTTATAGCGGCGCTGGTATATGCTCCTCGTCATCTGCAGACTCTATTGCAATAATTAAAGGCGGGCTTATATCTTCAAATATTGCTAGTTCTGGTGGCGGCGGTGCGCAAAACAACAGCTACCTTTCAAATGATATAGAAATAGACGGCGAAACCTACAGCTCTGCAATGATAATACTCGGCGGAACCTTTTCTAGTAATGCTGCTATTTATGGCGGCGGCGTGCATCACGATGATGCAAAATCAGGCAGCACAAGCATTTGGATTGAAGATGCTAAATTTATTGATAATAAAGCCACATCAGGCGGCGGTATATGTATAGAGCATTCGAAAACTAGCTCCAAGAGTACAGTAAAGAATGTGACTATAACAAGCACCGAGCCTTCTACTAACGGTGCCGGCGTGTATATAAAAAAAGGCAGCGTCGATATTATCGGTTCTATCATTAAAGATAACACCGTAAAATCCGACGGCGGCGGCGTATACATAACTGGCGGAACAACAGCTGCTCCTTGTGTAGTAAATATTATCGACTCTGATATTAGCGGAAATACAGCAGAACGTAACGGCGGCGGTGTATACACTGGCAAAAACACTATATTCACCATTACCGATTGCGATATTAATAAAAACATTGCTAAGAGTGGCGGTGGATTGTATATTGATGGTGCTAATTCGACTATTATAGGATGTAACGTTACTGAAAATACAGCATCAAGTGACGGAGGTGGATTATACTCAGCCTCATCAACTATTCAGCTTGGCGAAAACTCCATAATTACAAAGAATACAGCTGCAAAAGCTGGCGGCGGCATTTATCTAGCAGAAAGCTCAACAGCCGGCTCTACATTCACAATGCTTTCAGGCTCAAAACTATATTCAAACTTCGCAAACACTGATTTAGACGATACAACTACTGCATCCGCAGATGATATTTGTAGCCTTAGTGCATCCGGCAGGAATAAAATGACCTTAATTTCTGTTAGCGAAATGGATTTACCATCAGGCGCAAAGGCTGATTATTGGTATACAGATACAGTTGATGACCGTTACAGAAGAACTGAAACAACTCCTTATGACGTTGTTGCAAATGACAGCTCAGAACAGCACTTAACCCTCGGCGTGAACGCTATTGTAATATATAAAGACGGATTTAACGGCGCTGCTTTTAGTGATGTTGTTTACTCTTATATAAGAAAATGGAGTGATACTCCAAGCTTTGACCCTAATGATGATTCTGCCATGCCTACATATGACAGTTACAGATTTATCGGCTGGTCGCCTGAAGTTTCTGAAATGGTTGAGCTTGACACGGTGACATATGTTGCGCAATGGGAATATGCTCCAACGGGAATTACATATTCGGCAAACCATAGCGACTCATCTAAGACTATTCTTGATGAAGGCACTGTTCATTCCATTCGTGGAAAAGATACCTTCACACGTCACGGATACGCTCTAAGAAGTTGGAACACCTCACCTGACGGTTCCGGAATAACATATAGTTTCGGTGAAACACTGACAATTGATGAACCTCTAACTCTATATGCGATGTGGCAGCAGACTACTGCTCAAGTGAACCCTCCTGCAACTTCTGAAACAACTTCCGAAACAACTTTCGGCACTCCTCCTACAACAACCGGAGGACTTGACCTTGAGGCTGGAAAACCGCAAACTGAACAGGAAATCACCTCAAATGAAGTAATTACTTCCTCAACTCCTGCTGTTTCAAATGCTGAAACAGGAAATTCACCTATAATTCTCACGGTTATTCCTTGTGCAATTTGCGCTTTAGCAATAATCAATAGAAAAAGACGTTAATCACGTTTACAAACGAAAACTGCCGTTACATTAAAGTAACGGCAGTTTTTTGTCTTTAATCCTTGTTAAAAGCTTCGATTGACTGTTCAATCTTCGCCATTTTTTCAAGTGCTTTTGCAAGCTTTGCTTTTTCTGCTTCAATTTGTGCAGCAGGTGCTTTTGCTACAAAGCCTTGATTATTTAGCTTGTTTTGTGAGAAGTCTATATCCTTTTGAACGGCTGCCTTTTCTTTCGCTAGTCGCTCAAGCTCCTTGTCCTTGTCAACCAAATCATCAAGAGGGATAAATATTCTTGCGCAGTCGGTTACAACTGTAACAGCGTTTGCCATCTCGATATTCTTAGCAATTTCAACCTCAGATGCAGACGCAAGCCTTTCAAAGAACATCGCCCCAGCCTCGAACACTGAAGTTTCCTCAGTTTCGATAAGGACTTTCGCTTTCTTAGACGGTGGAACATTCATCTCAGCACGACGATTTCTTATGCCACGAATAGCCTCAATAATCTTGCCGAAATCAGTTTCTTCCTTAGTAAAGTCAAGCTTTTCATCATATATAGGGAAATCTGCAAGCATGATAGGTCCACTTTCATTAGTGAGCGCCTGCCAAATTTCCTCTGTGATAAATGGCATGAATGGGTGAAGAAGTTTGAGCATTCCCTGCATAACCCATACTAATACAGCCTGTGCAGTTGCGCAAGTTTCCCCTCCTGCTTGAATTCTTGGCTTTGTAAGCTCGATATACCAGTCGCAATAAACGTCCCAAATAAAGTCGTAAAGCTTCTGACAAGCAACGCCCAGTTCAAAAGCATCTAGGTTTGTGTTAACTTCCTTAGCAAGGGTATTAAACTTAGATACAATCCATTTATCTTCAACTGTCATGTTTTCAGGCAAGCCTTTAAGTTCAAAATCTTCTGGCAAATTCATCATTACAAAGCGTGATGCGTTCCAAATCTTATTTGCGAAGTTTCTTGAGGACTTAACCTTTTCTTCGATATAACGCATATCGTTTCCAGGTGAATTACCCGTTGCAAGGATAAATCTAAGAGCATCTGCTCCGTACTTTTCGATTTCTTCAAGCGGATCAATTCCGTTGCCGAGAGATTTCGACATTTTCCTGCCTTGAGCATCACGAACAAGCCCGTGAATAAGAACAGTGTCAAAAGGAACCTCACCCATATTTTCAAGACCGGAGAACATCATTCTGATTACCCAGAAGAAGATGATGTCATAGCCCGTAACAAGGGTGTTTGTTGGGTAGAAATACTTCAAATCCTCTGTATTATCTGGCCAACCGAGTGTTGAGAATGGCCAAAGCGCTGATGAAAACCATGTGTCGAGTGTGTCAGGGTCCTGACGCATTGGCTTCCCGCACTTAGGGCAGGTTGCACTGCCGTCCTTGTTGACAACCATTTCCCCGCAATCATCACAATAGTAAGCAGGGATTTGATGCCCCCACCATATTTGACGTGAAATACACCAGTCACGAATGTTTTCGAGCCAGTGGAAATAAATCTTGTCGAAACGTTCAGGAACGAACTTTGTATCGCCGTTTCTAACTGCATCGATTGCAGGCTTTGCAAGAGGTTCCATTTTAACAAACCATTGTGTAGAAACCTTAGGCTCAACAACGGTTGAACAACGGTAGCAAGCACCAACATTATGCTGATGTTCTTCAACTCTAACGAGAAATCCTTGTTCTTCGAGGTCAGCAACAATTGCCTTTCTTGCGTCGTATCTGTCCATGCCTGCGTACTTTGGATAATCTTCAGTAATTTTAGCGTCGTCCGTCATTACGTTTATGATAGGTAAATCGTGGCGCTTACCAACTTCAAAGTCGTTAGGGTCGTGCGCAGGAGTGATTTTTACAACACCTGTTCCGAAGTCCATTTCAACGTAATTATCCGCAACAACAGGAATTTCTCTATTAACCAAAGGCAACACTAGAGTTTTGCCTACTATATCTTTGTAACGCTCATCGTTAGGGTTCACCGCAACTGCTGTATCGCCCAAAAGTGTTTCAGGACGTGTGGTTGCAAGTTCTACATAGCCGCTTCCGTCCTTTAATGGATAGCGAATGTGCCAGAAATGGCCCGCTTGGTCTTGATATTCAACCTCCGCATCGGAAAGTGATGTTTCACAAACCGGGCACCAGTTAATAATCCTCTCGCCACGGTATATAAGACCCTTATTGTATAGATTAACAAAAACCTCGTTTACGGCTTTTGAACAGCCCTCGTCCATTGTGAAACGCTCTCTTGACCAGTCGCATGACGAACCAAGTTTCTTTAACTGTTCAACAATTCTTCCGCCGTATTTTTCTTTCCATTCCCAAGCACGTTCCATGAACTTTTCACGGCCAATTTCCTCTTTGGAAACTCCCTCTTCACGCATTGCGGCAACAATCTTTGCCTCTGTTGCAATAGCTGCGTGGTCAGTCCCCGGAAGCCAAAGCGCAGAGTATCCGCTCATTCTCTTCCAACGGATAAGAATATCCTGCAACGTTTCATCAAGAGCGTGTCCCATATGAAGTTGCCCTGTAATGTTTGGAGGAGGAATTACTATTGTGTATGGTTTCTTTTCCGGATCAACGTGTGCTTTAAAACATTCGTTATCCATCCAATACTTATAGGTTTTATCTTCAACCTCGCATGGCTCATAAAGCTTTGAGAGTTCTTTTTCATTAGTTTTTCACTGCCTTTCATAGTGCGTTAATATAAAATAAATCAACAATAATCATACCATATTAAGCGTTTATAGTCAATAAAAATATACAAAAGCTCTGAACTTTAAAAACAAGTTCAGAGCTTTTTGTTAAGCAGGTTTTATTAAGGCGACACCGCATAGAGATTGTGCGTCAGATGCGACGTGAGATTTTTCGCCAGATTGTATAATTTTGACGCAGGCATACTTGCGTCTGGCAAGGAAAAATTGTTCAAGATGGCGGAAAATATCCTAGCAGATGGCGTGCAAAACCGTCAGGTGTGCTTTGTGTGGTGTTGCCTTAAATCTTTACAATTTCGCCTTCAAAATTAAATGGGCATGAAACTGCGTTAGATCTGTCTGTGTCGATGTGCATAGCAGGAGCAAACTTATCAGATACTCTTACAACAACGTCGCCTAGAATAGCTGTTCTGCCCTCAGTATCAAACTTAACCCAAACGATTTCCTTATCTTCAACGCCAAGGTCAGCAGCAGATTCAGGTGTTAGGTGAATGTGACGCTTTGCAACAATAACTCCCTCGCTAAGCTCAACCTCGCCACATGGGCCGATGATTTTGCAAGCAGCAGAACCTGCAGTATCGCCGGATTCTCTTACAGGAGCGTTAAGACCAATTGAACGTGCATCAGAGGCAGAAAGCTCAACCTGTGTAGCAGGGCGCTCTGGCCTAGAATACTAACGTTCTTGATTTCTTTCTTTAGGGCCTACGATAGTAACCCTTTCTTCACAAGCGAATTGACCAGGTTGTGAGAGGTCTTTCTTGTGTGTAAGCTGTGCATCTTTTCCGAAAAGAATTTCAAAATCAGGTCTTGAAACGTGGATATGTCTTGCAGATGTTTCAACAATAAACTTTTTAGCCATTACTAAATTTCCTCCAAATATTATGTATCGGGCTGTAATTATAAGCAATCCCCATATGGTATATATCATACACCTTTTTCACCTTTTGGTCAAGCAGAAAATGACATTTATTTAGACTTTGTGACATAATTTTTTATCACCAAAAACTCATTATTTCATATAATTTTTAATGAAGGGGTGTTTATTATGATTATGTATAAAGCAATCAGAACTTTTGAGGCAAATGAACTTGAACGGCTTTTTCATCAGTCGGGTGGAGATCTGCGAAATACCCTCGGCGCCTTGCCTTGGCGATCAGAAATTCCGACTACGTCATTTCTGCTTGGGATAACGAAAGGCTTGTCGGGCTTGGAAATGCAATTTCGGACGGAATTATGAATGTGTATTTCCCATATATTCTTGTAGATGCTAGATATCAAGGGCAGAACATCGGTGCGCATATAGTGGGAATGTTGCTTGACCACTATCGTCATTTTTTCAGAAAAACGCTAATTTCTTATGACGATAAAGTTGCATTTTACAAAAAACAAGGCTTTTCCGTTTGTGAGGGAAACACACCAATGGAAATTGTCTTTAACGGGTTTGAGAAGTTGTAGCATAATTAAAGGTGTTTCATAGAATAGTATTGTTATTTAATTTAAAAGCAGAAAGGAATGATTAGTATATGCCTGTTAATTTAGAATATTTTCTTGGTGGTTCGTCTGGAAATGGGTTTAGAACGCATTTTTACAAGCGAAATAATCGGCAAAGATTTCTACACTTACATAATCAAGCGGTGGGCCTGGCACGGAAAAATCCAGCCTAATGAAGAAAGTAGCAGCTGCTTTCCCTGATGATGATATAGACCTTTATCGTTGCTCATCTGACCCCGATTCATTAGATGCAGTTGTCCTCCACAAGCATGGAGTTGCGCTTGTTGACGGCACTTCCCCTCACACAATGGACCCTGTTTATCCTGCTGCGTATCAAAGCATTCTCAACCTCGGTGAGTATTGGAATGATGAGAAGTTGCTCGAGAGAAGAACAGTTATTTCTCACATAACCGACCAACATGACGAGTGTCATAAACGTGCAAAGAATTTTATTTGCGCTCTTTCATCAATTAATGATGATACCGAGAATATAGGCAAAGATGCGCTTAACATCAAGAAACTCGAAAACTTCATTTCAAGACTCTTGAAAAAAATCCTGCCTAAAAAGCAACCAGCAGAAAAAGCAAAAGCAAAATTCCGTCAGATTTCTGCGCTTTCTTTCAAAGGCTATGTAACGATAATGCCGAGTGAGTATGAGTGCTACTTTGTAAATGATCCCCTATTTGCAGGTGGCGACTTCTTCTTGAGAAAGCTTGCAAGTGAGCTGACTAACCGTGGTATTGAAATAATCATAAGCCAGTGTCATATGCTCGGAAACAGCACCTATGAGCATATTCTTATCCCTGAATTAAACGTTGCATTTATTACTTCTAACTTCATAAACAACATTAATATTGCAAACAAAAACATCATTAACTTCAGCCGTTTTTACGATAAGGCAATTATAAATGAGAAAAAGCCACGCATTATATTCAACCGCAAGGCTGTCTGCGAATTAAAGCAGGAGGCGATTTCAACTCTTATTATGGCAAAGCAAATTCACGATGAGCTTGAAACTGTCTATATTTCCGAAATGGATTTTGAGCAAGTGGGCTTGCTAACTGAAAAGATTATTTCTAAAATCTCTAAAAGATGACCTCCATAAAAAGATGAACCGTCAAGGCTAAAAAGCTTTGACGGTTTTGTCTTTTAGGTTGTTTGAGTGTCTATTTTAGGTGCGTTTTTCATAGTGTCTAACACCGTTTGCATTAGGTCGATTGGCTTTTCGCCGTTTTTAATTCTAATTCCGATATACGGCTTTGCCATTGCATTAAAGGTTACACGCCCCTTGAATGAGGCAGAAACTGCGCTTATTTGGTCCATTGTTGGAGTTGCTGTGAAGAACATAAGGTTTTCCCCTCTTTGAGAAATCTCAGTAATTCCAAGTGATGAGGCAATATTCCTCAAAAGTGCAACCTTAACAAGTCCGATTATCGCCTTTGGCGGATCGCCATAACGGTCGATAAGCTCATCAACAATATCCATGCTGTCCTCTTCGGTTTGGATTGATGCAATTTTTCTATAAACATCAAGTCTACCTGCAAGGCTTTCTATATACTTCTCAGGGATATGCGCATCAAGCTGCACATCAACAAGACAATCAATTGAGGCTTGTGGAATTGGCTCGCCCTTTTCCTCAGCAATTGCCTCGTTAAGCAAGCGCAAGTACATATCATATCCGACTGCTTCCATATGTCCGTGCTGTTTACCACCGAGAATACTGCCTGCTCCACGAATTTCAAGGTCACGCATTGCTATTCTAAATCCACTGCCGAATTGGGTGAATTCCCTTATCGCATCAAGCCTTTTTGTAGCAATTTCAGTGAGGACTTTGCCCCTCTTGAACATAAAGTATGCAAACGCTCTTTTGGTTGAACGCCCTACTCGTCCTCTAAGTTGATAGAGTTGAGAAAGTCCTAAATTATCGGCGTTTTCGATGATTAGCGTGTTTACGTTTGCCACGTCAACGCCTGTTTCTATTAGCGTTGTGCAGACTAGGACGTCTATTTCACGGTCAACTAGCTGCCTCCAAATTTCTGAAAGTGCATCCTCCGTTATCTGTCCGTGAGCAATCCCTATCCTTGCATCAGGTACAAGCTCCTGAATTTTAGATGCGCAATGGTCGATAGTTTCAATCCTGTTGTGGATATAATAAACCTGCCCACCACGGCGAATTTCTTTGCTAATAGCCTGCGCTACAACGCCCATATTTTGCTCTATTACATAGGTTTGAACCGGGTATCTGTCAATTGGAGGTTCTTCGATAACACTCATATCACGAATTCCGCTCATCGCCATATTTAGAGTTCTCGGAATAGGCGTTGCTGAAAGCGTAAGCACATCAATTCCCGCAAACATCTCCTTAAATCGCTCTTTATGGGCAACTCCAAAACGCTGCTCCTCGTCAATTATAGCAAGCCCTAATGCTTTAAACTCTACATCTTTTTGTACAACTCTATGCGTGCCGATTACAATGTCGATAAGTCCTCTTTTTAAATCCTTGAGTATTTGCTGCTGCTCTTTCGGACTGCGAAAACGTGAAAGCAATTCCACCTTTACAGGAAAATGCTCAAACCTCTTTATAGCCGTCTGATAGTGCTGCCACGCAAGTACTGTTGTAGGCACAAGAATTGCACACTGCTTTGAGTCAAGAACACACTTGAACGCCGCTCTAAGCGCAACTTCAGTCTTTCCGAAGCCAACGTCGCCACATAGCAGTCTATCCATCGGATTTGGTCTTTGCATATCCGCTTTTATTTCTTCTATGCTCCTCAATTGGTCGTCAGTTTCTTGATATGCAAACCTATCCTCGAAATCATTTTGCCAATCGTTATCCGGTGAAAATGCGTATCCAACGCTGTTTTGACGCTTCGCATAAAGCTGTGTAAGCTCCTTCGCCATATCCTTTACAGCAGATTTTACTCTTGAACGTGTTTTCTGCCATTCCATTGAGGAAAGCTTATTAAGCTTAACCCCGCTATCATCACGTGGACCGATATACCTTGAAACAAGGTCAAGTTGCGTAACCGGAACGTAAAGCACGTCTGTTCCTGCGTATTGAATGGTGATGTAGTCCTTTGTCACTCCCTCAAGCTCAAGCTTTCTTATCCCAACAAATCGTCCTATTCCATGCAAGGAATGTACCACAAGGTCGCCTGCTGAAATGTCGGAAAGGCTCTTGATTTCCTCGCTCTTTTTGCGTTTTGTTTTTTTACGCTTTGCAGAAAGCGCCCTTTCTTGAGTAATAAGTGCCGTCTTGCAGTCGGGGTAATCATATCCGCCTGAAACGCAGCCTGCTGTAAGCAGAACTCTGCCCTCCATAAGAACGGATTTTTCTGTCATTATGTCGCAAGCTATTCCGCTTTCAATAAGGTCATCTCTTATAATTGGGAGCGTTTTTTCCGTTCCTGCCATTACAATTACGGAATATTTTCTGTTTATAAACCCACGCAATTCCTCATTAAGATGCCTCATTTCACCGCCCCACGGCGCTGTTTGATAGGCGTTCATATTAATAAGTTTGCGTAGTTTTTTGGACTCTCCGCCCCTCATGAAAGTATCAAGATATACTGCTTTTAAACGGTCTGCTTCCGATACGAACTGTGGAAGTTCCATTAAGTATCCATCAAGTCCTTTGCAAAGTTCACCCGTTTCAAGAAGTATCTTCAAGTCCTCCATGTGCTGTGTAAATACGGATTTCGCTTTGTCTTGAATATTGCGATATTCGCAGAAAAAGACAACGCTTTCCTCGCCTAAATAATCCATTATAGTCGCCGGATATTCATAAGCAAGCGGAAGATATTTATCTATATTTTCAAGGGAAAGTCCTGTGCGTAATCTCTCGGAATCCTTGCCAAGTTCCTCACGAACAAGCGTCGCCCTTTTACTGCGTATCGACTTTGCAAGTGCCTCAATCTTGTTTGCAAGTTCTTCATTGCTCTCAAAAACCACTTCAAACGCTGGGGAAATTTCTATCGTTCTTGTGCTTTCACTTCGCCTTTGAGTTTCTATATCAAAGCAAGCAATAGAGTCTATCTCGTCACCCCAAAATTCAATACGAATTGGGTAAGAAAGCTGTACGGGGAATATGTCGCAAATTGCACCTCTAATGGAGAACTGCGCTGCCCCCTCCACCTTTTCGCAACGAGTGTAGCCTGCTCCTACTAACTTTTTCAGCTAATTTTATTGTGGAAATCTCCTCGCCTACATTCAGTGTAAAACTTGATATTTCACGCATAACTGTGAATGTACCGAGTGCAGAACAATTCTGCAATAAAACTATCACATGCGCTTGAAATTGCCGCCGCCAATACTTCACAAAATCCTGCATATTCATATTTCACTGGAAACGCTTTCAACTCTAGTGAGAACTATATCCTTTGCCGGGAAAACCATCGCCATTTTAGAGCCGTTCAGCTCATTTAAATCATCAGCAAAACGACGAGCCGTTTGTTCGTCCTCAGTTATAACAAGAAGTGTCGTTCCTTTCGGGAGAGTTTCTGCCGTACTAAGCACAAGCTGCGCCTTATGAATTGCTGAAACACCCGTAACAGCACAAGGGCATATCCCGTTAAGGACTGCCCTTTTAAGCTCTAAAAAGCCTTCTGAATTTTCTATTGCAGAGTGAAAAATATTCATACCTAATTCCTGTTCTGTTGTCTGTGTTTATCTGTATATTAGTTGAATTTGTTCATTGCCTCGTTTATTTTTCCATTAATTATTAGCTCTGTGGCAATTACTGAATTGTCACGTTTATGTAAAGCCTCGATTTCGTCCTTCTTAAAATTCGAAAGCACCCAATCAGCTAGATTGTAGTCAGGGTGAGGCTTCTTCCCAACGCCTATTTTTATCCTTGGGAAAGTGTCCTTGCCGGTGAGATAGATAATGCTTTTTATTCCATTATGCCCCCCATCACTCCCCTTTCGCCTTATACGCATAAGCCCAGGCTCAAGAGAAACATCATCGAATATTACAATTACATTTTCAATAGGCACTTTGTGAAAATTCATCGCCTCAACCACTGCCTCGCCGCTGTTATTCATGAATGTTGTCGGCTTCATAAGAAGAACTCTTTTTTCTGCAATCATAACATCAGCGCACAAGGACTTGAATTTTATTTTCGTAACATTGGTTTTGTTCTTAGATGCTATCGTGTCAACCGCCATAAAGCCTGCATTATGACGAGTATTTTCGTACTTAGTGCCGGGATTACCGAGTCCCACTACTATATATTCAATCGGTCCTGTGGGTGCTGGTTTTGAAAGCATTTTTAGTTTTTCAAATATATCCATTTTTGTACCTCTTTTCCAATAAGGAAAGTTAAAATTAACGAACCTTACCCCATAATCGTCAACCATAGGGTGTCGGATTATGGGGAAGTTTTTATTTATACTGTTTTAACGTCATCAAGGGTTGAAAAGTGGTGATACTCGGGCTTATCAGTAAATTCTGTCAATAGCTTCTGCGAAAATTGGTGCAACAGGAAGCTGAACAATTTTATCAATAAGCTTTTCTTGCGGAATGTCGATAGTGTCAAGGAATACGATTTTGTTAAGAACACTGTTCTGAATTCTTTCAATTGCAGGACCGGAAAGAACACCGTGTGTTGCGCAAGCAATGATTTCAGTAGCGCCATGTTCCATAATAGCAGTAGCGGCGTTGCAAAGAGTTCCTGCTGTATCAACCATATCGTCAACAAGAATAACCTTTTTGCCCTTAACATCACCGATGATGTTCATAACTTCACATTCGTTAGCCTTTTGACGACGCTTGTCAACGATAGCCAAAGGAACTTCTAGACGTGTTGCGAAGTTTCTTGCTCTAGTTACAGAACCAAGGTCTGGGGAAACTACTGTTACCTCGTCCTTGCAGTGTCCGTAAAGTTCTTCAAAATATGTAACGAGAATTGGAAATCCAAGAAGATGGTCAACCGGGATATTAAAGAAACCTTGAATTTGTGGAGCATGAAGGTCCATTGTAAGAACTCTGTCTACTCCTGAAACTGTAAGTATATCAGCAAATAGCTTAGCTGAAATTGGGTCACGAGCCTTTGCTTTCCTGTCTTGACGAGCGTATCCCATATATGGAATAACCGCTGTGATACGTCCTGCAGATGCTCTCTTCAACGCGTCAATCATTATAAGAAGTTCCATAATGTTGTCATTTACCGGCGTGTTTGTAGACTGTACTACGAATACATCTGAACCTCTTACCGATTCCTTAATAGAAACGGAAATTTCACCGTCGCTAAAAGTCACAACCTCCGACTTTCCTAATGGAAGTCCTAGTCCCTGTGCGATTTCAAGTGCTACCTTTTTGTTGGAATTGGCTGTAAAAATCTTAATATCCTTACCATGCAAGCTCATTGAATACTCTCCTTAAAATTTAATTAAATTGATAAAATCAATTAAATACCTTAATTTTTCACTTCGATTATTTCCACTTTTTATCACGGAATTTCTTCGTAGTATATTCCTCTTTTATCACTAGAGGTGAACGATCTATCGCAAGAGCGTTATTTGGAATGTCCTTTGTAACAGTAGTTCCTGCTGCTGTGTATGCGCACTCCCCAATTGTTACCGGGGAAACAATATTTGTGTTGCAACCGATAAACGCCTTGTTACCGATTTTTGAGCGATGTTTATTCACGCCGTCATAGTTAACCGTTACAACTCCACAACCGAAGTTTACTTGACTTCCAACGTCTGTATCACCAACGTATGTGAGATGTGAAACTGCTGTTTTTTCGCCGATAGTGGAGTTCTTGATTTCAACAAAATCCCCTATCTTCACACCGCTTTTTATAACGCTGTCCGGTCTAATATGAACAAAAGGACCAATTTTTACGTTGTCCTCAATCACGCTGTCAAAGGACTGCACATAGTTAAGATGTGTCCCCTCTCCAACGATTGTGTTTTCAAGGATACAGTTAGGACCTATTACAGAGTCTTTGCCGATTTTAGTTTTACCTCGCAAAATTGTCCCCGATAGGATTTCTGCACCTGCCTCAATTTCTACTGAACGCTCAATAGTAATTCCGTCTATGCAAGTAAATTCTACTCCGTTTTCAAGGTGTTTGTCAATTATAGCTTCCCTCGCAATTTTGTTAAGCTCTAAAAGCCCTTTACGGTCATTAGCTCCCTTAACTGTGTGTTGATTTGATGAAGAATATGCCCCGATGCTTTTATCAATCCCTCTTAATACAGCGATTGCATCTGTAAGATAATATTCCCCTTGAGAATTGTTAGGCTTAATCTCGCTCAACGCATAAAGAAGGTCTTTCGCCTTGAACCAAAAAACTCCCGAATTCACTTCGTTAATTGCCTTTTCACATTCATCAGCATCTTTTTGTTCGACTATTCTTTCGACACCATTCGCACCACGAACAATTCTACCATATCCAAACGGATTGTCAAGCCTCGAAGTAATTATAGTTGCCGAAGACTTTAGGGAAATGTGCTGTTCTAGTGAGTTTTTAATATCCTGCGCACTGATAAATGGAGCATCTCCACACGCAACAAGGATATTCCCGTCAGCGTTTTTTTTGATAAACGGAATTGCCTGCATAACTGCATGGCCCGTTCCTAATCTTTCGGATTGAAAATATGTAGCATACTTCCCGTCTAAATGCTCCTCGATTTTCTCGCTGCAATAACCGGTAATTACTGCGATTTCGTCAATTTCAGCATCATTACACGCAGATATTACCCAGTCAAGCATTGGCTCGCCCAAGACTTTAAACATTGGCTTTGGCAAGTCGGACTTCATTCTTTTGCCCTGCCCACCCGCAAGTATTATCGCACTATCCAATATAACACCTCCAGAATACTTATTAAATTGTTGTACTATGATTTATC
>JAXGPS010000015.1:0-32858 GCA_040766825.1 Oscillospiraceae bacterium
TTCCGCCGTAGTAATGTGTCTTGAAAAGAGCAATTTGGCTTTCTTCATAAAGAGGGTTCTGCTTCATATCAAGTCTAGGTGAGTCGATATGTGAGGCGCAAATTCTTACACCGTTTTCAATCGGCTCGCTTCCAATAACTGAAAGGATAATTGCCTTGCCCCTATTATTGTAATAAACCTTTTCGCCGGCTTTATAAGCACGACCAATTTCAAATTCTGTAAAGCCGTTTTCCTTTGCGATTTTTAGAACAGCGTCAACTGCCTCACGCTCTGTTTTTGCATCGTCTAGGAATTTCTTATATCCTTCTGAGAATTTGTCCGCTTTCTTTATCTCCGAGTCGCTCATTATATGTCCGCCGTTTTTAGGTGTGTAACAAAGCTTCTCTTTTAGTTTCTTTGCTGCTGATTCTGTCTTTTTGTCCATAATAATTTATCGCCTTTCAATTAATATAAATTTATATATGCTTCATACGCTTTCATAACTTTACTAACGTAGTGGTTTGTATCTCTCGAGGGAATTTTGTCAAGCACTTCCCCGTCGTTGCTATATTCTTTATTCTCAAGCCAGCCATTCACGGCACCCCTGCCTGCATGATAGGCTGCAATGGTTTCGTTGTAACTGCCATACTCATCATAGAGAAGTTTCAAAAGATATGTTCCGTACTGAACATTATATTCAGCATTGTACATATCGTCATAGGTAAGCTCACGCTCATCGCCCATACGATATTTAACCCAATCGTAAGCGTTATCCATAAGTTGCATTAAGCCCCTTGCTCCTACATTTGATTGAGCGTCACTATCAAATCCACTCTCTGTATTGATAATTGCGTAAATTAAATACTTATCAACGCCGTATTCCTCACTATATTTCTCAACATAGTTTTCATATTTTATAGGGTAAACCCACTTGCGGTAAATATCCTCATATTTAAACGCTGCAAATATTATCAACGCTATAATTAATATAGCGAAAAAAAGCCTAGTTCTTCTTTTTTGAATTATAGTATTCTTTGATCTTTTCAATAACTTCCTCCGCTACTGCTTCAAGATGAGCTTTGTCTTTATTATTTTTAATGATAAAATCTGAATTATTCTGAAAAAATTGATTGTCGTATTGAGAATTCATGCGTAAGTCAGCCTGCTCAGAGGTGATACCATCACGCTCCATAATCCTTTGCTTACGAATATTCTTTTTTGCAATTACGCTTATAATAAGCTCGCAAAAATCATCTGCACGGCTCTCAAATAAAGTAGGTGCATCAAGAAGAATTAGAGTTTCGTCATTGTCTGCTAGCTCTCTAATAATCCTCAAAATTTCCGAAGTGATGTAAGGGTACATTATGCTGTTCAGCAAATTTAATTTGTCCCTGTTAGAAAAAACAATATCTCCAAGCATCGCCCTGTTAAGCTCTCCCTCGTCGGTAATAATTCCGTTCGGGAAACAATCTGCTATTTCACTAAGGCAAGGAGAACCTTTTTCCACTACTAAACGGGAAATCATATCGGCATTTATAATAGCAAATCCATTCTTACGGAATGCTTCACAAACAGTAGTTTTGCCGGCGCCGCTTTGACCTGTTAAGCCGACTACCATTACACCTGATAAGCTATTCATAAATTTATCACCTCAAATCCCGCTGCTCTAAGCAGTCTATTATAGACAGCAAGCCCTACCCCCTTAGAACTTGGGGCACGGACATATACTGTTTTTACGTTCAATGTATCAATTTCACGAAGTTTATCGAAAATTTCGTGCGCTTGTTCTATTGATGTATCGCCGTATGTAAGGCAGGAATACGGATAGTTATCCCTATCTCTGTCAAACACCATTGCGCAAACATCTTCGCTATTATGTATCTCCATAAACTTGCAAAATTGCTCAAAATCGCCATTAACTATTATTACTTCGGCTTTTGGAGAATAATGCTTGTATTTCATTCCCGGTGAGAGAACTTTTTCGCTCTCATCGACTTTTCCAAGAATTCCCGAGTCGGTGTAGACTTGCTCCGAAACGGTTAGTAAGTCCTCAACTGAAATAAATCCCGGTCTTAATAGCCTTACGTTGCCATTCTCAAAAGAAATAACAGTAGATTCAATTCCCACATCACAAGTTCCTCCGTCAATGATAAGCGGGATTTTACCGCACATATCATCAAAAACGTGTTTTGCCGTTGTTGGACTTGGACTGCCCGAAAGATTTGCTGATGGCGCTGCTAATACCTTTCCACTTGCTTTGATAAGTTCCCTTGCAATCGGGTGAGAGGGCATACGAATTCCAACGGTATCAAGTCCTCCGCTTGTGATTTCGGGGATACAATTATTCTTCTTCAAAACCATTGTCAAAGGTCCCGGCCAAAACTTCTGGGCAAGTTTAAGTGCAACTTCTGGTATGTCGTGAACTAGAAAATCAAGTGATGACAATTCTGCAATATGCACGATTAGGGGATTATCAGCCGGTCTGCCCTTTGCTGTGAAAATCTTTTTAACAGCGCCCTCATTAAGTGCGTCGGCAGCAAGCCCGTAAACCGTTTCTGTCGGCATACCTATAACTTCGCCGTTTGCTATGAGCTTTGCAGCTTTTTGAATATTAATGATTTCACTAGATAATAATTCCGTTTGCATATTATTCCTCTATAAAATGATAGGACGAATTGCCATTTTGAATACTAATTGTTTTGTGCAGCTAGTTTTTCGGTTTGCTCTGCTGTTGCGAGTGCGTCAATAACATCATCTATATTGCCGTTGAGAATATTCTCAAGCCTATAAATTGTCAAACCTATTCTATGGTCGGTAATTCTTCCCTCTGGATAGTTGTAGGTACGTATACGTTCAGAACGATTTCCCGTTCCGACTTGACCACGCCTCTCTTCAGCGATTGCTGCCTCGTGCGCTTCAAGTTTTGCTTCATAAAGACGTGAACGAAGAACTTTCATTGCCTTGTCCTTATTCTTAAACTGGCTTCTTTCATCTTGACATTCAACAACTACTCCTGTTGGTAAGTGAGTAATTCTTACTGCTGATTCTGTCTTGTTGATGTGCTGTCCACCTGCTCCACTTGCCCTAAATACGTCAATTTTAAGGTCGGTAGGGTTTATGTCAATTTCAACCTCGTCTGCCTCTACAAGAACGGCAACGGTTACTGTTGATGTATGAATTCTGCCTTGTGATTCGGTTTCAGGTACTCTTTGAACACGGTGAACGCCGCTCTCGTACTTAAATCTAGAGTATGCGCCGGCTCCCTCTATGCTAAAGCTAATTTCTTTGTATCCGCCGAGTTCTGTTTCGTTGGAGTTTAGAACGTCCGTTTTCCAACCCCTACCGTCGGCATACATACTGTACATTCTATAAAGTGAGTTTGCAAAAAGTGCCGCTTCTTCCCCACCTGCGCCGCCTCTGATTTCAATGATAACGTTTCTATCGTCTTTTGGGTCTTTAGGTATAAGAAGTATTTTCAATTCTTCGGCAAGAACTGCAATTTTTTCTTTATTTTCCTCAAATTCGAGTTGAACCATTTCTTTAAAATCTTTGTCAAGACCGCCTGCATCAAGAAGTTCCTTTGCTTCTTCAAAAGCCTCTTGTGCTGCTTTGTATTCACGGTATTTTTCAACAAGCGGAGATAGTGAGGTGTACTCTTTCATTAGCTCGGTGTACTGTTTATTATCGTTTACTATTTCAGGAAGCATAAGCTTCTCATTTATTTCGTTGAACCTGTCCTCTGTAAATTGTAGTTTATCTAACATGATAATTCCCCCATAAAATATACTATAATATTGATTTATTAATTATGAGAAAATTGCTACAATTCGCCGTTTTCACGTTGTACGTTTTTAATGCTTTTCTCAATTTTATTTCTCGGAACCATAAATTCACGGCTACACTTTACACAACGTAGTTTAAAATCCATGCCAGCACGTAAAACTATCATTTGATTACAGCCACATGGATGTGGTTTTTTCATTGTTAACAAATCATTTGGCTGAATATCCATATAATAGTTCCCTCCTTAAAATTTCAAATATAATAAAATGGAATATTATAAATCGACAATAGGCGATATAAAATTAGTATATCATAAATTTTAGAGTTAGGCAAACTTTTTTTCATTTATTTGTAAGGAATATTTATCTCTTTATTATAAACAATATTAGCATGATTATTTTTAAGGAGATTTTTTATGAAAACTAGAATAGCTGCTGAATTTGATACTATTGATTCTGCTGAATATGTGGCAAGGGCTGTAAAAGAAATATCAGGCGTAAATAAAATAAACATTCGTGCTACCTCAGTAAACACAGGCATAAAAAAACACGGGCTTGCTATATTTGAGTACGGCTCATTTAGCACTCAGAATGTCGCACTCCCAATAACGGTTGATGCTTATGGCTCAGTTGCCGAACCTTTCACAAGCCAAAAGGCTATACTTGAGGTTATTTGCGAACAATCCTGCAAAACGGCTGTTTCAAACAAAATCACTGCATACGGCGGACTTAAAGTCACCCACTCATAAAGGTGCTTTCTATATGCTATCGCCTAAAAAATCCGACTGATTGAGAAATATCAAACAGTCGGATTTTTTATTGCTGACAAAACTTCTTAATCAAAGTAGCTTTCTATAACCTTAGGAGAGTTCGGGGTTGAGTACTTCCAATATGAAATGTGATTGTCATTCACAAAATAGTTCAGCTTGCCGCACTCATATCCTGCATCAAATACATCTACAATAATAAGCTTAATCTTCATCTTGTTTTCAATGATTGATTTTATGTATACGCTTGCGTGTTGTCCTGCCCTCACATCTTTTCTAGGCTCTGCAAGTCCTGCAAGATTAGGTGCTAATTCTATAAATACGCCGTAATCTTCCACCGATCTTACAATTCCGCTTACTGTTTCACCGCATGAAAATTTAGCGGCATTTTCCTCCCATGTTCCTAGAAGTTCTTTGTGAGAGAGCCAAATACGCCCGTTCTCCCTGCCCTTTATGATTACTTTTATATCCTGCCCCGCACTAAATCTATCTGAAGGGTTTGAAATTCTTGAAACAGATATTGCATCAATCGGAATTAGTGATGGTATACCGCAAGCAAGGTCTACAAAGCATCCGAATTGTTCAATATGTGTAATTCTTGCCGGTATAATGTCACCGTTTAAAAGCTCCGAAATGTAGTAGTTTTGACATTCAATCTGCGCTTCACGTCTTGAAAGAATTGCTACTGTTTCTTCCCCCATTCTCTCAAGCCTTTGCACTTTAAAGCAAACAGGTTTGTTCACCTTTGCAATTAATGCAATATCTCTTGTTGATCCGTCGTCAATTCCAATTGCACCCTCAATTCTAGGAATTATCGCCTTAACATTCGGACAGGGTAAATCTACTATAAGATTATGCTCACTGTCGCAAACTAAAGCCCTTGCCTCTAGGATTTTGCCTTTAATCAAAGCCTCCTCAAGACCGCTTATCGAACTTATTGACGCTGTATTGTCAATTGAATTAAAAATCACTCCCTCAGGATAATATCTGCTCATTTTTATGCCTCCAATTTTTTATTAAGTTTTTCTTTGGAGGATCGTTTGCCTCCGAAGAAAATTGTATGTATCTTTTTTAATGATATGAGGGTTGGACGGCAAATATTCTCTATTTGTATTTAGGAGATGTTTTGAATTTTGAGCATAGATATTATGCAAAATCAACATTAAAAATGAAATTTAACTTGCTTATTTATTCAATCTTCAGATATGTTTTTGCAAGATATAAATATTTTCTGCAAGTTTCAAAAAAACTATTGCAAAAAATCGGTTTTTATAATAATATATAGTATGTAATTAATATATCGTATATCAATTTATATTGGAGGTTCAAAAATATAATGAATATTTATGAAATGAATAAAAGTGAGCTTTCAGATTTCAAATCTTCCGTTCAAAAAGAATATGATTATTTTAAATCATTAAACTTAAATCTTGATATGTCAAGAGGCAAACCGGGAAAGGATCAGCTAGATATTTCTTTACCTCTCCTTAACGCCCTTACTGCCGATAATTCTATGCTCTGTGAAAATGGACTTGACGTTCGTAACTACGGTATTCTTGACGGCATTCCTGAAGCGAAGCGCCTTTTTAGCAAGTATCTTGGCGTAACTGAAGACGAAATTATTATAGGCGGCAACTCTAGTCTTAACCTTATGTATGACGCAATTGCAAGGGCGATGCTCTACGGCGTTGTTGGCAGCGAAAAGCCTTGGTGTAAATACGATAAAATTAAGTTCCTTTGCCCTGTTCCGGGATACGATAGACACTTTTCAGTATGTCAAAGCCTCGGAATTGAAATGATTAACGTGCCAATGACTTCAAGCGGTCCTGATATGGATATTGTCGAAAGTCTTGTTTCCTCTGATCCAACTATTAAGGGCATTTGGTGTGTACCAATGTATTCAAACCCTGAAGGAATAACATATTCCGACGAAACTGTAAAGAGGTTTGCTAACCTCTCTCCTGCTGCAACTGACTTCAGAATTTTCTGGGACAATGCATACTGCGTTCACCACCTTTCAGATACACCTGACGCTGTGCTTAATATTCTTGAAGAATTGAAGAAAACTGGCAAGGAAAACATGGTTTTCATTTTCGGCTCAACCTCAAAAGTAACTTTCCCGGGGGCCGGTGTTGCTATGATCGGGGCTTCTGCTGAAAACATCAAGCAAATCAAAAGCGTTATGAACTTCCAAACAATCGGTTTTGATAAAATGAACCAACTACGTCATGTAAACTACTTCAAGGACATTGACGGTATCAACGCTCATATGCAGAAGCACAAGGCTATTCTTAACCCTAAATTCAACGCTGTTTGCAAGAAGTTAGATGAAGAAATTAAGCCTCTTGGAATTGGCTCTTGGAATAAGCCTAACGGCGGATATTTCGTTTCCTTTGATGCTTTACCGGGCTGTGCAAAAAGAATTGTTGCTCTTTGCAGAGAAGCAGGAATTATTCTAACATCTGCCGGCGCAACATTCCCTTACGGTAAAGACCCTGAGGACAAAAACATCAGAATTGCTCCAACATACCCTTCAGTTGAAGAACTTGAAAAGGCTCTTGAGGTTTTCTGTGTGGCTGTTAAACTCGCAAGTGCTGAAAAAGCTTGTGAATAAAATGTATAAACATAAAAAAGTCGACATCACTATGATGCCGACTTTTTATATTTCACTTCAATAATTCCTGAATTTCAGATAGCGTTGGCGGATTTAGATGCAAAGGATAACGGGAAATCGCAATAGCGGCGCAAGCACTTGCAAATCGCACGATTTCATCATCGCTGTATCCTTTTAAAAGCGCATAAGTGCAACCTGCTTTAAATGAGTCACCAGCTCCTAGAGAGCTAACAACATTAACCTTAAACGGCGTAAAGGTCTTGATTTCTCCGCCTTTTCTTCCGTAGTAGAAGTCATTGCCGCCGTTTGTTATTATTGTTAATCCCCCTCCATTCTCTTGGAATAGCGGGAATATTTCTTCACGGGTTTTGTCGGGATAATCAGTTCTCAAACTTTCCCCTGATATAACAGTCACTGCTGAATTTTTATGAATATAACTGTCATACTTACAATCAATAGTTACATATGGAATTGAAGCGTTTTCAACGCATATCTTCACTGCAAAATCTGAGTCATCTCCGAAATAAGGGTCAATCGCAGCAACATCACAATTAATAATGTCACCTTCGGGCTTGTTCCAGTGACGAATTCCCGTTTTATATGCTGAAGAATAGAACTCGTCGAACATACCGAACGGCGTTCTGGAATCGCCGGAAATCAAAATGTAGTCTTCAAGCCCATCATAACTCCTCGTCAAAATAGATTGAATTAATATTAACATTCTTGTTTTTGTAAAACTCTCTAATAAGTGTTGACGTATTTCTTTTCCCATATGAGTTCCGTCCATTACCACTTCAGCGCCTAAAGACTCTAAAAACGGTTGCACATGAACCAGTTTCTCCTCCAATAAATCTAAAGTTTTCTATCGCTTCAGAATATTGGTCTAGTTTTAAAAATTCGGAAAATCTAAAACTATTTGAACACACTATCATTCCGTATGCGTAAACCTTTTTCATAAATACAGCCTTTCCTTTCTTAGTACCTTTATTCACCTAGTCTAAAGCACCCGACTAAATACATAATATGTAAACCTATGCACTAAGTTGCTGCAGTAGTTGTTATCACTGTGAATTCAAATTCCGAGAAATCTTCTTCGCTTGTGTCACGATAAAACACTCCACCGAGCATTTACATCATTTGTATTTTCAGTTAAAATCAATTTATTATTTTCATCATAGCTCAAATAAAGAGCTTCCCTGTTTTTAGCCGCTTTGATTTTGTGGTGTTCTGTGCCAGCTTCGGAACTCTGCTGTAAATTGTGAAACGCCGTCTATTTCAAATCGTCTGCCAGTATCAACGGAAATAATCTCAATAAAAACCATCACTTGACAGAATGACGTTAAACCGCTGTTTGTCTTGTTCATATCCGTTAAAAATAGATTTCTCAGCATAAAACTTCCCATTATTGAGCGTAATATATACTCGCGAGCCTGACGCTTGAGTATTTGCAATTTCGTATATCCCATCTCTTTCAAAATAGACTTCGCTATCAAAATGGGGGCGTTTGCGCAATTCACCTCATACATAGGCGCTTCGCAATAGAAAATCCGTTTATTTTTTCAACCTCGTCAATAAAAGAGAAGTTAAATTTATCAGCCACATATGGTGTGGCGAATATAGAACGATTATCAAGATCTATAAATGACAAAAACGAGCTTTTTCCTAACTCTGGTAAAATCAGAGAGAATACTGCGATTTTATCGTGTTTAGCAATAAAATCAAGATCTGAAGAATTAAAAGTTCGACACGAGAAAAGTAAACACACCGTTATTTTCTGCAAAAATTGCAAGTATGCAAATCGCTGCTAAGAAAGTGGGGATAAGTTTTGTTTGTTTTATTTTCATCATCGTACATATCCTAACGTATAATATCCTGCCCATCTGTATGAACCATACAAATAACTGCCTGACGCAGGATCTACTATCCTTTGGCTGCATCATAAGAGAGCCCCGAATTACCATAACAAGCAATAAGCTTGCTGTTTTTTAAATTTTTCATACTTTTCTACTTATTTAAATTTTGAATTTAACCCTATACTTACGATATTCCCTTTTTTTCGTTTGTCAAGTATTGTCTAAAATTATTGCAAGTGAAAACACCTTTAAAATGGTTCAAGATACTTTCATCATAAAATAAAAAAGACGATACTCAAAAGTATATCGTTTAGGCGATGCTCCCAGAGCATCGCCTTTTGCTGGTGGTACGAGTGAAGGGAGCTTGAAAGGGTTCAAGTCCCCTTGAAAGGGTTCAAGTCCCTTTTGGTGCATAAAAATAAAAAAGACGATACTCAAAAGAATATCGTCTTTTTTGCTGGTGGTACGAGTGAAGGGACTTGAACCCACACACCTCTCGGTACCAGAACCTAAATCTGGCGCGTCTGCCAATTTCGCCACACTCGCATACGTCAGCTTTATTAATATATCATATTCGCAAACATTTGTCAAGCATTTTTTCAAATTTTTTTGATTTTTATTTTATTTCAAATTTATATTTAATAATAAAGGGTTTTGCTTGAAAATCTTATCCTGTTGTGATAAAATTAAAGCATATAAATTTATGGTAAGGAGTGGCGTACTATGAAAAATGAGATTAAAAATATATGGACGGATAAAAAGCGTACTTTTCGGATTGCCAATTTCATTTACTAGATATTTTCTAACTGAAACCAAGTTTATAATTAGAACCGGCTTTTTAAGTTTAGAGGAAACTGAGTTTGATCTATACAAAGTAACCGACAAGAAACTCCAATTACCTTTATTCCAACGTATTTTTGGCTGCGGTACTATCGTTATCTATGTAAAAGATACAGACTCCCCTACTACAATTATTAAGTGCATAAAAAAGCCTAGAGAGGTTCTCTAGCTTTTAGACAAACATATCGACACCGAACGTGACAAGTACAGAATTCGGCAAAGATATAATTTCTGCGCTAGTAGTGGTTGTGACGATGATTGTTGCGATGATAATACCTAACTACATTTTTTCAGGGTGGCTTTTTGCCACCTTATTGAATTATGAGGGTTAACATGCTTGAATATATAACCGAAAAACAAAATTGTTTCGACTATCTAAAAAACTCCTCAAAGCCTATTTTCATCTATGGTATGGGTGACGGTGCTTTGAAGATACTCGCTGTTTTCGAGAAATACGGCATCACTTGTGCAGGTTTTTTTGCTAGTGATGAGTTCGTACGTGGACATTCTTTTATGGGGCATTTAGTGAGAAAGCTTTCGGATATTGAGGCTGAACATGATGATTTTATAATAGTTCTCGCCTTTGCGGCAGGATATGAAAAGCTATACACTCAAATCCGTGAGATTGCCGCCAAGCACGAGTTTTATGCACCTGATGTACCTGTTGTGACAGACAAGCAGAATATTGCCGATGACCTTTTCACATACGAATATTGCTTAGATAACGCTGAAAAGTTTGATAAAGTTTACCACCTTTTAGGCGATGAGATTTCTAAAAAGGTTTTTGCTGATGTAATAAACTTCAAAATTAGTGGGAAAATAGAACATCTGCATTCCTGTACCACTGAAAGAACTGAAGTTTTCAAGGAAATAATCAAGCTCAAAACCGATGATGTGTACGTTGATTTAGGCGCTTACACCGGCGACACGGTCGCTGAATTTATTCAAGCTTGCAACGGGAAATTCAAACAAATACACGCTTTTGAGCCTAATTTACGCAATTTCAAGAAAATGCAAAATAATCTTAGCGAAGAAAACAACGTCGTTCTCTACAACGCCGGAGCGTGGGACACAAGCGGACTTATTGACTTCACCGATGGCGAGGGACGAATGACAAGAGCTAAAATCGGCGGTAACAACACTACGATTTGCTATGCAGTTGATGAAAAAATACAAGGTGCAACGCTTATCAAGCTTGACGTTGAGGGTGCTGAAAGACGTGCTATTTTAGGCGCGAAGAATAATATTTCAGACGGTTCAAATGTCATTACTGCTCTATATCACCGAAACGAGGATATGTTTGATATTCCTTTGCTTTTACATGAATTAAATCCAAATTTGAAATTCTATATTCGGCATCACTTGTACATTCCTGCTTGGGAAACTAACCTTTATGCCGTTAATAAATAATAAAAGAGGTAGCCTATATGAAACGTCTTGAACTCAAATTACTAAATGCCCGCTTTTCTGAATATGCTGAAAAATCCGTCACTGTGTGCGGTTGGGTTAAATCCCTTCGCTCAAGCAAGAATGTCGGATTTATCTCAATAAATGACGGCAGCTGTTTTAAGCCTGTTCAAATAGTAATCAGCGAAAATCTCAACAACTTTCAAAATCTTTGCAAACTTAATACCGGTGCTGCAATTTCGGTTTCGGGTGTGGTTGTTGCTACTCCGAATGCTAAACAGCCTTTTGAGATTTCCGCTGACGAGGTTGTGGTTGAGGGAGCATCTTCCCCTGAGTATCCTTTGCAGAAGAAGAGCCACTCGCTTGAATTTTTGCGTTCAATCGCTCACCTTCGTCCTAGGACAAACACCTTTTCTGCTGCATTCCGTGTTCGCTCCGTATGCGCTCAGGCTATCCATCGTTTTTTCCACGACAACGACTTCATATACGCTCACACTCCAATAATAACAGCTAGCGACTGTGAGGGAGCCGGCGAAATGTTTCAGGTTACAACCTTAGATTTAAACGAGCCTCCAAAAATAGAAGGCGAAATAAATTATGCCGATGATTTCTTTGGCAAAAAGGCTGGCCTTACGGTTTCGGGGCAACTTGAGGGCGAGTGCATGGCTATGGCGTTCGGTAAAATTTACACGTTCGGCCCAACTTTCCGTGCAGAAAAATCCTACACACCAAGACACGCTGCAGAATTCTGGATGATTGAGCCTGAAATTGCTTTCGCTGACTTGCAAGATGATATGGATTTAGCTGAAGAAATGATAAAATACGTGCTTAACGCCGTTATTGATGAATGCCCTGACGAACTTGCTTTCTTTGAAAGCTTTTATGAAAAGGGTTTGCTCGAAAAGCTTCAGCTCGTTGCTAATTCAAGCTTTGCTAAGGTTAGCTATACAGATGCAATTGAGATACTTCTAAAAAATAAAGATAACTTCGAGTTCCCTGTTTTTTGGGGTTGTGATTTGCAGACGGAACATGAGCGTTACCTTACTGAAGTTGTCTTTAAAAAGCCTGTTTTCGTGACTGATTATCCTAAGGAAATAAAGGCGTTCTATATGCGTATCAACGATGACAACAAGACGGTTGCTGCTGTTGATTTGCTCGTTCCGGGAATAGGTGAGCTTATCGGCGGAAGTCAGCGTGAAGAACGAATGGACGTTCTTACAACAAGAATGGAAGAACTCGGTCTTTCCCCTGACGATTATTCTTGGTATCTTGATTTAAGACGTTGGGGCGGTACTAAGCATTGTGGTTTTGGTCTTGGATTTGAAAGATTGATTATGTATGTTACCGGAATTTCCAACATTCGTGACGTTATTCCGTTCCCTAGAACTACGGGTTCGGCAGAATATTAATTTTCCATAAGATTAGAGAGGTATATGACAATGAATTCTTTCAAGGTTGCTCTGCTGCAACTACTTCCCACCAATTCGGTTGAGGGAAATATGAAAAAAGGGCTGGAGTATTGCAAAAAGGCAAAAGAAATGGGTGCAGATATTGCCCTTTTTCCTGAAATGTGGAGCATTGGATATAATATGCCTAGCGACACTAAGGCTATAACAAACAACGCTATATCTCTAGACAGCCCGTTTATCAATTCCTTTTCAACGCTTGCAAAGGAACTTGATATGGCAATTGGTATAACATTTCTTGAAAAATACTCACCTTCACCAAGGAATACTGTCGCTATATTTGATAGATTTGGCGAAAATATATTAACCTACGCAAAAGTGCATACTTGTGATTTCGGAGATGAGGCAATTCTTACAGCAGGTGATGATTTTTACGTTGCCGAGCTTAATACTTCTAGCGGAAATGTGAAAATCGGCTCAATGATTTGCTATGATAGAGAGTTTCCTGAAAGTGCAAGAATTCTTATGCTAAAGGGTGCTGAAATTATCCTAGTTCCGAACGCCTGTCCGATGGAAATAAATCGAATTTCTCAGCTTAGGGGCAGAGCTTATGAAAACATGGTAGGAATTGCATCCGTTAATTACCCTGAAGGTCAACCTGACTGCAACGGGCATTCTACTGCATTTGATGGTGTTGCATATACCCCATCTTGCTCGGGTTCAAGGAATACGTTAATTCTTGAAGCAGGAGAGGAAGAAGGCATTTATATAGCAGAGTTTGACATGGATTTAATTCGTGATTATCGCAATCGTGAAGTGCACGGGAATGCATATCGTCAGCCTAAAAATATCAATTGTTGGTTTCAGAAGGGTGAATGAACCTTTTATCAGGCAAAATTCAACAAGAAGATTTAATCCTCTCTCGGAGAAAAATAACTAGCCGTACTAAAAACTAACAGCCACAACGATTTTTTTCGTTGTGGCTGTTACTTATTTACCTATAGATTTGAAAATATTATTTACATATTCCTCATCTGGCTTTTTAGTGAAAATACTCACTATCGGACAGACGATAAGCGAAACTATCATTGTTATTGCGCCGGCATTAATCGGAGATGCAAGGTTCAACGGAAGTGATGCTGCAGCCTTTGTTGTTTCAGGGAAAAATCCTAGACTGAACACACACATATGCACAACTGTGAAGCCTACACCGATTATAAAACAAGTCCAAACGCTTGCCTTTGTAATTTTCTTTGAGAAAAGTCCGTACATAAACGGTGCTAGGAACGCCCCTGCCAAAGCTCCCCATGAAATCGACATTAGCGTTGAAATGTACGCATTAGGGTTGAGCGCAATTATAACTGAAATCAGCAAGAATACTGCGATAAGTATACGGATAATCAGAACCTGTTTTTTATCGCTCATTCCCTTTTTAACAAAAGGCTTGATAAGGTCAATTGTAAGGGTTGAACTTGATGTAAGTACAAGTGAGGAAAGAGTTGACATAGATGCTGAAAGCACCAAAACAACTACAATTCCTATAAGCATTTCAGGCAAAGCATCTTGGAGCATCGCCGGAACGATTGAGTCGTATACAAGTTTGCCGGAAGAGCCTGTTTCAAGAAGATTTCTGCCAGTAGCAACTGCAACCTCCGGATCGGTAGTGGAGTAAAGTCTTCCAAAACCGCCCATCAAGTACGAACCACCTGCAACGATAAGTGCGAAAATTGTTGAGATAACTGTTCCCTTTTTAATAGCAGAATCGTCCTTAATTGCGTAAAACTTCTGAACCATCTGAGGAAGTCCCCATGTACCTAAAGAAGTAAGAATTACCACTCCGAAAAGGTTAATCGGATCAGGTCCGAGAATGGAATTAAGTGTGTTATTAGCAACACCGGTATCGCTTATCTGACCTAGCTGATCTGAGCCTCTGTAAAGCCACCTCTTATTATTAATGACTCCAACAACGACAGCACAAATTCCCACAAGCATAATTATACCTTGAACAAAGTCGCTGATTGCAGTCGCCATGTATCCGCCGAGTATTACATAAACTGCTGTTAAAATCGCCATAACAATTATGCAAACAGAATAATCAATGTTAAATGCCATTCCGAAAAGTCTTGAAAGTCCGTTGTAAATGGACGCTGTATATGGAATTAAGAATATAAATACAATAACTGCTGCAACAATCTTCAAAGACTTTGAATTGTATTCTCTTCTCAAAGAATTCGGGCATTGTAGATGCGTTAAGCTCCTTAGACATTGCTCTAGTTCTCTTGCCAAGAATTAACCATGGCAGCAATGAGCCAATGACTGCGTTTCCAATACCAATCAATGCGGCAGAAACACCGTAATTCCAGCCAAATTGCCCTGCATATCCGATAAAAACTACTGCCGAGAAATAAGATGTTCCATAAGCAAAAGCCGTAAACCAACCACCTAAATTTCTACCGCCTAGTACAAAATCCGATACACTCTTAGACATTTACGGCAATATACCCCTATTCCAATCATAAGTATAAGGTATACGACCAAAATAATCCCTGTCAGCATTATTATAATTCCCCTTTGAATATTTATTTTAATTTAGCGCTTTAAAGCTTGCGTGATTTTATGCTTTAACCCACTAAAACAACATTCATTATTGTAACAGAAAAAACTCTAAAAGTCAAGCGTTTATTTACTGTTTTTTCGATAAATCCCAAAGATGTTTAGATAAATCTACTTTGCCGTTTAAATCGAACTCCACTCCCTCTGCTTCAAGTAAAAATCTTTGGCGATCTTCCCCTCCGAATGCAAAGACGATGTTTCACCAAAACGATTTACCACCCTGTGACATGGAATTGTGCTTGGATCAGGGTTTGCGTGAAGTGCATATCCAACCACCCTTGATAAGCGAGGATTTCCTGCTAAAGCGGCAATCATTCCATATGTTGCTACCTTGCCTTTGGGTATTCTTTTACTATTTCGTATATCCTGCCAAATGTATCTGCCATAAAAATCACCTCTTAAAGTTGAATTTCTAAACTTGTTATGTTACAATAAGTCAATAAGGAACTTCATGACTGAAGTCCTAACATGGAACCCGCCGCCGAATTCAGCAAGCTAAGTTTAGAGGCTGGGGACATAAGTGGTTATATTAAATGAAAATATGAAAGGTCGTTTTGTTTTATGAGTAATAATTTATCGCCAAACACTGAACTTCTTATTGAAAAGGTATGCTCTGCTCTTAAAGATAATAACATGAATTCGTATTTTGTCAAGACTAAAGAGGATGCTGTAAGTCTTGTTCTTCCCTCCTTTCGGACGGAATGAGTGTCGCTTGTGGTGGCTCGGTGTCTTTATACGAATGTGGAGTAATTGATTTATTGAAAAACGGGAAATACTCTTTCCTCAACCGTGAAGATATTCCTGCTGATAAAATGAAGAAATATTTCCGTGACTGTTTTTCTGTTGATACTTATCTTAGCAGCGCAAACGCAATTACTGAGGCTGGTGAAATATACAACGTTGACGGGAATAGCAACCGTGTTGCTGCGATATGTTACGGACCTGACAAGGTAATTCTCGTTGTCGGATATAATAAAATCGTGAAAAATCTTGATGAGGCTATCACTCGTGTGAAAAAGGTTGCCTCCCCTGATAATTGCAAAGTGACTTAAAATCGAATCGTATTGCTCTAAGACTGGCGAATGTGTTTCTTGCGCTAGGGGTGTTAATATGGCTGACGGCTGTAAGTCACCTACAAGAATTTGCTGTAACTACGTTGTTACGGGCTATCAAAGGGACGCTGAGAGAATGCACGTTATTATTGTGGGTGAAAGTCTTGGGTACTAATGCTCAAATCCTTGTTGACGCTGACGCTTGCCCTGTTAAAGAAATTATCGTGCGTGAGGCTAAAAGCGCAACATTCCCGTTACCATGCTAATCGACTCTGCGCACGTATTAAACGACAGTTACAGCACGGTTATCACCGTTGAAACTGGTCGTGATAGCGTTGACATCAAGCTAATAAACATCGCAAAAAGTGGCGATATTGTTGTCACCGGGGATTATGGTGTTGCTGCTATGGCGCTTGGTCGTGGGTGCAAGGCTATTAATCAAAATGGCATGATATATTCAAGTGAGAATATGGACAGACTGCTTTTTGAGCGATTTCTCGGTCAGGAAATGCGTCGTCAAAAGCGCTCAAACCCTAAAGGCTCAAAAAAACGCACTAATGAGGATAATGAAAAGTTTACGCAAGCTTTTCTCTCACTATTAGATAAATAAAAACACAAGAAATCTCCCGTGAACTTATTCACGGGAGATTTTTTAACTATTAGTTAGTCAACTATTTAGTTGATGCTACGCTTAACATATGTTGTATGGAGAAGTTCGTGAGCCTTATGGCTGCCCGGTTCACCAAGGTATGTTGCGTATAGTTCCTTGATTGCTTCATTATCGTGAGATTTTCTCACTGCATTGTCGCTATCAAGCTGATATAGAGCCTTAGCTCTTTCGGCACGAATATCTGTAAAGTTACGTACAGACATTGGAACTTGTGGCTGTCCGCCGCCGTTTACACAACCGCCAGGACATCCCATGATTTCAATGAAGTGGTATGTTGCTTCGCCAGACTTAACCTTATTTAGAAGTTCCTTAGCGTTAGCAAGTCCAGATGCAACTGCAACCTTAACTTCCATTCCTGCAACGTTGTATGTTGCTTCCTTAATGCCTTCAACACCACGTACTTCTGTAAATTCAACTGGGCTGTCAGCGTTTTCGCCTGTAAGCTTCCATACTGCTGTACGGAGTGCTGCTTCCATAACGCCGCCTGTTGCGCCGAAGATAACTGCTGCACCTGTGGAAAGTCCAAGCGGTGTATCAAACTTATCATCTTCAAGCTCAGCAAATCTAATACCTGCACGCTCAATCATTCTTGCAAGTTCTCTTGTTGTAATAGCGATGTCAACGTCAGGAACGCCTGCTGCATCTTCATCATCTCTTCCAATTTCGAACTTCTTAGCTGTACATGGCATTACTGCTACCATTACGATATCCTTAGGATCAATTCCCATCTTTTCAGCATAGTATGTCTTTGCGATTGCGCCGAACATCTGCTGTGGAGATTTACATGAAGAAAGGTTTTCTGTCATGTCAGGGAAATAGTGTTCGCAGTACTTAACCCAACCTGGTGAACAGGAAGTGATCATAGGAAGTACTCCGCCATTTTGAACTCTATCAATAAATTCTGTTGCTTCTTCCACAATTGTAAGGTCAGCTGCAAAGTTTGTATCGAATACCTTTGCAAATCCAAGCTTACGAAGTGCAGAAACCATCTTGCCTTCAACAGGTGTTCCCATTGCAAAGCCGAATTCTTCACCAAGAGCAGCTCTTACAGCTGGAGCTGTCTGAACGATAACGTGCTTAGAAGTATCTGCAAGTGCTGCAAAAACTTCGCTTGTGTTATCCTTTTCAGAGATTGCACCAACAGGACAAACTGCGATACACTGTCCGCAGGAAACACATGATGTTTCACCAAGTCCTGCTTCAAATGCACTACCGATATTTGTTTTAAAGCCTCTTTCGTTTGCTCCAATAACGCCAACTCCCTGTGTCTTTGCACATACTGCTGTACAACGACGGCAAAGAATACACTTGTTATTGTCACGGTACATATGTGCTGCTGAATTGTCGATTTCGTACACTTCGTTTTCGCCATCGTACAAACCTTCATCATCAACCTTCAAATCCTTACAAAGCTTTTGAAGTTCACAGTTACCGCTTCTTACACATGAAAGACACTTTCTTTCGTGTGTTGAGAGTATGAGCTGAAGAGTCTTTCTTCTTGCATCAAGAACAGCTGGAGTGTTTGTGAAAACCTCCATACCCTCATTAATTGGGTATACGCACGCAGCTACAAGGCTTCTTGCACCCTTAACTTCTACTACACAGATACGGCAAGCACCGATCTCGTTGATTTCCTTCATGTAGCAAAGTGTTGGAATGTCAAGGTTTGCAATTCTTGCAGCTTCAAGAATTGTTGATCCCTTAGGAGCAGCAACGCTTACGCCGTTAATTTTTAATATTAATCATATCCATTGCTATTACCTCCTACTTCTTTACTATCGCATTGAACTTACTTTTCAGCACAAGCTCCACACTTGATACATTTAGCTGTGTCAATTACGTGTGGTTCCTTAACTGTACCGGTGATAGCACCAACCGGACAAACTCTTGAACAAAGTGTACATCCCTTACATTTGTCAGCGATGATTTCATAGTTCATAAGTGCCTTACATACGCCAGCAGGACACTTCTTGTCTACTACGTGCGCAATATATTCGTCCTTAAAGTACTTGAGTGTGGACAATACTGGGTTTGGTGCTGTTTGTCCAAGACCACAAAGTGAGTTTGCCTTAATATGATAGCAAAGTGCTTCAAGCTTATCAATATCTTCAAGTGTTCCGTTGCCGTTTGTAATCTTTTCAAGAATTTCGAACATTCTCTTTGTTCCTACACGGCATGGAGTACACTTACCGCATGATCTTCTACTGTGAATTCAAGGAAGAACTTCGCAATATCAACCATACAGTTATCTTCGTCCATTACGATAAGTCCGCCTGAACCCATCATGGAACCTATAGAAATAAGTGTGTCATAATCAATTGGAATATCAAAGTGTTCTGCTGGGATACATCCGCCGGAAGGTCCACCTGTCTGAGCAGCTTTGAACTTCTTACCGTTAGAGATACCACCACCGATGTCTTCTACAACTTCACGGAGTGTTGTTCCCATTAGATTTCAACAAGTCCGGTATTCTTAATCTTACCGCCAAGAGCGAATACCTTTGTACCGCTTGACTTTTCAGTTCCCATGGATTTAAACCAATCAGCACCGTTGATGATGATTTGTGGAATATTAGCGTATGTTTCAACGTTGTTAAGAATTGTTGGTCTTTGGAAAAGTCCCTTTTCAGCTGGGAATGGAGGACGTGGGTTTGGTTCACCTCTGTTGCCTTCAATAGAAGTCATAAGAGCTGTTTCTTCACCACATACAAACGCACCAGCGCCAAGTCTAAGTTCAACATCAAAATCAAATCCTGTTCGAAAATATCCTTGCCAAGCAGTCCGTATTCACGAGCCTGAGCAATAGCAATTTCAAGACGCTTTACAGCGATTGGATATTCTGCACGAACATAGATATAACCCTGTGTAGCACCGATTGCATAACCAGCAATAGCCATAGCTTCAAGTACTACGTGTGGGTCGCCTTCAAGAATTGAACGGTCCATGAATACGCCCGGGTCGCCTTCGTCAGCGTTACAGCAAACATACTTCTGTCCCTCTTTTACAAGGTCCTTAGCAAGCTGCCGCCTTACGTCCTGTTGGAATCCTCCGCCGCCTCTGCCACGAAGTCCTGACTCAAGAATTGAATTGATTACATCATCCTGTGACATTTCTGTAAGTACTTTTCCAAGTGCTTCATATCCGCCACGTCCGATATATTCATCAATATATTCTGGGTTGATAACACCACAGTTACGTAGTGCTACACGAAGCTGCTTCTTATAGAAGTTTGTTTCGTTAAGTGAAACAACTCCATTTTCAGTTACAGTTTCATCATAAAGAAGTCTTGTTACTACACGGCCCTTTACTAGATGTTCTGAAACGATTTCTTCAATGTCTTCAAGCTTAACCATTGAATAGAATGAACCTTCAGGATATACAATCATGATTGGTCCAAGTGCGCAAAGACCGAAACAACCTGTCTTAACAACCTGTACTTCTGTTGAAAGACCGTTCTTGTCGATTTCTTCTTGCAATTTAGTGATGATGCGTTCGCTTCCAGAGGAAGTACAACCAGTACCACCACATACGAGTACGTGTGATCTAAACATTGTTTTTCCTCCTCTTACTTGCCGATTTCTGTTGAACCAATTGTATACTTAGTTACAATGTTGCCTTTTACAAGGTGTTCTTCAACAACTTCAAGTGCTTTATCAGCGTCCATTTTTACATAAGTAGTCTTATCACCGTTTGGTGCAACCACTTCTACAATAGGTTCATACTGACATAGCCCTACGCATCCTGTCTGTACTACCTGTACATTTTCAATTCCCTTTGCCTGTACTGCTTCTGCAAAAGCATTAAGAACCGGTCTTGCTCCTGCTGCAATACCGCAAGTTGCCATACCGATTACAACTCTTGTGCTGCTTTCGTCTTCGTTTCTAATACCAACTTGGCCCTGCATTTTGTCTCTAATTGCTTTAAGCTCTGCTAAAGACTTCATACATTTTCCTCCTATGTATTTTATTCTCAGTTTTCACTGAATTATTCAGCTATACTGATTATTTTCAATCTAATATTTAGTTAAATTAATAACTATTCCCGCCATCAACTTCAGCTTTATTCTCCTTGAGGTATTCTCGGATATACGCCGAAACTTCCGGTTCACTGAAACTAACATCGCCAAGAATTTCTCTAAACTCCCTAGTGTCAAGGGTGAACCCCCTATCATCCATGGTGTAGCTATATAGAAAATCAATGGTTGTGTTAAGCGTTACTAATGCGTGGATAGTGCCTGTCATGTCACCGAGCGGCATTCTGTCAATACTGTTAAGCCCAAAGGCTGCCGTTACGACTGTACCAACTCCAAGTTCTGACTGTATATCGAAACTCCCGCCTGACGCCTCAGCTGCCAGCTTGAAAAACGATACTCCAAGTCCGACACTTCTTGTCTTTCTTGTTGTGAAAAATGGATCGATTACTTTTGAAACTTGTTCTTCACTCATTCCGCAACCGTCATCTTTTATCGTGATAATCATACTGTCTTTTGCTGTTTGTATGTCAACCGTGATTTCGATAAGCTTTGCACCTGCACGAACAGAATTCTCTGCAACATCAAGAATGTTCAGAGATATTTCCGTCATCATCAGTCTACGTACTTAGCTAGAATGCCGTCAAGATCTTCAACGCCGATACGTCCGTAAACATCTTCATTTACTGTAAGAACCGGTGCAAGACCACAAGCTCCAATACAACGACACGCTTCTAGTGAATACTTGCCGTCCATTGTGCATTCGCCGCCTGCTATACCTAGCTTTTCCATTAGCTTTTCGTAAAGATCGCCTGCGCCCTTTACGTAACAAGCTGTTCCAAGACAAACAGAAATCTTATATTTGCCCTTTGGCTGAAGTGAAAACTGAGAATAGAAAGTTACTACACCGTAGATTTTTTCCATTGGTATATCCATTTCATCGGATATAATCTTCTGCACTTCAATTGGAAGATAACCATAAATTTCTTGTGCTTGATGTAAAACCATCATCAATGCGCCTGACTCGTTTTTGTGCTTAGCAATAACTTGCAAAAGCTGTGCCTCTTGCTCTTTGGTTCCTGCAAAAGGTACTGTTTTTTTCTGAGAACCCATTATTGAACCTCCTTGAAATAATCGCTCCAATTTAATAGAGCTTATTAGGATCTGTGAAAAGGCCTCGTCTTTGACGTAATCAAATGGCAAAACACCATATAATTTCACCCTTCACAACACGATTAATATTATAGCATAGTTTTCGCTAAAATGCTACAAAAATATATTACCAAGTGACTATGTTAATTTTGTATCAAATGCACAAAATATACCAGATTAGTATATCATTATAGAGCCAAAAAAGAGATTATGATTTATCCGAATTTAATTATTTGTGCATTTAATATTAATTAAATAAATATCAAAAATTAAATTTGTTAATATTTGTAATAGATGTTTCTTAAATACAAAAGTCATTTACTTTTCAATTTAGTTGTGTTATAATAATAATATATTTTTCAATGCTAATTAATTATTGTGCATTATACACAAATTTAGGGGGATTATATTATGACTATATCTGATGTAAGGACTATTCTCAATGCTGAAATAATATGCTGTTCTGAACTGTCTTCAAAAGAAGTTCATACTGCTTGTGGTTCGGATATGATGAGCGATGTTCTTGCTTTTATAAAGGATCAATCCGTTCTTCTTACCGGTTTATGCAACCCACAAGTTATCAGAACTGCCGAAATGATGGACATTATTTGCATTGTTCTTGTGAGAGGTAAAACTCCTGACGAAAACATGATAAACATGGCCAGCGAACGTGATATAGTACTTATGACCACTGACGAAAGAATGTTCACCGCTTGCGGTAAGCTTTATGAACGTGGACTTCATGGGGGTGCTGAAATTGAGTGAGAACATCATACTTAAATATCATGTTTCTTTAGACGATTTTACTCGTGCCGGCGAAGCTTCAAGCGATGTAAAAGGGAAACTTAAAAATGGGCTTCCCTCCTGACGTTGTTCGCAAGGTTGCAATAGCAATGTATGAGGGCGAAATTAACATGGTTATTCATGCTAACGGCGGCGATATTACCGTTGAAATAGATGAAGATGAAATAATAATGACTCTAGCAGACGTTGGTCCCGGTATTGCTGATGTTGAAAAGGCGATGAAAGAGGGCTGGTCTACTGCGCCCGACAATGTTCGTTTCGGATTTGGTGCAGGTATGGGACTTCCTAACATGAAGAAATATTCAGACGAAATGGAAATAGACACTAAAATAAATGTTGGTACTACTGTAACTATGAAAGTAAAGGTTTAGCCAACTATTTAATGAGGCGGGCATCTTGACGTTTGCCTGTCGCCATCGGCGACGAAAGTTGCTGCGGCTTTACCATAGCAAACAAGATTTAAGATAAATGGTGGTGAGCATTTTGGGTAAGATACATTTTTTAACTTGTGCGTCTTGAAAAGGACATTTGCAAGGGTTGTATTAATTGCATTAAGCGCTGCCTGACACAAGCTATTCGTGTGCATGACGGTAAAGCACAAATTACAAAAATTTCTGCATAGACTGCGGTGAGTGTATACGCATTTGTCCACATCACGCAAAGAAAGCTACGTACGATAGTGTGGATATTCTTAATAAGTTTGAATACAAAATCGCACTCCCTGCACCGTCTTTTTATGGACAATTTAATAATCTTGATGATGTGAATATTCTGCTTACTGCTCTTACGTTCTTTGGATTTGATGACGTCTTTGAAGTAAGTGCGGCAGCGGAACTCATTTCCGAGCTTTCACGTCAATATATAAAAGATAATCCAACTAAGTTGCCTTTTATCAGCTCGGCTTGTCCGTCTGTTGTAAGGCTTGTTCGTGTTAGATTTCCGAACCTTATTGATCACTTATTGCCTTTTGTCGCTCCGATGGAGTTAGCTGCAAAACTTGCTAGAAAAAGGGCTATGGAGAAAACAGGACTTCCATCTGAAAAGATTGGAGTTATCTTTATTTCTCCTTGTCCTGCAAAGGTGACTGCTGTACGTTCCCCTCTTGGAATTAACAAGTCCGAAGTTGACGGCGTAATTGCTGTTAAAGAAATATATCCTTTACTTCTTCCATTCATGAAAGAGGCTGATAAACCGGGTATGTTAAAGGATTTCTCCTCTTCCGGAAAATTGGTCTTGGCTGGGGCAGCAGCGGCGGAGATCGGGCGGACTTCTTATTGACAGCTTCCTTGCAGCAGACGGAATTGAAAATGTTATTCGTGTGCTTGAGGATCTTGAGGACCAAAAGTTCTCCGACCTTGAATTTATTGAGCTTAACGCTTGTTCGGGTGGTTGCGTTGGAGGAGTTCTTAACGTTGAAAACCCTTACATAGCTAAAGCAAAACTAAAGAAAATCCGCAAATATATGCCTATTGCTTGCTCCCATGTCAACGATGAGCCTCTTGACGAGGACGCAATTTAGGAACATCAAATTGAATATCAGCCTGTTTTCAAGCTTGGCTCAAATAGGAAAGAAAGCATTGGCTTAATGTCTAAGGTTTCTAAGCTTTGTGAAGTATTCCCCGGTCTTGATTGCGGCTCTTGCGGTGCTCCTACTTGCAGGGCTCTTGCTGAGGACATTGTTCGTGGAATTGCTGATGAAAAGGACTGTATTCATGTATTGAAAGAATATATGATAAAATTTCTGACGAAATATCGCTTCTTGACAGGTTTAAAAAGAATGATTTCGACTTCTAAGAAAGAGGACTAAATATGACCGTACAACAACTTATTGATACGAAAATGTTTCAGGTTATAAATATTGGCGATGATACATCTGTGGAGATTACTAAGCCTTTCTGCTGTGACTTGCTCAGTATTGCGATGGGTAAAGCTCCGTCCGGCTCTGCGGGGGAACTGTTATGGGGAATATTAACACGCTCGCCGTTGCATCTCTTGCGATGTAGGGTGTATTATTCTTGCAGAAAACGCTAATCTTGACGACGCTGAAAGGGCAAAGCAGAGCAGCAGGGCATCACTGTTCTTCGTACAGAAGATCATATTTTTGAAACTGCACTTGCTGTCAACAACCTACTAAAATGATGAATTTAAGCTATGATTTGCACATTCATTCCTGCTTATCACCTTGCGGCGATGATGATATGCTCCCTCAAATATAGTTGGAATGGCTGCACCAAAATCTCGATGTAATCGCTGTAACTGACCATAATTCATGCAAAAACTGCCCTGCTGTAATGAAATTAGCTGAAGCATACGGCGTTATTGCCATACCGGGAATGGAGCTTACAACTTCGGAAGAAGTTCATGTACTCTGCTTATTCCCCGACCTTGACTCAGCTATGGAATTTGATGAATTTGTGTTCTCGCAAATGATTCCTTTTCCCAATAATCCTGACATCTTCGGCAAGCAGCAAATCATGGACGAAGATGACAACGAAATTGGAACTGTTTCAATCTTCTTATCAACGCTACAATGATAGATTTTGACAGCGTTTACGACTACGTTGCGAAATATAATGGGATAATGATTCCTGCGCATTTGGATAAAAAAACTACCAGTCTTTTATCCAACCTCGGTTTTATTCCGCCGAACAGCAAATTCAATTGTGCGGAAATGAAGCATACAACGTCATTTGACGAGCTTAAAAAGCAACATGACTACTTAGAAAAATGCATGATTATTTCTAATTCGGACGCTCACTATTTGCAGGATATTCGTGAGCCAGTGAATTTTCTTGAATGCGAGGAACGAAATATTTCATCTGTTTTTAAGTACCTAAAAAACAAATAAAGTGCAACGATTAATATTAATCGTTGCACTTTTTGTTCAATCAAAGGGACTTCAGCCCCATCGTGGGACATAAGTCGCAGTTATATTGGCATTTGTAAATCTTCCTTAACTCCAATTCTTGACTCGATAAGTTCTACAACTTCTTCTTCCTTAATTCCAAGAACCACTGCAAATTCTTGATGCATTAAACGTTCAGCAACCATAAACGCCTTTTCGTCTGATGCGATTAAGTTCTTACCGGTGGAATTGCGTCTTTTACGCTCTGAGTAAATGGACTTTATCATAGAAATGATTTGCGAATAATCGTCACTTTTAAGCACTGTTTTAAAGTAGTTTTTGCGTTCGTTCTTATCTTCAAACCAGTTTTCTTCAATATTCGGTATATTGTCAATTATCTCGTAAATTTGCTCTTTAGACAACAATTTTCTAACCTTTTCCTCCGCTCCGTCAATCGGAACATAATATGAAGATTGGCTAGAAGCTATCGGAATTAGTTTAAAGTATTCATTGCTATTCACACCGTCAAAGCATCTCTTTACCTTTTCCCCGACTTCACAAATTTCACTCGCCGAATATACAACATACTCGCCTAAATCAAACACTTAATAACCCCCTTAATTTTAACCGCACAAATAACCAAAAGTTTTTTTGCGATTAGTGGCCCATTCATTAGTTATACTAGTCTCGAGTTAAAAACGCTAAGCGTTTTTAACTGCCGTGTAGAACACGGCTGCGAGCAAAGCTCGCATGAAACGCCGTTCATACTAAAACTTGCGGCTTTGCCGCAGCGGCAATCTTCGATTGTCGCTTAAAAATGCTCTGCATTTTTAAGTTGTTTTTAGTATAATTACAACATACATCTTTGATATTTCTTGTATTGAATTTAATTTCATCTCTTTTTGCAAAAAATATATAACCCTTATTAGTCGAAAAAGCAAGAATGAACAAATGTAAATATCGAAAAATGGCATATATCTCTATTTGTCGTAAAACGTCTACATATAGTATAACATAAAATAGGCATTTTGTCAACGTTTCCTATAAAATAAAGCCCGACAAATAATTGTCAGACTTTATCATTTATACGTATTGTTTATTTTTCCACTTTCCTCGAACTATTCTTGCCATGAAGAATACTGCACGTACTATCCAGTCAATTGTCATAGCCACCCAAACGCCAAAAACTCCAAGGTTTAAAAGACTTGCAAACACATAACTTAGTCCAATTCTGCAAATCCACATTGATGCGACCGACAAAATCATAGTGAATTTAACATCATTCGCTGCTCGAAGTGCATTTGGAAGCGTGAATGAGGTTGGCCATATAAACATTGCGCAAATGCTATGGTAAATTATTATACTCCTCGCAATCTCAATCGTTTCCGGCTTGAGATTATACCAACTAAGAATTGTATCGCAGAATATTATTATTAATATCTGCACCACTGCTGTTAAAACATATGCAGCTTTCATTAACTGTTTAATATACTTGACTGCACCCTCATAATCATTAGCGCCGACAAGCTGACCGACAACTGTTATCATTGCAAGTCCTATCGCTGCTCCGCAAATACACGCAAAACTTGCAACCGTTCCAGCAGCTGCGTTTGCTGCAATTGCTATTGTGCCAAATGATGTTACAAGGCTCTGCACAAGGATTTTGCCAAGCTGGAACATACCGTTTTCCATTCCATTTGGTACACCTATCCTGAGTATGTTTTTTATCATTTTAAAGTTAATTCCTATTTTCCTAAAGGACTCTATATGAATAGTTAGCTTTTTATTTCTTATTAAAATAAGTATCACCGCTGCTGATAATGCACGTGAAATAAGCGAGGACAATGCTGCACCAAAAACACCCATACCAAAGCCAAAAATAAATATTGCGTTACCGCCAATATTCACTACATTCATGATTAAAGATGTTAGCATAGATACTTTAGAGTTGCCCATTGAACGAAAAATTGCTGCACAGGAATTGTACACAGCAAGAAACGGGAAAGATAACGCCGAAACCCAAAAATATGTTGCGGCATTCTCCATTACATCAGCCTCCGTATCGCCAAATACAAGTCCTAGTATCCTCGTGTTTAATGCAAGAGAAATAGCCATTATGACTAGAGAAAGCGTAACCGTTGTCACTATAAGCTGACCTGCTGCTTTACGTGCGTTGCCCTCTTCATTCTTGCCAAGGTACTGTGAGGCTACAACTGCTCCACCCGTAGCAAGTGCTGCAAAAATATTTATTATTAATATGTTTATAGTGTCTACTAAGGAAACTCCCGAAACAGCCGCCTCCCCCAAAGAAGAAACCATGATTATATCAGCCATTCCAACTGCTACTGCTAGAAATTGCTCTATTATCAAAGGCACTATTAATCTAACAAGATCTTTTCTGGAAAACAATTCATTCACCCTTTTTATTATTCTTATTCTATTATAGCACTTTACACAAAAATGTTATACGGCGTTTTACACATTTTTACTTTGTTTTTATTTTGTTCTTTTAGTTGAAATGTAATACTGCGTTAAAAGCTGTATAATTTTCTCAAGGATTTATAGATGGGAGTGAGCGACATACTTATAGACTATGTAAAAATTGATTATGATGTTAATCGCTGTTACGGCGGATTTCAGTGCTGGTTCGATGATAAGAGTTCCAACTATAAAATTCGGCATCTTTTTCATGGAGGATGTGGAGTGATTTCTGCTTCCGACTTGATGATTTGCCTCTCTCGGTTGTGGCAGAATGAGTTATCTGATAAGATTTGTACCCTTTCTAAAGACGTAATTCCTCAAAATCAATACCTTGAGTTTGTAAAAGAAATGAGTGAATACGTCACTCCAAAATCAATGGAGGCTGTCCCTAAATTCATGACAAAAGGGGCTGGCACAATTGGAGTCTTTCCGCAAAACTACATAAACGGGATTAAGCGTTACATTTACGAAAAATCAGGGATTTCTATCTCACCTAAGTTCATTCCTGCTAAAGATAATCGGCTTTTGAGCGAAATTAAAAATGGCATTTCAACTGGTATTCCTGTTCCATTAAAATTCGGTTGGGGTAAAGGCATACAGCTATACAACGATAACTTCACTCCAAATCCTAAGCTTGTAAAATGGCACGGGGTGAATGTAATCGGCAGTTTTGAGCATGAGGGAGAGAACTGGTTGATTGTCGCTTCGTGGGGGCAAAAGTTCTTTTTAAAGTTTGGTGATTACATCGAAAATTCTGGTATTTACGGCGGTGCTGTTATACTAGTCCCAAGTTAAAAACGCATAGCGTTTTTAGTATATAACGGGATTGGATAGTTGTTTTTGAAAAGAATATTAAAAACTCGGTGCAGTTCAATTGCACCGAGTTTTTTGTTTTAACCTAATTTTATAAAGTTGCAAGCTTTGCAAAGCTTGGTTTTAATGCAGGGTAGATTTCACGGTAAAGCTGATAGAAACTTTCATACTTAGCGATGTTTTCGGCAGTTGGAGTTTGTGTCTTATCAGTTTTAACTATCTTCTCGCAAGCCTCAGCAACTGAAGAATACATTCCCGCTCCAACCATTGCAAGAATTGCAACACCTAGTGCAGGACCTTCTTTTGATGCGGCAGTTTTAACCGGACAAGCATACAAATCAGCAAGCATTCCACGCCAAAGTGGTGATGAGCCGCCTCCGCCGCAAGCCATCATATCGTTAACTGAAATGTCCATCTCCTTGCAAACCTCAACGCAATCACGAAGCGAATAGGAAACTCCCTCCATAACGGCACGGAGCATATCTTTCTTTGTGTGCATTGCAGAAAGTCCAAAGAATACACCTCTTGCATCAGGGTCAAGGTGAGGAGTTCTCTCGCCCATTAAGTATGGCAAATAAAGAAGTCTGTTTGCACCAATTTCAACGGTTTCCGCCTCTTTGTCCATTAGGTAGTATTCGTCCACACCCATAAGAGATGCTGTTTCCTTTTCGGCATTGCAGAAGTTATCTCTAAACCACTTCAGAGAAAGTCCTGCGCCTTGAGTAACGCCCATGATGTGCCAAGTGTTAGGAACAGCTGCACAGCAGGTATGAACTCTGCCCTTAGGATCTATTGAAACCTTAGAAGTATGTGCAAAAACAACGCCAGATGTGCCAATTGTAGTAAATGCTTTCCCGTCTGTAACAACACCTGTACCAACGGCTGCTGCGTTATCTCCGGCACCGCCAACTACAATTGTACCTTCAGCAAGACCGGTTAGTTCTGCTGCTGCCGCTGTTACTTTGCCTGTTATTTCGCAGGATTCATACACCTTTGCAAGCATTCCCATATCAATTCCGAGTAAATCGCAAATTTCTTCAGACCACTTACGGTTTGGAACGTCTAAAAGCTGCATTCCGGAAGCGTCAGAAACTTCTGTTGCAAACTCGCCGGTAAGCTTATATCTCAAGTAATCCTTTGGCAAAAGGATATGTGCGCATCTTGCATAGTTTTCAGGTTCGTTGTTCTTTACCCAAAGTATTTTTGCAGCTGTCCAGCCTGTAAGAGCTGGATTTGCTGTAATCTCGATGAGCTTTTCCCTGCCAACCTTTTGGTTCATTTCCTCGACTTCTTTTGCGGTTCTTTGGTCGCACCAAATGATTGATTTACGAATAACTTCGCCCTTATCATCAAGCATTACAAGTCCGTGCATTTGACCGGAAATTCCTATTCCTTTAATGTCATTCTTGCTAACTCCACTTGTTTCAATAACTGTTTTTACAGTAGAAATCATTGCATTATACCAGTCAGCAGGGTCTTGTTCTGCGTAACCGTTTTGTGGCTGATACATAGGATACTCAACAGTTGCAGAAGAAATCACTGAACCAAGTTCATCGAAAAGAACTGTTTTTGTGCCGCTTGTACCACAGTCTATACCAATTACATATGCCATGTAAATTCACCCTTTCAATTTCAAATAAGCGTCTTATAAGACACTGTCCCCACAAGTTAAAGTGAGGACAGTATAAAAATATTTTAGATATTAAACATTATGTTGTTCATGATTGATTCAAGCATTTCCTGACGTCCGCTTGTTAGGGAGTCTGTTACTTCGCCCTTTTCAAGCGCATACTTCTCAAGGTCAGCCATTGTAACCTTTCCAGCAATAATGTCAGCACCAATTCCTGTATTCCATGAAGAATATCTGTCTTCAACAAACTTATCAATTCTGCCGTCTGCAATCATCTTGTCGGCAATCTTCAGTCCAAGAGCAAATGCGTCCATACCAGCAATATAGCTAAGGAAAATATCCTCTGGTGTGTATGAACCACGTCTAGCCTTTGAGTCAAAGTTAAGTCCGCCATTTGTAAAGCCGCCAGCCTTTAGAACTTCATACATACAAAGTGCTGTATCGTAAACGTTTGTTGGGAATTGGTCTGTATCCCAACCTAGAAGTGTGTCGCCTTGGTTAGCGTCAATAGAACCGAATACGCCGTTATCTCTTGCAACTCTTAGCTCGTGCTGGAATGTGTGCATTGCAAGTGTTGCGTGGTTAGCTTCAATATTCATCTTGAAATCTTTGTCAAGACCATACTTGCGTAGGAAGCCGATAACTGTTGCTGTATCAAAGTCATACTGGTGCTTTGTTGGTTCCTTTGGCTTAGGCTCAATATAGAAATCCCCTGTGTATCCGATTGAACGAGCGTAATCAACTGTCAAGCGCATAAGTCTTGCCATATTGTCCTGTTCAAGTGCCATATTTGTGTTCAAGAGTGTTTCGTATCCTTCACGTCCGCCCCAGAAAACATAGCCCTTTACCGCCAAGCTTAACAGTAGCCTCAACTGCCTTTTAATTTGAGCAGCTGAATAAGCAAAAACATCGGCAGATGGTGATGTTCCAGCACCGTGCATATATCTTGGGTGGTCAAAACACTTCGCTGTACCCCAAAGAAGCTTGATACCTGTTTGAGCCTGTTTCTTTTCAAGAATGTCAACTATTTCATCAAGCTTTGCATTAGTTTCTGAAAGTGTTCCATACTCAGGTGAAAGGTCACGGTCATGGAAACAGTAATATTCAATGCTTAGTTTCTGCATGATTTCAAAAGCAACATCAACCTTTGCTTTTGCACGTGCTGTAACATCTTCTTCTCCCCATGTTTTATCAGCAGTTCCAACGCCGAACATATCTGTTCCGTCACCGCCCATTGTATGCCACCACGAAAGTGCAAACTTGAGCTGTTCTTTCATTGTTTTGCCTGCGACAACCTCATCAGGATTGTAGTACTTAAATGCTAGTGGGTTTGTAGAGTTAGGTCCTTCGTAAGGAATCTTTGGAATATTAGTAAAAAATTCAGCCATTATTTTTTCCTCCTTGATGGATAATTATTATCCAAAATATCATTCTAATTTTACAATGTAATCGTTATACTGTCAATAGATTTTTATGCTATTTATATAAAAATCTTTATTTTTACTCCGAAAGCGAGGAGAATGCCTGTCTAAGATTTGTAACTCCGATAATAGACATTTCATACTTAGACACGTCAATTGACTTCATAGCCTGTTTCGGAATTATACACTTAGTAAACCCAAGCCTTTCAGCTTCTTTAACTCTCTGAGCAATGTGGGTTGTGCTGCGAATTTCTCCGCCAAGACCTAACTCACCAAAAGCAATTAGCTTCTCATCAATTGGCTTGTCCAAAAGGCAGGAATACAACGCCATAGCCACCGATAAGTCGCCTGCCGGCTCATCAAGTCTAAATCCTCCTACAATATTAACAAATACGTCTAGCGAGCCGAAAAACAAGCCTAATCGCTTCTCCAAAACAGCAATTATCATCGCAAGACGGTTGTAGTCAAAGCCTGTTGAGGTGCGCCTAGGTGCTGCATATCCGCTCTTTGTCACAAGCGCTTGCACCTCTGCAAGGATAGGTCTTGAACCCTCCATTATACACGCCACGCAGCTCCCTGAAATGCCTATCGGTCTGCCTGAAAGCATTACCTGAGATGGATTTTCAACTTGATGAAGTCCCGTATCACGCATTTCAAATACGCCGATTTCATTAGTTGAGCCGTAACGGTTCTTAATTGCACGTAGTATTCGGTAGCTTAAATGCCTCTCTCCCTCAAAATAAAGCACTGCATCAACAAT
>JAXGPS010000016.1:0-32850 GCA_040766825.1 Oscillospiraceae bacterium
GCGATTAGCAATAATCATTGACGAAATTGTATCCGTCACATTTGCTTTTGAATAAATATTTTGTTGCATATCAAACCTTTTCAAAACGTTCGATGTTTGTTACAAATATGGTTGCTCCCCCAACAGAAACTTCAACTGGGAAAGAGGTGTATGTTCCAACCCCGTAGGAAGTTGCACTTGGTACAAATTGCTTTCTCTTACGGCTCTTTGTCGCAATTACCTTTATAATATCGTCAATTTTATCGTCCTCTGCACAAATAAGGAATGTTGTATTCCCCGACATAAGAAAACCACCGGTAGAAGCAAGCTTTGTTGCAAAAAAGCCCTCCTTAGTGAGTGCCGAAGATACTGCATGGCTATCATCATTATTTACAATCGCATAAACAAGTTTCATAACTATACCTCCTATTATTCGGATTTTACATATTTTCTGTTGAGATTATTTTACCACATTTACGCTTGAAATGCTATATCTTTTCAAAATATTTATACTTTCCTTATGAATTACCTCTCCACTAGCAATAATTGCTACTCCCGGAGGGCAAGTAATCTTTGTTTTTCCGCATATTCTGCCAACTGATTGCTCAATTGGAATTTCCTCGTTTGGAGATAATACTGCTTCCCTGATGCTGATAGCTTTTTCAAATTTCGGCAGATTAATCAGCGGTTCAGGCAGCATTATCCTTGGCATTCTAATGCTTTGAAGTGCATTATAAAGCCGCTCAAAATCGTCCTCATCACTAAGCGGAGAAAACATAAACACTATATGCGTGTCGTCCGCATATTCGCATTCTATTCCATCTTTGCGAAGAATTTCGGCTATTTCTTTAGCGTATCTTCCTGTGTTTAGAGTGTATAAGGTTAGCCTCAACGGCTCGGTCTTTAGCACTTTCCAGTTCCCTGAAAGTTTACTTTTAATATCATCAAGCAGATTAATCGCTCTTTTCAAGTCATCTTTAACATCTTCAGCTATATACCTATTGCATAAATCAAGTGAACAAATCGTCAAGTATGATGGGCTTGTAGATGCAAATAGTGACATCATATCCTTTGCAGACCTCACGTATTTTTGGTCTGCTATGTGGAGGTATCCTGCACCTGTAAGGGCAGGTAAAGTTTTATGTGCGCTATCGCAACACATTGCCGCCCCAAGATGAATAGGATGTTGCGACTCTTCTAAAAAGCCTAGACACGCACCGTGCGCATTATCTACAAGCAACGGTATTTCGTACTTTTTGCAAAGCTCCGATATTCCTTTAACATCATAAATTCTACCAAGATAATCAGGAGATGTGATATAGACTGCGGCTGGATTTCCAGCAGACTTAATCCCTCTCTCTATGCTCTCTACGCTAATTTCGCCCGAAAGAACACTGCCGTTTTCATACTCTGGATACACCCACTCTACATCGAGGTCAAGCAATGCGCACACATTAATCAACGCTCTGTGACAGTTTCTAGCGGCAACTATCTTCTTTGTTTTTGTAGTTGCAAGTGCAAGCATTGTTTGTATCCCAAGCGTTGAACCTTGAGTTGAGAAAAGGGTTTTTGCTGTGCCGAATAATTTTGAGGCGTTCCCCTCACTTTCGGCAATAATACCGTTTGCTTCATAAAGGCTGTCTGCGCCGAAAATTTCGGTAATATCATGAAAAATTGCTGAACCTAAAAACTATTGTATATGTTTTTCTGGCACAATACGGCTGTAATGAGCGTGTCAGTTCGCTCTTTTTGAGTATTTAATAAAATACGTAAACGGGGTGTTCTGTTAACTCCTTAAAGGCGGCTTTACCGCCACCGGTCAGGCGACGGTGTGTTTGCATCTAAGTTTTACTTGATTTCTGTGTTGAAAACAACTTCGCCAGTGAAGTTGCAAGACCTCTGGATCGCACCTGAATTTCAGAAGGAATGATAATCTTTGTAGCCTTGCCATCAGCAGCCTTACCGAATGCTTCAGGCTCTTAAGGCGATAACTTGGCTATGAATAGATGCTTCATTAAGCATTTGTACTATCTGCAAGAAGCCTGCTGAACAGAAGAATGGCGCTGCCTTTGCCTTGCGCTTCAAGTTGCTGTATCTCTAATGGTATCTCCGCACGAAGTAGTAATGCCTGTTGTTCAGCTTGCGCTCTAAGTATTTCAGCTTGCTTGCCAGGCTTCTTGCGGAAAGAATTTTTGATTGCTTTTCACCTTCAGCAACTAGGACTTGTGAATTCTGCTTGTCTTCCTCTGCTTGAAGGATTTTTTCACGACGTTCACGTTCAGCCTTCATTTGCTTTTCCATTTGCGTCCTGAATTTCTCTAGGAGGAAAAAGATATTTTCAATTCAACACGGTTAACCTTGATACCCAACGATCAGTAGCTTCGTCAAAAATTGCTGTGATCTTAGTATTAATGAGGAATAAAGTGATGAAGTTAAGGTCAAGTTCAAGGTCACCGATGATGTTACGAAGAGTTGTTGCTGTAAGATTTTCGATAGCAGCAAGAGGTCTTTCAACGCCGTAAGCATGCTGCTTTGCGTCTGTTACTTGAAAGAACACTACTGTATCTATTTGCATAGTAACGTTATCCTTTGTGATAACTGGCAGCAAAGTCTGACTGTTCTTCGGTGAGATTTCTTTACCCTTTTATCAAAGAAAGGCAATAACATATGCAAGCCTGTTCCCCATGCTTGATGGAAAGCACCAAGTCTTTCAATTACATACACCTGTGCTTGTGGTACTACCTTGATACAGGAAATAACAACAATCAATAAAACAATAATGACACCTAAAATTACATATTCCATATGCTTAATCGTCCAAAAAAATTATATACTTCAGCTAATCGCTGATAGTAGCTTTATTTACTTTCAGCCTCTACAATGAGCCTAGTTCCTTCAGCTGCCACACCATTATTTCGCACCTATTGGAATTCTGAATGATAATAAAACTACGTTTGATGCTGATGAAGTTTCACTCTGCCAGACAAAACAGTAATATTTTTCAATAACTATCGCCATCTTGATGTCGAGTTCTGCGTTTGTTGGAACAACTTTACCTTGTATTTTCTTCACTATTGGTCTTGTTAAAAGAACCAAAATTGCAACTACAACTATAAAGACTGTAACCTGCGCCCAAAATGGTATTCGCAAAAGCGATGTAATCAGCGCAACTAATGAGCAAGCTGCTGCAAACCAAATAGATACCAGTTGCATCGTCATTCCCTCGGCAACAACGAATACTACTAAAAGCATATCACAAAATCATTTCGCCAGTCATAAAAGCCTCCCTTACTGTTTTTATTTCTCTTGTGTACTGACCATATATTTATATTAGCATACTTTTAAATAATAACAAAACAAGGCTAATTTTACTTGATTGAAGTTAAAAATAGCTCAAAAAATTGAATTCATTTAATCAAACCTACTTGCTCTGTCATATTCCCCAATCACTTAGCATAGTCTGTTGACGTAACTCTTTTCTTTGCATATCTTTAGTATGCTTTGTTTTCTCTCGTTTTCTTAAATGCTATTTTTCTTGTTTATTAAGGTGTGGGCAAATTCCGTGGGAATTTCGCCCTGAACGAAGAACATTTTTAATGAGGCAGGTATTAAAAATAAAAAAGCGTTTCAGATTATATCCAATCCAAAACGCTTAAAATATTATTCTCAATCAGGCATTTCCCAGTTATGCCAAACTTTTTGCGTCATCATTATCTTCAGATGCTCAAGAAGAAGTTCCATTTCTTAATGAACTCTGCATCTTCAAGAAGTGTTGTGTAAGTAACCGGAACATTTCAGCCTCAGCAGAAACAACTGTATATCCCTTTTCTACAAGAGCCTCACGAACAGCATTCACTTCACATTAGGTTCGCAAGTTATTTCAATAATTTCTTCTTCAATGCTAAAGTCACTTGCACCAGCCAACGCAGTCATAATCTTGTCTTCATCTCCGCCGTTGTTTTCGATTACGACAATTCCTTTGTTTGAGAACGGAATGATACAACCAGTTGTTCAGTCCCACCCACCGAATTTATCGAAATAATGACGAACATCTCGGCTGTTCTGTTCTTGTTAATATTAAACATTCAACAATTACTGCAACGCCAGAAGGTCCGTAACCCTCATAAACGTTAGCTTCGTAGGAGGTTTTATCGCCTGCGCCCATTGCCTTTTTGATAACTCTATCAATGTTATCGTTAGGGACGTTAAGAGATTTAGCCTTAGCGATAAGTTCACGAAGCTTTGTGTTTACGTTAGGATCGCCGCCGCTTTCCTTTACAAAACAGTGATTTCTCGTCCAACTTTAGTAAATATCTTAGCTCTAGCGCCGTCAGTAGCCTCTTTCTTACGTTGGTGTACTCCATGAATGTCCTGACATATAAAAATTCTTCCTTTCAAAGTTTAGACTCCAGTGCCCAAATAATATCAAACAGCTCATCAATTCTTGCTGTTTCGCCTTTTAAATATAGATACCCAATAAACATTTCAGCGAGGTCGCTCCTCACCAGCATTCGATAGGATTTGAACTTTTTGGTACGGTGTTACCTGTTGCATTCCTGCCACGCTTTAAATTGTAAGCTCTTCCTCACTCAGTGTCGGCACGATAGCGTCAACTGCTTTAGACTGAAAGCTTGCGCATACTCTTTTACTGCGTATACGTGCGGCTTACCAACAGGCATATTCGCCGATAAAACAAGCTATACGTACAAGCTGTATGAAGCAAGAGTCCCCCAAAAAGGCTAGCGTCAACGGACTGTAATTATTAACTTCCCGTGTTTCTAACGTGATGTTCGTAAGCGTCCCTCTAATTATTAATACATAAAGTCAATTCAAATCAGGTATATTCTTGATCACCCTCTTGAACGCCATTTCTTCAAGCTTTGCAATAATTCCCTTGTTACGTATAACACGCTGGAAATATTGAAGTGAAGAATAGTCTTCCATATCAACTGTTCGTAAAATATGTTCAAGCCAAGGCGCTTCAACGTAGTAAACACCGTCCTCAATTCAATTCTGAATGCGTCCTCCTGGCAGGCCAGCCATTTCATCAAGTTCTTGCTGAGAAATTGGTTCAGCTTCGTATTCTTCCAATTGGAGGTAAATCCTCAAGTCTAGCTACAGTGCGTTTACAAGTTCACGAGTTCCAAGAGTTGTTGCAGCAGAAATTTCGTAAAAATCATATCCTAAATCAGTAACATAATTCTTGAATTTCTCAATCTATTTCTGCAGCTCTGCCATGTCAATTTTAATGCTTCTGGCGTTGTGGGCGTTCTGCAAGCTCCTTTAAAATTCTTCGCTCACGATTTATAATTTCAAAATCACTCGCAAGAAGGATCTCTTCCCTCAATGCCTGAAACGTCCACAATATGCACGATAAGTCGGCATCTGTCAACGTGACGTAAAATTCATCCAAGCCCCACGCCTTCACTTGCGCCCTCGATAAGTCCCGGTATATCAGCCATGACAAAGGACTTCTGTTCGGCAATCTTAACGCCAAGAACAGGTGTGAGCGTTGTAAAATGATAGTTCATATCAGGCTTTGCAGCACCTTTAAACTAACGTTGATTTTCACCGTTACAAAATACCTACAAGTCCAACGTCTGCAAGCAATTTCAACTCAAGTGTAACCTCAAACTCCCGACCGAAATCCGGTTTTGCAAATCTAGGAATTTGACAGGTGGCAGTTGCAAAGTTTTAGTTTGCCCTTTCCGCCCTTTCCGCCCTTTGCTAATTTGTGGCTCTGTCATCCAGAGAAATATCCGCTAAAATTCTGCCCGTTTGGGCATTACCGCGAATAACAGTACCTTTAGGTACCAATGTATCTTCAGCATTTCTTCCGCTGCAATTCCTTGAGCTTCCGTTCAGCCCTTTTCAGCAATATATTTCTTATATTTAAAATCAATAAGCGATGAGATATTGATGGTCGGCAACAAAAATAATATCTCCGCCCTTGCCGCCGTCACCGCCGTCCGGGCCGCCTGCTGCTACATATTTTTCACGATGGACTGCCCCGTCGCGCACCATCTGCTTTGATTTTTATTTTTCGCTTTATCAACAAACATTGTTATTTTTTCCTTATAATGTAAACTCTTAAAAGATTATGCTCAAATTAAAGTATTCTTAACTTGAGCCAGCTTTTACGAAAAATCCCGCAGAGCCGTGGATTAACCACCGCATACGGGATTTCAGCTACAATAATGTGCAGTAAGATTACTGTTCTGAATAAACAGAAACCTTCTTGCGATCACGACCTAGACGCTCGAACTTAACCTTGCCGTTAACAAGGCAAATAATTATCATCGAGAACCACGGCCAACATTTTCACCTGCGTGAATATGTAGCCTCTCTGGCGAACTAGGATGTTACCAGCGAGAACGGACTGACCGTCAACACGCTTTACGCCAAGTCTTTTAGCTTCAAGTCACGGCCATTCTTTGTGGAACCGCCGCCCTTTTGTAAAAAACTGCAGAAATTCTAATCATTATACCTTACACTCCGAATTTGTGATTTTAATCGTTCCTTTAAAAATCCTGTGAAGAAAAATTATGTGAGTGTAAAAAGCTATCAAGTAACCTTAGACTCTCTTCTTTACAGGTGTCGGGCAATTTCAACGAGAATACATTATCACCAACATTCACTTCTGCTTTATCGCAAAGAAATCGGTAATCGCATTAGCAACAAGCTGAACAGCAGATGAAACAGAAGCACATACAATGTCCTCCCCCTCATCGGCAAATTCTGCGTGACCTTTAACGCTGAACCCGATGATTACGCTGTCTTTTTTTTGAAAATCAGCATTAATCATGATTATGCCTTAATAAGATCAATTCTTACCTTTGTGTAAGGCTGTCTATGACCCTGTTTTCTCTTGCTGTTCTTCTTTGGCTTGTAAGTGAAAACAGTAATTTTCTTAACCTTGCCGTTCTTCGAACCTTAGCTTCTACTGCTGCGCCGTCAACGTAAGGAGTTCGCCTTTAGACCTGCGTCTGTGGAAACTGCTACTACATTGAAGGAAACTGTGTCATCAGCAGCAACATCAAGCTTTTCAACAAAGATTTCATCACCTTCGTTAACTTGGTACTGCTTTCCGCCTGTTTCGATAATTGCGTACATTGTTTTTGGCACCTGCCTTTTTCTATAAACTCGCTGATTAACGGCGTGTCACTTAATAAAAAATGACAGCTTTAAAAGAGCCGATTTCATGCGGCCTTATTATTCTACCATATGTCAAGTAGGTTGTCAACAGCTTTTCCCACAAAAATCGCTGATTTATTATTCTTTTTTAACACCAACATTACCAAAATCCGTTGCCGATAGATAGCTAGTAAAAGAATCGGCTAATGAGCTGATGCTTTCAATGTTTTTGAGCAAAGGCACGCCAGACAAAAATCATTTTTGTGTCAAGTCGTTGCTTGAATATATTTAAGCCAGTGTAAAAAATAGTTACAAGATAATTTCCGGCATTTTTAGAAACTACTGTACGATAGCCGTTTTTGTTTAAATATTTTGCAAGTCCATCGTAGTCATAGTCAGTCTTTACTATATCCTTGTCCATTTGTGCAACGGTTTCAATGTATATTTTGTTCTTTATTATAGGCTTCTGCCCGAAAGCAACTATGCGTTCATAGGTGTGATCCTCAAGCTTTTGCACAAGCTGATTAGTGCAAAAAAGGAAGCTATTCTTGAGCGCAAGCTTCTCTCCACCAGACTTTAGAGCTAATTTATCAAGCAGCACATGTGCTGAATTATCCCTGCCCTCAAAAGCCATAACAAGTAATCGTCTGTCACGTCTTTCAGACTCCCACGTCATCACGTATTCTGTCGCGGAAAGCGTTTCATCCTTTTTCCTGCCTGTTATTGCAAAACCGTTCTTCTCATAAAAAGCGATTGCATTCTTATTTTGTAAATAAACATCAAGCGTGAGAATATCGAAAACTTCCTTGCATTTATTGATAAGTTTCTTGCCAATTCCCATTCCTCGACATTCTTTTTTTATGAATATTCCTGATATGTAGCCGTCCGAAACCCCGATAAATCCGCAAAGTTCACCAACAGGCGATATGTATACTAAAACGTATGCTTGAGGTATTGCATTTCTAACATATTCAGCATTTGCCCACCAGTATTCTTTAGGAATGAAGTCGTGAGTATCAATGTTAAGATCAATCCAAATTTGCATTACCTTGTCAATATCATGAAAATCATCTTTCTCTAATCATAAATTCCCCCTTTTCGACATTTGCTTGATGAATATTATATCAACTATTACCATGCAATAGTTTAAATGATATTTATGAATTTTTAAATGTATATTCCCGTCCTGCTCTCGTTTCCCCAAAGTTCATATTATGCAATTCGGTTATTGTATGCTGATATATTTGATATTATATCAATTAACAGATATTAAAATAATAGTATAATCCAACTTCTAATACTTTGAAAGGACTCGTTATTATGTATACTCCAAATGAAAAAGATACGAAAAAATGGTGTATAACCGTTGTGGAAAGAGCGGCTTGAAGCTATCTGCTGTTTCTCTCTTGGTTTGTCGCTTAAATTCGGTTTTAATGACAATTTTGCCAATTTTCCGAAAAACATGGTATACTGCCTTTGATTTAGGAATTACGCACTTTGACCTTGCAAACAATTACGGCAATCTTGGCAGCTCTGCTGAAGAAAATTTCGGGATTATTCTAAAACGTGGAATGGGAGCTTACCGTGATGAGCTTGCATCTCTGCAAAGGCTGGCTATGATATGTGGGCAGGTCCATACGGGGATAAAAACGGCTCAAGGAAATACCTGACTGCAAGCCTTGACCAAAGTCTAAAACGCATGGGTTTAGAGTACGTTGACATTTTCTATCACCACGTTTTTGATCCTAACACCCCTCTTGAAGAAACTGCGCTTGCACTGGATAATGCAGTTCGTCAAGGCAAGGCACTTTACGTTGGAATTTCAAACTACAACAAGCAGCAAACAGCTGAAATTCTGGAAATATTCCGTGAATTAAAGACACCTTTTATAGTAAATCAGCCTTCATATTCAATGCTCAATCGCTGGATTGAGGACGACGGACTTGATGATTTTGCAGTGAGTGAAGGAATTGGACTTGCAGTATTTTCGCCTTTACATCAAGGTTTCCTAACCGACCGTTACCTTAACGGAATTCCTGAAAGCTCACGAATTGGCAAAGGTAACACATGGCTTAAAAGTCAGCTTGATGAAAAAATGATAGCAAAGCTAAACGCACTAAATGTTATCGCCCAAAAACGTGGTCAACAGCTTGCTCAAATGGCGCTCTCATGGGTGCTTAGAAATGGCAAGGTTACTACTGTTCTCATCGGCGCTAGTCGTCCTGAACAAATCGCAATAAACGCTGAGGCTGTATATAAATCAAGCTTCACTGCTGATGAAATTGCTGAAATCGAAAAAGTTCTTGCTATGTAAACACTTACTACGTAAGTGCACAAAAAGCCCTCACTTCAACAAGTGAGGGCTTAAATATTTTAATTATTCAGCTGTGTCCATTGCTTTTGCTGCCTTAATCATGATTGCACATTCAAGGCGCTTCTTTTGAAGTTCGCAGGAGAATTTATGAGCGTTTAGGACATCGCCGGCGTAGATGTAATTGTTCGCATTACAACCACCACTACAGTAGAATTTCGCCCAACATGAACGGCACTCTTTCTTATTATATACGTGTGTTTCGGCAAATTTCTGCTTCATTTCAGTGTCAAATGTTCCGTCATGCAGACTTCCCATCTTAAACTCATCAATTCCAACAAACTGGTGACAAGGGTAAATCTCACCGTCAGGAGTAATTGCAACATATTCGTTGCCACTTCCACAACCACGCAAACGCTTAATTGCGCATGGTCCTTGATCTAAATCAAGCATGAAGTGGAAAAGAAGTTGAAGTGCTTGCCGTTCTCATCGTTTTCAAGAATTCTCTTTGCAAGATTATCATACTCAGCAAAAACTTTAGGAAGGTCACGTTCGGTAATTGCGTAAGGCATTTTGCTATCAGCAACAACTGAAGCTCTACCGAAATTTGATCAAATCCTTCTTCATAGAAATGAAACACGTCATCAGCAAAGTCGAGGTTGTATTTAGTAAATGTACCCCTCACATAGTACTGATCGTGGTTTCTCTTTTCAACAAGAGTTTTGAACTTCGGCATAATTATATCGTAACAGCCATCGCCGTTTATGCATTTTCTTACGCCGTCATTAACGCTCTTTCTTCCATCAATTGAAAGAACAACGTTCGACATTTCTTTATTAATAAAGTCGATTTTATCATCGTTTAGCAGCATTCCGTTAGTTGTTATTGTAAATCTAAAGTTTTTGTTGTATTCCTTCTCTTTAGAACGAGCATATTCAACAATCTGCTTAACAACTTCAAAGTTCATCAACGGCTCACCACCGAAAATCAAGCTCAAGATTTTCTCTGCCAGCTGATTTTTCAAGAAAGATCTATCGCTTTCTTTCCTGTTTCTAAGTCCATTAGCTTTCTGCCTGTGCCAAAATCACCGGTTGAGGCAAAACAGTATGCACATCTAAGATTACAGTCATGTGCAATATGCAAGCACATAGCCTTTACAGAATGCAACGGAATACCGCATATTTCTCGTAATCGTCTACCGAAAAAAGAATTCCGTCATTGTATAGCTCAACAATTTCAGCGTAGCAGTTCCAACTTCCTCACGGGAATAACTTCTCTCAAGCTTTTTTATAACCTCAGCAGGACATTCGCTGTCAAACGGAGGCTCAACATTATCAAGCAAATCATATGTAATATCATCTACAATATGAACTCCCCCGCTGTTAACATCAAGAACAATATTAAATCCGTTATTTTTATACTTATGTATCATTTTTTCACAACGCCTCCGAATAAGGAAACATTTCTCCTTCCGCAATATACATGAATACCCTCAAAAGAAAAAAGGGACAACACGTCCCTTCACCTTTTAAGCTATGTGGCTATTACTTCTCGCACTTCTGGTTAGCAACTGTGCAAGATGTCTTACAAGCTGACTGACAAAAGCCTGACACTTACCGCATCCGCCCTTTTCAGCAGTCTTTTTAAGGTTTGCCTTATTAATAGTCTTGATATGCTTCATTTTAAATACCCTCCACCAAAATAAACATTACATTAATTATATCATATCCTGTTACAGATTTCAATACCTAAAGTCCCGTATCTTCGACGAAATTTTGCACAAAATAGCATCAATTTTAATTGAATTTACCATTATTTGTATTGACGCCTTTTACGCCACCGATTATGCCGCAAACTAGCAACATTATCAGCTTAGAAAACCACCCCATACCAATGCTACTTGCAAATATCATACCGCCAACGAAAACTGCAATATAGACACCAATCGCTACAATAATTCCACAAAGCAGTCACGTCTTCGGCATTGCCTAGCAGTTAGAATATGCTGCTGCATAACAACCTGCGCAAAGTCCTAAACTCGACATAACCGACACAACTGAGTCCGGCATATCAAAAAGAGTCATTATAACGGCAAATAGCAACAAGCACCCAACAAGCACTGCTATTCCGCCGATGAGTGGTGTCAATTTGCAACGTGCTATGCTAAAATTGGAATTCCGAATTTGTCTAAAGTAATTTCTTTTCATTTATTCCGCCCCCCAATATACAATTAATAATGTATATTTAAGGAACGAAACTATTATGCTACTTACGATTCTGGAGTATCATGAATGGTCATATTCTCTTGAATTGCCCAAAGCTTAACTCTGATTTTACTTCTGTCACCGCCTGTTTCAATAACAAGGTTGTCTTCGTTCTTTCTAATAACAATTCCGATAATTCCACCAACGGTTGCAACTTCGTCACCGATTTGGATTTCTCGTCTCATGTTGTTTACTTCTTTTTCTTTCTTCTTCTGTGGTCTGATGAAAAGGAAGTAGAAAAGTACAAATACTAAAAGAAGTGGAAGTACTTGAACAAGTGTCGCCATAATTGTTGTGCCTGCTGACATTTCTACGCCTTCTCCTGCGGCAGCGGCAGCAGGTGCTGTTGCTGTCAATATAGGTAAAAAGAATTGAGTCATGGATTGTCCTCCTAAAAATTCACTTTAATAATTTATCCCTTGATAAAATAAAAACAATATGTTATTTATTATACCACAATTATGGAAACATTCAAGTGTATTCACACAAAATTTTTATTTTCAGGGCAAAACAGCGCATATTACTATCACTTCTTATTATTCAGGTGTGTTTTTCAGTAATTGTTCCTAATAAAAAATGCCCAAGCATGAATTGTTGTAATTCCTGCTTGGACGTTGTTTTTTATTTCTCTTGAGTGTACTTGTCTATAGCCTTAGCAGCCGTTTTGCCGGGTAACACGGCTCTTGAGTAAGTAAATAAAGCTAGAAATTAGATTACTTTTCCTGAATATATTTATCTATCGCCTTTGCAGCAGTCTTGCCTGCGCCCATCGCCAAAATAACAGTAGCCGCTCCTGTAACTGCATCGCCTCCGGCATAAACGCCCTCACGTGTAGTTAGCATATCTTCATTTACGATAAGACAGCCCCATTTATTCGCCTCAATGCCTTTAGTAGTTGTTCTAATAAGTGGGTTTGGAGATGTTCCGATTGACATTACAACAGTGTCAACTTCCACCTCATAATTTGAACCCTCAATAACAACAGGAGCTCTTCTTCCGCTGCTGTCAGGCTCGCCAAGTTCCATCTTAACGCATTCAATCGCTCTAACTCTGCCGTTTTCGTCAGGCAAAATTTTCACTGGGTTGTTAAGAAGCAGGAACTCAATTCCTTCTTCCTTAGCGTGATGAATTTCTTCCTTACGAGCTGGCATTCCGTCCTCTGCACGTCTGTATATAATGTATACGTGTTCAGCGCCAAGACGTTTTGCACTTCTCGCTGCGTCCATTGCAACGTTACCACCACCGACAACTGCTACGGATTTAGAGTCGAGTACCCGTGTGTGAAATTCATCAAGATAACCCTTCATAAGGTTAATTCTTGTGAGATATTCATTAGCTGAGCAAACGCCTATAAGTGCTTCGCCCTCCAATATTCATAAGCTTGGCAGACCTGCTCCTGAGCCGATAAATACAGCCTCAAAGCCCATTTCCTCGATAAGCTCATCAATTGAGAACCTTACCAATAACCATGTTTGTCATTATCTTAACGCCCATAGCCTTTAGTGCGTCAATTTCCTTTTGCACAATTGCTTTTGGAAGTCTGAACTCTGGAATTCCGTACATAAGAACTCCGCCTGCAACATGGAACGCCTCAAAAATAGTAACATCATAACCAATTCTTGCAAGGTCACCAGCGCAAGTAAGCCCTGATGGTCCACTGCACCTACAACGGCAACTTTATGCCCATTAGGGCTCTATCTTAGGAACTTCAAGCTGTTTTTCCATCATGTAGTCAGCTACAAATCTTTCAAGTCTGCCGATAGCAACAGCCTCGCCCTTTATACCTCTTACACACTTAGCCTCACACTGTACCTCTTGAGGGCAAACTCGTCCGCAAACTGCTGGAAGTCCGTTTGTAGTTTTGATGATTTCATATGCTTTTTCAAAGTCCTCAGAGGCAACCATTTCGATAAATTCAGGAATTCTTACCCCAACAGGACAACCATTAACGCAAGGCTTGTGCTTACAGTTAAGGCATCTTTTCGCTTCATCGATAGCAGCTTCTTTAGAGTATCCAAGTGTAACTTCTTTAAAATTGCCTGCTCTAACTTTAGGGTCTTGTTCAGGCATAGGGTTCTTGTTAAGACTCATATTAGCCATTACTTAGCACCTCCAAGCATACGACAGATGTGATCTTTTGCTGCCGATTCCTTTTCTTTGTATGCAGAATTACGCTTCATAAGTTCGTTAAAGTCAACCTCGTGACCGTCAAAGTCAGGGCCGTCAACGCAAGCGTATTTTGTCTGACCACCAACAGTAACACGGCAACCACCACACATACCTGTTCCGTCAATCATAATTGGATTGAGTGAAACAAGAGTTTTTTTATACCATATGGACGAGTAACCTCGCAAACGAATTTCATCATAGGTACTGGGCCGATAGCAATTACTGCACGTCATATTTGTTGCCTGCATCAATTAGTTCTTGAAGTGCATTTGTAACAAATCCCTTTTGTGCCGTATGAACCGTCATCAGTAGTGATAATAAGATTATCACAAACCTTGCTAAAATTCTTCTTCAAGAATAACAATATCCTTGTTTCTAAATCAGCGATAACGTCAACTGAAACACCCTTGCCATGTAGCATTTTTGCTTGTGGGTAGGCAATTGCATTTCCAACGCCACCACCTATTACAGCAACTTTTTTAGTGCCTTCTTCAAAGCGAGTAGCAACGCCTAAAGGTCCTGCTACATCAAGAATGTAGTCGCCTTCGTTAAGCTCTGCAAGTTGGATTGTGGACTTACCAACTAGTTGGAAAATTATCGTTATTGTGCCATTTTCCCTATCGTAATCAGCGATTGTAAGCGGAACACGCTCGCAGCACGTCGATACGGAAAATTATAAATTGACTGCTTGCGCTTTCTTAGCAATAAGCGAACGTCTATTACCATTAGGACAACAGAATCATTAAGAATACGTTTTTCAGCAATTTTGTACATTTTAATTAGCACTTCCTTTATTTTGGAATAAAGCTGCAATTGAGCTATCCTAAATTCACAGCGTTTTATGTTATACAATATCTTTTTTAAAAAACAAGCAAAAAGTGTGGCAAACCTTATATTATAATAAAGTTTACCACACTTTTAGATATTTTTAGATTTTTATGCTATTTTACCAACCAAAATCGAAAGATGGGCTGTTTCCGTCTATTATTATGGCTCCACCGCTGTTATTTCCGAAAGCATACTCGTCGTCATCACCTGTATCGGAATCGTCATCATCATCGTCATTGTTGCCCTCATAATCGTATATAGGGGTGTCGGTGTTTTTGTCGATGTCGGTGTCAGTATCCGTATCAGTATCGGCGTCAGTATCATTATTAGTTGTTGTGGTTATAGGCTCATCTTCATAAACAGTACCGCCCAGCGGCCTTGTGCTAAACTTACACTGAGCAAGATAGTTTGCTACGCCCTGAACGATTGCGTTAGCAATTCCGTCTTGATGAGTGGAATTAGCAAGCGCCATAGCGTCGGTGTGGTTAGTTACAAATCCCATTTCAATCAATATTGATGGGAAGTCCTGTTGAAGTGTAACTGCGAAATAATGTCATTGCACTTGCCACGGTCAAAAAAAAAGATTGTTCTATTAACAGTGATAGCTGGCTATACTAGCTGAAACTGAACTTGCTAAAGGTTGTGAGAATGGCGTGAAGTGTTGCCTTCCTGTCCTTTGCGCACCTGCTCACGCTGCGTTTGCGTGGATTGAGGTACACGTCAGGCTTGTATTGTCTAGCCCGTTTCCGACCTTTTGTATGTATCGTAAATATTGCGATTCGGTGTTAAATCTAATAACCGTTGCGCCTGCTGCATTAGTTTCTTCTCAACAAGCTTTGAAATAGGTGTGATTGCTGATGGTTCAGTAATGTGTCCTACTGCGCCCAGGGGAATCGTTTTATCCCCCTTACTTGCCGTGACCAAAAGGTCAACCAACAATAACTGCACCTTTAGGCTTACGATTTCTTGCGCCGTTAAACCTAAATGTAAGGTATCCGTTATTGTCACTTAAAAAACAGTAACTCTGAGAAAATTCCTGCCTGTCGCAAGTTAAGTTTAAGCTGATGTTGCTTTTAACCTCGCCAACTGTTTTTGTTGTCCAGCTTGCCGACTTAAACGTGCTGAATCAACGAAATCAAGCGAGCCACCTAACGTCACCAGCAGCACCATAGTCAAATGTTGTAATTACTGACGTTGGTGAGAATTCCGTAACCTTATAGTTACCGTTCACGTCGGTGTGAAGTAATGAGTGCAGAGAAGTCGATTGAGAACGGCGTTTTTGCTCATTATTCCGAACTTAATCACCGTGTCTGTACCGTCTTTGGAGTTTTTCCTTTACAGAGAGATTATTTGCACCGAGAGGATAGTTAGAAAGAACGTCCCTCGGCTTTTATTCTCTTGCCTGTGTTAGTAAGGAAGTATTTCACTCCACTATAAGTAACTGTTTTAGTAACATAGTCAAGCGTACCTGCTGGAAGTGTTGCAAGGTTGGGAAATGGCACGCTGTCAGTAGTTTTAGGATTATACACCATCGTGTTGTTGTTTAAAGATTCAGATCCGTCCCCGTCAACTGCGTTTGCGGCACTTCCGGCAGCGCATTAACGTAACAGTTGCACTATTTGCGGTTTTTCTTTAAAGCCCTTATAAAAGGCCATGGAATACAATTTGACCTAAGTTTTGGGTTTTGTTTATTGTTATCCCTTTTTGGAACTGTACTTAAAACGCCGGTAACGGTATAACTAGAGTTCATGTCAACGCCTTCTGCACTTGCCCTTGAACTTCGATTCAGTTAATAGTCTTGCCGTTCACGAACCAGAAACTGCCGAGCCTTTATGACACAGTGCACTTTAAGTACAAGAAATGCTTGTTTCTCCCTCAACTTCCCATCGCTCCACATACAGCAGGGTCTACGCTTTGAAGAACTACTACTTTACGAGTAATCTTGTAGTTGTATACAGTCGCTTTGTTCTTGATAGTAAAGGTATTAAGCCCAACATCAAGTTTCTCTTTATAATAGAAGTTGCAACTTCGTTGAAAACAATTTTTTACCGTTAAAGAAAACGTCAAAGTTCTTGTCAAAACTACCTTGGAAGATAACATAATCGTCATAGGTAGTGAACGTTGTCTTTTGAGGCAAAGTCATAACAAGGTCTTTAAAGATTGATGCTTCATCAAGAGTCTGGTTGTAATAATTCGCAGAGCAACTGTGCTTTGTCCCGCTTATTCTCGTTAGCAGGCATTAAAGTTGAATGCACTACCTCTATATCCGCTAATATCGCCTTTTGCTTTAATGACTGTTTTGATTTGGTCTTATTTTTTAAGCTTATTGTTATTTATGTCGATTTTATCGTTGCTGTGGAGAGATTAACATTACTGAGAATATCCCTTGCTCAGTTACGTGTTTTGACCACCATGTAACAGCTTTATCAAACGGAGAAGCTTAGTGTCGTTAATTGAGCCGTCAGCAATAAGCATAATGAAGTCTGCATATCCCTTTTGAATGTAGCTAACAGTATCATAACCGTCCGTCAGTGCTTGAAAATTCACGCTTGTTTTTGAACCGTCTGGGAGTTTGTTTCTGAATAATTCACGCCCAAACGTGTTAATTGAAATTCCCCGCACAGGAACGGAATTGTTTGTCTTGTGTGCTTGCATCTGAAACTAGACCAAAAGCCATATGAACCGTTCTCTAAAAACCAATTGTCAAGCCAATTCCTAGGAAGCGTTGTCAAGGTAATCTGAATGAATTTCTCGTCCTTTGAGGCATAGTAGCCACCATCTAGCAACACTTGTCTTTTTGTGCCGAATATGAATGAATGTGTTTGCAGAGCAAGGTGGTCAATCCTCTCTGGCTAGCATTTTCAAAGTTCGCCTAAGGGAAACTAATTGATGTTGAACACAAATACATATCCCCTGTTTTTAGCTTCCTCAATTAAATATTCAATGACACTCTTTGTTGGAAACCAGTTTCGTTTATGTCCGTTGAATAATAGGATACATCGTTTTAATTAGTCTGGTTATTATAAGTTCAAATCCTTTTTCACTCAACGCTGTCTAGGGTTTTATTTATTTCTTCTAAAAATTTCAGAAAAGCTTCTGTTTGATCTTCAGCTGTTGCAAAATCAATTGTCGGCGTTAAATAAAGCACGCTTTTACTTATTATCGGGCATAGAAAAGTTCGGAACAAACTCAGGTTCTACTGCCCAATCCTCAGCTCGTCATCTGAGGTTGGCGTTATTTCATCTTGATATTCATTAACATCGGTTTCAATCGGCTCAGCGTAAGCAATCGCACTTAGTTGAAATGCTTGTCAGCCGAAATGCCGAATATCATAGCCAATGCAAGAAACAAGCTCAAGAATTTTGATGCTTTCTTCATATTTATAACCTTTCCTTTCATGTGATGTTTTGAGCGATTTTATATGCAAATCTCAAAACTCACGTTTGAAAGATTTATCTTTCAAACTTCCTCCAAAGAAATATTCTACCTTTTTATCTTTATCTATATTTTAGAATTCTTTTTATGAGAGTACAGATTTTATGCCGTCTCTCTCCGATTTTACTTTATTCGCAACGTTTGATGCAGGATTGAATAGTGAATTGTATCTAAAATACGCAACTCCACATGAGGTGTTAATCGCATATTCCGATTGCCTTGTAATTACGTCGCTGTTGTTAATCCATTCGTTCTTACCACTTCCTGCCCACGAATCAGCAACACCAATTTTATGGGCTGCAAGTCCAATCATAAGCTTTACGGAAGGCTCGGTGTTTAGTGCTTTCCACTCCTGTACACAGGTTTCAAAAGGAAGTGTTCCATTGTCAAAACCAAAGTAAACTTGCGGTATTAAGTAATCACAATATCCCTTCTCAGATCCCCATTTTCTAACATCGGCAAAAACATAATCATAACAGTTGCCAATATTCGCTTGTGGGCTAATTCCGAAAAGCACTTGTGAATTTGATGCTTTAGTGGTGTTGTACATTCCCTTTACAAGAGTGTTGATATTATCAATTCTCCAGTTAGAGAGATTTGACTTCCCACTATTAGCGAACGCTGAACTGTCAAAACTCTTGTCCGATGTAGGATAGAAATAATCATCAATATGTATTCCGTCAACGTTATAGTTGCAGACAATTTCACGCACACCTGCGTATATCAGCTCCCTGGTTTCACTGTATGCAGGGTTTAAGTACCAATAGCTTCCTTGAAATACTATATAATTACCTTTTTTAGTGGAATCATTGTACCATTTTTTTATTATGTTGTCATTAGAAAGCCCCTTTATTTCGCTATCTTTCATAAGTCTTAAAGGGTTAATCCACGCATGAACCGAAAGTCCTTTGCTATGCGCAATTTCTATAAAAATCTCTAATGGGTCGTAACCAATATTGGTATCCATTGTTCCCGACATTTCTGTCGCCCATGGGTATAAATCGGAATTGTAAAAAGCATCACCGTGCGCTCTAGCATGAACGTAAAGTGTATTTATCCCGATAGATTTCACGTTATTACAGATAGTGTCAACGCTTGTACGATATTGACTTTCACTCCTGCCCTTTGTGATGTCGCCCATTTCATAAAAGGAAATCCACATGGCTTTTTGAACAGTAAAATTCAACGGAGAATAACTGTTCACTATATTTGACGGAGCAGATGTTGTAACTTCTGTCGTTGCCGAAGTTGTCGCCTCGGTCGTTGTTGCCGAAGTTGTCGTTTCCGTCGTTGCCGCCGAAGTTGTCGTTTCTGCGGTGGTAGTTTGCGGTGTGGTTGAAGGGGTTGATGCAGAAGTTGCTGCTTCAGTCGTTGTTTGAGCTGCCGTTTCGGCAGTAGTTGTTTCGCTCTCTGTGCTTTGCGGCTGGGTAGTTTCTTGCTGCGTTGTGGTTATTTCCTCTACAGGGCTTTCCGGCTGGATAGAAACCGTTTCCGTTACAGTTTCGGGCGGAGGCGGAATTTCATCAACCACATTGCAGGCAGAAAATGACAGCACACATAAAGAGGCTGCTAAAATGCCTAATATTTGTTTCATTTTCTTCTTTTGTCCCCTTTTTTCTATATATAATTTAATTATACAGCATAACATTCGTCAATAAAAATAGCCATTTTATTTACAATTTTCCTTGCCACGTAAAATCGTTATCAATCACTGTAAAATGATATGTTTTTCAGTGCAATTTTCTCCCGTTTTTGTCTGCTTTTATACTATATTATTTTTAGTAATATTAACTTATTATGATATTTGATTTTATATAATCGCCAAATTATTAAAAACTTTTACGAAAAAAATCTGAATTTTTTATACAATTCGAACTGATTTTATGGTATACTTAAAGCATATAGGCAAGTTTTATTTTTTGTAAAGGACGGAAAGATAATATGTTTAAACCAGCTCCGGACAGATTTAAAGCCAAAATTTATCCTCTCACGTTGTTGCTGCGACTTTTTCAGCGTTTATGATACTTTTTACTGTTTTTAATATATTAACTTTATACAGACTAACTACTTCAAAAAGATGACACCATGCAGTCTTATATTAAAAGTCAAAATATTATTTAGCTTCGCAAATTGATAATTATCTGAATATGCAGGTGGATACGCTGTCAAATATCGTTGAAAATAAAAAGATAAAACAATTTCTCATAAGCGGTGCTAAGGGGACTATTGAAACTGGGGCGTTTGACGAAATTATTCCGATTTTAGACGCTTATTCTGACTCCTGTGCCAAAGGCTCTGATGTGTGGGTGATTTCGGATAAAAACGATTTCGTAATCGGTAGTAACAATCAATATATTGAAGCATCTGCTTCTGAAAATGCCATGGTATGATGCGCTAACTGCGAGAAGTAACACAAACTACGCCCATCGATTCTAAAAGATCCCTCTGCTTTTTCTGGTACGTCTTGCATAAAAAAACTAATGACAGGTATTTTTGAAAACGGAAACGTTATCGGATACGCTGGTATTGACATTCCTACAAACGAGTTAGTTTCATATATACAAAACCTGCACATAGATGACGAACTATATCCTATTATCGTTTCATCTGACGGACAAATTATATATGCAGACGGCGCTCTTTCATTAACTGCTGTTACCTGAAATTATCGAAAACACGGATAGAGCAGAGATACAATCACTACTCTGGTCTGCAAGAACTGCTATCTTACTCAACAAAGCACCCTACTGGTTGGAAGATAATCTCCGTTTTGAACGGAGACAAATTCAACGCTGGACTTCAGTCCATGATTGTTATGCAGATTGCTTTATATATGATTTTCAGCGGGCTTGCGTTCCTTATTTTCAGCATATATATCAGGCGTGAACTTGGCGAATTGCGTATTATTTCTGAAGGAATTGACCAAATTAGTTTAGGCAATTACTCGCACCAAATAAATGTTCATGCTAACAACGAACTTTCTAAAATTGCGAACACTTTAAACGAGATTTCAAGCAGCTTCTCTGGCAACATCAAGCAAATTGAAGACCATAAAGCTAACGATAGCTTAACCGGGCTTTTAAATTCATCTAAAATTACCGAGCTTATGCAAAGTGAGGCTGATTTTGCAAAGGACAATGGCACAAAACTTGCAATTGTTTTCATTGATTTGGACAATTTCAAATGGATAAATGACACAATGGGTCATAAATTCGGCGATGAAACTCTAAAAGCATTCTCCGAATTGTTGACAAAATCCATCGGTGCTCAAGGAATATGCGGCAGATTTGGCGGAGATGAGTTTATTATTCTAATCCCATTCCAATCGGACATTTCTGAAGTTTCGCTAATAGTCGAAAATCTTCGCAAGACTTCTTCCTTGCCTATGAACATTTTAGGTGAAAACTTCTACATTAAATATAGTATTGGTGTTTCTGCATTTCCTGATGATGACAGCGAGATTGAAAACGTTCTTCGCAATGCAGATATTGCTGCAAACAACGCAAAGGCTGACGGTAAGGACCAAGTTAAATATTATAGTCTTTCTCAGCTTTCAAGCGTATCTAGTAAAACTTCAATCGCTCAAAGTCTTAACCAAGCGCTCTCCAACGGCGAGCTTTACTTGAATTATCAGCCTATTGCATTCTCTAAAACTGGTGAGATTTATGGGTTTGAGGCTCTAGTTCGCTGGCGCAGCAGTGAATTAGGATTGCTCCCACCACAAGAGTTTATTTCAATCGCTGAAGAAACGGGAATGATTATCCCTATCGGCAAATGGATTCTTGAAACAGCTTTCAGATTTACAAAGAAAATCGTAGCAGAAATTCGCCCTAACATTATAATGTCTATCAACGTTTCTGCACAACAATTACGTCAACCTGATTTCGTTGAATACGTTAAAGAAATCATCGAATTAACTGGCGTTGATACTAAAAACTTACAGTTTGAAATCACGGAATCTCTCTTTATTGAAGGGCTTAATGATGCACAAATAGTCCTTAATGAAATTAATGATTTAGGTATAAAAATTGCTCTTGATGATTTCGGAACGGGATATTGTTCGTTCAACTATCTAAAGCGTCTGCCAATCGCTTCCCTAAAGATTGATAAGACATTTGTAAATGATATATTAACCAATCAGCGTGATTATAATATCACTGGTTCTATTATTGATTTAGTTCACAACTTTGATATTAAAACAATTGCTGAGGGTGTTGAATCGCAAGAACAACTTAACGCTCTTGTTGAAATGGACTGCGATTATATTCAAGGTTACGTAATCGAAATGCCTTTGAGCGAAACTGACGTTATCGGTTTTATTGAAGCAAACCTCGCTTCAGAATAATTAAAAATGGTACAGATTGCTATATCCGCCCCCTTTTTGTTAGCTTTAAGTCTAACTTGTTTGGGCAGGATAATCTGTACCATTTATTTTTTTGCTATTTTGTATGTATAAAGTCTGCCTTCTTTACCGATTTTTAAAATATCTCCCGTAAAGGTCAGGACGTTTACAGCAGTTTGAGCTTTGGCAAGAGTGAGCTTTGTTTCCTTTTGGAAATCCTTTGATGTGAACTCCTCTGGCAAAGTCGGTGGAATTAGCGAGGAATAATCCCCACACCCAACGTCAATTTCCTCCACAAGCATCGACGGAATTCTGTCAAACCTTGAAGAACCACGCTTTTTATCATCACTCCAACTGTTGAGAAGCCTATACTCCTCCATTTCCAGCATTACTATCTTCAAGCGAAAATTGGGTGAACCAGATATGATTTTATCTTGTAAAGTTCTGAAAAAACATCATAACGTGTGCCTTTTCTTGGACTTTTTCGCTTTTTAGTGCTATCCCCGTTTCAGTATCAATCCAGCAAAGCCATTTTGTTTTCGGACGGGATAAACCACCGTGACAATATATTTCAAGAAATTTGTCGGGTTTTTTACGCAGCTTATCAAAGCTCCTTGTCTGTATCTCGAAAATCTCATTATCGTTTCGTATATCTGCCACAAAACCAAGAGTTTTCACCTCTTGAAATTCCTCATTAGGCTCATAATAAAGCTTTAAAATTGCATGAAGTGTCTTTTCTCCAAGCGTCCCTATTCCGTTCTTTTCACGCTCGGCATTTATAACCCTCAAGCTTGCGTCTGCAAACCATATATTGTCCAGTTTTCACACCCCCTTATTCGCAAAAATACCCCTAACCTCAGCATTTCCCATGTAAAAGTTAGAAAAATTGTTCCGTTGTCATGCCCAAATAGTTTCAATTACTCGGCAAACACCTCCATGACAGACAATAAGTACGTTTTTGCCGACGTGTTCCTCCCTTATGCCGTCAAGAGCAGAATATACTCTGTGCGCAAGTTGGAAAAGCGACTCCCCACCGCCACGCATTTTGCAGCCAAATTCTCTTTGCTTGCTGAAATTCGTCTGAGCGATGCTCCCTCATAGCTACCGTAATTCCACTCAGTAAGGCGATTATCTGTAAAAATTGGGACATTTATTCTCTCCGAAACTGCGTTTGCTGTCATCTGCGCTCTTATCATCGGTGAAGCAATGATAACATCAACATCGCCATATTCGTATATTTTTTCAGCAAGCTCTTTTGCCTGCTTAATTCCAACATCATTTAGTGGAATATCACTCACTCCACAAATCATATCTTTTACATTAAAATCCGTCTTGTCCATGTCTTGCAGAATATATTTTCATGGTATCCCCTCAAAACTCATAGCTATATCTTATCATAAGCGCAGTATTTATGCAATAAAAATGTACCCGCCGTTTCCAGCAGGTACAAAAATTAATATTATTTAGATACAGTCCAAATACTTGCGTAGTCATCAACAGCACGGTCTGCCGAGAAAACTCCAGCACCAGCAATATTATTAAGAGACATCTTGTTCCACTTGAGCGGATCTCTGTATGTTTCGGAAAGGATACCCTGAACCTCACGGTAAGATGAAATCTGCAAGAACCATGTAAGGGTCCTTGTTGAAAGAATCTGCAACTTCTCTAAACTGACAGTTGTTAATTCCAGTACTCATTCTATCAATAGCAGCCTTAATAACCGGATCGTTATTGTAGTATTCTCTTGCCATATCCTTGAGCTTGCTTAGCAAGAACTTCATCAGCTGTCATTCCGAAAATAAAGATATTTTCTTCACCAGCAGCTTGACGAATTTCAACGTTTGCTCCATCAAGAGTACTCAATAGTAAGCGCACCATTAAGCATAAGCTTCATGTTACCTGTTCCAGATGCTTCGTTCCGGCAAGTGAAATCTGCTCGGAAACATCAGCAGTAAGGCATAAGCATTTCTGAAAGAGTTACACAGGTGAAATTCAAGGAACACTACTGAAAGCTTCTTGTTAATCTGTGGGTTTCTGCGAATTTCTTCAGAAAGACACCAAATCATCTTGATTATCTGCTTAGCTAGGTAGTAACCAGGTGCTGCCTTTGCTGCGAAAATGTATGTCTTAGGCACAAAATCAGCGTCTGGATTTTGAAGTAGATAGTTGTAGTCAGCTATAATGTTAAGAGCGTTAAGGTGCTGCCTCTTGTATTCGTGCAGACGCTTAACCTGAACGTCAAAAATGCTGTCTGTATTAAGTTCAATGCCGTAATTTTGGCTAACATACTTCGCAAAACGTTCTTTGTTCTGTTTTTTAACAGCAGCAAGAGCATTAAGTACTGCCTTGTTATTTTCAAATACGCAAAGTTTCTTAAGCTCGGAGCCTTCCTTTAGGAATTTATCGCCGATTTTATCCTGTAATAGCTTTGTAAGACCAGGGTTTGACTGATATAACCAGCGGCGATATGCAATACCATTAGTTACATTCTTAAACTTTGAAGGTGTATCATCAAATTCATTCTTAAATACACTTTGCTTAATGATTTCAGAGTGAAGTTTTGAAACGCCGTTTACGCTATGTGCAGCAACTACACAAAGCTTTGCCATGTGAATTTGGTTGTTCTGAATGATAGACATTGATGTTGTCTTTTGAGAATCATATCCTCTTTCAGTAAGGTCTGCGCAATAACGGTTGTTGATTTCAACTATGATAGAGAAAATTCTAGGAATAATCTGCTTAACAAGGTTAAGATCCCACTTTTCAAGTGCTTCAGCCATAACTGTATGGTTCGTATATGCAAATGTGTTAGAAACAATATGCCAAGACTTTGCCCATGAATACCCGCAATCATCAAGAAGAATTCTCATCAATTCAGGAATTGCCATTGTAGGGTGAGTATCGTTAATTTGAATTGCAACCTTTTCATGGAGATTGTCAAGTGTTCCGTAAACTGCCATGTGATGCTCAACAATGTCGCCGATGGATGCAGCACAAAGGAAATATTGCTGTCTTAGACGCAATGACTTACCTTCGAGATGATTATCGTTAGGGTAAAGAACTTTTGAAATAGCTTGAGCTACATTGTTTTGAGCCATTGCCTTAGAGTAATCACCTTGATTAAACATAGCCATGTCAAAACTAGGACTCTTTGCCTGCCAAAGTCTGAGCAGCGAAACGCCCTCGCTGTTAAATCCGGAAACGTACATATCGCAAGGTACGGCTCTTACTACGTTGTAGTTAACGTGTGAGATGTGGTGATATTGGTTATCCCAATATTCATGAAGCTCACCCTCAAAACGAACATCAATAGCCTTATCAGGACGCTGAACAAGCCAAACTCCTCCGCCCGGCAGCCAGTTGTCAGGAAGTTCTGTCTGCCAGCCTTCTTCCATCTTCTGCTTGAAAATTCCGTACTCATAGCAGATAGAATATCCTGTAACAGGATACGCTTGTGTAGCACATCCGTCAAGATAACAAGCAGCAAGTCTGCCTAGACCGCCGTTTCCAAGACCTGCGTCAGGCTCTTCGTTATAAATCTTATCAATATTAATGTCAAAATCTTTAAGGACAGATGTAACCGTGTCTACAATCTCAAGGTTATATAAGGAAGTCTTTAATGAACGTCCCATAAGGAATTCCATTGATAGGTAGTAAACCTGTTTCTTTCCCTGTGAATGAACATTTGTTATAAAACGTCTTCTCTTATCCTTTAGATGCTTAACAACTACGGAGGATAGTGCATTGTAAATTTGCTTGTCAGACGCATCGTGCCGAATAACACCGTACTCGTTTTGCAAGGTTTCTACAAGAACTTTTTTTAGTTGCTCTTTATTACTAAAATCTAGCATAACATTCCCCCTTCTGCCGAAACTAATCGGCAACGCTTCCAAATAAAGCACTACATTTCTCAATACTGATATTATATAATATAAATAAAATTTAATATTACAATCGGTAGATTTAACAAAATGTATCCGATTAAAACTTAATAACCTCCTTATATGTTTGCAGAAACTAAGTTATTTATTTTAATTAATTAATATAAATGAATAAAATCAGCATATTAAACGTTTAACCTTGTCCCTAATATAATGATTTCCATCATCTAACGATAATATACTCCAAAATTGTCATTCACTGATATTTATATTCAACATATACTATTGTATAAAGCTAATCAACGAATATGAATGAGGTGAATCCTTTATGAATAAACAAATTGCGTTTCTTGTTGTCGGAGGTGACCTCCGTCAAGTTTATCTTGCCGAAAGTCTTGCCACGAATGCCAATATAAATATGTATACAATTGGATTGGATAAAAACTAATATCTTCAAATGTTATTGTTCTTGGTGCTCTCTGCTCCATGCCTCGGACGATGGTGTAACTGTAAAACTCGTTCGGACTATGCCAAATTACACTCGCAGTCTTACTGATATGCTGTTATTAAAGCTGGCGGAAATGTCTTCGGTGGTAAAATGGCAAAGCATTAAATATATTTTAAGTCCTTGAATATAAACGTCATTGATTATTTCAGCGTGAAGAAATGTACAAATGAACGCAGTTCCTACTACGAAGTGCAATTCAGCTAGCTTTAGAGGAACTGCCTACTACAATTTACGGACAAAAGTCCTAATCACCGGAATGGGCAGGATAACAAAGGCTTTTGATTAAGCCTCTGCTTGGTCTTGGTGCTGATGTTACAATTACCGCAGAAAACAGCATGATCTTGCATGGGCGAGAATTTTCGGATGTAAGGCGATACATATATCCGAAATTGTAACTATTTCGGAATATATTTGATAATTAACACTATACCCTCTGTTTGTTCTTGATAAAAGGAAATACTGTTAATTGTTGGCGATTGATCGTAAAGCCGGGCGGAGTTGATTTTGATACAACTGCAAAGAACTTAGATAAAATCATCAAGGCATTATCCCTCCCGGAAAAGTCGCACCTGTAAGCGCTGGAATAATTGTTTAGACACACTATTCGCAACATTCTTTTCAGAGGAGGGAATTAATAATATGGAATTAAAGGCAAAAAAATAGGATTTGCAATGTGCGGATCCTATTTCACATTTTAAAGCTTTTTGAGTGAGCAAAAAATCTAGTCAAATCAGGAGCGGAAATTTTCCGACAATGTCGTTCAACGCGCCTCTATGACTCACGCTTCCTAGGAGGAGGCGGCGGATAACCTCGAAAAATCGAAGAAATCTGTCAAAATAAAGCAATACTAACAATTGAAGATGCCGAGCCTATTGGCCTAAGAAGATGTTCGACACTTGCGGTTGCGCCATGCACCGGAATACACTTGCAAAGTTATGACGAATTACCGATACACCGGTAATATGGGCGGATTTAAATCTCACGAAACCACCGACCATGTTGTTTTCTTGCGGTTTCTACCACAAATGGTCTCTTACGACTCTGCTAAAAATATGGTATGCTTGAAAATTGTCTCATGGTTTCTACTTTGTTCCTGTATACATGAACCCAGGACGATCCTGCAAATAAGCCTACTTCCATAGTTGCTGATTACTCCTCCATTGCAAAAACAATTGAGTCTGCACTTGATGGAAGCAGGTTCAACCCGTTATAATCTCATACTAAATTAAAGCAGTCATTTCCGAATAAATTTTGGGGTATTTCTTTCTTTGTAATATAAAAATACATTCTCCTATAGTTTACAAAATATACACACAACATATAGCTAGTATTTCGTTGACAATCTTATGATTTAAAGGTAGTATAAACAAGTACTAAATAGTTTTTTGGGAGAGTTTATATAGAAAATTAGGTTGACTGTTGATTATGTTGCAGATTTCTAAATCACGGAATAACAGATTTTCCAGCGTTGTTGAAGATTATGCACCTTAACGATGCTTTGGAAATAATAAAGATTGACGGTTGTGCAATCGCCGCTGAAGGTTATACGTATCCAGAAAATAAGATCGCTGCTGTTTGTGTCACAACTGGCCCCGGCTTGGAACGAATGCATTAACTGGCGTTGTTGGGGGTTGGCTTGACTCCATTCCTATGCTAATTATCAGTGGGCAGGTGAAGTTTTCTACAACGGTAAGTTCTACTGATTTACCTTTAAAGACCTTTAGGGGATCAGGAATTTAACATTGTTGACACTGTAAAGACCATGACAAAATACAGCGAAATGGTAATTGACCCTAAAATGATAAAGTATTCTTTAGAGAAGGCTCTTTTCTTGGCTAAAAGCGGACGTCCCGGCCCATGTTGGCTGGATATTCCCCTAAATGTTCAAGGAGCGATGATAGAAACAGACGATCTGATTTCCTACACTCCATCTATTGAAGAAATGCCTCCCGTTTTAAAAGAGTCCGATATTGATTTGCTAATCGAGAAATTGCGAAATGCACATTGTCCAATAATTTATGCTGGTAACGGTATACGTCTTTCCGGCGCACATAAGCAATTCATAGAATTAATTGATAAACTCGGCATTCCTGTTGTAACTCCATGGAATTCTCACGATATTATTTGGGACGAGCATCCTTTATATTGCGGCAGACGGGTATAATGGGTACACAGGAGGCAGTGAAATTTTGTTGTACAAAACTGTGATTTTGTGCTTTCTCTTGGTTGTCACCCAAGGCAGGTAAGCTACAGATAAGCCGCTTTGCTAAAATGCCTATTTAGCATATGTCGATATTGATAAAGCGGAACTATGCAAACTCTATCTGCGGATTTTGCCAATTCACGCTGATGTAAAGGACTAATTTCTTTTAGAAGGATATTTTCAGCAAGCACATTGTCAATGGACAAAGAATGGCTTGATTTAGTCGTAAACAGATACAAAATATCCTGTTGTTTTAGAGTCATACTGAAACAGACTCTATTATTACGTATTTTTGATCTAATTTAAAGCAGAAACACTGTTATTTAGTAACTTGGAAGTGCTTGTGTTTGTTCTTTCCAAGTAATGAAGGGTAAAGGTCAACGTTTTGGAAATTCAGGTTGTGCAAGTATAGGATACGAGTTTGCCCTCTAGCAATCGGCGTAGCTACAATGCTTAAAGATAAACGTATAATGCAAGAAGGTGATGGCAGTATTCAAATGAATTTACAAAGAACTTCAGACGGTTATATCATCAGCTAAATATAAAAATCTTTTTGCTTAACAATGACGGTTACCATTCAATCAGGCAAACTCAAACTAATATTTTTAATTCAAACTTTAATGGTGTAAGCAGCACAAGCGGGATTAGTTTCCCATCGGCAGAAAAACTTGCCTTTGCATATGGAATTAAATATTTTAAAATTGACTCGCTATCATCATTAGACGAGAAAATATTAACTGCATTAAACACTGATGGTCCATGCATCTGCGAGGTTATTGTGGACAAGGCGCAATTCTTTGAACCTAAGTTATCCAGCAAGGTAAACCCAGACGGCACTATCGTTTTAAATGTTAGGATGTAATCCATTTAGAGGCTGAATATAAAGGACAATATATATCGAAAAGAAGGAAGTGTGTAACTATGAATAAGAACGAAACTAGAATGCTCGAACTACTCAAAGATTTAAAACAAAATCATGGTGTATTGGCAATTAAAGCCGAATTTGAAGCAGAGGGCAGCAGAACTGACGGAGTTAGTTAAATTAAACGAAATTGTATATAGAGCAGATATGAACAATATTTTTGTGCATTAAAATCGAGGAGGCTGTGAAGCAGTTCGTGACTTGGATCAGTGCATACTTTTAGGTGCATCTGGAATAATGGCTCCGATGATTGAAACTAAATTTGCTATGTCTAAATTCGTTAATGCTGCTAAAAAAGTATACGGCGATGATGTTGACCAAATTGACTGGATAATAAATGTGGAAAACAATAACTTGTGCGAAAATTTCGACTCTATTTTTTACTTAGATGCAGAGCGAGGTTTTCCCTTGAACCGTGCTGTGGACGAACAGATTTATCAGGTTCAATGGGATTGCCTCGTTCTGAGATAAACGGTGAAAAGGTTTTTGAAAAGTATGTTATTTTGCCACTTGAAAAGACTTATTAACATGGGGGGCAGGCTTCTCCTTATTGCAGTGCCTTTCTTAGCTAAACGGCCGGTATTTTGGATCGCTTTGAAACACACATTAGTTTTCTCAATGGACAATAATGAAAAGCGCTTAGAAAGCGGTATTCTAAAAGCAATAGAGTTTGAAATGCTCTACCTAAAGAATAAATGTGAATTCTACGAAAGAATGGCAAATGAAGATAGAGTAAGACTTGATTTATTCACCCAACGTTTCAATGCTGCTAAATCTAAGAATATATACTAATTGAGATAAACTCCATCTTCCCTAACTCAACTTAATTAACTAGCACAAACGCCAAGCAAATGTTTTATTTGCTTGGCGTTGTTTATTCAATAAGGGGGGACTTGCCTTAAGCTTGCGCCATAAAAATAGATGTTCTTATTAAGTGGCTATTTCACGGGGCTACATTAATAATTTTTAAAGGTTAATCATCTTGATTCGATTTAGCCTCTTTAAAAATTTCCTCACCATAATACTCGAGTTCTCTTATTACCTTTAGCAAGTATTTATCTTTATAAATACAATCAATATAAAAACTAATAAACTTTACTACATGTACAATCCCAAGAATAAAAATTCCGAAAAAGATTAATGCAACTATTCTAACAATTGCAGAATCCTTATCAGCATACATTGCACTTGCAATAAGTGCTCCCAATGGAACTCCAATGAGCAAATCATATATCTTAGAATTGATATTTGAGTATTTGGTTTTTGGACCTTCAATCCTCGCAATACATTCATTCTTCAACCTGCTCAATTTCTCTGTATTATCAATTCTATGTTGCCTAAGGATTCCCGAAAGTTTTTCAATATATTTATTATACTGCATATTGTTATTCTCAATTTCTTCTTTTCGGGCTTCGGAATAATAAAGTGAATCCTCTCTAAATAAATCCGTTACAATTGCACAACCTACTATGAGCAACATTGGAATCAGCACAAAATTAACATTAATGAAAAACAGTACAATTGATGCAATTAACGACAAAATTGTGATTAACATCATAATCAAATAAGATGGTTTAAAAAGTTTTTTCATCTCACTGAAACTTCTATATGATTTCAAGTCCTTTTCTTCATAAATGCTTCTTCGCACATCATAATATTTATGTGTCACCTAAACACCTCCAAAAAGCACTGTGCTTTTTTCTCGCGCCTCATTTAGTTTCCATTCACCATTTGGATGAAGAATTACATGTTGATTTTTATCGATAACTGTTCTCCTCCCATTTTATGCTTTATGTGCTTTTGGACAACAATAATAGCAACCGTCCGCATTTTTCCATCCATAACTTTTAGCATATGTAACAGCATTTTTTTCATCTGCGTGATAACCAAGCTGTACTTGATTATGGTCATCTGGCAAATATTTACATGATGTTGTGTGAACTTCGTTGAATCCATTACTATCCTTGTTTTTGTTAATAATGTAATTTGGCATAATAATACCTCTTTCTGCGCGTTTGCGCCATAAATTTTGTCTATATAAAAATAAAATTCAAGAGCATGATCTTCAAACTTCACATCCATCTCAATCAAAATTTGCAAGAAACATTGACCTTTGATCATAAAAGTGGTATCATATTAAATGTCACTGAAATAATAATACTTTAACTTTTATTATTGTTTCTCAAAAGTCTTGTCGAGATTACCGTCTCACAAGACTTTTTCTTTTATTTTATTTTATTCTATTTTTATATAAAATATAATTTCTATGACATTACTAATTGAATTCAATATCTTCATTAACTTTGCTGTTAAGATCAATTCTATTCTTAATGTCAATTTCCTTAACCAACCACCCATTTAATGTGCAGTTTCTAACAAATTCATCAATCCTATTGACTCCATGAATTTCTTTTAGTGTAACAACAACACCGAACCGAATTCCTACACCATCGCTAGGATCTAATCTGTTGTTGGTTTTAATTTCCATGCCCCAATTTTTGTTGCTATATGACTTTTTAGCCACCATTCTATCTTTAAGCCTTTCAGCAACATACTTGACATTATCCCATTTCCTAAATATCTTCCTTGCTTCGCCTTCGAGTAAATAGCTTTTTTCAGTATTTAAAGATTCGTTTTGATTCTGCTTATCATTATTTATTTCATTCATTTCACCATTATCTTTAATTCTTCCAAAATGAAGATTCAACTCAGTATTTGTATAATCTACACCCTGAGTTCTATTGCAAATAGGGAAATAACACATCGTTGCTCTTGCTATATATGGATATTTATCATCTTTAATTGGTACTGGGAAAAAATAATTGTATGTATTCCACTTCTCACTAATATCAGATACCAAAAACTTGATTTCAT
>JAXGPS010000017.1:0-28722 GCA_040766825.1 Oscillospiraceae bacterium
ACCATATTCCCAAAAGAATTACAACCTTAAAAGATATTTATCGTATTTTTTAATTTATAATCTTTATACTTTCTTTATACTTTTTTAATGCTTTATAAAACCTATACCTCTAAAATGATACCATAGCATACTAATGGGAGAATTATACCCTTAAATTTATATAAAAGGAGATATGAAAATGGATTACATATTACAGACCTTTGGATTATCAAAAAAATTCGGCAGGAAATTTGCAATAGACAACGTAAGCATTAATGTTCATCGTGGTGATATTTATGGGCTTATCGGGCGTAACGGTGCCGGAAAAACTACACTTATAAAGACAGTAGCCGGACTTATTTCACCCACTAAAGGCACTATAAAACTTTTCGGCAGTGACGATTTGGAGTTTAACAGGCGAAGAATGGGTACTATCGTTGAATATCCGTCTATACATGGTAATCTTAGCGCAAAGCAAAATCTTGAACTTTACTGTAAACTTTATGGAATTATCGACCTCAAGGTTGTAGACTATATGTTAAGCATCGTTGGGCTTTCTACAACCGGCAACAAAAAAGCCAGAAACTTCTCGCTCGGTATGAAGCAGCGTCTAGGCATTGCAATTGCGCTACTTGGCGATCCTGATTTTCTTATTCTTGACGAACCAATTAACGGACTTGACCCAACGGGTATTAAAGAAATACGTGAGCTTATCCTCAAGCTTAACCGTGAGCAAGGCATTACTGTACTAATTTCAAGTCATATTCTTGGTGAGCTTTCAAAAATGGCTACTCGCTACGGTATTATTAACAACGGTATTCTGATTAATGAATTTACAACAGATGAGCTTAATCAAGCTTGCAGATGCTGTCTAAAAATAGTTGTTGATGATGTTAAGAAAGCAAGCATTATTCTTGAAACTATTCTCGGAACAACAAACTATGACGTTCTTCCACATAACGTAATTCGATTGTTTGATCATATTAATAATGCAGGATACGTGAACTCTGAACTTGTTAAAAACGGGGTGAATATAGAGTCTTTGTTCGTGACGGGACAAGATCTCGAAATGTATTTTATGGAACAAATGAATTCCTCCATGCCGCATATTGAAACGGCAAAGGTTGACGGATAATTCTTTAAAACATTATAAGAAAGGAATGTTCCCCTCTTGGGAAACATGGTTATAATTATGATTAATCTTTTACGTTCTGACTTATATAAACTCAAGCATTCAACAACCTTTAAGGTGTGCCTTATCGTTATCGTTGCTGTGTGCTTATTAGGCACAATATTTATAAACTTATCCATTGATATTTTAGAGCAATTCATGGGTGCACCAGATTTCTCTGACCCTAGTTCAGCACTATCAAGTTCATTTGCAACAGGTTTCCAAGTTGGCTATGGCACCGTTAATGATAGTGCTTTAGAAGCGTTTGAAGGATTAGATTTCGATATAGATTTTATTCGTGAGAGCATGAGAGGGCCTAAAAACCTATTCAATTTTCTTCAATCAACGCAATTTTTAGGTATTATAATGTCGATATTTAGTTTCATCTTCATTACCAGTGAATTTTTCTTCTGCAACAGTTCAAAATGCTATCTCTAAAGGATACAGCAGAACAAAAATCTACCTCTCAAAATTCATCACTTCATCAATTGCAAGCGTTATCTTTGTTTTAGCCGCTATGCTTGCAACGGCACTACAGGTATTATTTTCGGGTTTTGCTTTCGGGGGCGTTTCAATATGGCAGATCCTGCAATCCTCAATAGCTATATTGCTTGTGCACATTTCAATCTGCTCGTTATAACTATGGTTTCATTCTTACTCAAAAACAACGGTGGTACTATTGCAGTTTGCATATGCTTCCTTGTTTTTCAGGAATACTTATTAACGAAGTGTTAAATACATTCTCAATGGGACGTTTTGACTTTTCTAATTTCTGGATTGCTTCAATATCGCCTGCCTTTGCAGCATATAAACAAGGCACGGAAGACGTTCTGCATATGATTTTACTCACTTCGGCGTACATTGTGTTGCCTACACTTATAGGTTGTCTATCATTCAGAAAAACAGATATTAACTAAGAAATTAGTTTTTCAACACCCATAACCTGGAGGTCATAATTATGCCTATCTTAATCTTAATTGCAGTCGTCGCTACAATAGCTGCGATTTCCCTTGCAATAACTCTCCATCTATATAAGCCAACTTAAAAATATAGCTCAGCAAATTACTTTTATAGCGAAGATAATGACACCAACTATTCTTTAACCTCTACAGCTCCATTCCGCGAAACTACTGAGCTGTGTATATCTATTAACCACTTAATCGCTGAACAAAAGGCTTTTAAAAATAAAAACTGCTGCCTCTGATAAGGCTTTTAAAGAAGGCATTATAGCATTCTCGTGCTTAAGAACGCCTCTTACTTCTGCTATTGGATATGTTCAAATGATTAATTCCTCTGATATTTCACCTGAGACAAAATCAAAGTATTCTAACACCGTTAGCGCAAGAATTACTTCAGTTAGAAAGATGCTTGATCAGCTATTTGAATTTGCTCGAATTGAGGGTAGCGAGTACTCTTTGGATATGCAAAGCGTCAACATAAACAATGTGCTAAGGGATAAGATTTCTCTATTTTACGACGATTTTATTAGCAGGGATATTGAACCTGTACTTGAAATTCTGACTCAGCTTGTAATATCATGCTAGATATTGATGCGATTAATCGTGTGGTTGAGAATATTATTAGTAATGCACTTCGATATGGAAACAGCGCATTCTCTGGTCCAAGTCGGAGCAAAAAGGCAACAAGTGTTGTATAACCTTTGCAAACCACACCGACGCCATTTCAAAAGATGATATTGACAAAATCTTCGATAGATTTTACACCTCAGACACATCTCGCACAAAGAAAGCTACCGGACTTGGACTCTCAATTGCAAAAGCGTTTTGTTAATTTGATGAACGGTAATATCTCCTCACAATATCAAGATGGTATCTTCTATATTACTATTGAATTTGAAATGAAATTAAAAATGAAAAAAGGTTTGAGTTTTTAAAAACTCCATTACCTTTTTCTATTCTAATGAAGGTCACTCGTAATTATAGCTTATTTCTTCTTTGAAGTAACTGCTAGTGCTGCGGCTGCTAGAGCAACGATTGCAACAACGCCTGCGCCTGCGTTACCTGTTGAAGGAGTAAGGAAGTCTCTGCTGGAGCTGCAGATATAGCAACTGTTGCTTCAGTTTCAGCAACTGTTGTTTCAGCTGGAGCTGCTTCAGTTTCTGCTGCTGTTGTTTCTGCCTCTGTTCCAGCTGCTGTTGTTTCTGCCTCTGTTTCAGCTGCTGTTGTTTCTGCCTCTGTTTCAGCTGCTGTTGTTTCAGCTTCCGGTGCAGAATACTTTACGCTAATAACCTTTGCGCCGCTGTTGTCAGCAGGTCTTACGTCAGCCCAAAGAATATCGCCGAGTTCCTTGCCAAAGCTTTCTTCAGCAGCCTTGAGAAGTTCATCTCTTGTGATTGTGAATGTAATTTCGCCGTCTGTTCCGTCAGCAGCAAAGAATGGGTAAACTGCATTGCTGTCTTCCCAGTCAACTTGGTTAATCTTAAAGCCAATGTTGTTGCCTTCAGGATCAGTTTTTGAGTTCTGGTAAACTACTGTAAGAACAGTTTCTGTGTTGTCTGCTGCAAAGAAACTAGTGATGTCGCAGCCCCAATCTTCAATATTGCCAGGTGTAGCAGCGAATGATGTAACTGTTGCAGTAACTGCTAGAGCGAGCGCTGCAATCATAGATATTAACTTTTTCATTTGTAAATGTCCTCCTAATTTTATGTTTGTACTATTTATTATATATAATTCCTTTGTACTTTTCAAGATATTTTTTATACAATACTATCATTAAAAATTTATATTTTTTTACAGAAAACCTATCATTTTGCGCAACAAACTGCGAAACTTTTTGCGCAACTAATTAGTTTAGCGAATTCCCGCTAAAGTTTTAGGTTTCTTTGCATATTGTACTTGCTGTTTTTCATATTCTCTTTTGAGGAGTGATTAACAATGTTTAACCAATTAATTCAGCTTGCTCTACAAAATCTTCTTTATCTTGCTCTGCACCTTGAAACTAACAGCGTTTTTCCTAAACCTCTTTCTGCAAAGGACGAAAAATATTATTTTGAGCTTTTAGCAAGCGGAGATACTTCTGCTAAAAACAAACTGATTGAGCATAATTTACGTCTTGTAGCACACATTGTAAAAAAATACTGTGCCTCAAGCGCAGAACAAGAGGACTTAATTTCAATCGGAACAATCGGTCTAATTAAGGCTGTGGGCACATTTGACTGCTCTAAGAATATCCGTTTTGCCACCTATGCTTGCAGATGTATTGAAAACGAAATATTAATGAACTTCCGTTCAAGTAAAAAAAGCGCAGATGATATATATATCGACTCACCGATTGACACCGATAAAGACGGCAATCAGCTCACAATTATGGACTTGATTTCAGATAACACTTGCAGTATTGAAGAAATTGATCTCAGAATTAAATCCCAACAGTTATACAAATTCATCAGCGCAAGCCTTGACGAACGTGAAATCACCATAATTACTGAACGTTACGGTCTTTTTGGACATAAACCGCTCACTCAAAAAGAGGTTGCAAAAAAGCTTAATATTTCACGCTCGTATGTTTCAAGAATAGAGAAAAAAGCATTGCAAAAACTAAAGAAGAAATTTGACAAAACCCCACTCTTTGAATAACGTTTTTTACTCTTTCACAAAGCCAAAAAGCTTCCGATTTTAACTCGGAAGCTTTTTGCTTTTTATAATTCAATAAAGTGCTTCATAATAGTAAATCCGTCAGCAATAAATACGCCTGTTTGCTTTGCGCCCTCTTCTGAGAAAGTCTTTGCGCCAGCAAATTCTTGAGATTTCTTATAAATCAAGTATGGTACTGGATCGTTTGTGTGTGTCTTTAAGGCAAGTGGTGTTGCGTGGTCAGGTAGGATTATAACCTTGTAGTCATCATATTGTTCAAGCGCTTCAAGTATCGGCGCAAGTATCTTTTGGTCGATTATTTCAAGGACTTAACTTTGTTTGAAACTTCTCACGATGTCCGCATTCGTCAGGAGCTTCAACATGAACATATACAAGCTCTTGTCCTCTTGCAAATTCATCAATAGCAGCCTGTGCCTTGCCCTCAAAATTAGTGTCCATATATCCGGTAGCACCCTCAACCTCAACTACGCTCATTGCTGAGAATTTGCCAATCCCCTTCAGCAAGTCAACGGCTGAAATCATAGATGCTTTAAGTCCGTATTTCTCATCAAAATGAGTAAGCTCTGCTCTTACTCCCTCACCCCATAGCCACATTGAATTTGCAGGGAGTTTGCCTGCTTCAATTCTTGCTTTATTTATCGGGTGGTCTTTGAGAAGTTCGTAGGATTTAACCATCATTTCGTAAAGCTTTTTTGCGTTAGGTGCGCTTGGTATGTATTCCTTAATTGGTTTGCCTGTAATATCATGAGGAGGTGTAAGCGAACCAACGTCAAGTGTTCCGTTATCCCAAATAAGACAATGACGGTATGCCACGCCACTGTAAAGTTTGAACTCCTCATCATTAAAATGTTCACCCAGAAAATCTATGAGAACCTTCGCTTCTTCTGTTGAAATGTCATCTGCACAATAGTCTATTATAGTCTTATCTGCATAATTTTCCTCATCAGAAAGAGTTACCAGATTGCAACGGAATGATACGTCTGTTTGCTTCATATCAATGCCAATGCTCCCTGCTTCAAGCGGAGAACGTCCTGTGTAATAGACTTTAGGATCGTATCCTAAAACGGAAAGATTTGCAACGTCACTGCCAGGTTTTAGACCGTCTGCAACAGTTTTTACGAGCCCTACCTCTGCTGTTTTTGCAAGCTTCTCCATATTTGGGGTGTTAGACACCTGCATCGGAGTTTTATCCCCTAATTCAGCAACGGGATAATCAGCCATTCCGTCACAAAGCAACACTAAATATTTCATAAAATATATTCCTTTCAACTGTTTAAAACTATATATATGATTTTAGCACTTTCTCTCATTTTTTGCAACCACAAAGACATATAATTATCCAATCACTTTTTCTTTGCGGACTAGTATTTTTGCACTAAATTTGGATTGAAAAACTGTGATTTTGACACCCACAATAAATTGGTTAGTTCACATTACGTTAATATTGGAAGAATATCATATTACTATAAGAGTTTTTACTCCATATACACATATTTTTCAATACTAACAACTAACAAAAACTAAAATGGAGGTATTTTTATGATCGAAATTCTATTAGCTACTTATAACGCAGGAAAATATCTTGCAAAACAACTTAATTCTATACTTGCTCAAGACCATTCAGATTTTATAATTACCATCTGCGATGGAAATTCTGAAGATACAACACTTTCGGTAATTAAAGAATACGCTTCTGCAAATCCAAAGAAAATCCAAATATATAACGCTCCTTCAAAAAGCCACTCTGCTAAAAAAATGTTTTCTGCACTAATAAAGCAGGCTAAGGGCGACTACATAATGTTCTGCGATCAAGATGGAATTTGGGAAAAGAATAAAATCTCCAAAATGCTTGCTGAAATGAGGACTTTGGAAGCTAGAAAGGGCAAAAATACGCCTATTCTGGTGCATAGTGATATGTCGGTTATTAACGATGAAGGGAAAGAGATTTCAAAATCCATCTCATCCTATGCAGGATTTTCAGCCAAGTCAACAAACTTCAAAAAACTCGTTGTTCAAAACAACGTAATCAGCGGCTCTATTATGTTTAACTCAAAACTTCTCCCTCTTGTGAAGAAAATTCCTGACCGTGCTGTTTCTCACGACTGGTGGGTAGCTCTTGTGGCTGCGTGTTTTGGTAAAACTGATTATATGAATGAAAAGCTTTGTAGTTGCAGAGCTTTGGAAAACAACTCTATCCACTTCATGAAAGCCGGCTCTAACAGAAGTGACTTGAAGCTTGCGAATAATCAGAGTTATTGGCAGGCAGCGGCTTTTCTTGAAACTTACACGTCCGGACTTAACGAGGAGAAAAAGCAAATTCTCCTTGAATACTCTGCACTTGCATCTGCGAGCAAATCTCAAAAGCTGCAAAAGGTTATGTTCGGCGGATATGGAAAGAGTAATGTTAGCAATTTCTTCGGACAATTAATGAATTTATAAAAAATGAGCTATCTTTTATATAAAAGATAGCTCATTTTGTTTAAGTGTTTTCGCCGGGATTCCGATATTATGCTAATAAAACTCTCAACGTCGGTGAAGTTCTTATTTACACTTGCAAAACGCACATATGCAACTAAGTCAATTTCTTTCAAAAGTGCAAGAACCATATCTCCGATTTCGGAAGTGGTAACTTGAGTTTGCATTTTGTTTGCGTAGTGATTTTCAATTTCATCTACAATTTCGTTGACTTTTTCAACACCGATAGGACGCTTCTTTATTGCAGAAACTACACCTGAAATAAGCTTGTTCCTGTCAAATGGTTCAAATGTTCCGTCTTTTTTAGCTACCATTAGTAGTGGTTTTTCTATTGATTCATAGGTGGTAAAACGCTTACCGCAGTTTGTACATTCACGACGGCGGCGCTTCTTCCCCTCAACCGGGCGGGAGTCTACTACTTTTGTATCTTCAAAACTGCAAAAAGGACAACGCATAATTCATTCCTCCGCTTGTATCACATCATGTTGCGTGCTTCATCTGTTTTGCACTCTATATATTGTACAATATCTAAAACAAATAGTCAATGTTTTTTATGTGAATATCTATATTTTTTAACCTCAAAAAATATTTTATAAAACTATTGACAAATCAAAAAAACAGGTGTATACTTTAACACATAAAAGCACAAAAAGCTTGAAATCGCTAAAGGGGAATGACTATGTTTAACAACTCTGCATTTAGAAAATATTATAGCTTTGCGTACTATTATTACAGTGCGTGTAATTTCCATGTTACTAAATGAGTTGATTAAGTGCATTCTTAGCCGACGAAGTGGTAACGCTTTGTCGGCTTTTCTATATCATGACTATTAAACTAAATATTGAAAGAGGTAATTAAAATGATTTTATTATTAAAACAAAACCCAGCAAAGGAAAAAGTAACCAGCCTTATTGAAATGCTTCACGGCAAGGGGCTTGCTACTCATGTAAGCGAGGGTAAAGCGCATACTATTATCGGTCTTATCGGTGACACTTCAGCTTTGCCGATTGATATTATTTCGGCGATTGATATTGTTGAAAAGGTTACTAGAATTTCCGAACCTTACAAGGCTGCAAACCGTAAACTTCACCCCGAAAACACCACTGTTACTGTTGGTAACGCTAAAATCGGCGAAGATACTTTCAACGTTATTGCCGGTCCTTGTTCGGTTGAGAGCGAGGAACAAATTATTGAAGTTGCAAAGAGCGTAAAACAAAGCGGAGCTACTCTTTTGCGTGGCGGTGCTTTTAAGCCTAGAACTTCCCCTTACGCTTTCCAAGGACTTCATGCAGACGGACTAAAGCTTCTTCTTTTAGCGAAAAAAGAAACTGGGCTGCCTATTGTTACTGAAATTATGAATGTTAATCACCTTGACCTTTTTGCCGATGTTGATGTTATTCAAGTCGGTGCAAGAAATATGCAGAACTTCGACCTTTTAAAAGAACTCGGAAAGTGCAACAAGCCTATTCTTCTAAAGCGTGGTCTTGCTAATACTATTGAAGAATTCATCATGTCTGCTGAATATATAATGGCTGGTGGAAATGAAAATGTTATCTTCTGCGAAAGAGGTATTCGTACCTTTGAAACTGCAACAAGAAACACGCTTGACCTTTCAGCTATTCCAATTCTAAAAAGTCTTTCCCACTTGCCGGTTATTGTTGACCCTAGTCATGCAACAGGCATATCATGGATGGTTGAGCCAATGTCAAAGGCTGCTATCGCTGTCGGTGCTGACGGTCTTATGATTGAAGTTCATAACAATCCTGCTAAGGCACTTTGCGATGGTGCTCAATCACTAAACCCTGAACAGTTTGATAATATCATGACCGACATTAAGAGAAGGGTTGCTTTTGAGGGCAGGACAATTTAATTAACTCATATCTATTTCCTATTAGAAAAAGCTACTAAACTTGATGGTTTAGTAGCTTTTTTCGTTTTAATTCAAGACCATTTTTCTAGTGAGTTTTTCATATATGATTTTACATCTGTTTGATATACTTCATTTAAAATATCACTTCTTAGAATTTCCTCTGCGCTACCGAACGCCGATAAAGCTCCGTTCTTCATCAGCATAACAGTATCTGAAAATTGCATGGTTAAGTTTATGTCGTGGAACACTCCGATTACACACCTGTTGCCCTCGCTCGCCCACTTTTTTAGCTTGTCCGTCAACATAATTGTGTGCTTTAAATCAAGGTGGTTTGTTGGCTCGTCAAGTAAAATCGTGTCAGGCTCTTGCGCAAAAGTCCTTGCTAAAAATACTCTTTGCAGTTGCCCTCCCGAAAGTTCGGTGATTTTCTTATCTTTGCAGTTTGTTAGTCCCATTTCTTCTATGCAGGCAAGCGCTACTTCCCTGTCGTGTTTATCGTCTTGAAGAAGTGTCCCCTTGCTCCTTGAATACCTGCCCGAAAACACTGTTTCATAGACTGTATAGGGAAAATACACTGTGGAAAGCTGCGTGAACAAAATACTTTTAACGAAAGCTCTTTTCGTTTCATTTTTGCCTACTTCCTCTCCGTCTATTTTGTGCTGCCTTTATACGGAAGTATCGCCGAAATAGCACGTAAAAGCGTTGTTTTTCCACAACCGTTCGGTCCCGCTATTGTTAGGCAGGTATTGTTCGGAACAGAAAAACTCACATCATTAACTACATCTGCTCCGTTATATCCACAAGATACATTTTTTAACTCAATCACGCCTGCTTCCTCCTTTTAAAGTAGATTACGGCGAAGAATGGCGCTCCAATTAGTGCAGTAATTGCCCCAACCGGCATTTCATAAGGCGAAAAGACGCTCCTTGCAACTAAGTCACCTATTACCATGAAAACTCCGCCGAACAGTGCTGACATCGGAACTACTACACGGTGCTTGGAAGAAAAAAGCTTCCTCACAACATGTGGCGCTACTAGGTCGATAAAGCCAATAACTCCTGCAAAAGCTACTGCGCAACCCGTCAAGACTGCGACCGTACCGAGAAGTATCCACTTCGTTCTTTTAGTATTAACACCGAGAGAGCATGCCTGCTCATCGCCAAAAGTAAGTATGTCAAGTTCCCTTGAATACATCAAGAACACGACCACCCCGACAACGAGGATAATAGCGAGAATTTTCACGCTATCCCAACCACGAGATGCGAATGTTCCTGCTTGCCACTTCATGATTATTTCGTACTTTTCTTTTGACATAAACGCAACCATTGTTATTACAGCGTTTAGGAAAAGTGAGATTACCATACCCGTAAGCACGATTGTTGTGCTTTCAAGGTTTCTATCGACTTTTGAGGCGAACGCAATGCTCAAAACCACCGTAAGCACAGCAAAAACCAACCCTGAACCTGCAAGCGTAAAGCTTTCAAGCAAAGGGATTGATATTCCCGCTGCAATTACTATTGCCGCACCAAACGCTGCACCCGAAGAAACACCCAAAGTAAAGGGTGATGCAAGCGGGTTTTTAAGTACCGACTGCACCACTGCACCACTTGCAGATAAGGCCGCTCCCACCAAAAAAGCCAAAAGAACTCTTGGTAATCTGACGTTCATTACTATTGATGTTGTGGAAGAACGTATCTCCTCAGGGAGTGCTGTGCCGAATATTTGGTTTGATACTACTGCAGCTATTTCGGATAATGGGATATACACGCTACCAATTGCAACTGCAATTACTATCACAGCTAGGCTTATTACTAAGCTTAATACTACCTTTTTCATATCATTCCTCGAAACATTCAGGGTGAAGAATTTTTGCTAACTCATAAAGCCCGTCAACTATCTTATGTGAAGCACGTGAAGTTGAATTTGCGTCTGCTAGATAAACTTCGCGTTCTTTACTGCATCTACATCTTCAACCTGCTCAGTGAGGATTTCTTCATAAGAATATCCCTCATAAGCCACAGTTGAAATGATAATGGAAGGATTTTTTCAATCGCTTGCTCCTCTGAAATTGAGAGCCAGCCACTGTTGCCAGCGAAGATGTTTTCAGCTCCTGCAAGCTCAAGAATTTCATTTACAAATGTATCCTCGCCTGTTGTATGCTTCACGGCGCGGCGCTTACTTCTAGGTATGCGAGTTTCTTATACATTAAGAAGCTTTTCTGTTATTTCAGCAATCTTGCTATCCATATTTGCGCAGTTATTTCTTCTGATTTTTCAGATGTGTTAGTGTACGCACCTAAGAATTCAATGTGCTTTTTAATATCATCAATCGAAGCTTGCTTCTGGAATGTAAACTTCTGCAATTCCTGCATCTTTGAGCGACTCATAAGGGTCATCTGCCCCCACCATACTCATACCATTTAGAATTACCGTCCGGTTCAATGGCAATGATTAATTCTAGGTTAATGTTCATGCTGTCGATTGTACAAATTTCCGAACTGACTCCAGCATCATACGAATACATATCCGCTGCAACTATCTTTTCTGCCAAGCCGAGCGCTACTAGCATCTCTGTGTTAGATGGCATTATTGATACAAGCTTGTCCAATTGTTCGGGTAGTGCGATTTCGTTGCCGTTAAGGTCTACAATAGTGTTGTTTGCTGCGTTTTCATTTTCAGCAGCAACGGTTGTTTGGGTGGTTTCAAGGGTGGTTTTGTTCGCCATTCCCTGTTGTACACGCCGAAAGTCCGATGACATTGCTGCTACTGAAATGAGTGCTAATAATTTTGTGGTTTTCATTTTTTCTCCTTGAGTTATAATAGAATTTTTGTGCTATACAAACAAAAAACTGCCTTGCAAAAAGCAAAGCAGCTGTATTAATTTAATCAGCACAAAACAGACAGGTGGTTTACCTGCCTTATTTTTAACTAATAACTAACACAACTACATCGTTCATATCCTGTGAACGCATAGTCACCACGAGGATAACCTTGTGAAATATGAGCAGGTTTTCCGACTCAAGACAGTTACTTCACAAACTCCATACCTTCCCAAAATTTCTTTCAGTGGCGTAAAAAGCTAAACGGAGAAATTAACCTTACTAGAGCTATAAAAATTCATTTTATAGTTTGTGCTATCTATTACGGCGGCAGGACCGTTCAGGATTTAAACCCGATCCCCTATTATCTAAGAATTGCTTTTTTGAACAATTCTTAGCACCACACATAAGCGTTGTATAACTTGAATAAATATATCATCAACGCCCTGAAATGTCAATCAGTTTATATCTATTTATCCTTTGTATGTAAAATTGAATAAATACAGCTAATTTTTCAGACTTTTTAATGTAATTTTAATTAAAATTGTAAATTTTCTTTTTAGTTTTAACTCATTGTCAAATTAATATGATATAATGTAAAATATATAATGATATAGCTAACTAATTTCTACGATATGAAGGAGTTTTTTAATATGAATATAACTGAAAAAGATTTATACTCGCTTTGGTGCGAAAAGGCTACTGAAGACCCTGACCTTACAAACGAACTTAACTCAATTGCTAACGATGACGATGCGATTAAAGATAGGTTCTACCGTGACCTTGAATTTTGGAACAGGTGGTCTAAGAGGTGTTATTGGCGCCGGAACTTATCGTCTTAACATCTATACTATCCGCAGAGCTACACAAGGTCTTGCTGATTATGTAAATCAAGAGTTTACTAATCCTAGCGTTGCAATTGCTTATGACAGCCGTATAAAATCCGATGTTTTCGCTAAAGAGGCTGCTTCAGTTCTTGCTGCAAACGGAATTACTGTGCATATTTATTCAGAGCTTATGCCTACTCCTATGCTTTCATTCGCTGTTAGACAGCTAAAATGTAATGCTGGTATTGTTGTTACTGCAAGTCATAACCCTGCTAAGTACAACGGCTATAAGGTTTACGGTGATGATGGATGTCAAATCACTCTTGAGGCTGCTGAAATTGTTATCGGCAAAATTAACGATGTAGATATGTTCGGCGGAGCTAAGAAGATTTTCTTTGAAGACGGCGTTGCAAGTGGGAAAATCAAGTTCATCGGTGAAGATGTTATTGAGGCTTATCTCGACGCTGTTTCTAAACAAGGTATTCACACTGAATTAGTTGCTTCAAGCGGTCTTAAGGTTGTATACACACCTCTTAACGGTACTGGTAACAAGCCAGTTCGTTCAATACTTAAAAGAATAGGTGTACAGGAAGTGGTTGTTGTTCCTGAACAGGAAATGCCTGACGGCAACTTCCCTACTTGCCCTTTCCCTAACCCTGAAATTAAAGAGGCTCTGGCTAAAGGCCTTGAGCTTTGCGAAACTGAAAAGCCTGACCTATTGTTAGCTACTGACCCTGACGCTGACCGTGTTGGTATTGCTGTTCCTTCTGATGACGGATACGTTCTTTTCTCCGGCAACGAAGTTGGAGCTATGCTGCTTGAATACATCTGCCACGAAAGAATTGCAACAGGCACTATGCCAAAGAACCCTATTGCAGTTAAAACTATCGTTACTACTGATATTACACGTGCTATTGCTAAGGCTTACGGCGTTGAAATCATTGAAGTTTTAACAGGATTTAAGTTTATCGGTGAGCAAATTGGATTCCTTGAGGAAAAGGGTGAAGAAGATAGATATATCTTCGGTTTTGAAGAAAGCTACGGTTATCTCTCCGGTTCTTATGTTCGTGATAAGGACGCTGTTGTAGCATCTATGCTTATCTGCGAAATGGCTGCTTTCTACCGCACTAAAGGCATTTCCCTATTGCAAGCAAGAGCTGATATGTACAACAAATACGGCGTTTATCTGCACACTCAAAAGAGCTTCACTTGTGAGGGCGCAACAGGTATGCAAAGAATGCAGGAAATAATGTCATCACTTAGAACTGCTACCCCAGCATCTATCGGCGGATTTAGCGTTTCTACTTTTGCCGACTACGTTGCAGGCACTTCTACTGACACTAAGAGCGGTGCTGTTACAAAGCTAACTCTCCCTAAGTCTGATGTTCTTACTTTTGTTCTTGAAAATGGCGCAACAGCTATTATTCGTCCATCGGGAACAGAGCCAAAAATCAAGGTTTACTACACAACAACAGGCTCAACTCACGACGAGGCAGCTGAACTTGAAGAAAAAATTTCTGCTGACTTCCAAAAGATACTCGGCTTCTAATTCACAATATTTTCAATCAACCTTTTCCAATTTATAAGTGGAAAAGGTTGATTATTTTCCCTATATTAGATAATGTTTAATTATTATTGAGCTTCAACAATTCATTTTTTTGTATATTTCGTCTTTATTTTGTGATTTGCTCTAAAACTATTGACAAATCGAAGAATATCATGTATAATTAATAACCGTTGGCGAATGCGAGTGTGCTGGAATTGGCAGACAGGCACGTTTGAGGGGCGTGTGTTTCGACGTATGGGTTCAAGTCCCATTACTCGCACCAAAAATCACTTATGAAAAGCGTAGCTTTTTGTAAGTGATTTTTTTGTATAAGAAAAAGCGACTTGAACCCTTTCAAGCTCCCATTACTCGCACCAAAAACAAATGTTATCCTTGAACAAAGTAAATGGGATAGCATTTATATAAATGGGAATAATTAAAAGTACCGCATATGACTTAGAGGGTTTGTTTGACTTTAACGAATGCTGATGTTAGCTTATATGACAAGTGTACGTTGACAATACAAGTAAGGTTTGTTATTTATCACCTACCAGCAATGATTTTCCCGTGTTTTGTTGACAATCAGACAAAAGTATAGTAAAATATATAACATATAAATGCAATAAATTGTTCTTATGGAGGTCCACATGAAAAAGCTGCTCGCTTTACTTTTAACTTTAAGCACCGTCCTATCTATTTCTGTATTTGGTATATCGGCTTTTGCTGATGAGGAGGAAACAAGACCACCTACTTATTCATTCGATACAGCTCTTAGAACTACTGACTTTGCCGTTTTCGGTTCAGGTATTGATGCTAATATGAGTTTCTCTACCTCTAAATCTAAAAAAGTTTCTGGAACATCCCTAGAAATCAAGGCTAACTGCACTGAAGAAATGGTTGACGATTTCGGTGGAATTCATCTTCCTGCTTCTGCTCTTGGTTTAGAATCTTTCGCAGGTTGTAAAATTCACCTTTCCTACTTCATCACTTCAGAATACGCTGCTGCTTCATCTTTTGCGCAGGTGTTTGCTACTGAACCTGAATGGGATCAATCTGATATTAACACTACAATTTCTGACAGATGGCGCAAGCTAATCCTTGAAATTCCTGCTGACCACCCTAATACATATCTCGGAATTAAAATCCCTATGCCTGTTGCTTTCTCTGGCACTGTAATGTACGTTGATAATATCTACATATACGATGCTAACGGTGAACTTATCGAAAACCTCGACAGCTACATCGAGCCTGAGGTAACTACTAGGGCTACGACTAAAGAAAAGCAAACAGAAATTACCGTTGTAACTCAAGAAATTGTTACAGAATCCGGTTCAAGCGGAAATATAGTAATTATTATTGTTGCTGTTATCGCTGTTGCTGCTATCGCCTTTGTGGTTATTATGCTCATCAGAAGAAAAAATAAATTCTATTAATGCAACTAAAAAGTGCTTCTTTTACTAGAGGCACTTTTATTTTTGATTGCAAATATCATATTGTAAAACATCGGGTTTCGTGGTATAATTAGATTATAAAAACACTATCATCTTGTGTACAGTTTCTTTAGAAGGAGATTTTATTACTAATATGGCTTTCATTAATTTTTTCAAAAACGTTTGGTTCAAACGCCTTGTTTCGATTTTATGCTGGAGCTACGGTGCTCTTATTATTTGGATTTCATACCTATCAGTATTTTACCGAGTTGACTATGTAAACAAAGTCGGATTCATTGTGCTTAATTCCGTTGTTTCACTTGTTGCTTTACTGCTTATGATTTACACTAGAAAGCAAGTAATCACAGGTATTCTGTCTATGTTTATGCCGCTGTTTGCGTTCCCTATGGTGCTAATGAACTATCGGCAACTGCCATTGATTATCCCGATAATGCTTGTCGTTCTTACTATGTTCTTTGTTGGACGTGCAAAGGAAACGCTAAAAACTATTGTCGGCACTTTATATCTTCTTCTATACATTGTAGGTATTCTTGGGTATTTGCTTGTTATAAACCTATTCCTTGCAAAAGACTAACGATGAAGTTATTGCCACATATATTTCCGGAAGTGAAACTTATAGAGCTTACGTTGTCGATGTTGATGACAACGCTAAGGGAAGAACCGAAGTTTACGTTGAACCTAACGACTTAGACAAAGATTATGATGTTATCATTTTCAGGGCAAAGGGCTACAACAAGCGTGTTTATATGTACAGAAATCACGATGTGCCAGCTGTTGTATGGAAAGGTGACTCCTTGTATATCAATGATAACCCTTATGAATTCACCATCGGTGACAGGCAATTGGTATTAGAATAGTATTCCTAGCGAAAAAATATGTTTTAATTCTTGCATTCTTATTCTAGTTGTGCTAAAATATATTCGATGATTGATTTATCTAATAATTTTAGTGTTTAAATAAAAAACTGAAATTAGAATGGAGGTTAAAATGAGGATTTCTACTAAAGGACGCTACGCTCTTAGATTAATGGTTGAGCTTGCGTTAAATTACAACAGTGGATTAATGCCACTCAAGGTTATCGCCGAAAAGCAAGATCTTTCTGATAAATATCTTGAACAGCTCATAACTCAGCTTAGCAGGGCAGGTTATGTTCATAGTGTTCGTGGCGCTCAGGGCGGGTACAAGCTCGCAATCGCTCCTGAAAAAATTACCGTTGGTATGGTTCTTCGCACTATGGAAGGGAGTCTTGCTCCCGTTGCTTGCCTAGACTCTAATGATATATGCGAAAGGGCTTCAAGTTGCGCAACTATCTCTGTTTGGCGCAAATTAAACACTGCTATTAACGATGTTGTAGACAATATCACTCTTGCAGACCTTGTAGAAGAAAAACGTCATGCTGTTAATGACTTTGTGATTTAACGAATAAATTAAAAGCGTATTGTCACCTTAAATTAGGGCGACAATACGCTTTTTTTCTTATGTTCCGTGAGTTGTTACTACTGGGTGTTCTCTTAGATATTCTTCTGATGGAGGTGCAGTTGTTTTCACATTTTCTGGTGAGAACGGTGTTGTGACCGGTGAAATATCCGCCTCATCTACAAGCGAAATTTCCTCACCTATAAAGCTTGATAGCTTATTTCCAAAAGCAACTTTCGCCTCATCTGTAAATTGGATTAGTGTGTACATTTCCGACTTTTCTTTAAGCTGTTCTGACGTTATTCCAGCAGTCGCATATTCCTCTTTTGAATGTGTGTAAAGCCATTCGGGTGTGATTATTTCACCGTTTGCAAGTATACAGTAGGGACTTATAAAGGTTTCATTTATTTTCTGAATATCTCCAGAATAAATCACGTCAATGTCACTTTCTGACATGTAATCTCCTAAAGAATAAACTGTTTCAGGGATTTTCTCCTTTGGAATTTCCATTTCGGTTATGAAAAAGTACAAATTCCCCTCATCTCTTGGACGATTATAAAGCTCAAATTCATTAATCCATGCTGTTGCTTTTTCTTCTCCAACAAGGTCAAGCAAATCCCCCGAAATTGTCGAAAATCTTTCGTTGTATTTGTTGTAGTAACGAGAAAGAAATCCTCCTGTGTTTTCTTTAAACGGTGGCGGCATTTGCTCGATAACTACGACCTCTTGATTTTCGGTTTGGGTGCTAACTGATGGAGTATTCGTGGTGTTAGAACATGCTGTCAAGACTGTAATCATTGCAATTATGATAAAAAAACAAATATTTTTATTCATGACTTTCCTCCTTTGTCTTTAATACGTGAAATTAGAATTCGGGAAGAATTCTTCTGGATCGATTGTATTGCTTAATGTTAAATAGTTTCCCCAAGGTGTATTGAGCGTATTAACATCCATATGTAAATGTGTTCCTGCATATGGATTGCCATCACTCGGCGCAGGATAAACAGTACCTGTGTTTCCAACATATCCGATCAATGTTGATTGTGTTACAGAATCCCCTACACGCAATGAAGATCGTTCTTTCATATGCATATACCGCACTGTGAGTGTTTCGCCATCACATGTATCATGTGCCGTAACCACAACATAATACCCCATCGAGTTATCCCAGCATTCCCCATTTGGAATAACTGTACCAGAACAAGTGCTATAAATACCGGTTCCTCGCGACGCATTACTATCAATCCCCAAGTGATTTGAACTATATCTCTGAGATAAATGAAGATATGGCGTAGCCCCTCTAAAGGTCCACTGCCATCCCATAGTAGATGGACTTTCTGTAGCGTTTTCTAATATCCATTTCTGACCAGACCCTCCGACCCAATCCCATATTTGTACATTGGCTCCGTTAGTCTGATATGGTCCCGCTACTTCAACCACCTCATTTGGTGTGCTATTCGCACAACATTTTGGTATTATCCTATAGGATCCATCTCCGTTGCTTGTAAATTTAAACCTTTGAGCACTAGGATAACCTGTGCTTATATTAAACAATTTTACATTTGTTCCATTAGCAGTTGACATATTAGCAATATCTAATCGAAGTGTGGTGTTAACCATAGGAATAATATTATAATATGCACTACTTCCACTACCTTCTACAAGAACAATCTTGAATTTTTGATTTGTATTACCAGTAAAGGAACTTTGATAAATATTTGAACCTGACGAGCTCCCACCTGACTGCATATACTTTCCAGTCGCAACATTTTTTAAGTAAAAGACTCCTCCGTTAACTACCGAATCGCGCTAACACTAATACCACTATTGATGATGACAAATATACTTAGTATCAACGCCATTAATAAAGAAACTATTCTTTTCGTTTTATATGAAGTAGTCAATAGTTAATAGACACAAAAAAGATTAAGCTGCCAGTTCAATTCTGTATTGAACTGGTGGTTTTTTGTTTAAGCTCCTTACAGGCTTGATGTAATTAAAGTAATAAATAGCTTGATCAACAACTTTATGAATGTCGTCACAATTCCAATACTGATAGTGACAACGAAGAACATCTTTGAATCTTCCAAAGAAAGACTCGATAACAGCATTGTCTCTTGGCGTTCCCGCTCTTGACATACTCTGAATAACGTTGTATGATTTTAGCAGGTTACAATAACCTGCTGATGAGTACTGTACGCCCTGGTCGCTGTGGAAAAGGAGTTGGGTGTCGGTACTCTTTGCTTTTTCAAGGATTCTTTTTGCCGGTTTCATAACAAGAAAGTTATCAAATGTATCGCCCAACTCATAGTCCAATATTTCTCTGTTAAACAGGTCGATGTAACAAGCAAGATAGTACCACTTGTTTCTATGCTTGATGTATGTCACATCTGTCACAACTTTCTGCATTGGCTTGTCTGCATAAAACTGTCGGTTTAATATGTTCGCATATCTGTTGTGTTCAGCACCGGGAACAACAGGATTTGCTGACTTTCTCACATATCCTGTGATGTTTAATCTTTTCATAGACTTCCATACAGAAAGATCAGACACCTTCCACCCATATGTATTAAGCAGAGTATCAGCTATTGTACGATAGCCTTGTGATGGGTAATGCGAATGAATATCCATAACGAAATAATCAAGTTCCTGCTGCTCTTTCTCATATCTGTTGATTGTTCCTTTTCGTTTCAGCCACTTGTAGTAGCCTGCCCTTGAAACCTCGTATACATCGCATAATTCCTGTATTGAATGATTTCCACTTTCTTGTTCAATGTATGCATAGATTTGTTGAATTACTTTCTTCTGGCATCGCCCCTTTCCAGTTCTATTGATTTTTTTAATCGTACTATTTCTCCGTTTTTCTTCAATAACTCACGCTCAAGCATAGCAACCTTGTATTCAAGTTGTTCCATTGGGGTGAGTTCTTTTTTTCTGGTGTACTTTGATAATGGATTACCTGGTTTGCGCTTGTTTTCAAGTGCTTGCTCACCACCATCAAGATACTGTTTTGTCCATTTGTGAATTTGTGAATGGTAAATTCCTGTTTCACGCTCAATACTATGAAGGCTTTCTCCGTTTAGATTTCGTTTTACCAGTGCCAACTTTTCCTCTTTGCTATGACTATTATTCTTTCCGCCTTTTGGTCTTCCCATTGCTTTCACTCTCCTTTTCTCTATTATACCACAAAAAATGATGGCAGACACTTTTTTGTGTCTACCATCATTTTACTACTTCACTTTTCGTTTTATACTCCTCTTTTCTTACATATTAAAACCACTTTTATAATAACTATTTTCTTTTATACATAGTATATCTTCCTCCTCTCACCAATCACAAATATAATCCTTCTATAATCTTATTTTTTCTGAATTATAACCTCCCCCTTTTTTTACAATACTTTTCAGAAAATTTTTACTAATTTGACAAAAATCTTGTTTTGTCGATAAACTTGCATGGATAATTTAGGCAATAGTTACAAATATAGTATAGTTATTAAATGGTTGTTTACCGCTGTTATTATAATTATAATGTATTTTCTTCTACTTTAAAGACCATAATATTTTTGTATATCTAATTTTCAGGGCAATATTTTTTGAAAAGCCTATTAATTATTAAGGAAGATTTTATGAAAGTAGAAAAAATAACTGTACGTTCACTAGTTCGTTCGCTTAAACCCGATATAGCGTGGTTTTTAGCGGCTAGGCAGAAGGCTTGCAACCTTAAAAAGCCGGAAGGATTGCAAAAAAGCATCATCTTCGCTACGCAAATTATCGAAAAGGAACACTCTGCCCTTTTGAAGTTATCAGGCAAAAACTGAGATAAGCCACTTCGACGGTAGAAACTGTGCTGATATTATTCTTGAGGCTTGCAAAAACACCGAAAAATTCGCAAGCACTGAGGCAATATGCGAAAAGTTATCGCAATATTCATTTTCATATTTTGACATTGACAGCATTGAAAATCTATTGAAAATCCGCATAATTTCAAAAATGCGAATAGCAGCAGAAACTAACGACTCCGATGCCTTTTCTAAACTTCAGTACCTTCTCTCAAACACCTCCTCACTTGATTATCAATCAATTTCAGAGAAGTGCTGTCCTATTGAAAGCGTCTATATGAAAAGCAGGATTTACCGTGAAATGAGTTTAGAAACTCGCAGAACATATCGGCTTTTAACTGCAAAAAATGCAAAAAACAAAAACATTTCCGAAAGTGCGCTTGCTAAAAAATATATTAATTCAACAAGCGAAAAACACTTTGGGTATTTTATTTTCAGCGAAAAGGAAACCGCCTTAGATTTCAAAACTTATCTAACTCTTTTGATTTCTATTCCAATTATAGCGTCCTTTATTATTGCGCTTTTATTTAAAAATGCGTGGGCTTTTGTTGCGGTGATTTTGCCTATTTGGGAAATTACGAAATATTTCATCGACCTTTATTCCTCTAAAAAATCTGAATATATCCCTTTGCCTAAAATGAATTTGAAGCAAATTCCTCGGGATTTGCATACAACGGCTACTGTTTCCATGCTCTTGGCATCTGCCAAAGATGCATCTTCCCTTTCAAAAAAACTTGAGGAGCTTTATTATTCTAATCGAACTGATAACCTTGATTTTCTTGCATTGTGCGACCTCACCCCTGCATCTTTAGCCCTAATGCCTAACGACAAGGAAATCATAAACAGTGCAGAAAAAGAAGTTGAAAATCTAAATAAAAAATACGGCGAAAGATTTCACTTAATCATAAGAAAAAGAACCGAAAACTACAAGCAGTTTCAAGGTCACGAGAGAAAACGTGGTGCAGTTGAAATGCTTGTTAGGGCAATACACGGTGATATTTCGCTGACTGATTTCACGCTTTCTTATGTTGGAGATATGCGAAGCCTACAACGCTCTAAATATATCATAATGCTTGACAGCGATACTGAAACTACTATGGATTCGATTGTTTCTCTTTGCGCTTACGCAGCCCACCCGCTTAACGCTCCCGTCATTTCTAATGGGCAAGTTACTAGCGGATACGGCATTATCGCACCATCAATGCAGGTGCGTTTGAAAAGCTCATTTGCGACTAAATTCTCTCGTGTTATGACGGCAATCGGTGGAATTTCCTACAACAATTCCGCTGCATCTATGTTTCAGGATAATTTCAACGAAAGCACCTTTTCTGGCAAGGGACTTATTGACACTGAGGCTTATTTCAAGCTTTGTACTAATAGATTTCGTGAGAATATAATCCTTAGCCATGATATTATTGAGGGCGGAATTCTTCGTACGGCTTATGCTGGGGAAGTAATTTTCACTGAAAGTTTCCCGTCTACCGTTATGAGTTGGTTTCGCCGTTTGCACCGTTGGCTGCGTGGAGATATTCAAAATGCGCCGTTCATTTTCAAAAACGTTAAAATGAAAAATGGTATAGAAAAAAATCCTCTCTCTGTCCCTACTCGATATTGCGTTTTTGATAATATTCGCAGAGCTGTTACTCCTGTTGTTTCTCTATTACTACTGCTCTCTGCATTTTTGGTGAGGAGTGAAATTGCCGTTCTTTTTACTCTTGTCGTTCTCATTTCCCTGCTCATTCCGTATATAGTAGGTTCAATTTTGACACTTAAAGACAAGGGTATTTCATCTGTTAAACGGAAGTATTTTTCAGGAGCAATTGCTATTCCGTGCGCCCTTTTAATGCAAGGTTTTTTCAGCTTAATGATGTTTATGCAGCTTGCGGTTATTTCGGCAGATGCGCTTTTAAGATGTACGTGGAGAGTGCTTTTTAGACATGACAAACTCCTAGAATGGACAACTGCATCAGCTACAGAATCTTCTTCTAACTCTCAAATACGCTATTTCGCAATTGCTGAAATTTTAAGTATTTTATTAATTTTCACTCCGTTTACTATTACTAAAATTCTCGGCTTAATATTTAGTTTTCTGCCTTTGTTCATAATTTCACAAAACAAAGCTTATAGCCAACCAAAGGACGAAATCCCTGTTGAAAAGGCTGCTGAGCTTTCTTCTCAAGTTATGGATATGTGGAAGTTTTACGATGAATACGTAACCGAAAAAGACAACTTTCTCCCTCCTGACAATGTGCAGTTTACGCCTGTTTTCAGGGTTTGCAGACGAACCTCTCCTACTAACATAGGAATGTATCTGCTCTCTGTGCTTACCGCTCGTGACTTTGAAATAATCAACAGCGAACAACTACAAGTACGCATAAGCAACACCATTAGCAGCGTTGAAAAAATGCAGAAATATCACGGGAACTTGTACAACCGGTATGACACTGACACCCTGAAGTTATCTGCAAATCCTTTTGTTTCTTCCGTTGACAGCGGTAATTTCGTTGCGTGTTTGATTGCATTAAAGGAAGGTTTGTCTGAATTTTTAGAGGAAGAACCTGCTCTTGCCGGAATTATTTTCAGAATAGAAAATCTACTCTCAAACACAAATCTTAATATATTTTACAACAGTAAAAAGAAGCTATTTTCTGTTGGAATTAACCCTGCACAAAACACTCGTTCAGACAGTCATTACGACTACTTCATGAGTGAAGCACGAATGTTTTCCTACCTTGCTATTGCCAGACGTGAAGCACCAAAAGAGCATTCGGTTTGCTCTTGATAGGACGGTTTCTTCGGTAGATAGACGTGCATCAGCAGTTTCATACTTCGGCTCAATGTTCGAGTTCTTCATGCCATCCCTTTTGCTTGCAAGCAAAAAAGGCTCTTTCTCTTATGAGGGGTTAAAATACTGCGTTCATTGTCAAAAGCTTTTCGGTGCAGAAAACGCTCTGCCGTTCGGAATATCGGAAAGTGGATTTTATGCTTTTGATGCCGAGCTTAACTATCTTTACAAGCCTCACGGTGTTTGGGGCATTCGTGCAAATCCCGACCGTGAATACTCTCGAATTATATCGCCATATTCAAGTTATATTGCAATTGAGGCTGATTTTTAAGTTGCTACAATAATCTGTTAGCACTTAAAAACTACGGAATGTACGGTCAATTTGGTTTCTATGAGGCAATAGATTTCACCTCTAGCCGCAAGGTCGGAAAGATTGTTAGAAGCTACATGGCTCACCACGTAGGAATGAGCATTGTTGCTCTTGACAACCTCTTATGCGACAATGCAATGAAGAAACGTTTCATGCGTGATAAGAATTGCCGAAGCGCTGAATGGCTCCTTGATGAGTCGCCTCGTTATGATATTACTCTTGAACAGCCTGCTCACGTTATAGATGATGAGGAAGGCGAAATTGTGCCGACTTTCATTGAAACAACAAGCGTTTTCGATGAGATTTCCCCTGAACAGCCACGGGTGAAAATGCTAAGCGGTGCTGGATATACCTTGTGCTGCGCTGACTCTGGGGCGTGTGTTTCGATGTATCAAGGCGTTGATGTTTACCGCAGAACTTCTGACTTTTTGCGTAGACCGAGTGGCGCATATTTTGCGATTAATTCTAATGAAAGCACTTTGGCTCTCACCTGCTTGCCTGAACACAGCTATAAAAATAAGACAGCAGAATTCAAGCAAAACAGCGTTGTTTATCGGTCAAAAAATGACAGTCTTTGTGCTGAAATGGAAGTTTTCACTCACTCCGAAATCCCTTGCGAAATGAGAGTTTTCACGCTAAACTCCACTTCAAATGAAGTCGCAGACTTATCGTTGTGTGGATTTATTGAGCCTGTTCTTTGCGATTATCATCAAGAAAGTTCTCACCCGGCTTTTGCGAAAATGTTCCTTGATATTTCCCTTGACAGCGACAATAATTTAATCGTTTTAAAACGCAAAGACCGTGATAGCGATAACTTTATATACTGTGCGATTGGGTTTGTAAGCGGTGAAAAGCTTTACTGTAATTTCAATCGTGAGGAAGTACTAGAAAGTCCAAATGGGACTTTAGATGTGTGGAAAAGGGTTGCATCAATCCCTAAAAATCTCGACCATGTCCCAGACCCGTGTGTTTTCTTGAAAACGGAGGTTAAGATTGCTCCTAACTCCTCTAAAAATCTCTCCCTTTTTATCACAACCTCCGATAGCTATGAAAAACTGATTTCTCATGTAAATGACTTGCGAAAGAAAAATTCTAACTATGCCGATGAAACGGTAAAACCAATGACTATTACAAGCAATTTATTAGAAACTCTACTCCCTGAAATTCTTTATAAAAGCGGAAATTACGAGGAAAGTAAGAGCGCGATTATGCGAAATAATCTCGGCTACAACGCTTTGTGGGAGCTTGGAATTTCAGATGATTTCCCTCTTGTTTTTGTCGAGGTTTTCTCCGAAATGGATATTGAGCGTATTAACGGATACTTGGAATGTTTCAAGGGTTTAGCGAACAATGGGATTAATTTCACGCTTGCTTTCGGATTTTATGACAGCGACATTATGGTGTTTCGTTCAATAATTCGCACTCTAGCAGGTGCGCTAAACCTCCCGATTGAAAGCGAAAACAGCCGTATTAAGCTTGTGGATTTTAGCAAGTATTCCGATGCGCATAAGGACTTAATTTTAGCGCTCGCTATTCACGTTGCGCCAAAAGATGCATTGCATACTTCGGCTTACGAAAAGACATTTAATCTGGCAAATATTCTGCCGGTATCGCCTATTAAGCGTGAATTTGATACGCCGCTTTCTCTTGGTGGGTTTGCGGCAGAAAGTTATGTAATAGATGAAATACCGTCACTTCCGTGGTGTCATGTGCTTGCAAACAAGACTTTCGGTACGCTAGTTTCCTCGAAATCGCTCGGCTTCACCTATGCAGTAAACTCACGTGAAAACAAGCTTACTCCATGGTTTAACGATACACTTACGGATAATCGTGGCGAAATGCTCTTGATTAAAACTGCTAACGGCATATACGATTGCATATACGGCTCGACTGCTGAATTTTCTCACGGAAAGGCTGTTTACAGTGGCAAAACAGCTGAATTTGAAAGCGTTATAAGCGTTCATGTGCCATCAAAGGGAATGCAGAAAACAATTAGCCTTGAACTAAATTGGTTAGGCGATGAGGAAAATATTGAGGTTGCATTTTATACCGAACCAGTGCTTGGAGTTTCTCGTGATAATTCACGCTTGATTACAATGCAAGTGCAAAACAACTCGCTTATTCTTCAAAACCTATCTAACTATGCAGTCGCTGGATTTATGGCGATAAAATCAAGTGAGCGATGCTCTTTCCAAACTAATCGTGCTGATTTCCTTTCGGGAGAATTTTCTTCCGGCAACACCAATTTCACTCCACAAAATGAGCCTTGTGCTGCTGTTTCGGTGAAAAAATCAATGATAAAAGGTCGCAAGGTGAATATAGACTTCTCAATTTCTTTCGGAGCAACAACAAAAAGCACCTTGCAGGAATTTAAACCTAGTCCTTCTCAAATTAAAGAGGAAAACCACATTGAACTTCATTCGCCGAATAAACTGCTAAACGTTCAATTCGATTGGCTTTATTACCAAGCTCTGTTCGGCAGAATGTATGCAAGAACTGGATTTTATCAAAACTCTGGTGCTTTCGGCTTCCGTGACCAATTGCAAGATGCCTGCGCTGTTCTGCTAAAAAATCCTAGCGTTGCAAAACAGCATATATATCACGCTTGTGCTGTGCAATTTGCAGAGGGAGATGTTCTTCATTGGTGGCACCATCTGCCTAAAATGATAAAAGGAATTAGAACTAGATGCTCTGATGACTTGCTTGGGTTGCCGTACACGGTTTGCGAATATGTCGAAAAGACTGGTGATTATTCAATTCTTGATACAAATATTCACTACTGCTCTTGCCCTTTACTAGAAGAAAACCAGCAGGAATTATTCGCACAAATCACTCGCTCTGAAATTTCAGAAAGCGTATATTCACATTGCAAACGTGCAATTGAAAAGGGCTATAATCTTGGTAAAGACGGCTTAATTTTAATGGGCAGCTGTGACTGGAATGACGGTTATAACGGCGTTGGAATTAAGGGCGAGGGGCAAAGCGTATGGCTCTCACAATTCATGATTATAGTGATGAAAAAGTTTGCTCTGCTTGCAAAAAAACGTGGTGACATCTCTGCTTATGAGAGCTATATTCATAGGGTGAACATTCTTAGCGAGGTAATTATTGAGCGTTGCTGGGACGGCGAATGGTATATTCGTGCGTTCTTCGATAACGGCGATTTGCTCGGCTCACATTCATCGGAGGAATGCAGAATAGACTCCATTTCGCAAAGTTTTGCTGTCCTATCGGGTCTTAATGATGAGGGTAAAAACAAGATTGCTCTGGACTCTGCTCTTAGTCGGTTAGTTGATGAAAAGAATGGTATTATAAAGCTATTTAATCCTCCTTTCTCAGGTAGAAATCGTTCTGTTGGATATGTTTCTTCTTACCCTAAAGGTGTGCGTGAAAATGGCGGGCAATATACTCATGGTGCTTTGTGGCTGGCAATCGCTCTGTTCGAGGCAGGACGAAAAAACGATGCTTGCAAGCTTATGAAAATGCTGCTCCCTGCGAATAAGTACGTTTGCTCCTCAAGCAAAAATGAGGGCATTCAATATAAAAATGAGCCATACTACATTTCTGCTGACATTTATACAAATCCCGAATGCTACGGCAGAGGTGGTTGGTCAATCTATACGGGCGCTGCTGGTTGGTGTTACCGTGCTATATTTGAATATATGATTGGAATTAAGATTGATAACGGCTTTATTACTATCAATCCTCAAGTCCCTGATGAGTGGGAGCAAACTACTATTAAAATGGACTACCTTGGCACAAAACTTGAAATTCGCATGAATTACGGCGAAAGCTTTTCTCTCCTAGACAATGGCGCTCCTGCTAAGAAAATCCCTCTTGATAATAAAAAGCATATTGTATTAGTTCAAATGGTAAAATCCTAAAAACGAGATAATTATTTTGATGTTTTCTATTGAACTTGCTTGAAAAGTAAGCTATAATAGAAGTAATATTATTTTATTAAGGAGATTTACACCTATGTACGAAAACATTATGGATACAATTGGATTTGTTGAAGCTGCTGACCCTGCTGTTGGGGCTGCTATGAACAAAGAGCTTTCCCGTCAAAGAAGAAACCTTGAACTTATCGCAAGCGAAAACATTGTTACTCCTGCGGTTATGGCTGCTATGGGTTCTGTTCTTACTAATAAATACGCAGAAGGATACCCTTCTAAGAGATATTACGGTGGTTGTGAGTGTGTAGACATCGTTGAAGAACTTGCAATTGAACGTGCTAAGGAACTTTTCGGTGCTGAGTATGCTAACGTTCAGACTCACTCCGGTGCACAAGCAAATACTGCTGTTTACTTTGCACTTATCGAGCCGGGCGACACTGTTCTTGGAATGAGCCTTGCTCACGGCGGACATTTAACACACGGTTCTCCTGTAAACATCTCCGGTAAGTACTACAATTTCGTTTCTTACGGTCTTGGCGATGACGAAACTATCAACTATGCTAAGGTTCGTCAGCTTGCAGTTGAAAATAAGCCTAAGCTTATTGTTGCCGGTGCTTCTGCTTATCCTAGAACAATCGACTTCAAGATACTTCGTGAAATTGC
>JAXGPS010000018.1:0-28715 GCA_040766825.1 Oscillospiraceae bacterium
CGGGATAGAATTTGACTACATAAGCGCAGATAACAGTGGTGATGAGGTCGTTGACACTGATTGGATAATATATTTCTCAAACGCATTGAAGAACGAAACTGACAAGCGTTACGATTACAGTAAAATTAAAATAATCGCATCAGATGAACGTGAGTTGCAAAACATTTCCGCCGCAATGCGTGAAGATGAGGATTTAAGAAATGCAATAAACGTAATCGGCGTGCATTATACTGCTTTTGCAAGCGAAGATGCGCTTTATCTTAATTCTGTGTTTGGCAAGGAAATTTGGTGCACTGAGGGTACTGCGCCTAGTACAGTTGCTGAATTAGCATCAAACATTGACGGGAATGGCATTTCGGGTGTAAATTCAGCGCTTGATATTGCTAGCAGAATTATAAATTCATATCATAACGGCTCAATGAGTATGTATGAGTTTAGGCCTGCTATTCTTTCAAGTTATAACGGAAATAGGCTTTCTTCTAGCTCATTAATAACTGCAAATACTCCTTGGAATGGGCATTACACGCTTAATTCTGGGCTTTGGATTTCGGCGCATTTTACTCACTTTATCAAGTCGGGTTGGCAATATCTTGATAGTGGTAGTTATGGTGGGTATGGTGAAACTGAATATATTTCAGATGATGACAATAACTATGTCCTCACTGCTTGTAATAGTGATACTGGGGATTACAGCGTTGTTATTGCAAACAACAACTCTACCGATACGCTTTACACTTTTAAGGTTAAAAACCTCGAAAAAGCACCGAATATTGTTCAAGTTTGGGAAACAAAAGGCGCTAATGAGGGCGAATTTTATAACCAAAACTGGTTTAAAAATGTTGGTGCAATACTCCCTAAGCCGAACGGTGACGAATATTCTTACAGCATAAATGTAAAAGCGCACTCAATTGTCACAATAACAACTCTGTCTGACGTGCAAGAAATGGGCGATGTTTCTTCCGATAGAGATAACACTCACCTTGCTTTACCTTACGGCGATGATTTTGAATATTCCTACAAAAACGATGATTTTCTTGAAAACAGAGGGAATATTCCTTTATATATCGCTGATTATTGTGGTGCTTTTGAAATAACAACCATCGACAATAACAATGTTTTAATGCAACAAATAACCGTCGATAATATGCCTGATGACCACCCTTTAATAAGCACTCCTAACCCCGTGGCTACTTTTGGTGACGACAATTGGGCGAACTATACTGCAAAGGCTGATATTCTTTTTGAGGAAGATACCGAGCGCAGTTATATCGGTATCGGAGTCCGTTACTTATTAAGCTTTTTAGAGGAAGAAACAGCTGAGTCAGGTTTTCAATTTAGGATAAAATATACTGGTAAATGGGAACTTAAGCATGGCTCTGAAATTATAAAAAGTGGAACGTATACCGACTTTTCCCCTACTGAATGGAATGAAATTTCTTTGTCAGCAGGGGGAAAACAATAACAGCTTACATCAATGGCGAAGAAATAGTTAGCTACACTGAAGAAAACTCTTTCAATTCAACAGGACGAGTTGCAATTTATTCTAGTTATCACAATAATTGCTTTGATAATATTGAAGTTCTTCCAAACTCCTCTCCTTACTCCGAACAAATTGATAATCTTTCTTCTAAAATTTCGTACAGCAATAATTGGACACACGATGCTGTAAATTCTTATACATACACAAACAAAACCTCGTCACATATTGACAGCGGTATCGCTCCTTTCCCTTTTAACGATATAAGCGAGTCACGTGGGCGAGTAGGAAAATGGTACTATAAAGGAACATGGGATATTCAAGGTAATTCAGCTGTCTCGTCAGATAAAAAGGGGTTTGCTGAGTTTGTTTTCAAAGATGTAGGTATTCGTCTTTACTCTCTTTCAGGGAGTAACGACGGTATATATTCGGTTTATCTTGATGAGGCTTTTGTTGGGGATTTCTCTTGCAAAGACGATAATGATGGAGAGTTTTTAGTTTATGAGTCTGACACACTCTCTTACACAAGGCATAAGCTTAAAATAGTTCCGAAAAAAGGTACTGTAAACCTAATCGCTTGTGAAGTAGTATCAGAAAACTTTAAAGAAAACTCGTTCAGTTTTAGCTTTGATGGAACCGGCTTTTCATTATCAGGATTATCACCTTCTGCAATACTTTCAATTGATATTGACGGCAAATTGCAAACTATAAAATGTTTTAACACCTCGCCAAGAGAAGCCTCTGTTTACATTGATGGCCTTTCAAATAAAACTCATGACGTGAGAGTATCTGTGGCTAGCGGAAAATTCACTCTCGATTCCGTAGAAACTTTCGGCAATCATGTACTTATTGAAGAATATGTTGAGCCTATCCACACTCTAGAGGCAGTTGAAGAAACCGAAATTACTACTTCAGAAATTGAAACCACTTCGGAAACATTAACTTCTTTCATCGATGTAGGAACAAGCGTGCAAACTGAAAAGTCAATTGTGTTGCCGATTGTTGTTATTTCTGCGCTTTCAGCTTTGGTTATTATTTCATTCTTAATAGTAAATAAAGCAAAAAGAAAGTAAATATTAAAAGGTAGGTGTTATGCACCTACCTTTTTTAGTATGATTTTAAGTTGATATAAGCTTTATAGCACGTCCCCAGCCTTCAAGCAACTTTTCACGCTTTTCCCCGTTCATTGATGGTAAAAATAATTTAGAGCCTGTATTGCTCTTTAATATTTCGGACTTATCAGCCCAAAACTTAACTGCTAGTCCTGCTAAGTATGCCGCTCCAAGTGCTGTGCTTTCAACGCATTTTGGTCGTGATACTGGAATTTCTGCTATATCGGATTGGAATTGCATTAAAAAGTTATTAGCCGATGCGCCGCCGTCTACTCTCAGCGATTTAATATCAATTCCGCTGTCTGCTTTCATTGCGTTGATTACATCATAAACTTGGTATGCAATGGACTCAAGCGTTGCTCTTACAATATGGTTTCTATTTGAGCCTCTCGATAGTCCTAAAATTGCACCCCTTGCGTAAGAATTCCAATACGGCGCTCCAAGTCCGACGAATGCCGGCACCATGTATACTCCGTTAGTATCTTCTACGCTATTAGCAAGATCTTCAGTTTCAGCAGAAGTTTCAATCATCTTCATTTCATCACGTAGCCATTGAACTGCTGCACCTGCTACAAAAATTGACCCTTCTAAAGCGTAGGTTACTTCGCCATCAATCCCCCATGCAATCGTGGTTAAAAGCCCGTTTTTAGAATGTACGACTTTATTCCCTGTGTTCATTAGTAGGAAACACCCTGTACCATACGTGTTTTTTACTTCCCCATCAGAAAAGCAATTTTGCCCGAATAACGCACAATGTTGATCCCCTGCTGCTCCAGAAATCTTGATCGGTTTACCAAAAACCTCCGTTTCTCCATAAATATAACTTGATGGCTTAACTTTCGGGAGCATATTTTTAGGAATATCCATGATTTCAAGAATATCCTCGTCCCATTCAAGTGTATTGATATTGAAAAGCATAGTTCGTGCAGCATTTGTATAGTCTGTAACATGAACTTTACCTTTAGTAAGCTTCCAAATTAGCCATGTATCAACGGTGCCAAATAGAAGCTCGCCGTTCTCAGCTCTCTCCCTAGCGCCTTCAACATTATCAAGAATCCATTTAATTTTAGAAGCAGAAAAGTACGCATCTATTAGGAGTCCTGTTTTCTCCCGAATGACGTCAATATATCCCTTTTCTTTAAGTGCATCGCAATATTCCGCTGTTCTTCGGCACTGCCATACTATCGCATTATAAATCGGCTCACCTGTTAGTTTGTCCCACACAATTGTTGTTTCACGCTGATTGGTTATCCCGATACCTGCAATATCTTCGCTCAGTGCATCAATTTTAGTCATCGCTTCACTTGCAACGCCTATCTGAGTTGACCAAATTTCCATTGGGTCATGCTCAACCCAACCCGCTTTAGGATATATTTGTGTAAACTCTTTCTGTGCCATACTCACTATTTCTCCGTTGTGGTTGAAAAGAATACACCTAGAGCTAGTAGTTCCTTGATCTAGTGACATTATATATTTCGGCATACAACCCACCTCTTTTTTACAATATATTAGCTTGATCATCCCATAAAATCAAATGCAGCCGTTAGGTTGCGTTTGAACAAGGCTATAAGCCTTGCCACAACGTTAGTTGTGGTTATTTTATGTTTCAATGTTCTCGTGGGTGGAAACCGTTTAGGTTTCCATTAGAGTGGTGGTAACCACTCTTTAGTCGCAAAGCGACCCACGAGGTTATTATACCATAAAACCTAAACATAAGGCAATTGCAAAATCGTGATTTCATATTATGTATAATTTTTATTTATTTTATTAAAAAGAGTTGAAAACATTGTCATAATGAAGTAAAATGTATTTATATGAAAAATATAGATTGGACGATTGTATTTATGAATATATGTGCTGTAATTCCATCATATGATCCAGATGAAAAACTACATGAAGTAGTGAATGCTCTTACGGATTTGGGGTTTAACAATATTATCATTGTTGATGATGGGAATGCTTCCAAAACGCATTTTGATGAATTAAAGGATCGTTGCACTATTTTAACGCACTGCAAGAACTTCGGCAAAGGCAGGGGTATGAAAACTGCCATCAACTACATAGCTACTGAACGTAAAGATATTGACGGAGTTGTTTTTGTGGACGGTGATAATCAGCATAAAGCTAGTGATGTTTTGAAGTGCTGTGAGTGCCTTGAAGAGAACCCGAATTCCATCGTTTTAGGTGTGCGTGACTTTAATGGACCGAACACTCCTAAAGCTAATCGTGCAGGAAACAAAATCACTTCCTTTATCTTTAAAGCGTTATGCGGAATTAATATTTCAGATACACAAACCGGACTTAGAGCAATGTCAATAAAAACTGCTGTTGTTTTTTCAGATACTCTAGGGGAGCGTTTTGAGTATGAAACTAATATGCTATTAACTGCTCATCAGCTTGATATTCCATTCAAAGAAGTGGTAATCCAAACAGTTTATATCGGTAAAAATACAACCTCGCACTTCCGATATTTCCACGATTCAGTGAAAATATACTCGCTAATTGTGAAATACATCTCCTCTTCAATAATTTCAACTGTGATAGATGTTGTGTTGTTTATGCTATTTGTATGGCTATTTAGAACAATGCCGAATGAAATCAGCTTGTTAATTGCAACTGTCGTATCAAGGGTGATTTCCTCCATTACAAACTACTTCCTAAACCACAAAGTTGTGTTTAAATCTAAAGCACGCTGCGCAAGTACTATTTGGAAGTATTACATACTATGTGCCGTTCAAATGTGCTTTGCATACGGTGGAGTTTTCCTTTTGGTTGATGTTTTGCAATGGCAATCGTTGTTATCAAAAATAATCGTGGACTTCCTATTATTCTTAGTAAGCTTTCAAATTCAAAGAGAATGGGTATTTCGCAAAGATAAAAAATAAAGGGTGATAAATATTGTCGGTGAAAAAACTCAAAAAAAATATACCACTAATGATAATTGGACGTTTTTTTCAATTTATCGGACTACTACTTGTTTTAATAACCACCTTTTTGTTTGGTGTAATGACAATAGTTTGCTATGGGCCTTCTGAAAAGGCTCGTGACCTTTTTGTGACATCTGTAACGGAAACAAGCGCTGTAAAGTTCCTTGCTAAAATCTACTTTTCTGACGATGAAATTAAGGATATTCTAGCTGCTAATGCCACTATTGAATTAAAGGAAATCACCAATGAGGCGTTAATAGAAATTCCAACTGAGCAGGAAATTGAGGTGATTCAGAGCAGCTCCCTATTGAAATAATCGACATACAAGCTGCTACCTATAAAGGGAAACTAATGATAGTTTTGACCCTCAAGAGTAGTTGTTATGACCTCTCCGACTTTCGGCGAACACGGTCTGAAAATCGAACAAATGGTAGAGAGTGAAAACGGAATTGCAGGAATTAACGCAGGAGGCTTCAAGATACAAACGGCATGGGAAACGGCGGAACTCCAAGTGGCATTGTAATCAAAAATGGTGAATTAAAATACGGCTCACTTGCCGCTGAATATAGCATTATCGGCTTTGACACTGATAACAAATTGATTGTAGGCTGGATGTCTGGGCAAACAGCGATGGATAAAAATATACGAGATGCTGTTAGTTTTGGCCCAGCTCTAATCATAAATGGAAAACGTGCTGAAATTGCTGGCACCGGCGGTGGTCTTAATCCTAGAACCTGTATCGGGCAGACGGCGAACGGCTCTGTTTTGCTGCTCACGATTGATGGCAGGCAAGCAAACAGCGTTGGTGCAACCATGCAGGATTGTATTGATATAATGGAGAAATACGGTGCTGTAAATGCCTCAAATCTTGACGGCGGTTCTTCTACAATTATGTATTATGATGGCGAAATAATCAACGTGTGCGCTTCAGTATATGGTCCTAGAAAGCTTCCAACAGCAATTGTTGTAAAATAAAATTAAAAGAAAGTGATTTTCTTATGAAAATAAAAAGCAAGGGTAAGGTAAGCAAGTTTTCGGTATTCCTGCTAATTGTTACGCTGCTAGCAACAACAGCTGCTCTTGTTGCGTATAATAAGCTGGGATTTTCTTGAGGGGTATCATGACGATGAAGCCCCGCCGGTGATTGAGTTTTACATGAATATTCTTAAATCCAAAGATTATGATAGGATTTTCGAGTTAAATAATATTGAATTAACTGAGTTCAACACTCATAAGAGTTATGTTGCTAAACTCACCGAAATGTCGGGCGAGGACTTTGAAAAGTTAGAATATTCGTTAGTTACATCAGATGGCACAACTGAAGTTTACGAGATTATCTCTAACGGTGTTGCTCAAACGGTGAAAATTCATCTAAATGCGGAGGGCGAATACACTATTGAAACCGAGCGAATAGAAACGCCTTATAGTCTTTCGGTTACTGTTCCGAGTGGCTCGGAAGTTTATATTAACGACATTCTTCTTGATGAAAAGTATCTATTGTCTGACACGTATTCTATTGAAGAATACGGCCCAATGGACGAGCCGTCAATGCCTGAATTTGGGATATTCGGTGAACAATCTACTATGAACCTACTTGCAATGTTGCCGGACGGTGAGGATTTAGAACTTATAGTAGATGACGACTTATCTAAAATCAGTGCGAAACCGTCCTGTTGTTTCGGCTTATGCCTGGACGCTTATGCCATTATTGAAGAAACGCGTTACAATATGAAGAAGAATACCAAGATATAGGTTTTGAGGTGCTCACCACACTTTTAGAAAATCGTAATCATCGAAAAAGCCGTACTTAACGAATGGTATGCTGAACACGAATTTTCCTACGATAATGCTCGACGTTTCAAACATAATTTGCATGATGATACGCATTTTTCTGCGAACATTTCGTTCACTTACCATATAATTAGACCTGTTAAGACGTATGATTACGATGTTCAATACAAGATGTTTTTCATAAAAGACGATAATTCTTGGAAGCTTGTAACTCTAGCATAAATAAAAGCTGTCACCACTTTAAATAGTGGCGACAGCTTTCTTTTTTACATAAGTTCAAGTTCTTCAAGATTGAACGGTGTTTTTTGATAAACGCAATAGTTGAGCCAGTTTGAAAATAGCAGGTTTGCATGACATCTCCATGTAAATAAAGGCTCTTTGCTTGGGTCATCGTCTGGGAAATAGTTGTACGGAACGTCAATCTCAAGGCCTTTGTTTACGTCACGGAAATATTCGTTTGCAAGCGTGTCTCTGTCATATTCAAAATGCCCTGTTATGAAGTATTTTCGCTTATTAACGTCGCAAACAATATGTACTCCCGACATTTCCGAGGAAGTAAGGATTTCAAGTTGCGGTACTTTTTGAATATCCTCTGCTCTTAGCTCTGTATGGCGAGAATGTGGTGCGTAAAATAGTTCGTCAAAGCCTTTGAGTAGTCTGTTGTTTGGCTTTAAACACGTATGTGGAAAAATACCGAACGCTTTCTTAGGCAACTCATACTTTGGCACTCCGTAATGGTAATAAAGTGCCGCTTGTGCTGCCCAACAAATGTACAGTTTTGAATACACGTGAGTTTCAGCCCATTCAAAAATCTCGCAAATTTCCTGCCAATAGTCAACTTGGTCAAATGGGAGTGTTTCGACGGGCGCACCTGTTACGATTAAAGCATCGTATCTCTTATTGCAAACTTGGTCAATGGTCTTATAAAAGGTGAGCAAATGCTCCTCAGAGGTGTTCTTTGACTTATGGCTCTTAACTTGCAAAAGGTCTATATTAACTTGAATTGGCGTGTTACTCAAAAGACGTAAAACTTGTGTTTCCGTTTCAATCTTCTTTGGCATGAGGTTTAGTATTGCAACCTCTAGTGGTCGAATATCCTGATGCAATGCAATGTCACTTTCCATGACAAATATATTCTCATCGATTAGTGTTTTATAAGCAGGCAAATTGTTAGGTATACATATTGGCATAAAAACGCTCCTTCCGAAAAAATAAAAAGCTCGCCCCCTATAATAAGGAGACGAGCATAAAAGTTCGTGTTACCACTCCAGTTCATCTGTGCCTCACGGCGACAAATCTTATCAGGTGCAAAAAACACCCAGTCACTATAACGGGTGAATCCCGTTGCAGCCTAAGGATTTCCTTTCGGTGCAAAGCTCCAAGACCATGTTCAGAATTTTCAATCATGTCCCCTTTCAGCAAGCGAGGACTCTCTGTTATGATTTAGAATACCTACTCTTCTTTTCATAGCTGTTCTAATATATTTTTAATATATCATGCAATTTAATTTTTGTCAAGCACTAGCGAATAACATCAATAAATTCTGCACCTACAAGTTCTGCAAGCTTTTCGGGATTAAGCTCAACTTGAACGCCTATTTTCCCTGCGCTTATAAGAATGGTGTCAAAAAGTATCGCCGTTTCATCAATAACTGTCGGGTATTCTTTCTTCATTCCGATAGGACTGCAACCACCACGTATATAGCCTGTAACTTTGTTGATGTCCTTAACATTTATCATTTCGACTGATTTTTCGTTAACGGCTGCGGCTGCTTTTTTAAGGTCTAGTTCCTCAGAAACAGGAATGTCGAAAACAAAATACCCACCTGATTTGCTCTTTGTCACAAGGGTTTTGAATACTTTTTCAGTGGGAATTCCAAGCTTATCTGCTACTGAAATTCCGTCAATTGCCCCATCATTTTCATAGAAATGATGTTCATATGGTATTCCTGACGAGTCAAGAATACGCATAACATTTGTTTTTTGTGCTACCACTTATCCACCTCTTTAGATGTTATTTTCCGCTTTTCCCCTTTGATTTAGAACGGCTAGTAAAACAGCTTAGTTGTACGCTAGATATAATTAAATTATACCACAACGTTTCTAATAAATACAACCTTAACTAAGTATATTAATATTAATTTTCGGAAACATTAATATAGTGGTTTATTAACTAGAGAAATCGGGTGAATTGCTTGAAAAAAGAGAGTTCTAATAAATTCGGCAAGATTTATATATGCTTAACTGGGGTTTTAACTGGCCTAGCTAACGGGCTTTTCGGCTCGGGCGGTGGGATAATCGCTGTCCCTATGTTGGAAAAGGCTGGGCTTAAAACTAAGAATTCGCACGCTACTTCAATTGCTATAACGCTTGCTTTGAGTGTGGTTAGCGTGATTTTTTATAAGTCGGACAACCGTTTTGATTTTTCGGAAGTTCTTCCGTTGATACCTTTCGGGATAGCTGGCGCAATCCTTGGCACAATATTGATGAAACGAATTCCGAATAAAATTCTTAAAATAATCTTCGGGATTTTGCTTATCATTTCGGGAGTGAGGCTTTGGTTTAAATGATGATTTTAACGTGGATAGTGGCACTTATAACGGGTTTTTTGGCTTCCCTTGGTGTTGGTGGAGGAATGGTTTTAATCTTATATATGACAATTATTATGAATGTTGACCAACTCACTGCTGGGTGGACAAACCTTGTTTTCTTTATCCCGATTGCTTTAATTTCGGTAATTATTCACTCCAAAAATAAACTTATCCTTTGGAAAAAGGCAATTCCGATAATCTTAATCGGTGCTGTTGGCGCAATTTCTGGGGTTCATCTTGCTAAGCGACTTGATTCGCCTATATTAACGAAAATATTCGCTGTATTTATTATCCTCATTGGGATAAAAGAGCTTGTTTGCGGTTTAAAAAAAGCTGAAACTATATAGTTTCAGCTTTTGATTTTTTCGTATTGCAAATAACTTTCAAGAATAATAGTCGCTGCAACTTGGTCGACTACTTCTTTGCGTTTTTTGCCTCTTGTATTGGTTTCGTTGAGATAGTTGTGCGCTGTAATAGTTGTTCTGCGCTCGTCCCAAAGCTTAACAGGGATACCTGAATAATCTTCTAACATTACAGCAAAATCCTTGCATTTTTGCGCCCTTTCGCCCTCCGAACCGTCCATATTTTTAGGAAGTCCAACAACGATTTCCTGAACATCATACTCCTTAGCAACGTACATAACTTTAAGCATGAGTTCATTCGCATCACGTTCTTCTATTACGCCTATCGGAGCTGCTAGCATCTCCATTCTGTCGCAAGAGGCAAGCCCTGTGCGAACGTCACCATAATCAACTGCCATTATTTTCATCGCTTTATACCTCATCTGTCTGTTCTGTACGCCACCATTTTTGATGTGCAAGCGTAGATGTTTCTTCGCTTAAATGATCTGAATTGTTCATGAAAACTATCGTTGGTGTAAGATTTTCATCAAACTCCAGCATGGAAACTGCCGTATTATCCGACCACCCGATTTGTTCAAGCTCCTCATGAGGAAGCCCTTTAGCATAGCAAAGATAATTTTTCAGTGCACATCCATGCGAAACAACAACAATTGTTTTCCCTTTATTAAGGCTAACGATTTCTGAAATAGCTTTCTTCATTCTGTTTAAAACTTCTATCATACTTTCTCCGTTTTCCACTTCAAAAGCGTGAAGTTTATTAATCCAAAGATCGTAGGATTTCGGGAAAAGAATAGGCAGTTCTGCCCATTTTCTCCCCTCGAAAACTCCCCCGTTAATTTCGATTATATCGCTGTTTTTAATGATTTCTGCGTTATGATAATGATTAACAGCCTCTGCTGTTTTCATTGTTCTAATTAATGGACTTGAGTAAATTATGTCGTACTCAACATCCTTAAATCGTTCGCTTAAAGCTTTTAATTGTTCCTCACCCTTAGGACTGATGTCACAATCTGTATGTCCTTGAAATGTTTCATCAGTGTTACCTGTTGCCTCTGCGTGACGAACAAGATACACCTTTGTTACCATGGCTTCACCGTTCCTACAATTTCATTAACGCTTTTAATTCCGTTGTCGTCAAGGAATTTATTCATGCCTTCAACAATTTCAAGCGGCGCTAATGGATTTGAAAATAATGCAGCGCCTATTTGAACAGCAGATGCCCCTGCCATCATCATTTCAATAGCATCCTGCCATTTTGATACGCCACCCATTCCAACCACTGGAATATTAACCCCGTTAGATACCTGCCAAACCATTCTTACTGCAACCGGGAAAATCGCCGGGCCGGAAAGTCCGCCTACATTATTATGCAATATCGGTCTGCCTGTGTTTATATCAATTCTCATTCCGAGAAACGTATTGATTAGCGATAAAGCGTCTGCGCCCTCAGCCTCAACTGCCTTTGCAATGCTAACAATATCTGTAACATTTGGCGAAAGTTTAACCATCAAAGGCTTTTTTGTAGCTGCTCTTACCATCTTAGTAACATATGCCGCGCCTTCACACGAAACGCCGAACGCCGCACCTCCCTGCTTTACGTTAGGACATGAAATGTTTAGTTCTAGCATATCAGCATCAGTTTTATCTAACTTTGCAGCCACTTCTGCACATTCTTCAGCAGTTGAACCGGCGAAGTTAATAACAATAGTCGTGTTTTTAGTCTTTAGATAAGGGAGTTCAGTTTCAATAAGGTGGTCAACACCCGGATTTTGAAGTCCTACTGAATTCAACATTCCTGCTGGTGTTTCAGCAATTCTAGGCGGAATGTTCCCCTGCCTTTGAGTAAGGGTTGTTCCCTTTACAGATATTCCTCCAAGCGATGACAATGGATAAAGATGCTCATACTCTCTGCCGTATCCGAATGCACCTGATGCTGGAATAATCGGATTTTTAAAATCCACACCTGCTACATTTACACGTAAATCAGCCATTAAAATACAACCTCCTTACTATCAAAAACAGGACCGTCTTTGCAGACGTGCGCCATATATACTTTGCCGTCTTTAACGGTTTTACAAGCACAAACAAGGCACGCACCAACTCCACAGCCCATTCTCTGTTCAAGTGAAACTTGGCACTCAATTCCGTATTTTTGGGCTATTTCAGCAACACCTTTAATCATCATATGAGGTCCACAAGCGTATATAATATCCGCCTTTTCGTTTTCAAGCTGTTCTATAAGAGCTTCTGTAACAAAGCCTTTTTTGCCCATTGATCCATCATCTGTGCAAAGGATTGTCTTTGCTCCGCTTTCCTTGAAATCGTCCTGCAAAATAACAGCACCAGCACTGCGAAATCCGTTAATCGCTATGCAGTTTTCACCATAGAATTGTGCCAACGAGAGCATTGGAGGTGCTCCAATTCCGCCACCGATAGTAATGGCTCTCTTGTTGCTGTCAAGCTTGAAACCTTTACCTAGCGGAGCGATAATATCCATTACATCGCCCTCATTAAGTTTTGCAATTTCCTTTGTTCCCTCTCCTCTAACCTCGAAAACCATGCGTAAAGTTCCCTTTTCACGGTCAACTGAGCATATAGAAATTGGTCTGCGAAGTGAATAACCGTTTGCAAGAATATGCACAAACTGTCCCTCATTCACTTTCTTTACAACATCAGGACAAAGAATAGTGAAATCATAAATTTCTTTAGCAAGAGCAATTTTTGAAGTAATTAAATACTTTCCTTGTGTAAAGTCCACTTTTTTTACCTCCTACAAAAACATTAGCTTGTAAGAATTCGCACTGCCGATTATTCACGACAGTGCGAACCTCAAGAATTAAATTTTAGTTATGTCAATAAGTTCAACGTCTTTAATTGATTTGTTTCTAATAAGAACATTTGCAAGAGCCTCCGCTGTATCAATTGCAGTCATTGTGCAGATTGAACGCTCTACAGCTTTTCTTCTAAGCTTAACGCTATCCCTTGCAGGCTGTCTGCCGTTCTGTGAAGTAGAAATAACATAGTCAATCGCACCGCTGTCAAACACATCAAGAATGTTTGGCTCTCCCTCTCCGACTCTTCTAACCACTGACGCTGCAATCATGTTCTTATTTAGAACGCTTGCTGTTCCGCTTGTAGCAAGAATATCGTAACCAAGTTTCGCAAACTTTTCAGCGATAGGGATAATTTCCTGCTTGTCACTGTCCTTAACGGTAATGAATACTGCTGTTCCGTCTTTATAAAGTGCATATCCTGCCGCTGTAAGTCCTTTGAGAAGTGCATCTTCAAAAGTCTTTGCGATACCAAGAACTTCACCTGTTGACTTCATTTCAGGGCCGAGTTGTGTGTCAACGTCATGTAACTTTTCAAAGCTGAATACTGGCACCTTAACAGCAACATACTCACCTGATGGGTGAAGTCCACTCTCATAGCCTTGTGACTTCAACGAGTGGCCAAGCATGATTTTAGTTGCAATATCAACCATAGGAATGTTAGTAACCTTACTGATGTATGGTACTGTTCTTGATGAACGTGGGTTTACTTCAATTACGTAAACTTCGTTATTGTAAACAACGTATTGAATATTTACAAGACCTACAATTTTAAGTTCCATTGCTAAGCGTCTTGTGTATTCAATGATTGTTTCCTGTATTTTCTGGCTAATGGTCTGTGCTGGATAAACGGAAATTGAGTCACCTGAGTGAACGCCCGCTCTTTCAATATGTTCCATAATACCTGGAATTAAGAAGTCTGTACCGTCGCATATAGCGTCAACTTCGATTTCCTTACCCATCATGTATTTGTCGATAAGAACAGGGTTTTCAATCATTGTGCGCATGATAATTTCCATATACTCAACAACGTCTTTTTCACTGTAAGCAATGATCATATTCTGACCACCGAGAACATATGACGGACGCAAAAGTACTGGATAGCCTAGTTTGTTTGCTACCTCAACAGCATCTTCAGCGTTCATTACTGTTTCGCCTGCTGGTCTTGGGATTTCGCATCTGTTTAGAAGTTCGTCGAAACGTTCTCTATCTTCTGCGGCATCAACGCTGTCAGCAGAAGTTCCTAGAATGTTAACTCCCATATCGCTAAGGTGTTGTGTAAGCTTAATAGCTGTTTGTCCGCCGAATTGAACTACAACACCGTATGGCTGTTCAGTTGCAATAAGGGACTCAACGTCTTCCTTGCTAAGTGGATCAAAATAAAGTCTATCACCTGTATCAAAGTCGGTAGAAACTGTTTCTGGGTTGTTGTTGCAAATAATAGCCTCGTATCCTTCTTCTTTAAGCGCCCAAACACAGTGTACAGAACAATAGTCAAACTCGATACCTTGTCCAATTCTGATTGGTCCTGAACCGAAAACAATAACTTTCTTCTTGTCCGAATTCTTTCTCTCAATGAACTGTATTGCTTCATTTTCATCGTCATATGTTGAGTAGAAATATGGTGTTTCAGCTCTAAATTCACCTGCACAAGTATCAACCATCTTATAAACAGCGTGTTTTTTAATAGGACATTTTTGTCCTGAAATACGTTCAATTGTGCTATCTAGGTAGCTGAAGTTCTTCGCAAGATTGTACTTTTCAACAGTAAGTTCGCCGTCTGCTAGAAGATTTTCTAACATAATTAAGTTGAACAGCTTAGAAAGGAACCACTTGTCGATCTTTGTAATGTCGTTGATCTCATCAATAGTAATTCCCCTTTTGAGTGCTTCATATACAAGGAAACAACGTTCATCATCAACAGTTTTTAGTTTTTCGTAAATTTCTTCAATGGTGAGTTCGCCCATTTTCTTCATGTTTAAAGTATCAAGTCCAAGCTCAATTGAACGAACAGCTTTCATCATTGCCTGCTCAAAACTTGTACCAATCGCCATTACTTCGCCTGTTGCCTTCATTTGTGTGCCGAGAGTTCTCTTAGCGTAAACGAATTTGTCAAATGCCCACTTAGGGAATTTTACAACAACGTAGTCAATTGCAGGCTCAAAACAAGCGTATGTCTTGCCTGTAACTTGGTTGATAATTTCGTCTAGTGTGTATCCTATTGCAATTTTAGTTGCAACCTTAGCAATTGGATAACCAGTAGCCTTTGATGCAAGTGCAGAAGAACGGCTTACACGTGGGTTTACTTCGATAACTGCATACTCAAAACTATTAGGATTAAGTGCAAACTGACAGTTACAGCCACCCTCAACCTTAAGCTCGGAAACTATGTCGATAGCTGCAGTTCTAAGCATTTGATATTCAACGTCTGTAAGAGTAACAGCAGGCGCTATAACAATTGAGTCACCTGTATGTACACCAACTGGGTCGAAGTTTTCCATAGAGCAAACGGTTATAACGTTATCTTTGCTGTCACGGATTACTTCAAACTCAATTTCTTTCCAACCGCTAATACATTTCTCAATAAGAATTTGAGTAATTGGAGAAAGTCTAAGTCCGTTTTTCGCTATTTCACGAAGTTGCTCTTCGTTATCTGCAATTCCTCCGCCTGTACCGCCAAGTGTAAAGGCTGGACGTACAATTACTGGATAGCCAATTTCCTCATCACAGAAAGCAACAGCATCTTCAATAGTTTCTACAACCTTTGATGGAATACAAGGCTGATTTATCTTCTCCATTGTATCCTTAAATGCCTGTCTATCTTCAGCTTTGTGGATAGTTTCAGGGTTTGCTCCTGTAGTTTAATACCGCTGTGAGCATCTAAAAAACCTCTGCTGCAAGTTGCATGGAAAGTGTAAGTCCAGTCTGTCCTCCAAGAGGAAAGAACACTGTCTGGCTTTTCGATTTCAATAATTCTTTTTACTACTTCTAGATTTAGTGGCTCGATATAAATCATATCTGCCATTGCTTTATCTGTCATGATAGTAGCAGGGTTTGAGCTGATTAGACAACTTCAAGACCTTCTTGCTTTAAAGCACGGCAAGTTTGTGCGCCTGCATAGTCAAATTCAGCAGCCTGTCCAATTACAATAGGTCCTGAGCCTATAACAAGGACTTTCTAATATCTTTTCTTAATGGTATATTACTTTCCTCCTTGTTGTAGTTATCTATAAGAGTCATAAATTCATCAAAAGATACGAAGTATCAAGTGGACCTCGTGAACTTCTGGATGGAATTGAACAGTAACTATCGGCTTATTCTTATATCTAACGCTCCTCGTGGCATGCCATCATTAGCATTCTTGTGACTAACATAACCCACCTCAGGACTGATTGAATCATTTACAACTGCGTAGCCATGATTTCGACAAGTAACGAACGTTCTGTCTACACCAAGGTCGATTAACATCGGCTGATTTGCGCCTCTGTGACCATACTTAAGCTTTTCTGTCTTACCGCCATTAGCAAGCGCCATATGTTACGCCTGCTGACAACCCGAATGTAGGGATATTCATATCTATAATTTTCTGAGATTTTCAACTATTTCAACGTTTTCTGCTGGGTCGCCAGGTCCGTTAGAAAGCACAATTCCGTCTGCTTCATAGCTGCAACTTTCTTCAGCAGATGTCCAAGACGGAACAACCGTCGCTATTGCATCCACGCTTAACAAGTTCACGCCTAATGCGAGTCATGTCCAAAATCGTAAAGAACAACTTATCGCGTTTTCAGCTTCAAATCTATGGATCTTTTCGCAAGTAACGGATTTAACTGCGTTTACAATCTTGTATTCTGCAATTTGCTTGAGGAATTCGTCTTTCTTTTCATAGATATTCTCGGTTGTAATAACACCGTTCATTACACCTGCGTCACGAATAATTCTTGTAAGTGAGCGAGTATCAATTGAGTGAATACCGATAACGTTCATCTTCTTGAGGAACCAGTCAATGTTGTTTCCGTCCATACGGAAGTTAGAAGGCGTATTACACCACTCCCTTACTACATATCCCGAAACATGAGAACGCTTAGACTCGTAATCTTCATCATTAACTCCATAGTTCCTGATTCTGGAAATGTTTGGTAACGATTTGTCCGAAATAACTCGGATCTGTAAGAGTTTCTTGATAAGCAGTCATTGCTGTTGTAAATACAAATTCTCCAAAAGCAGTGCCTTTAACTCCGAAAGAATATCCTTCAAAGATTTTCCCATTCGCAAGCATTATGTACGCTTTTTCACCAATATTGAATAAAGACATTAACATTCCTCCTATATTTTTAAGCTAATTTATTTATCATATGTTATTTTATAATAACATGAGTTGTTATATCCTCTTTCATGAATAACTTCACGGTAAGCTGCTTTTGCAAAGTTTGCAGGGTCGCAACCTTCCTTTTGATATGCGCACATAACTGCACGTGATGAGTTTACAATAGCTCCAAGTCCGTTTTCGTCAAACGCCTTAGCTACGCCCTCTGCGCCCCCGCCTTGAGCTCCGTAACCTGAACAAGGAAGAACGTGTGGTAGTTTTGCTCTCATTTCCAAGCTGTTCTGGGTAAGTAGCTCCGACAACTGCGCCAACTGCTGAGTAACCGTATTCGCCTATATAATCAGCGCCCCAGCTTTCGCACATATCGCCCATAACTTCGTAAACCGTCTTATCGTTAATGGATTTATCTTGAAGTTCTCCCGATGACTTGTTTGAAGTCTTTACAAGAACGAAAATTCCTTTATCACGTTCACCGCAAATTTTTTAGTAGTGGAGAAATGCCATCTGTACCAAGGTAGCCGTTTACTGTAAGTGAGTCTGCCCCAAAAGCTTCTAGTTCAGTTTCCCCTACCATTGTTGAGCCAAGATGAGCAGTAGCGTACGCTTCCATTGTTGCGCCAATGTCATTTCTCTTACCGTCTGTAATAACGTACATTCCTTTTTCTTGAGCATATTCTATTGTCTTTGCAAGAGTTTTTACGCCCTGCCAGCCGTACATTTCATAGTATGCAGCTTTCAGTAGCTTAATTGCAGGAACAACTTCGTAAATTTCATCGATAATAGCTTTGTTAAACTCAAGTATCGCCTTAGCTGCTGCTTAAAAGTTTCACCGTAATTGTTAAAAATACTTTTCCTTAATAAAATCAGGAACGTATTCTAGCTTCGGATCAAGTCCTACAACTGTTGGATTTTTTGTTTCAATTATCTTTTTAATAAGTCTATCAAATGACATTTTCACATTCTCCTTATATTTTAATTTTCTTTATATCTTATTAAACCCTCAGAAATTGTGTAAACCACTTTTCCTTTAAGCTTTTCCCCCTTAAAAACTGTGTTCTTTGATTTAGAATGAAGCTCGTTCGGAACTACTGTCCATTCTTTATCAAGATCAACAACAGCCAAATTCGCGCTCTCTCCAACCTCTATATTTGCAGGCTGAATGTTGAGTATCTTTCGTGGATTTGCAGACATTAGTGCGGCTATCTTTTCTAGTGAAATCTTCCCCGTGTGATATAGCTGTGTAAGTGTGACTGCTAGAGAAGTTTCAAGCCCGACTACTCCGTTAGGAGCTTTCTCGAAATCCGACTTTTCCTCCGATGAATGAGGTGCGTGGTCGGTAACTATGCAATCTATTGTGCCATCAAGAATGCCTTCTATAATTGCTAGTCTGTCACTTTCCTCTCTTAATGGAGGGTTCATTCGGTAATCTGCATCCCTTGCTGTGAGCTTTTCATCTGTATAAGTGAAGTAGTGAGAGCAAGTTTCACAAGTTACCTTTACTCCACGTTTTTTGGCATCTCTTATAATTTCAACACTACCCTTTGTTGAAACATGACAGATATGAATTCTTGCATTTTCCGAAGATGCAATAGCTATTTCTCTAGCTGTAATACTATCCTCAGATGCTCTGTCCATTCCTGCAACATTAAGCTTTTTTGAAATCTCACCCTTATGTATAATTCCTTTGCCTATAATGTCCATGTCTTCACAATGAGAGCAGACAAGCATTCCATTTTCGTTTGATATTTCAAGCGCCTGACGAAGTAGTTCTGCGTTCTTAACCGGCTTTCCATCGTCAGTGACGGCGATAACCGTTTCACTCAAAAGTTCTGAATAATCGCAAAGTTCTGCGCTGTTCATTCCTTTAGTAACACAAGCTGTTAGATATACATCTACTCCAGTACCTTTAGCCTTTTGTTCAATGTATTTTATTGTTTCGGGATTATCTATCGGAGGGTTTGTATTAGGCATACAAAGCACACCAGTAATTCCACCTGCAAGTGCTGCTGCACTTCCTGTAAGTATGTCCTCTTTATGAGTAAAGCCGGGATCTCTAAAATGAACGTGCATATCGAAAAGTCCGGGCATTACGCAAAGATTTTCGCCATCAATAACGGTATCAGCGTCAACTGCAACATCTCCGATTTCAGCAATCTTGCCGTTTTCAATAAGAATATCACAGCGTTTGCTTTCTTTATCATTCACGGCTAGAATGTTTTTTAATAAAATATCAGCCATTAATCCTCCTGTTCACAAATAACAACCCTATCACTGCCATCAATCTTTTTAACAAAGACCTTTACTAACTCTTCCTTGGAAGTAGGGAGGTTTTTCCCTACGTAATCTGCTCTAAACGGGAGTTCCCTATGCCCTCTGTCCACAAGTACTGCTAGCTGGATAGTTTTTGGTCGCCCTCTATCCATAATTGCGTCAATCGCTGCACGAGTAGTTCTGCCCGTGTAGATAACGTCGTCTACAAGAATTATATTTTTGCCCTTAATATCAAAATCAATTCTAGTTAAGTCTGAATTTTTGGTATATTTCTCGTCGTCACGATAAGATGTTATATCTAACGTGCCTGTTTGGATTTCGGTGTTTTCTAATTCAGAAAGTTTGGTGGCGATCATCTCTGCGATGTACACACCTTTTGACATAATACCAATAATGCAAAGATTTTGAACTCCCTTGTTTCGCTCAATAATTTCGTATGATATTCTAGCAATTGCACGTTTCATGGCGTTTTCGTCCATTATTATCGCTTTTTCCTGCATATATTGTCCCCTCCCTTAATTGAATTAGAATATAAAAAACCTGTTTGTCGGATTGACAAACAGGTTACATTTTACCTAAAGCTCATTTTCATCAAAGTTTCGCTACAAAAATCCCAGATTTCATTTTATTCTGCAAAATATTTCTGTACACTACAAAATCAGCTTATTATATAAAACGACTGCCTTGTCAATCTCACGGGATTAACTTAAAGGTTGTCCTTGATTTAATGTTTTAAATCACTTTTTGCTATTATAGCATAAAAACATCTAGTTTGTCTAGTAAAATATTTTGAATATTTATACGGAAATTTGTATAATGATGATAATTTGCAACGGATAATTAAAATTAATATTGTCCCCGCCTTTAGCTGTGGACGTATGTTATGGTTGTATACTATTTTCGAAATCTTCTTTTTTATTTCGTCTAGCATTTCCGAATACTTATTTGATTTTAATGTCGGGAATGCTTTGATAAGCCTTTCCTGACGGAGCTAGTTTGCTCTACAAGCTTTTTGTATTTTCCCTGAATTTCTTTAGCGTTTCATTATTAGAAAGTCCCTGTCCAATAAGATCCTTCTTCTCTTAATATCTTTGCAAGAGCATCCATTTGAGAGAGTCGGTTGTTAAGGTTCCTTACAGCCAAAATTGAAATAACTAAGTCATACATAATATAAGTGAAAATCACACCTATAACTACATGTCCTATTGTGTAAGGGAAGGTATAAATGATACTGCCTTTGCAACAAAAGGCTGTACGTATTTAACTACGATTACACACCCTCCACCCCATAAAAGCGAGTTTCTAAGGCATATATATCCCATGAAATTAAACTTCATATGTGAATAATCCCACCATCTATTATGGAAAACCTTCTCTAAACCAAATCCCACAACGAACTCAATTATTGTGCATAAAATCATTGATGTAAAAAATAATATGAAAGGATTTTCAATCGGTGAAAGAAGTCCATAAACAAGAATAACACCAAACCCATATATCGGGCAAAATGGCGCATTCAAAAAGCCTCTATTCTGAAATTCGCCTGTTTCAATGGTCATGTCTACTACCTCGATTGCCCATCCTATAACAGACCAAAAGCAAAAATAGAAAAACATATCGAACAATGTCATTCCTAAAATTGTCACGTTTTGCATTTTATTCCCCTCCGAGTTCTCGGCGATAATTTCTTTTCTTTTTTCTAAAACATAGTGATTTTTTTATTTATCTATGATATAATAACCTTTGCAATAGCACAATAACGAAAATAAACTTAACGGAGATATTTATGAGAATTAGATTTAAGCCATGGGCAAGACCTGAACTTGCTGCTTGTCCATTTTGTGTACAAACCCCTGCTGAAAACAAAGGTAAATGGAACTCTGTTTTCCCCAAAGGAGCAGCCTGTACATATCGAATTAGGCTGTGGTAAAGGCGGTTTTGCCGCAGCTGCAACCACCCACCCAGAAGTAAATTATATCGCAATGGATATTAAGCCTGAAATGCTTGGACTCGCAAAACGCAAACTCGAAAAAGCTTACGAATGCGCTGCCCTTCCAACCAATAATAATATTCGTATACTAATTCAAAATATCGAACAGCTTGATACTTCATTCGGCGAAGGTGACAAAATTGAACGTATCTACATCAATTTTTGCAATCCATGGCCAAGAAAAAAACATAAAAAACGTCGCCTTACTCACCCTCGGCAGTTGATAAAATATAAAGATATTCTCACAAGCGATGGGGCAATTTACTTCAAAACTGATGACGATGAGCTTTTTGAAGAATCTGTTGAATATTTCAACGAAACAGGTTTTGTAATTACATATATAACTAGAGATCTTCACGCCGAAAATATCAAAGAAAACATAGTTACTGAACACGAAAAAATGTTCACCGAAGAAGGTAAGAAAATTAAGTTCCTTATAGCTAAAAGAGTCTAAAGGAGCGTGTCTTCCTCCTCAAAAATATCAAGTTTTGACCTTAATGCTGCAATCATAAAAAGATCGTTAGCAAGGGCATTTAGAAAAAGTCCTAGCGTTTCAAGCTCACGAACTGTCTTGCCCTCGGCGATAATTGCCGCAAAAGACGCCGATATTGCAGGAATTGCGGCGGCACAACTGACTTTATATTTCTTCTTTTTGCCTTTATTATCAGTTCCGTTTCCATAAATCGCTGCTAATTTCCCTGGGTTCAACTCGTCCACCCCTCTGCTTTATTATACGCAAAGTTGCGTTTCTATATTTTATTCTAAAGCGAAGGGTTTGTTACCACTCATTAAATGTTAACATTATTTAGACTCAAAGTCAATAATTTAACCAAAAAAACAATTACTAATATATCATTTCAGACAATATTTTCACTTTTAATTATATATTAAATAGTTTAAATGCAATATTATCATGCACTCAATCGTACTTATAATATACGTTTCGCATATTAAAGATTGCTATCAAAATATTTTAGGAGGGTTATTATGTTAAAACGAATTATGCCGTTGTTGCTCTCACTTGTTCTTCTCGCTGGGTGTAGCAGCAGTTCAGATTTAGCTTACTATTCTAATGAGGTTAAATCCGAAAATGCCGCGGGTGCTACTGCAAGTGACAGTATAATGTATGATTACGCAGAAGAAGAGGTTGGAGAATATTACGATATTTCGACGCCTTCTTTGACTCAATCCGTAAGTGCATCCTACGAAAAGAAAATTATTCGTTCTGCTTCAATCACAATCACTGCAACTGACGTTGAAGACGCTTATGCAAAAATTCTTGAATACATCAAGGCAAACGGTGGATATGAATTTTCCGGTAATGTTAGAAAGGGCAATTACACCTCAGTTGTTTCAAGCATTAGAATTAAGCCTGAAAACCTCGATACTACGCTTGAATTTATCGCTGAATGTGGTGAATTAAATAATCAAAATATATCTAGTGACGATATAACAGACTCTTATTATGATGCTGAAATACGCCTTGAAAGCAAAAGAAAGAGTCTTGAAAAATACTATGAATTCCTAGAATTAGCAGAAACAATAGAAGATGTTATCGCTCTGCAAAACCAAATTGACTATATAACAGCAGATATCGAGGCTTATGAAGGGCGGCTGAAGATGTGGGACAGCCTCACAAACGAAACTTCAATCTCTATTTATATTAATCAAAAGGTTGATCCTATCACCGATACAGAAGATATTGATTGGAATGCGCTTGACTGGTCGGACATGGGCAAGCTTATCTCCAACGGCTTTAAATCCGTTGTAAACACTCTAGTATCTTTCTTGCAGTGGTTGATAATTGCAATAATCAGTATTTCTCCTATTCTTGTTATCGCTGCTATTATCGTAGTAATTATTGTTGTTTCATCAAAGCGCCGTAAGGCTCGCAAGCTAAAGGCAACAGAAGTCGCTACTCCACAAGCTGACGCTCCAACTGAGGACAATAATATTTCATAGTAGTTTCAAGCTCTTTTAGACAATGACTAAAAGCCATCATCGCTTACTTAAACGATGATGGCTTTTGATTTACTTCATTCAGTTGCAATGTTTGCAATTTCAATGCTTGAAATTTTCCAGCCCTTATTGTATTCAAGGGCTAATGTTACGCTGTTAGACTTTCTAGCGTCTTCCTCACCGGATTTTATTGTGGCGTTCACTACGGATGTGATTTTGTCGCCGAAAGCTATATCACGGTTTTCAAAAGAGCATTTTATGTTATCTTTTAGTATTCCGTCGTTATATATATTATCAATAGTCGTTGCATTTTCATCAACAAAGCAGGAGGAAAACAGTGCTTCGTCCTCTTTTTCAAGCGCTCTTATCATGCTATCGATTGTCTTTTCCGTGCCTGAAACAAATATGCTTGCTGTTATCATGAATATTGTTATAATTACTGCTATTACGCAAATTATTATCCCTAAAATCTTGCCGAAAGATTTTTTACTTTCCATTTTTGTTCTCCTTACTATTTTTGACTTGAGTTTAGTATATCACATTTGCTTGACTTTTTCAATAATTTTAGAAAAATATTAGATTTTCTCTTGACAAATGATTTTTATTGTGGTAATATATATAAGTCGCTGATACAGAAGCGAGATACGGAGAGGTGTCCGAGTGGTTTAAGGAGCTGGTCTTGAAAACCAGTGATCCCGCGAGGGACCGTGGGTTCGAATCCCACCCTCTCCGCCATTTTTTTATACTTACGTAAATTTACCATGGAGAAATACCCAAGTGGTGAAGGGGCTCCCCTGCTAAGGGAGTAGGTCGGGTAACTGGCGCGAGGGTTCAAATCCCTCTTTCTCCGCCAAACAAAAAACCTATCGAAAATTGATTTTTCGGTAGGTTTTTTGTGGTTTTGAGTTCATCTGTTTATATTGTCAATCTCTAAAAACTATGCTATTATTAAATTAGCAATCTACGCCAATCACTATTAGCTCAATCATGCACTATAAAATTACTGTGTTTTTAAGGAATAAAGTATTAGGAGTTTTATTATGGGTTTTAAAGAATGGTTACACAAAAATACAGATTTATCCGATAGTTCTATCGACAAGTATGTTAGAGCTGTGAATACTACATCAAAGGATATGATAAGAAACAATGTAATAAGCAAGTCTCTTTTGGAAATGGACTATTTTGAGATTACCGTAACTATCGCTTTGATTATGCTTAATGCTGATTTTTTGGCAAAAGATAAACGTGGAAATAAAATGTACAGCAATGCATTAAAGCAATATAAATATTATTATTTCACAACATATGATAACGCAACTATATCAGAAAATGATTTATTGAAGATATTAGAAATGATATATCTTTGCCAGTTACAAGTCGTGAGTCGATAATTCAAGCACGAGTGGGACAGGGCGTATTTAGGAACAAACTACTTTCTAAATATTCAAAATGCATTGTAACAGGCGTTGATAACCAAAAACTACTCATAGCTAGCCACATAAAGCCATGGGCGGTTAGCGATAATACCGAGAGGCTTAGCGTAGATAATGGACTGCTTTTAACTCCTACATACGATACTCTTTTTGATGTGGGACTTATCACTTTCGATAAGCACTCAAAAATAAAAGTGTCACAATTTTTAGGTAAAGAAAACGAAAAACGTTTAGGTGTGAATTGTGATAAAGAATATAATTTGCAATTAAATGAAATAGTCACTAAAAACTTAGAATACCACAATGACGTAGTTTTCATAAAATAAATATACACTCCCCCAATATTATTTCTAATTTAAAATTTCCTGCATTATTCCTCTCCCCTATACATATATATTGACTAAGAGCCGGCTAGTGTGCTGGGCAATTTATATTGGGGATGATAACTTTGGTCAAATTTTCTGATGCAAACTTACAGGACAGGGCTATAATTTTAGCTGAATACATAATCGAAAATGATGCAACTATTCGTGAAGCAGCCGCATTTACTAAGCTCAGCAAATCGACGGTGCATAAAGATGTTTCCGACAGACTTTCAAAAATCAACCCTTTACTTTATCAAGAGAGGTGAAGAAGGTTCTCGATAAAAATAAAAAAGAGCGTCACATTAGGGGTGGTCTTGCAACCAAGAAAAAGTACGAAGAAATTGCAAAGAGTAAATTAAAATGAAAAAAGTCGACATTTCAGTTAAGGAAATGTCAGACTTTTTGTAGTTTTAAGTATTATATCTATTGTATTGCAAATTCTTCTATCAAACAAACAACTTTGCTATAACCTCGTTGGATAGTAAACAGCCATTTTGGTGTAAGATATATGGTATCACCATTGATTTTGAGCAGTCCATATTTTTGGAGCAATTCTGCCCTTTTGATTATCGGTTCGGAATTTATATTAAACTTCTTCTCATACTCCGATAAGTCTATTCCACTCATCAAACGAAGTCTTAGCATTGCATATTCGTCTGCGGTACATGGACTTTCCTCATTGTTTCAGTTTCTTGCGTTTGATTAGAAATGCGAAGCTGTCTAAAGAACGTGCCGTTGCAAACCGCTTGCCGTTAAAGCAGGAGTGTGTGAACGGGCCTATTCCAATGTAGTCCTCGCAAAGCCCGAAAGTATTTTAGGTTATGTCTACTCTCAAACCCAGCTTTTGAAAAGTTTGAAATCTCATATTGTGAAAATCCGTTTTCAGCGAGCTGACTAACAGCCTGCAAATACAATTCGCAAACTGCTTCCTCATCAGGAACAGCGTTTTTTATCCCATCGCAGTCATAGCGTGTCCCCTTTTCAATCTTTAGCATATACGCCGAAATGTGATTTAAAGGGAGTTTGCTCATACCTAAAATAGATGTTTCAAGTGATTTTTCGGCGGTTTGTCCGACTGTTCCAAGCATTAGGTCTCCGGAAATATTCCTAAAGCCTGCGTCGTATGCTTGGTTTATTGCTGAAATTGCCGTTTTGCTGTCATGAAGTCTGCCTAAAGCTTTAAGCTCGTTATCGTCAAGGCTTTGCACCCCGAACGATATTCGGTTAAAACCTACCTTGTATTCACTAAGTCTTTTAACCCCTCAGCATTTACCGAACACGGATTTGCCTCAAGTGTAATTTCTGCATCTTTGAGCAAAAAAGCATCATCTGCAGCGGAAATAATCCTATAAAACTGATTTTGGAGATAACAACGAAGATTGTTCCTCCACCGATATATCGTGTCTGCACGTTTCTTTTATCTCATAATGTTTTATATTACGAATAACTGCTTTCGTGTACTCTTCAGAAAGGTCTTTCGAAAATTCTACTGAGTAAAAATCGCAATACGGGCATTTTTCAATAAAAATGGGACATGAATATATATACCTGTCATTTCGATTTATTTGCATTCCTTGCAGTAAGTGCTGGTACTAATTTTCCAAAAAACGCATCAAATACGTATTGTAGTAAAAAGCAACCACGAAAATAATAGGCAGCCATATCAATCTGTTTGTAATGATCGTCACCAATTCCGCCAAAATATATCACCATAAAGCTTATGAATACTGCAATCCACAAAACACTTCTGAAAACGGTCGAAGGCATTCCGTTTGTGCATGCCTTTTGCATTCTGGGCAAATCTTTCCGTCAGATGAAAACGTCCCCGCAAGCATCTTTTGGGTTGTTGTGAATGTCTTTTCTTTGCAGTGGGGACAAGTGTGTTTTTTCATCGAAATCTCCTTCATTCTAATGTCAATCAAGTTTAAGAACGGACATAAACGCTTCTTGAGTACTTCAACTGTACCAAGCTGGCGCATTCTCTTTTTACCTTCTTTTTGCTTTTCGAGAAGTTTCTTCTTACGTGTAATATCTCCTCCGTAACATTTAGCGAGAACGTCTTTTCTCATTGCTTTTACGGTTTCACGTGCGATAATCTTACCGCCGACTGCTGCTTGAATAGGTATTTCAAACAACTGGCGTGGGATATGCTCTTTAAGCTTTTCTGCTATCTTTCTTGCTCTTTCGTACGCTTTTTCAGTATGAACAATAAACGAAAGTGCGTCAACAACATCGCCGTTCAAAAGAATATCAAGCTTAACAAGCTGGCTTGGAACATATCCTAGCATATCATAGTCATAAGACGCATAGCCTTTCGTGCGTGACTTTAGCGCATCAAAGAAATCGTAAACTATTTCGTTAAGGGGCAATTCATAATGAATATCAACTCGTGTATCGTCAATATACTTCATATCCTTGAATGTACCTCGTCTATCTTGGCACAGCTCCATAATATTGCCCACGAATTCAGATGGCGAAAAAATATGTGCATTAACCATTGGTTCTTCTGCAACTCTAATAGTTGCTACATCTGGGTAGTTTGTAGGGTTATCAATATATATAACTTCACCGTTTGTAAGAGTTACTTTATAAATAACAGATGGTGCTGTTGTAATTAAATCAAGGTTATATTCCCTTTCAAGTCTTTCCTGAATAATCTCCATATGGAGAAGTCCCAAAAAACCACAACGGAAGCCAAAACCAAGTGCAATCGAGGTTTCAGGCTCAAAAGTAAGCGAGGCATCATTAAGCTCAAGCTTTTCAAGAGCATCACGAAGATCACCATATTTCGCTCCATCAGCAGGATATATACCTGCATAAACCATTGGATTTACTTTTCTATATCCATCAAGCGCCTTTTCACATGGATTGTTAGCATCTGTAACAGTATCACCAACTTGAGTATCGCCGATAGATTTGATTGAAGCTGTTATATAGCCAACGTCGCCTGCTTTAAGTTCACCTGTATTAAAAAGCTGGCTAGCTCCCATGTAACCTGTTTCAACAACAGTAAATTCTGCTCCTGTTGCCATAAGCTTGATGGTTGTTCCTATCTTAACCGTACCTTGCATAACTCGGCAGTAAATAATTACTCCCTTATATGCGTCATAGCAGCTATCAAAAATAAGCGCTTGCAAAGGCGCATCCTCATCACCCGACGGAGCAGGAATATCGGTTATTATCCTTTCAAGAACTTCCTTGATATTCACACCTGTTTTTGCAGATATTCTCGGCGCATCCATTGCCGGTATTCCAATTATATTCTCAACTTCCTCGCATACTCT
>JAXGPS010000019.1:0-27517 GCA_040766825.1 Oscillospiraceae bacterium
GTGCTGCTGTTGAAATAAAGCTAATCGCCACGCAGATAACGGACGGATAAGCCACATCAAGAATTCCTGTTAAAATAAAGATAATAGGAACTGTTCCGAATAAGCCACTGATGATTAAATAAGTCGTACATTCATTCGCACGTATTTTGAGGATAGTCGAAAGAATATTAAGCACAATAATTGAAATTGCGCAAATTATCGGTATTACAAAGTCAATCGACCAACCTCTCCAACCGGTGATTAAGTCCCATAACACAGCGATTATTGACACAACAAAAACATGCCAAGTAAATGTCTTGAAGATGTTGTGTTTTTTCCACATTCCAACTGACACGGTAATCCAAGCAGAAGCAATTCCTGCCACAACAAAGAGCGACCACCACGCCTCAGATGGAACCATATAGTTAATAGCTACACTAATAACGGCTGAGGCTATTGCTAGAAAGCTGTAAAACCTAAACAGCTTATTACTTTTGTGTATGTTTTCAGGGGAGGGAGGAAACACTTCCATTTCCGGTTCAGCCTCGCCGATAACATCGTTTTGGCAAAGTGGGCAAGAGGACTTATTTCCTGCAATACTAATTCCGCATTTTCTGCAAATCTGCATAATATGTTCGCTCCTTTCTAAAATATTTAGGTGTTGCTGCGAATTTCAACAGCAATATTATTTTTTGTAAGCAGTCTAAAGAAGTTGCGCTGAATATCTGCGTTTGCGAACACTGAGGTGAACGAAAGACTTAAATTATCACCGTAAGAACATAAGCAAAGCTGAGTTGTTGAGGTGCTCATAAACACGTCAAACAAGCTGATATATTCGTCAAATTCCTTTGGCATAGTGATTTTACCAACGTTTGAAATTACTAACGTTTCGCCCCTGTCGGTTATTTTCTTTGCCATTTTCATAGCGAAGTTTTTGAGAGGAAGGGGAGCAAGTCTTGCGCCGATATTATGCTCAAGAGAGGTTAGCGAGTTCATTCTTGCAGCAAGCTTGTCCTTTGTAAGTTCGGTTTTAAATGTGTCGCTTACCACAGAAATTATATCCTCAAGAGTTCCCTCACGCTTGGAGAAATCATATCTAACAGAAATCATTCCGAAGAAATTCCTTGCTGTAGCGGACGGAAAATAATTACGAAGGTTAACAGGCACGTGAATAACAATCGGCTTTTTAAGTTCAGAAACTTTCATCTCATCACGAATTGCCAAAATCATAAGCGAAGTCAAGAAAATTGTGATGGAAGTGTTGTGTTTACGGGATAGTTCGAGCAGGCTTTTCACCGAAACAACGCCTTGAATTACAGAGGTATATCCAGCCTCAATTCGTCTGCCGTTAAGCGTAAAAGCGGGGATAACTTTAGCACTTTTCTTAGCGCTGTTTTTACGGTCGTAGTGCTTGTCGAAACTATCGGAATTTTGCTGACTGAAGGAGGCGTCATAGTCCACCTCAAGTATTTTCCCCTCAAGCTCTTCCTTATGCGCTTCTAAAAGGTAATAGTAAAGAATAGTTTTAAGGAATTGCAGCGCACCCGTTCCGTCTGAAATAACGTGATAAATTTCAAGATTTATGCGTTTTTTATAGTAAGTAACCCTAAAAAGCAGGTTACGCAGCTTGTTCCAAGATATATTGGCGCACACGGCACCATTGTTTCCTCTTTCACAAGCGGCTCAAGTCGGCTTTGCTCAAGGTAGTACCAAAACAATCCCTTTTTCATCACGCTGCGAAAGCTAGGGAATTTCAAGAGTGATGCTGTTGTTGCGTTTTGCAGAATGCCGCCGTCTACATTTTCGTTAAGTTCGCAGGAAAATCTGAAAACTCTTGAATTATATTTAGAGCTTGTCGGTGGAAAGATTTTTGCCGCATTGTCAAGCCTTGACCAGTCGTTGTATTTTTCAGCCATAATAGCATCTCCCTTCGTAATATTTAGTCCTCTCTTGTTTCCGAGAGGAAGTCAGTAATTAATTTATACGCCCTTTGCACATGGACAAACCTCGACGGAAGTGCAAAAACCATGCAGAGCATCTTTCATACGATAGACCTTTACGTAGTTTCCCGCTTTTTTTAATTTCCTTCCGTAATCTTCGGCTTCATCACGCAATGGGTCAAACTCGGCAGTTATTATTAGCGTTTTTGGCAGATTTTCAAAACTCTCCGTCAGCAACGGTGCAAAATACGGATTAGATAAGTCCATGTCAGCACCCTTGTACAGAGCGATGTAGTCGGAAATCTTTTTCGACGTCAGAAGAAAATCCGTACCGTTTTCCACTACCGATTTATATTTTGAGTTTTCGCTGTAGTCATTGTAAAGTGCCGGGTAGATGAGGATTTGCCGTTCAACCTCAAAATCGCCCGTATCCCTTGCTAAAGTAGAGAGCGCAGCCGCAAGATTACCGCCTGCACTGTCACCGATTATTGTAACTCGAATATCCCCTTGAAATTCAGGGCTGGTTATAATTTCTTTAGCAACGGCGTAACACTCGCTAAGCCCTACGGGGAACGGATTTTCGGGAGCTAAACTGTACTCGACGGAAACCACCCTGCACCCCGTACCATTTGAAAGATTTAAGCAAACACGATTGTAAGTATCAATACTTTCAGTAACCCAACCGCCGCCGTGAAAAAAGAGCAACACATCATTCTTCACGATGTCCTTAGGTGTGTAAACACGAACTAAAACCTCACGCCCGCCGCAAACTATGACATGGTCCCAAAGCTTGTAAACCGGTTTCAAGAGCTTGGGGGATTTGATGTTTAGCACGGCACGTTCGGTTTTGTATATTTTTTTAATATCGACATCAGGGTAAGAAAGCGCTTTAAGCGCCATAAGCATAGCTTTATTAATTGCCATTTTGCAGTCGTTCCAATCTATATTTCTCTTTTAAGAGTACCATATATACGGCGTTTTGTCAATTTTAACAGCAACTAAAAATTGTGCTTTTTCGCAGAGTGAAAATACAGCTTTATTATGCACAAAATCGTCGAACAGTTTTGCATATTTCAAGAATAAGGGGGAGGTTTGTATTGACGGAACGGAGCAAGTAGACTATAATAAGTGTATGTTAATTACGGGAAGGAGGCAGAGTATGAAGAAGAAGGCGTCAATTAATAGGAAAAGAACCATAGCCTACATAGCACTTGGGGTTCTGGCTGCTGCGGTTTTAGTGGTCGGATATATGGCTTTATCCTCGAATATACGCAAAAAAGCAACGGACGTTATCTACACTAGAGTTGAAGATTATTCCGAACAATCTGCTCTTTTTCTAAACCTATATTTTAGTGATGGGAACAACTCTATTTCTGCCATTTCCAATTCAATTAACTTCTCCGAAAATGCGAACGGTTGGGTGGACGAAATCGAGTCAGTTAAACAAATCCTTAATTTCGCATCATCATTTGAGCGCATAGATTTTTACGATACAAACGGAAATTCAGTAAGCGACACCTCACTTTCAAACCAAGCCGACAAGAATTTCTTCATTTCCGGAGTTAATGGAATGTCGGGAGTATCGAAAGAAAACCTTGACGGAGTGGACTATCTTTGTACATACGCACCCCTTAAAAAGAGGGAGGAAGTTGTCGGGGTATTGTGCGGTAAAGCTTCGCTTGACGAAATAATTCAGTCATTTGATTTCAACAGCTTCGAGGGGAAGGGCTTCTCAAGCATAGTTGAGAGCAACGGGACTGTTTTGATGCACCTTGACACGGACGCCCGTGAATATCACTCGGATTTGTTTGAATACATTGACGCAAGCAAGCTGTCCGACGGTTATACGAGGGCGAGAATAGAAAATGACATGATACAAGGCATGAGGGGGATTTTCATCATTAACACCGACGGGGAGCGGAACATTTTCTGCTACTACCCAATTGGGATTGATAATTTCTACGTCGTGACGATTGTTCCAACGGAGGTAATTGATGCTCAAGTGGCATCTTTAGGCTCTTTGCTAATCCAGCTTGGAGTGATTTTGGCGATTGCGATAGCAGTTATTCTCACGGTTGTTATTATTATAAATATATCCTCACGCAGGGAAATTAACGAGGCAAAAACGCAGCTTGAGGTTATAAATCACCAATATCAGTTGGCACTAAATCATGTTTCTTGCTATCTTTTTGAATATGATATTACGCAAAAAACTCTTAGATTTCAGGATAACGAGGCGTTCCAATCCCTCAAAATCCCTACGGAAATGTCAAACATTCCAGATTCGCTTTTGGAGAGGGGAATGGTTGACGAAACATCTCTAGAAGACTTGCAGTCCCTCATAAAGCACGTTAAGAAGGGCATTATGTCGGGCGACTGTATCATAAAGCTTGACGAATCTTGGCGTGAGAATACGTGGTACAGAGTTACCATAATCGCTAGGACGAAAACGGATATTGGAACGGAGCGTTTGACAGGCACAATCAAGAACATTTCCGACGAAAAGAAAGCAGAAATGACTCTTGCACAGGAGAAAAAGTACCGTGACGCAATGATTGAGGAGGCGGACTCTATTTTCATTGCCGACCTAAATAAAGGTGTCGTGACATATCAGTTTAACCGTGAGAGCAACGAGGAATTTTCAAAAGATGTTCCTATCAAGGACGTGCTGAAAACACAATTAAACAACCTAACTTTCGAGGATTACGACAAGACAATGGAATTTTTCTCAGTTGAGAATTTCCGTGAGGCTTTTGGCAAGGGAGAAAACAAGTTTGAAATGGAATACAGGGTGCAAAACGACCAAACAGAATGGCATTCTTGCAGCGTTAGCTTGCTGTCCGACCCGAAAAACGACCATATTCTAGCGTTCTGCTATATAAAAGAGATTACAGAGAAGAAAAAGGCCGAGCTTACGCTCAAGCGTCAAGCAGAAAACGACTCTCTTACAGGGCTTTACAACCGAATGTACGCTCAAATTAAAATTGACGAAACACTTTCACAGCCGTTTGATTTACATCTTGATGTAGCACAAAACGGCACCAAGATAGATCCAACCAATTTGTTCCCATCTGGGACGTTCTATTAGGAGGATACTTATGAAAAAAACAATATCATCATTGCTATTATCAACATTGGTAATTATTTCGCTTAGCTCGTGTTCGTTAAATAGCGATACCACGCCTCTAGACATCTATGAATCTGTCGAGGAGTCTGTTATTTTGGAAGATGTGCACCGCCAAAAATCTGAAACCGAAATAGATGGCTCGCAAACCGTGTTTCAAATTGCCGAGATGCCCGAGCCTTTCACGGGATTTGGCGGAGATGAAAACAGGGATTTTAACCAGAGATATAATATTAAAATGTATACTTCATCTGTAATTCTAGAGGAATTTATAAATTATTTAGGAATTACCGAAGATGAGGCGTTAGAAAAAATCAATGAAACATGGGAAGGTGATTTCTGGAGTTCGCTTAACAAAAGTTCCCTGCTGGATACGAAAAATATTTATTCGTATATGATTCTATTTGATATACCAGACGAAGTACTAATCGATGCAATTAATAAGAATAATCAACATTATACGGATGTAATCTCAGCAACAAATGACACGACCTTTCAAGAGGTAATATTTACTGAGGCAGATATCAATGCACTCATATCTCGAGACGAAAAAATAGTAACAGCGCAATTTGCTAATAGTACAGCAATAGTTATTGATGATAAAGCGTATTCACCCGCATGGTTATATCTCAGCACTGCAAATGACTACGTAAATGCTGGCATAACCCCAGAAATGATTGAAGCAAAGCTAGATGCATATTCTCAGTTTTATCTTGCTGATGATGCAGTTAATGCGTTTGAGGAAAAGTTGTCGGAATTTACCAGTAGCGATATAATATTTGACGATGTCAGCGATGAGGATATTGATACAGCATCAATAATCCCCGAATCCGAAACTGCGGATTTATCAATCACAGAGGATACGTTTGAGGTTGAGTCTGCACCACAAGAATTTCTAGATGCTGACGTTTCAGAAATTGAGGCTGAGTCTTCAATTATAGCAGCGGATGAAACGCCTATTACTGAGGTTTTTGAAGAAATATTAGGCGAAGATGCTGGAGCAAATGTGGATTTAAGTTAATTATATTCCGAGTTACAAATTTGTTTCAAAGCAACTTTTATGTTCTAGATATATTTAAAAACTTACTTGTGTATTCAAACAGATACGGTCAGTGTAAAATCACTGGCTGTATTTTGTTTTATATTGTTTATTTTGTACTAAAACCGAACTTTATTTCAAATATGCTTGACAACACGTAACAGAAGCCACATCAAACAAGGAGGATACAGCAATGAAAAACAAAGGAGGAATTATTCTCGGAAAAGTTTGCACCACACCTTACGTCAACGAGGAGTTGGAGACTGATACTTACGATGAATCCTTCAAGAAATTAACCCGAATGGAACAAATAATCATGGAGAAAACCGACGGTGAAACAAGAATCCAGTGCGTGACGGAATGGATTTACTGCGCAGGTCATCTATCTGCCAAGAAAATCTTTAAGGACGGCGAGCTAATCCGTGAAGATATTTACGCTGGTACAGGCAAGGTGAATTGCGCCGTACATTATAGCAAGGGCAAGGTAACAAGAGTTTATTACCCAGAAACAAACAGAGAAGTTTTGTATTAAGAAAGGAGCATTTTATATGAAAAAATCATTAAGTTTACTATTAGCACTCTCTCTTGTCATTTCTATGGCAGGATGTTCACCAGAAAGCCCTGTTAACGTGGTTGAAAACCCAGCAGAGGTTGCAACCACATCCAGAGCAACCGTAACAGAAAGTCAAACAACCACTACCTCACTAGCCGCAGAGCCTGTTGCAACCACGCAGCCGCCTGTCACACAATCTGCACCTGCCACAACAGACACACCACCTGCGAACGACAAGGGTAAAGACGGCAAATTCTCCGATAAAATTGCTGCACCATCTCGCACCGTATCTAAAGCAGATGCATTTAACTACACAACGGGTGTAGCATTTTACGATTACGACATCTTCGAATTCGATAATCACCTCACAAGGGGTGCTGTATCGCAGCATAATTTGCGTGCAGGTTCACCACTTACAGTAGACTATGAAGCATATTATGGCATTAACCTAACTGTAGTGGACACTTGCAAAATTAAGTTCACACTTTACAATCACGCATCAAGCGATCATCCTGTTAAAAGCGTATATGTCATCAACAGCGCAGAAGCTACTCTGCCAGTCGATGTCACCTACGATTCACCAACAATCGTCAACCTAAAAGGTCTATCCGAAGGATTGTATGCCGTTTGCGTAGAATTCGATAGCATCACAATGTATGCACACTTCTATATTGCATCAAATGGTGTATTTACTTGCAGAGTAGACAAGGAAGATAGTGTATCTGCTCAAGATATTCTAAAGCGTAAAGCACTTGTGCAAAATAAGCTTGACGAGTATAACATTCGACCTGACAATAGTCTTGACAATTCTAATATTATGTATCCACAAAAAGATACTTCAAAAAGTCGTTGCGATACGGATCTCTGGATTGCATTATCACATGAGATTATTATAGACGATAACTGGTCAGACGAATTCAAAGTGTTTGCAATCCATGAGTGGATTATTGAAAACACTAGCTACGATATGTGGCGACTGCGAAATGATGCATCCAGAGCTAAGAAATATAATAAATGGACTGGCGAATATAGCTTATGGGATATGCGAATCGGTGTTTGTTGTGATTTTGCCAATATAATGGCAATTATGTTGCGAGAACACGGAATACCTACATCGTCAATTTGTAATCCCGAACACATGTGGTCAGTCGTTTATCTTGATGGCGAATGGCGTGAAATAGATGCTACGCAAGTTATGCCATATGAAACATATACTGAAACAGGTGACGATCGTACCAATATTAAGTCAAACTATAAATACTATGGCTCCATTTATATGACTTCTGATATTAAAACCGCTGGTCAAGACCTTTGGACTATGGAACGCATCGACACTGGCAAAAACATTTACAAGTAAACCCGAAAGCCTATTACTAAATCAGTAATAGGCGTTTTTTCTTTATAACCAAAAAAAGCGTGGATACTTAAAGTATCCACGCTTTTAATATTTATATTCAGCTTAAATTTGAGTGCTATAGTTAGGAGCTTCTTTTGTGATGGAGATGTCGTGTGGGTGAGATTCTTTAAGACCTGCACCAGTGATGCGAACAAACTGAGCTTTTTCGTGAAGTTCAGGGATTGTTTCACAACCGCAGTAACCCATACCTGAGCGAATACCACCAACAAGTTGGAAGATAGTATCAGCAACAGGGCCCTTGTAAGGAACACGTCCCTCAACGCCCTCAGGAACAAGCTTTTTGTTGCCTTCTTGGAAGTATCTGTCCTTTGAGCCACTTGCCATTGCAGCAAGACTGCCCATTCCACGATAAACCTTAAAACTTCTACCTTGGTAGATTTCAGTTCCACCAGGGGACTCCTCACAACCAGCGAGAAGTGAGCCGAGCATTACAACATTTGCGCCAGCAGCAAGTGCCTTAACAATGTCGCCTGAGTACTTAATACCACCGTCAGCGATGATTGGGATATTATGCTTAGCAGCTACGCAAGCTGCATCGTAAATAGCTGTAATTTGAGGAACGCCAATACCTGCAACAACACGAGTTGTACAAATAGAACCAGGTCCGATACCAACCTTTAGACAGTCAGCGCCAGCAGCGATAAGCGCCTCAGCAGCCTCAGCCGTTGCAATGTTTCCGGCAATAACCGGGATATGAGGGAAAGCCGCCTTAACTTCCTTAACAGCGTTAATGATGTTGATGTTGTGGCCGTGTGCGCTGTCAAGAGTGAGAACGTCAACCTGCGCATCAATTAGTGCGCCGGCTCTCTCAATCATGTTAGGTGAAACACCGATTGCAGCTCCGCAAAGAAGTCTGCCAGAAGCATCTCTTGCAGAATTAGGGTACTGTACAGCCTTTTCAATATCCTTGATAGTGATAAGACCTTTAAGCATTCCGTTTGCATCAACAAGAGGAAGTTTTTCAATCTTGTGCTGACGAAGGATTTCCTGAGCCTCTGCAAGTGTTGTACCAACAGAGCCGGTAACAAGGTTGTCTTTTGTCATAACTTCGCTAATTCTAATGCTGTAATCTGTAATAAAACGAAGGTCACGGTTTGTAAGAATACCTACAAGCTTGCCCTTTTCGTCAACGATAGGCACACCGGAAATCTTGTATTTGCCCATCAAATCGTTAGCTTCGTGAACTGTCTTGTCAGCAGTAAGGGAGAAAGGATTTACAATAACGCCGTTTTCAGAACGCTTAACCTTGTCCACTTCGTCAACTTGCTGTTCGATAGTCATGTTCTTGTGGATAATACCAATTCCACCCTCACGAGCGATTGCGATTGCCATTTTCGCTTCGGTAACTGTGTCCATTGCGGAGGTCATTATAGGGGTGTTTAGCATTACATTCCCTGCGAGTCGGGTTCCGATTTTAACCATGTTTGGAGTTACGTTTGATTCTGCTGGAATAAGCAAAATGTCATCAAAAGTAAGACCTTCTTTTCCGAATTTGCTGTTAATATCAATGTTTAACATAACAAATACATCCTCCTTATTAATCACTCAAATGTTGTATATATTCCTAATATTTTAACACTTGCAGTCGATTATTTCAATGAACGAATTGTAAACAAAAATCGCCGAACAATCTTTGTATCATTCCTCTAAAAAATCACCTTTTGAGGACACAATTTTGTATCCTGCGGACTCCACTCTGCGCTCAAGACAGCCTTTACATTCAGCAGCTTCTTCCCCCGTGCAGATTTTGTCGTCGTATAGTGAGTACAGCTTCCTGAATTTGACTGGAGAGAGATTTGGCATTACAACATTAGCGCCGGCTTTAAGCCCAAGCTCCCTGCCAATATCGCTAATAGTGCCGAGCGCCGTTGTAGACGGGATTAGCGCATTCGGAAGTATAAGCCTTGTAATTGCGACCATCACTAAAGTGTCACGAAGTGTTCCCTTTTCAAAATCCTTAAAGCGTGTAGACTCATGAGGGATAAACGGCCCAATTCCCACCATTTGAGGTGAAAGCTCCTGCAAAAAGCGAATATCTGAAATAAGGTTTTCTGTTGTTTGATAAGGCGAACCGACCATTAGACCGGCACCCGTTTGAAAGCCGATTTTCTTGAGGTTATAAAGGCATTCCTTGCGATTTTCAAGCGTCATAGAACTCGGGTGAAGCTTGCTGTAATGCGTTTGGTCAGCAGTTTCGTGACGAAGAAGATACCTGCTTGCGCCGGCATCATAAAACCTTTTGTAATCGTCAAAAGACTTCTCTCCGATTGAAAGAGTTATAGCGCAGTCGGGGTACTTAGCGTGAATTTTAGCGACTATTTGGCATATTTTATCCGTAGTGAAGAAAGGGTCCTCTCCGCCTTGAAGCACAAACGTGCGAAAGCCAAGGGCGTAGCCATTTTCGCAGCAGCTCATAATTTCTTCTTCGCTCAGGCGGTATCGGTCACAATCGGTAACCTCGGCGCTAATTCCACAGTAGAAGCAGTGGTTCTTGCAGTAGTTGGAGAACTCAATAAGTCCTCTTAAATAAACGTCCGTACCGTAGCGAATACGGCGTTTTTGGTCTGCTTGTGAATATAAATAAGAGTCAGCCTCGCTGTCATTTCCCTCTAAAATACTGATAAATTCACTGTCCGAGAGGTTGGCTGTTCGGTATAGCTTGTCGATTAATTCCTTTAAATTGTTAGCCATATATATAATAAAAATCCCTTCAAAAATTTAATTCCTATAAAAATAGTATACCTTTATAAACAGATTTAGTCAATTATTTAAAGATAACAATTTTTGCAACAAAAAGCTGCCCTGATAAAACAAGGCAGCTTAATGTGAGTCGGTTTGTTCCGAGATTATTACACAGTTTTCGACATCAAGCATCATTTTGCCGTTCGCACCACGAATTACAGTTGCCGTTGCAGAATAGCTTTTGCAAGTCAGCACATCATAAACAGTAATCGCAATCACCGTGCCATCGCTAAGAACGCTAATATCTGAGTCGCTCCAATAAATATTGTAAACTTCCTCATCGTCCTTTTTATAATGCAGCAATGCCCATGATGAATTATAAACGTTAATGCCGTTTGCCTCAAGAATAGCAGTAATTTCCGCCGAAATATGAGAGCCGTCACCCTGATTGTGTATAACTCCTGCTGCCTTCTTCTCAGCAGGGAGGGAGGAAAATTCATCTGCAAGGGCGGAGTTTGCCGAAATCATGTGGAAGTAGTCAGAGCGGCTTAGCGAGCGTGATTGCTCAACGCCGTGCTTGTCGCAATAAAGGCATATAGCGCCGCTTTGATTATTGAAAAAGCTAATATATTTCCCACCTGCCGGGCAGATTTGAGCGAAATCGTGACCGTTTTCTAAAACCTGACCGTTGAAAGACTTGACTGTATCTTGCAGCAGTTTAAATTGATCGTTAGAGGTGGTGTGGTCAGAGGAGTTAAGGCGGATAGCGAATTTTTGATTAACCTCCGTCATATTCGAGTAGCAGACGGTTTGGTTAGAGTCCTCAAGATACCCGATTAGAAGAGGCACGGCAATTGCGGAAAGCATACCAACTATTGCGACTACAATAATTACTTCGGTAATTGTAAATGCATTTATGTTACGGTTTGTCATGTTACTCCGCCCCTCTCTAAATCAAATTTGCGTTAAAATAATCGTTTTTAGTTGACAAAAAAGCAGAGCTAATCTAGCTTTGCTTTTATTATGTTTATATTTTAACACACTTTATAGGGTTAATGTGTGTAGAAAATAGCTAGCATTTATTCCCTAGCAATAAACATTGCATTAAATATACTTTCAATTTTAAAAACATTTAACAAGCTCTTATTTCTTTGAAAAACGTCAAAATACAGCTTAAAATGGGGGATTTATAGAGAAACAAAATAAGTAAACGTTTTAGATTATTAACAAAAAACTAAAAACAGTTAAACCGAATAACTAATTTTTTAGCTGAAACGTTTATGGTTCATGATTTGTTCTTTTTTAGATGGATAAAAAAGACTTATGTACATGATTAATCTGTTTTTTGCACAAAAATAAGAAACATTTTTGTTAAAAAGTTTTAATTGACATATTGCTTCAAGGGCTGTATAATGTGAGTTGACAAAAGTTTAACAATCTTTGTTATATTTTTGTCGAACTAACGTAAATTAAAAAACATGAAAGGGTTGCGAATAAAATGATATTATCAGTTTGTATCGGGAGCGCTTGCCATTTAAGGGGATCATATGAGGTGAAGAACACATTTGAATCGATGATTTCGGAATACAATTTAGGAGAGAAGATAACATTGCAGGTTGCGTTTTGTCTTGGACATTGCAAGGACGGCGTTACAATTAAAATTGACGATGAAATTGTGACTGGTGTAACAAAAGAAAACGCATCTGACGTTTTCACCGAGAAAATTCTTAAAAAGCACCAATAAAGGAGCAAAGTATGCCATTATTTGATACCAGCGTGCAGGAGCTTAAATATAAAGTACTAAAAGAGGTAGCAACTCTTGCGTTTGAGGATAGGCTTGAGAAGGGCGTGATGGATATTGCCCAGAAAATAATGCCCGGCCCAAATCCTAGTATGAGGTGCTGTATATATAAAGAGAGAGCAATTGTAAACGAGCGTGTAAAGCTTGCAATGGGCGGCGATCAGAGCAATCCTAATGTTGTTGAAGTCCTGCAAATTGCTTTCAGATGAGTGTCCGGTTGATGGCATTCGTGTGTCGGAGGCTTGCAGGGGCTGCATTGCCCACCGTTGTGTAAACAACTGTCCGAAGAACGCAATACAAATAAAAAATCACCGTGCAGTCATTGATAAAGACCTTTGTATTGAATGTGGAAAGTGCGTAAATCTGTCCGTACCATGCAACAGTTAGAATGTCAGACCGTGCTGAATCTGCTTGCAAACCGGGAGCGATTAGCATGGACGAAAATAAAAAGCGAAGATAAATAACGATAAGTGCATTTCCTGCGGAGCGTGTGTTTACCAGTGTCCGTTTGGAGCGATTACGGATAAGTCATATATCCTTGAGGCAATAAAGCTTCTAAAGCAAGCACAAACCAACCCAAATCAAAAAGTATACGCTGTAACTGCACCCTCAATTTCGAGCCAATTCACATACGCAAGCGTTGAGCAGGTGGTTACAGGCATAAGAAACTTGGCTTCTTTTCAGTGGTTGAGGCTGCACTTGGAGCTGATATGGTTGCGCATCTTGAGGCAAAAGAGCTTGTGGAAAAGGGCTTTTTAACAAGCTCATGCTGTCCGGCGTTTGTGAGCTATATAAAGAAAAACTTCCCGGAAATGGTTCAGCATATTTCGCATAATCTATCCCCAATGGCGCAAATTGCAAAAGTACATCAAGCGTGTTAATCCAGAGGCAAAGGTCGTGTTTATCGGGCCTTGCATTGCCAAAAAGGAGAAGCAAAGCTTGAGGCAGTCCGTGAATACATTGATTGCGTGATTACTTTTGAGGAGCTTCAAGCCTTGTTTTGACAGCAAACAGATTGACTTGAAAGCCTTAGAACCGTCCTATCTTGACAATGCGTCGTATTATGGTCGAATTTTTGCAAGAAGCGGAGGGCTTTCTGAGGCGGCAGCACAAGCAATTAAGGAGCTTAACATTCCACAAGACGAGTTCGAGCTAAAAGCGATAGCCTGCAACGGAATTACCGAGTGCAAAACGGCATTGCTTAAAGCCTCAAAAGGTGTGCTTTCCGAGAATTTTATCGAGGGAATGGCTTGCGAAAGTGGTTGTATCGGCGGGGCAGCGTGCCTTACTCACGGTCCTAAGGACAAGAGCCAAGTTGACGCTTACGGAAAACTTGCGAAGGAAAAAGCCATTAAAGACGCAATAAGCGTGCTTAATTTTGATAACTAGGGATACCCCATTTTAATTTTTCATCCTATACCAATAGACAATAATAATAGTATTATTGTCTAGGGCGATAATCGTATTGCCTAAAACGAGAACGGCTGTACTATAATAGTACAGCCGTTTTTGTTGTTATTCTTCAGTATCCGTTTCGCAAGGAACATCTACTTCTAAAAGGATTTTTTTAACCCTTTGTTCATCAGCGCTAAGGACGGTTATTTTGAAAATACCTTGTTCGGCAGTTTCGTTAACATCTGGGATTTTGCCGAGAAGTTCGCAAACCCAGCCACCCACTGAAACGCCCTCAATTTCAATAACATCTTCGGTAAGTTCGAGTTTTTCAAGCATATCATGCACGTTGAGGTCGGCAAGAACTTCATACTTGTTTTCGCCCACAGGGACAAATGACATATCTGCCTCATCTGCTTCGTCGTAGATTTCGCCGACAAGTTCCTCAAGAATATCCTCAAGAGTGACAATTCCCTTAGTGCCGCCATGCTGGTCAACTACGACAGCAAAGTGCATTTTATTTTTCTGCATATCATGAAGCGTTTCAGAAATAAGCTTTAAATCAGAGATGTACATAGTCTTTTGAATGATTTCTGAAATATTAGTTCCGCCCTCCATAACTAGCCTAAATAGGTCTTTTTCGTGGATAATGCCAACAATGTTGTCTATGCTTTTTTCATAAACCGGGAGCCTTGAGTAGCGTTCAGCCATGAAAATTTGCTTGATTTCCTCAACGCTGTCGGAGATTTCAACGCCGACAACGTTCACCCTCGGAACAAGAATTTCGTCAACGGTAATTTCGTCAAATTCAAGCGCACTTCGCACAAGGTCGCTTTCCTGTTCTTCAAGAACGCCCTGTTCTTCAATTTCTTCTATGATATATTTGAGTTCATCTTCGGTGATGCTCACGGAGCTTGATTTAGGTGCAAAAAGCTTTGAAAAACCCTTGCGTATCCATGTAAAAAACCAAATCGCAGGAGTTAAAATCAACATCATAACACGCAGCACGCCTGCCACGTTTAGAGCAAAGCTCTCAGCGTTTTCCTTTGCAAGAGATTTCGGGAGAATTTCCCCGAAAATCAGTACTAAAACAGTCATAACAGCGGTGGAAATTCCCACTCCGTTTGCCCCGAACATTTGAGTGAAAAGGACAGTTCCGATAGATGCCGACAAAATGTTTACAATGTTGTTGCCAATCAAAATGGCAGTAAGCGCCTTGTCGAAATCGTTGGCTATTTTCAGAGCCATTTCAGCACGTTTATTTCCATTTGCAGCGTAATTTTTCAAGCGTATTTTGTTTACACAGGAAAAAGCCGTTTCAGTAGCCGAAAAGAACGCCGACATCGCAAGAAGTGCAAGGATTAAAACTATATTCATTGATTTTTTGTGTCCTCCATAATGCAAAAATGCTTTATTGTTCAATAAGGGGCGAAAGCCCCTTAGGGTTTCAGCGGGGGGGATTGCATCCCCCACTGAAAGACTAAAATGGAACCCGCCGCCTAAGAGGCGGGGGACATAAGTCGTAATTATATAAAATACATTTTACCACATATTGCGGAGGTTTTCAATGATTTTTACTGATTAATTGAGTCAAGCGAGTCAACAAAGCCGTTTGGAACGTTGTTAGAAATATCCGTTGCGATAACTTTATTCTCGTACAGCAAGATATTTGCCACTATATTAGGGAGAATTTCGCCGTCTTTTAGGTAGTTTGTTACCTCAAATGAATACAAGGTCGCAGGTTTGGAGCGATACTTTTCAAGGTTATAGCCTTGTGAAATTTGGAGGTCGTTGTAGGCTGTGTAGAAGTCATTCCATCTTGACGGGATAATAATTTCGCTAATTAGAATAGGTTCTTCTTCCACTGAAACGCCCTTAGAAGCAAGCCAGATTACCATATCAGTAGTAGAAAAAAGCTCGTCAGAAGCAGCGGCAACGGCAGTCCTTTCGGTCACAGCACCGCTTATAAGCAACGTAGTCCCTACCCCGGCTAAAGCAACGGCAACAACAATAGCAACCACGATTTTTATAGTTTTAACCCTAAAAGATACATACATTTATATCGCTCCCTTTTCATCTGTAAATAATACAACATATCAGCCTTCGCTGAAGAATGTTTCTGAAATAGTATATGCAAGCAAGCAGGTAATAATGTTTAATCTTAAATCTTGTTTGCTACGGCAAGATAAAAGCAAACACTCTCCTCATTAAAGGCGGTCCTCGTTTAGTGTAGGCGCACGCTGCTTAATTCTCCGCACTTTAATTGCCAAAGCAAACATCGAAAATTATCCCCAAATCTATTGCAAATTGGTTAGACTTATGGTACAATACTTTCATTGTGAAAAATGCCCCCTTAGTTAAATGGATATAATAAGCCCCTCCTAAGGGCTAGTTGTGAGTTCGATTCTCGCAGGGGGTGCCAAAAAAGCCGATGAACAGAAGTTTATCGGCTTTCACATTAATCGAACGCTAACAGAGTTATTGTTTAATTGCGTTATTAGGAATAAGTCCTATTAAAAAAAGGGGGGTTAATATGAAATGTACTTGCAAAGATTGCGGGCAGAATTTTGAGCTAACAGATGGTGAAATTCAGTTCTACAAATCCAAAAAGCTTTCATTGCCAAAGCGTTGCAAAGAGTGCAGAGGGAAGAAAAAAGGCACAAACACGAACGTTCAGAGCGTAAACGTTGTGACTTCTGCTACTCCGTCACAAACGAGCGCACCTAAGAAGAAAGCTCCGATTACAGCGGCTATTATAACGATTTTCCTTGCGATTTTTGCGATTTTTGTACCAAACTTGTTCGAGAACGATGGCGCAGAAAATCTGGTCACCTCACAAGGTGTTGTACAAAACGCCCAGCAGCTTGACTTCAAGTATGCTGACAGCCTTACCGAGCATTTCGAGAAGCACCGTGATGAGTTTGACGGTTACTCCACCGAGCAGGAATATTTAGACGGCGCAAACAGAGTAATAAACGATCCGAACGCCCTAAAAAAGACCGAGGCAGAGGACGGCGATTTAATATATTACCTTTCTGAAACTAACGAAATCGTGTTCGTGTCCACAGACGGATATATCAGAACATACTTCCGACCATCGACAGGGCAGGATTATTTCGACAGGCAATAAATTTAAGTATACAAAACCACCTTTTAAAAAAGAGGTGGTTTTTTGCGTAAAAAGAAAAGTTGTATGCAAAGTGGTATTGCTTTTGGTAAAGTTGTATGGTACAATGAGAAAAAGAAAGGCGGTTTTTGAGATGAAAGAGTGCAAATACATTGAATTGTTTGAAAATATACGGGAGAAAATAATTGATGGAACATATGCCGAAAAGCAGAAACTTCCGAGTGAAAATGAACTTGTAAAAGCGACAGGATACAGCCGACAAACCGTCAGACAGGCGATTAGTTTGCTGGAGCATAGCGAGCTTGTGAGTCGTGTTCAGGGGAGCGGAACTTACGTAAACAAAATCGCCCCAAAGCGTGAAGCTACTATGAATATCGCCGTTGTTACGACATATATCGGTGAGTATATTTTCCCGGCTATCTTGAGCGGAATTGACTCGGTGCTTACGGAGAACGGGTACACGTCAATGATTTCTGCTACAAAAAATCGTGTGGATAATGAGCGCAAGATATTGAGCGACTTGCTAGGGAAGCCGATTGACGGATTGATTGTCGAGGGTACAAAAACTGCCCTTCCGAACCCGAATATCGACTTGTATGAAAAGTTCGCCGAGCAGGGAATACCGGTTGTATTTATAAACGGATATTATCCCGATTTGAAGAAGCCTGTTTTCGTTGTCGCAGACGATAGAAAAGGCGGGGAGATTGCCTGTAAAACTTTGATAGAAAAAGGGCATACTAAAATAGCAGGCATATTCAAAAGTGACGATATTCAGGGGCATAGGCGTTACGCCGGATACGCTCAAACCCTAAGAAGCAACAACGTCGAGGTGAACGACGACCGTGTTATTTGGTACACGACAGAAAACCGTGATTCCTTGCTTGAACGTTACGCTGAGGAGGCGCTTGCAGAGTCTACGGCAGTTGTATGCTACAATGACGAGGTTGCCCTCAAAATTTCCAGAATGTTTGAGGGAATTGAGATTGTCAGCTTCGATAACAGCACCTACGCACAGCTTTCTGCAAATCCGTTTTTGTCACTCTCAAACCCGAAAGAGAAAATAGGCGAGTATGCGGCGCAAAAGGTAATCAACATTTTACGCCGAAAAGACGAAACTTCCACGGTTTTGCAATGGGAAATGACATCGGAGTTCACCGATTGATACAAAAATGCAAACAGATATTTGGCTATTATCGCTATTGTAGTACAAAATAAATTATGCTATCATATAAAATATAAGTTGTACGTACAAGTTAGACATTTCCGACTGAAATGTACACACTAAAAATACGGAAGGAGCATATAAATGAGCGCAGAAATTTCAAAATTAATTTCAGAAGGCAGAGCAATTCTAGGAATTGAGCTTGGTTCGACCAGAATAAAGGCAGTTCTTATTGACGAGGCGCACTCCCCAATAGCAGGAGGAACGCACGATTGGGAAAATCGCTTTGAAAACGGCGTTTGGACATATCATCTTGAGGACGTTTGGAACGGACTTGCAGATTGCTATAAAAAACTAAAAGACGATGTTAAAGAAAAGTACGGAGTTTCCTTAACAAAGGTCGGTTCTATGGGATTTTCTGCAATGATGCATGGCTATTTGGCGTTTGACAAGGACGGTGAACAGATTGCAGAATTTAGGACATGGCGAAACACCAGTACCGAAAAGGTTGCTGCAATTCTTACCGAGAAGCTAAACTTCAACATCCCGCAGCGTTGGAGTATTGCGCACCTTTATCAAGCGATGCTTAACGGCGAGGGGGGCGTAAAAGACATAGATTTCCTCACAACGCTTGCAGGATACGTGCATTTTAAGCTTACAGGCGAGAGAGTGCTTGGAATTGGCGATGCGTCAGGGGTTTTCCCGATTGACAGCAAAAAGAATGATTATGATGCCTCAATGATGGCTACTTTTGATAATATTTCAGCTGAAATGGGTTATTCATGGTCGCTTAATGATATTTTGCCGAAGGTTTTGCTTGCAGGACAAGGGGCAGGAACTCTCAGCGATGAGGGTGCAAAACTTCTTGACCCTAGCGGCGAGCTTTGCGCAGGAATACCTCTTTGCCCACCGGAAGGTGACGCAGGAACGGGAATGACAGCTACAAACAGCGTTGCCGTTCGCACGGGAAATGTATCCGCCGGAACGAGCGTTTTTGCGATGATAGTCCTTGAAAAAGCGCTTAAAAAGGTGCATACAGAAATCGACATGGTAACCACACCGACAGGAAAGCCGGTTGCAATGGTTCACTGCAACAACTGCTCATCGGACATTGATGCGTGGGCAGGAGTTATGAAGCAATTTGCGCAGGCGCTTGGAGTGGAATGTAAAATGGGCAAGGCACTTGATACGCTGTTTTTCTCGGCGCTTGAAGCAGATGCAGATTGCGGCGGAGTGGTGAGCTGCAACTATTATTCAGGTGAGCCGATAACAGGAATTGACGAGGGCAGACCGCTTGTTGCACGTATGCCGGAGGCGAAATTCAGCCTTGCTAATTTCTCAAGAAGCTTGCTTTATTCAGCGATGGCGACACTTAAAATCGGCATGGATATTCTCACCGAGGAGGAGCAAGTTGCACTAGATGCGCTCTTTGGTCACGGCGGATATTTCAAAGCAGAAGGCGTTGGACAGAAGATGCTTGCAGCAGCACTGAAAACTCCGGTTTCCGTAATGTCAACAGCAGGCGAGGGAGGGCCTTGGGGAATGGCTATTCTTGCTGCATATATGCTCAACAAAAAGGACGGCGAGCAGTTGGACGGCTACTTGAACGAGAATGTCTTTGCAAATGCATCTTGCAAGAAAGCAGAGCCAAACGAGGCTGATTGCGTTGGTTTTGATAAATATATGAAAGCATATAATGCTTGCCTTAACGCAGAAAAATCAGCAGTACAGTATATGAAAATCGGATAATCACGACTTTTAGTCTTTCGGTTGGGGAAGCCTATTATTAAAATAAGGAGAAATTTCAATGAGTATGAAGAAATATAAGTTTTGGTTTGTGGTAGGAAGTCAGTTCCTTTATGGACCGGAGGTTCTTGAAACAGTTGCAAAACGTGCAGAAGAAATGGCTGCAAAGCTAAACGCATCAGGCAATCTGCCATGCGAAGTAGTATATAAGGTTACAGCAAAGACAAACGCTGAAATTACCGAGGTAATTAGGGAAGCTAACTATTCTAATGAATGCGCCGGAATTATTACATGGTGCCACACATTCAGCCCATCAAAGATGTGGATTAATGGTTTTGCATCACTTCAAAAGCCATATTGCCACTTTGCAACACAGTATAACCGTGAAATTCCTAATGAAGAAATCGACATGGATTTCATGAACCTTAACCAAGCAGCGCACGGCGACCGTGAGCATGGATTTATCGGCGCAAGACTACGCATGAACAGAAAAATTATTGCAGGCTATTGGCAGGACGAGGACGTTCAAAAGCGTCTTGGCGACTGGATGAGAGTTGCAGTCGGCGCAGCAGTAAGCAAAACGCTCAAAGTAATGCGTTTTGGCGACAATATGCGTGAGGTTGCCGTAACAGAGGGCGACAAGGTTGAAGTTCAGGCAAAACTCGGCTGGCAGGTAAATACTTGGCCGGTAGGGAAGCTTGTAGAAACAATGGACGATGTTACAGATGCTGAAATTGACGCTCTAATGGACGAGTATAAGGCTGAATACACATTCGCAACTGACGATATTCAGACAGTAAAATATCAGGCAAGAGAAGAAATTGCGATGAAGAAAATGCTTGATAGCGAGGGCTGTCTTGCGTTCTCTAACACATTCCAAGACCTATATGGAATGAAGCAATTACCGGGACTTGCAAGCCAACATCTAATGGCAAAAGGCTACGGTTACGGCGGAGAGGGCGACTGGAAAGTTGCAGCTATGACAGCAATCATGAAAGCAATGGGCGAGGGAAAGACTGGCGGAACTGCTTTTATGGAGGATTACACCTATCATCTTGAGCAGGGCAAGGAATACAGCCTTGGCGCACATATGCTTGAGGTATGCCCAAGTGTCGCAGAAGATAAGCCACGAATTGAAGTTCACCCACTAGGAATTGGCGACCGTGAACCACCGGCAAGACTTGTATTTGAGGGACGTGCAGGTGAAGCGATTGTTGTAAGCCTTGTTGACATGGGCGGACGACTAAGACTTATTTGCCAAGATATTGAGTGCGTAAAGCCTATTATGGAAATGCCAAACCTACCGGTTGCAAGGGTAATGTGGAAAGCATTCCCTAGCCTAACAATCGGACTTGAATGCTGGATAGCAGCAGGCGGAGCGCATCATACAGTACTAAGCTACGACCTTACAGCAGAGCAAATGCGTGACTGGGCAAGAATTATGGGAATTGAATTTGTCCACATCACAAAGGATACAACTGTCGAAAAATTCGAGCAGGAGCTATTTATTTCCGACATCGCATGGAAGCTAAAGTAAGGAGCGACATATGCTAGAACAACTAAAACAAGCAGTCTATAAAGCGAATATGGAACTCCCACAACGAGGGCTTGTAACATACACATGGGGTAACGTTTCGGGAATTGACAGGGAGAGCGGACTTGTAGTAATAAAGCCGTCGGGCGTTGATTACGAGGAACTTACTGCTGAAATGATGGTTGTCCTTGACCTTGACGGGAATGTTGTTGAGGGAAATCTCAATCCGTCATCTGACACAAAAACTCATCTTGAGATGTACAAAGCTTTTTCCGATATTGGTGGGATTGTCCACACGCATAGCCCTTATGCAGTTGCATGGGCGCAAGCAGGGGTTGACATTCCATGTTACGGAACAACTCACGCTGACTATTTTTACGGGCCAATTCCTTGCACAAGGCAGTTGACTTCAAATGAAATTGACGAGGATTACGAGAAAAACACCGGCAAGGTGATTATTGAAACGTTCAATAATCGTGGACTAAATCCAATTCACGTACCAGCCGTAATTTGCTCAAATCACGGGCCTTTTACGTGGGGCAAGGACTGCAACGGAGCTGTTTATCATTCAGTGGTGCTTGAGGAAGTTGCGAAAATGGCGATTTACACAAAGCAAGTTTCACCTAATGCAGAAAGCGCACCACAAAATATTCAAGATAAGCATTTCTTGAGAAAACACGGGCCAAACGCTTACTACGGACAGAAATAGACATAAAAAGCCGACTTATTAAAAGTCGGCTTTTGCTATTTATTATAGATTGAGATTTATTCTTGACTAGAATTTATTCTTGACTAGAATTCATTCTAGTTTTCCGCCCTCAACAACAAGGCTTTCAGGGGCGATTTCTTCGCCGTAAACAGGCTTTAGAGTTTCCTCAAAATTTGCGTGGAAGAACTTTTCATCAGCAAGGGAAACTATTTCAGAATTTATCCAATCTTTGAGGGAATCGTTGCCCTTTTGAACGGCTGGAGCGATTGAGTCTAGGCTGCCAAGAGTTTCAATTCCAACGGCAAAACCATTGTTTTGAATTGCCCAAGCAAGAACCTCAGTGTTATCAGTTGAGAAAGCGTCACCTCTGCCGTCAAGGAGTGCAGAGTACGCCTCTTGATATTCATCAAACTTCAAAAGGTTGATTTCTGGGTGGTTTTCGGTGAAATATGTTTCAGCAGTAGTGCCTTTTACAATGATTAGCGTCTTATCGGATAGTTGTGAAACATCAGTAATAAGAGCGCTTTCAGGGGAAACTACGCCAAGAGAAACTTTCATGTAAGGCAAAGCAAAATCAACCTTTTCTGCTCTGTCAGGTGTTACTGTAAAGTTTGCAAGAATAATGTCAACTTTAGCAGATTCTAAGTACTCAATACGGTTTGCAGCCTCAACGAAAACAAACTCAACTTTGTCCTCGCTGCCGAGCAAATCCTTAGCAATACGCTTGCCGAAGTAAACGTCATAGCCTTGAACGTTTCCATCAAAATCAACGTATCCGAATGGGTTTTTGTCGCTGAAAACGCCGATTTTAATTGTGCCGTCAGCCTTGATTTCCTCAACAGTACGAGCCTTTGCGTTGCTAGAAGAAACGTCATCAGTTGAAGTTGGTGTTGAAGCGTTGCAGCCTGCAAGAGTACCGATAGCAAGGCTTGCGATTAATGCGAGTGTTAAAAATTTATGTTTCATGTTAATTCTCCTAAATATTATTTTTCATAATGAAATAAATTCAAAAATTGTTTTGCACGTTCTGTTTTTGGGGACTCAAAGAAGCTTTGAGGATCGCCCTGTTCGGCGATAACACCCTTGTCAAGAAAGATTATTCGACTTGCCGCTGCCTTTGCAAATTCCATTTCGTGGGTGACAATAACCATTGTCATGCCGTCCTGCGCAAGCTGTAAGACAACCTGCAAGACCTCACGAACCATTTCCGGATCAAGCGCAGCAGTGATTTCATCGAGTAAAAGTATGTCGGGGTGCATTATTAGGGAGCGAATAATGCAGGCTCTTTGCTTTTGTCCGCCGGACAGCTGGCGTGGGAAAGCGTCTGCCTTATCGCCCAGACCGACTCTTTCAAGAAGTTGAAGTGCCTCCTGCTTGGTTGCGAGCTTATCTCTGTTTTGCACCTTTGTTGGAGCAAGGAGCAGGTTGTCAAGTATGCTCATATGTGGGAAAAGCTCATAGCTTTGGAATACCATTCCTATCTTTTGGCGATTAAGGTGAGCGTCTTTGTCCTTTGGGGTTATTTTGTTTCCCTTGAAGAAAATCTCACCTGAATTTATCGGCTCAAGCATATTCAAACATCGAAGAAAGGTGCTTTTTCCACAACCGGACGGGCCAATGATTACAACAACTTCGCCCTTTTTAACGGAGAAAGAAATATCGTTTAGCACGTGGGTTTTTCCGTCAAATGATTTGCACAAATGCTCTGCATGAAGTATTTGCTCCATTGAGATGCTCCTTTCTGATTAGAGTTCAAGACGTTTTGCGAGGATGCCGGATAGTTTCGAGAACGGATAGCAGACCAAGAAATACATTATAAATATCGCTCCATACACCCAAATTGCAGAGTCTGGATTTTGGTATCTTGAGGCATCTATGATTTGCTTTCCGACCTTTACTACCTCCACAACGCCGATTAAGACAACTAGCGAGGTGGTTTTTATCATACGTGTAAACAGACTTACAAGTGAGGGGAGAAGTCGCCGAATAGTTTGAGGTATGATGATGTACAGATATATTTGAAGTTTTTTAAGCCCCAACGAAGCACCGCTTTCATATTGATGAATAGGAATTGAGATTAAAGCGCACCTGACAAGGTCGCCCATTTCTGCAGCTCCCCAAAACACAAACACAAGAACAGCTGCAAGCTCGTTGTTAAGGTTTAGTCCAAGGTGTTTTGCTGCACCGAAGTAGGCAAGGAAAAGCAAAACCAGTTGCGGCATTATTCTAACGGTTTCGAGATAAATTCGGCTTATAAGCTTGATAACAGGATTGTTTATTGACATTATCATTCCGAAAATCATTCCAAGAAAAATAGAAAATCCCATCGAAATAAGAGCAATTCTCAAGCTCACCCAAAGTCCTTCCCAAAGCCTTAGAAAGTTGTTTCCTTGAAAGAGAATTTCAATCCCCAAATCCTGCATAACGAACCTTCCTTTCTAAAAGACTGCAAACGATGGAAATCGGCAGAAGAATAATGAGATAAGCAATAACCAGAAGGAAAAGCGCCTCATCAGTTTTTGAGTAAAGCCCGATAAGGTCCTTAGCCACAAACATTAAATCGGCAAGAGCAACTGCACTAAAAACGGAAGTTTCCTTTATCATGAAAATGATATTTGCACAGAAAACCGGAACAGAAGTAGAAATTGCTTGAGGGAGAAGAACATACCTAAACGCTTTAGCTTTTGTAAATCCAAGACTTAGAGCAGACTCAAGCTGAACCGAAGATACGTTTTCAAGTCCCGTGCGAAAAGCTTCTGCCATATAGCTGCCGCCCAGAAAGGTAAGACCAATAACAGCACACTGCTCAGATGAGAGCAGAATGCCAAGTCGTGGAAGACCAAAGTAGAGGAAAAACAGCTGTATTAAGAGCGGCGTGTTCCTAGAAAGTTCAATATATACTGAGCATAGTTGCTTTAAAACGGGAATATTTAAGTATCGAATAATGCTGCAAGCAAAGCCGACAAGTATAGCAAGAATAATGCTAATAGCGGCAATGCGAATAGTAAGCAGGGCGGCATCTGCATATAGACCTATATGTTCTAAAATAAAGCTGAAATCCATACGCAAAGCCTCCTAATATCAAAAATGCGAATTATTCTTCAAAAGGGATTACAGAACCGTCGTACTTTTGGTTGATGAACTCCTTGATAGCGTCAGACTTTAGCACCTCAACAAGTGCCTTTACGCCTTCGTTATCTTCGTTGCCCTCTTTTACTACGATTATGTTTACATATGTTTTTGCAGCCTCTGAATTTGAGGACTCATATGCAACAGAATCCTTTCCTACGGAATAACCTGCCTCAAGAGCATAGTTACCGTTAAGAACTACGAAAGCGACCTCGCCTGTTACTCTTGAAACCTGAGCTGCCTCAAGTTCCTGTATTTTAATATTATATGTGTTTTCCACAATATCGTTCACAGTAGCTGTAAGTCCGGCGCCGTCCTTTAGTTTGATAATTCCGTTATCTTGTAGAAGAAGCAGCGCTCTTGCTTCGTTTGTTGTGTCATTTGGAACAGCGATTGTATCGCCCTCAGCGAGGTCGGAAAGGGCAGATTTTGTGCCGGGATAAATGCCGAATGGCTCGTAGTGAATATTTCCTACTGCAACAAGGTGAGTACCTCTTTCCTCGTTAAAGCTGTTTAGGTAAGGAATGTGCTGTTCATAGTTAGCGTCAAACTCTCCAGCCTCGACAGCCTCATTAGGCTGAACATAGTCGTTGAAAGTTGTTATTTGAAGGTCCCAGCCATCTTCTGCAAGAATGCCCTTTGCCTCCTCTAGGATTTCAGAGTGTGGGGTAACGGAAGCAGCGATTGTTATTGTTTTGTCGTCCTTATTCGAAGAACAGCCTACAAGACCTGTTAGGGAAATAGCTCCTGCTAGAGCAAGTGCAAAAATTTTAGTTGTTTTCATAATAAATACCTCTTTTAAATTATTTTTATTTTTTCTTATTTATTGCTGATGATGTTTTAGTGCCGATTGTTTGAAGAATTTGAACCAGCACGATTAAGAGAATAACTGTTACAATCATAATATCCGATTGATAACGGTAGTAGCCGTAGCGAATGGCAATGTCGCCAAGTCCGCCTCCTCCGACAGTTCCTGCCATTGCAGAGTATCCAAGTATAGTGCCAACAGCAATTGTCGCACCGTCAACAAGGGAAGTTTTGGACTCCACAAGCAAGACCTTTTTGATTATTGTCTGAAAGCCCTACTGTTTCTAGCAGTTCAGCAGCTTTTAGTCTTGCAGTCTTTAGCTTTACTCCCTGAATTAAAAGGGGAAGACACACGTTGTCGATGACATTTTTCTGCATAAGCAGATTGAAGTGCTGGAATATCATTGCGATGTCCTGCCGTCTTTTGCGAAGCTCCTTTTGGCTAAGCGTTCCTAAGTCTGTTCCGTCAATAAGAACACTTCCGCTTGTCGGTCTTTCAAGGTAGTTTAAACATCGTATGAGAGTGCTTTTTCCCGCACCGGACATTCCGATTATCCCGTAAATATCGCCCTTTTCGATTGAAAGGCTAATATTTTTAAGTGCAAAAAACTCTGCTTTATCGGAAACGAATGTTTTCCCTAAACCTCTTAATTCTATTTCAGTCATTGTAACCTCCTCAAAAAATAGGCACTAAACTCACACGTCACCGTGCGTTTTTAGTACCCATTTCCAAGTCTATTTAGTCGCTCAAAATTTGCATTTTGCGCAATTATGGCTATAACTTTGGAGTAAGATACACATTCGCACACGGGTATGGCACATAGAAGAACAAATCCTTTTATGCGTACACATTATTTGATTGTGGGATAGCATGGTTGTTCTTGTCATTGTTCTCAACTCCTTTTTGCTTAAAGAGGGAAATGTAAAATTGCCCTTTACATACAATTCATATATGATTGGTATGCTTTAGATTATATCACGCAAACGGCAAAAGTCAATAGTTTTTCCATAAAAAATCTCGTAAAAGAGGAATAATGTGCAAAATGCACGAGATAAAGACGCCTTAAACACATACTTTAGGCGATATTATCTATATCATATATGAAAACTAGGAATAAAAACGCACTCAATGAGAAAACAAGAGTTAAGACAAAAAAATAACGTCATTTCTTAAAAGTCAGAAATGACGTTATTTTTATTTTCTAATTAAAGTGTTGATAGTTTTGAAAAACTATTCTTGAGGTTAGGGTAAAGTTCTACGTATAAATCATAATACTTTTGATAAATAAGAGCGTTATCCTTAATTGCCTCACAGCTTTTGTCTATCTTTATAATCTTTTCGCAAGCGTCTTCAACGGAACCGTAGAAGCCGGCGC
>JAXGPS010000002.1:0-87343 GCA_040766825.1 Oscillospiraceae bacterium
GGAGTGAATGACGCTCCTGCCGTGAAAGAGGCAAGTATCGGCGTTTCTATGGGCATTTCAGGGACTGACGTAACTAAGCAAGCTGCCGATGTAATTCTGCTTGACGATAATTTCGCAACCCTTGTGAACGCAGTTGAGCAAGGCAGAAATATTTACGCAAATATCCGAAAATTCGTGCGTTATCTCCTCTCCTGCAATATAGGTGAAGTAATTACGATGTTTATTGGCATTATAATGGGACTGCCAATTGTACTGCTCCCTACTCAACTTTTGCTCGTAAATCTTGTAACAGACGGCCTCCCTGCAGTAGCACTCGGAATTGAGCCGACAGACCATGACATAATGCGAAAAAAACCTCGAAAAAGCAGCGAAAGCTTCTTCTCGGACGGACTTCTTGCCAAGATTATATTTAGAGGTGTCTTGATTGGTCTTTGCACACTAGGTTGTTTTGTGTTCATGCTCAACACCGGCGCTGGACTTAATGTTTCAAGAACGGCTGCGCTGTTCACCCTTGTTGCCTCGCAGCTTCTTCACGTATTTGAATGCAAGAGCGAAACACGAAGCATTTTCACCGTTCCTTACGGCAACAACCCTCAGCTTGTTTTGTCGGTGCTGTTTTCCTTGGCAATAATTTTCGCAGCAATTTACTTCCCTCCGCTGCAAATTATTTTTGAAACAGTTCCTCTAAACAGTCAGCAGCTTTTGTACTCGTTCGGAATTGCTGCCATTATCCCTGTTATAACCGCAATTATTAACCCTTTCCTTAAAAAATCTAAATAGAAAAATGCTGTATCTCCCCTTTTTAAGTCGGGTGATACAGCATTTTTTATTAATTCTCTAGTCTGTAAACCTTTGCGCCGTGCGGTGCAATATTTACGGTGATTTTATCGGCTTTACCGATGTTTTTATGCTCCCAAATATCGTATACCGAATACTCTCCCTCAAGTTCACATTCGCAGAAATCAACTGAAATATCGGAGCTTTCCTCGCTTGTGTTGAATACTGCAAGGTAATGTCCGCCGTCTTTTCTGAAAGCCGTCCAAACTATTCTTTCAACGCCATTTTCAGTTCTCTTATATAATTGATGTGCCGAACGTGATTGACTGAGCATCTCCAATAAATCAGGATTTACAAGCAGCGACAAGGTGAATTCATCATTATAGACCATATCCCCACCCATCATAAGCGGCGAGCGCATAATGCACCAAAGCGTCATCATTGTAATCTGCTCATCTTTGGTAAATTTAGTACGATTGTTTGCATCGTAGTCCTGCAAAATCGCTCCAATCGGCAACATATCAGCGTCCGGCCAATGACCGGGGCCTGAATGAGTGCACCAAATCTCTGCACGGTGAACATATCATAAAGAAGCTCCCACTTATCCCAGAAATCATCGGTAATTCTCCAAAGATTTTGCATACTGCTTTAGATGCTCTGCCTGCTCAATAGGTGCCGGACCTGGTGAAAGACTAAGCACCATATCACGTCCGCTGTTCTTAATCGCACGATTAATCATCTCAATTTCAGCGTGTGGATAGTGGTTTGCAATATCATCAACCTTAACGTAGTCAACGCCCCACTCTGCATAAAGCGCAAAAAGACTATCGTAATATTCCTGAGCGCCCTCAGCGTCAGTATTCACGCCGTACATATCAGTATTCCAACGGCAAGTTGAGTTCTCTGCTGCTATCTGTCTTGCAGTCGCATTAGAGCCAAGAATTTTGGTGTTTCTGTGAACCGCCTGTCTTGGTATTCCACGCATAATATGAATACCGAACTTTAACCCTAGTGAATGAACATACTCAGAAAGCGGCGCAAAACCTTTCCCGCCCTCAGCCGACGGGAAACGATTAGTCGCTGGAATAAGCCTGCTGTACTCGTCCATTTCAAGCTCAGCAAAAAGGTGGTATTGATGATTTTCTGCCGTAGGCTCTGACCATTGAATATCAACAACAACATATTCCCAACCGAATTGCTTGAGGTTTTTTGCCATATATTCAGCATTTGCTCTTACTGTGTCCTCCTTTACGGCTGCACCGTAACAATCCCAGCTATTCCAGCCCATTGGCGGTGTATTTGCAATTTTCATAAGCGCCCTCCATTTTTTATTTATCGTAATTATTCCACTGTTACAGGCAACCCGTTAACCACAATATTCGGATCATCAAGGTCTATAACAAGGCATCTTCTCCCCTGCACTACGCTAGTTCTAATCTTTTGAGTTGCGTCTTTGCTGATGTTGATTGTCACATCTGGTGTTGCAACGACCGTCTTGTTTTCCAGCAAATTCGATGCCGTCAATGGCTTCTCGCCAACGGTTTCTTTGTAAATATCCTTAACCGTTTCAAGTCGCTCCTCGCTCACTCCGACATCTTGAAGAATAGCCCTTAACCTAATATCATCAATCGTTGGAAGCTCTACCTCGTTCTTATTCTCGGCAATAAACTCCTCTATCTTTTCATTGACATGAGTAATTACTGTGTAATCAAGTTCCTCACCTGCTATATCAGTAAGCACCTTTTGGAAAGTTTCCTTCTCCCCCTGTGCGGTGAAAACAAACTCGCACTGAAGGAAATTGTTGATAATTGAGATGTTCTGTTTCTTAGAGTTTGCTGTGAAATACTCCACGCAGTTTACATCTGCCGCCCTCTCGCTAAAGGCTGGGAAAACAAACCCGTCAGACGGTGTTCTTGAAACAATTCTATCCATGTTCACCTTCTTTACAATAGTATTGCTCTCACTATCGTAAATAAACCCGTCATCGCCAACACTTACAGGGCATATCGCTGTTACTATAAAATTATAGTTGCCGTCCGACTCAATCCCTTTTCATCATTCTTATCCTTAGAGAAAACCGAATATGTACAGTGTGCGCAAATAATTGCGAATGGCGAAGCGTAGTCAATGCTTGAAGTCAATCTTTCAATAAGCTTGTCCGTTTCTTCCTCACCGAGTTTGCTCTGAACTGCTGAGTAGAGCAATTTTTGCGCCCCACCCTCGTCATACGCTGCATTCGGGAAACGATACTCCACTAAAGTCTTGCCAAGATTACCGCTCACGACCTTTTTTAATGTTGCAAGAATTAAGTTGCCCTCGTCTTGAGAAAGGGAAATGTAGCTCTCAATTTCCTTGCAAAGCACTCTTTTTTCTGCATCTATAAATGCTGTAAGCACGTTGTTTACAGTGAAATACCCACTGTCGTCCGTAAAATTCTTTTTGATTTCTGCTGCGTCCTTTTTATTCATTGAAATGCCTCACTTAAATTAAATTATACTAGTCTCAAATTAAAAATGCATAGCGTTTTTAACTGCCGTATTCCACACGGCTGCGAGCAAAGCTCGCATGAGACGCCGTTCATACGAAAGCTTGCGGCTATGCCGCATCAACAATCGAAGAATGTCGCTTAAAAATGCTCTGCATTTTTAAGTTGTTTTTAGTATATCAATACAAAGTATACCATATTACTATATAAAAAATCAATGCAAATTTGTCGGATAAAAAGATTTTATCACAAATTTGCATTGCTATTTTTTTATTCTATTTATTCATCTAAACCTATGTTTTTCATTCCGAAATCTTCCGCCGCATCAGCCTTTTCAATCTCCAGTAAGTCATTAGAGACGTCAATCGCCTCATCCATAAACTTTGTAGTGATTTGGCTAGGATTTTTGTCGGGAAGTGTGCTGTCTATGCTCGCTATTTCTAAATCTTGCAGCTCTTTTGACACGTCTTGCATTTCGGAATTACTTCTGTATTTTCTATATTCCATAGGGTTGTTTGAGAAAATGAAGTTTGGGTACCCCTCCATTTTCTTCAAGGCATTATCTGCATCTATTGCGCCATTTGCTCGAAGTGCAAGTATAATTCCTGCTACTGAGAATGGCACCGAAATCACTCCCACAATAAAGTTGGTAAGCAAATATGCTGCAATTAGAGCGACTATCCCCTTTTTACTTCTCATATAAGCCGGAATAAGACAGCCGGTCATTATGAACGGCAAAAGGTACATAAGTGTCTGCTCTAAAGAACTCATAAGCGAATGGGAATGCAAAAACGACATAAAGCTAGCCCATCCCATAATTCCAAGAGATATAGTAAGAAATGCAATATACGCAATTGTTAGTGCTTCCATCTGCCTAAATCGCCGTCTTATCTGCTGTGATACGCCTCTCTTTTCTTCACGTGAGAGGCTTCTAATATTAATCGCATCAATCTTAAACCATCTTTTGATTTTTTCTGTCATAAGATCCCCTTTCTTAATCTGTATAAGCTAAATTTAAACGCAAAGTTAAAAAATCGTTAAGTTTTTTAGTTTTGATTAAGTATATCATTGTTTCTTTTTCGTGTAAATAAAATAGGAAAATATAAATTTAGTTAGCAAATATATTGTAAAAAATTAAGTTTTACTATAAACTATATTTATAGTAGTGCAAACTCCCCTCAAACTCAAGGAAAGGAAAACACCATGAGATTTTTACATACATCTGATTTGCATTTTGGCAACAGCCTTTGTGGGCAGTCCTTTTTCCCTGCGCAAGAAAAGCTTTCCGAGCTTATTCTTGAAGCAGCAAACGAACACGCCTGCACCGGCGTAATAATCGCCGGCGATGTTTTCGACTCATCACTGTCAAGCGCAATGGCGATTGATATTTACGATAAACTTGTAACCACTCTTTGCAAGAGCGGACTTTCTGTGATAATCAGCTCCGGAAATCACGACGGCGCAAAGCGTCTTTCCTCCTGCAATAGACTTCTTCGACAAAGCGGGCTTTACATTTACGGCGACTTAGCAGAGTGCCTTGAGCCGGTTAAGTTTGAGGATTGTGATGTTTACGCTATCCCTTTTTGCAATTCTGATACGGTTAAATCAGTTTTTGGCGACTACTCCGAGTATGAGCATTTTTTGGGACTTGTAACAGCTAAAATTCGTGGAAATATGGACAAAACCAAGAAAAATATCCTCCTTGCACACTGCTTTGTGGTTAATTCCATAGTTTCCGAAAGCGACTACGCCGTAAGAGTTGGAAACGTTGATGCTGTGCCTGTTTGCGTGTTTGAGGGATTTGATTATGTTGCCTTAGGTCATCTTCATAAGGGACAAAATCCAAGCCAAAATATCCGATACAGCGGCACTCCTTTCAAGTACTCATTCAGCGAGGCAAACCACGAGAAAAGCTTTACTATTTACGATACTGAAACCTCCGAATTTTACGAAGTTCCGATAGCCCAACCAATGAATTTACGTGTTCTCAAGGGAAAATACGAGGAGATTTTAGAAATAGCCGCAAATGACACAAACAGGCTTGATTACATGAAAATAACCATTACCGACCGTTTTATCGGCGCATCTATAAACGCTGAAATTAGGGAACTTTACCCGAATTTACTGCTTTTACAAGGACAAGTCCTTGAACCTTCAGAAAACAGCAAAATCACCATAAAGTCAAGCGAGATAAACTCCCTCTCTACCGAAGACTTAGCAAGAAAATTCTGCTCTGATATGGGGGATTTTGATATTAACAATGATCAGCTAAAATGGCTAAACGAAGCAATAAGCACGAAAGGAGAGAGCATTCAATGATTCCTAAACTGCTTAAATTTAAGATGTTTGAGTCCTATTCAAACGAACAAATTATTGATTTCACTCAGCTTTCAAAGAGCCGTATTTTCTTGATAAAGGGCGAAACAGGTGCTGGAAAGACTGCAATTCTTGACGCTATAACCTACTCTCTTTACGGACATACAAGTGGCGGCGTTCGCAAAAAAGTCCGTCACCAAACAAACGCTTACAGCGATAAAAGCAAGGAAAAAACTGAAGTCGAATTTGTTTTCGAGTTAAAGAACAAAACCTACAAATTCACACGAAGCATTCGTGTTGCAAAAGATGGGAGCGAGAAAACCTCACAAAACTGCTTTTACGAGAAAACGGCGAGTTTATCCCGTTTTTAGAAAACCCAACGCAGTCCTCCGTCAAAGATAAAGCCGAGGAACTTTTAGGACTTTCTGTTGAGCAGTTTAGACAGGTAGTTATCCTCCCTCAAGGGCAGGGCGAAAAACTTCTTGTTTCAAACTCTGATGAGAAAGAAAAGGTTCTCTCTCCGCTTTTTGCAATAGAAAAATATACGAAAATTTCCGAAAACCTCAAAAAAATCGCCAACGCAAAAGACAATGAAGCTAAAGACCTTAAAAGTCAAATAGACGGTTTTCTTCTTGCCGAAAATGTCGAAAATATCGACGCTTTAGCCGAAAAATCGGAAAAATCCGAGCTTGCCAAAAATGAATTTGAAATGGATTTAAAGAAAATAACGGCAGATTTTGAGCTTAAGCAAAAGTTCTTTAGCGAGCAAAAAGAGGTTTTTGACAATTTCAGCGAACTTAACGAATTAAAGGAAAAACTTTTCGACCTCGAAAGCGCTAAAAGTGATATAGCGTCTGCCGAAAAGCTGCTCGAACTAAACCAAAAATCCGAGAAAATTCTCCCTTGTTTCAACGCTAAATCCATAGCTGAAACAGATTTCATTAAGCAAAAAAACGCACATGAAACGGCTCTCTCTGTCCTAACTGCCACAAAAAACAATCTCTCAAGCGCTCAAAACGAACTCACTGCGCACACACAATATGCCGAAAACATTTCCGCAAAAAAAGCTCAGTACGAGGATTTTAAATCCAAATTGCCGGCGTATGAACAGCTAGAGCCTGCAAGAAAAAATAAGCTTAATGCCGAAAATGCTCTGCAAGCCTTAGCACAAAGAACCGTAAAACTTGATGAACATGAAAGTGAAATTTTAATCAGAGAAAAAGAACAACTCTCGCATCGCAAATATATCCTTGAAAATTATTCTGACAAACTCCCAAGTTTACAGACTGAATTTCTCACTCTTGATAATAAACGTCAGCATTTTGAGAAAATGCAGCAAACCAAAAAAATGATAGAAACGCTCTCCGCTGAAATTAAGGACGATAAAAAGCAAAGAGAACTTTTGGTTTCCAAGCTAACTGATGCGAAAAACGCCTATGAAACGGCGTATAATGGCTATATTTCAGCACTTTCCTCCAGCCTTGCTAATACTCTTTCGGAAAACTCTCCTTGCCCTGTTTGCGGAAGTGTCCACCACCCTAACCCTGCAAAATCGGTAACTTCAACCTCTGCTAATGATGTTAAAACCGCAAAATCCAACCAAGACTCTGCGCAAAGAAGCCTAGATGAACTTGTCTTAACAATTAGCAAAAATGAAAACCAACTTGCCTCGCTCTTTTCTTCCCTTGAGAGTGAAAAGACAGCATCTGAGGGATTTTCGCAACCACGCCTTGATGAGCTTGCTTTGCAAATTGCAGCCGCCAATACAAAAATTGAACAACTTTCTACAGTAGAGGAAAATCTCGAAAAGATTGAAGAGAGAAAAGCTAAAATTGCTGAAAAACGCACTGAAATCAGCAATTCTAAGTTAACTCTCACCGGTGAACTCGGTAGTTCTTCTGCTATTGTCAACTCTCTTGAAAAGCAGATTATTTCCGATATTCCAAATAAAGCTGCGCTTGAAGAAAAAATTTCTTCGCTATTCTCTGAAATAGCCCTTTATGAGGAGCGTGAGAAAGAACTAAATGAGAGCATTTCTAACTTAAAAACTGCTCTTGCCTCTGCTCAAACTGCCTATGAATTTACCGAAAATTCATTGCTTTGTGCAAGAGAAGCTCTCAAGCAAGCAACTGCTGAATTTGAAAATTCTCTTGAAAAATCAGGGGTAAGCGTTCAGGAATTCGAGTCCTCTTTAATATCTGAAGAACAGTTGACTTCCTTACAAAGAACGGTCGAGGACTACTATTCAAAGCATAAGCTATTCTCGGCGCAAATATCTGAGCTTGAGAAAAAGGTCTGCGGCAAGAACCTTCCCGACATAAAAATCTTACAAGAGGAAATCTCCGAAATAGATGCTAAAAAATCCGATATTTCTAGTAAGTTTGCTGTTGCACAGGGGGAATGCTCCCGACTTGAAAATCTGCTTTCTAAATACTCCGTGCTTCTTGAACGTTACAAAAACGCTGATAACGAGGCGACAAAACGACTAGAATTCGCTAGATTTATGGAGGGGAGCAAGGGCGTTTCTTTCAGCCGATATATTTTAAGCATACTCTTTGGAGTGGTGCTAACTGAAGCAAACCGACTTCTGCGTGATGTTCATTCGGGGCGTTTTCAACTTCGTGTAGCAGAGGATATTTCCAAAGGAAGAAAAACCGGTCTTGAGTTAGAAGTCATTTCTGCTGAAACTGGCTCTGTTTATAGCGTTCAGGACTTTCAGGCGGCGAAAAATTCATGGTTTCTCTCGCTCTCTCAATGGCTCTTAGCTCCGTTGTTCAATCGCAAATGGGCGGAATTTCTATTGATACACTCTTTGTTGACGAGGGGTTCGGCAGCCTTGACCCTAGTTCTCTCAACGAGGCAATCGGCATTCTTAGCAAGTCGATTAGTGCAGATAATTCGCATAAGCTGGTGGGAATTATCTCCCATGTATCTAAGCTTGAAGAAACTATTTCTGCCTCAATCGCACGTCACAAAGGAAAACGGCTCAAGCGTTGCAAGAGTTCAAGTGTAAAATAAGATTTAAAATAAAAAGCCTAGATTTTCATAAGAAAATCTAGGCTTTGAATGGTTTAATTATTCAATAGTAACCTTAACCATCTTCTGGTCTTCAACCGGCTTGTCACCACGGGAAGTTTGTGTATCAGCAATTTCATCAACAACGTCCATTCCCTCAATAACCTTGCCGAATGCAGCATAGTCGCCGTCAAGATGCGGTGCATCTTGGTGCATGATGAAGAATTGTGAGCCAGCAGAGTCCGGCATCATAGAGCGAGCCATTGAGATTACGCCCCTTGTATGCTTTAGGTCGTTCTTCACGCCATTCTTTGCGAATTCGCCCTTGATTGAGTAACCCGGTCCACCTGTGCCAATTCCGTCAGGACAACCGCCTTGAATCATAAAGCCTCTAATAACACGGTGAAAAATAAGTCCATCGTAAAAGCCTTCTTTTACAAGCTTTTCAAAATTTGCAACCGTGATAGGCGCAACGTCTGGGTAAAGCTCGATTTTAATCTTCTTTCCGCTATTCATTTCGATAACAACCATATGTATATCTCCTTTTCAAATAAATATATCTGTCATTGTAACATAGTTTTTGTGAAAAATAAAGCGAATTCAGACTAATATTTTTAGCTTTTAAAAAATACAAGACTAATTTAAAAATAGTATTGAAAAATTAGTTATTTTTGTGGTATACTTATTATTAATAAAACTTAAAGTAAATGTATAATATAGAAAGCAGAGGTAATGGACATGAAAACAGCTTCAAAAGTACTACTTATCATCTTTCTCTCGGTGGTGGCTCTATTTTCTGCTATACTCGGAGCAGAACTTTACCGAAATGTTCTAAAGAAAAATTATATTGATGTAAACTAAACCTTCACGCCATTAACCTAATACGTTAATGGCGTAGTTTCTTAAGAGGAGGGATTGAATGTCAGCAAATCTATTCGGCGAAATAACTTCACTTAAAGGCGTTGGAGAAAAACGTGCAAAATGCTATGATAAATTGGGAATTCACACCCCATATGATCTGCTCTGTCACTTCCCTCGTGGATATATTGACTTCTCCTCCCCTGTTAATATTATGGATACCGAGCTTAACTCAAACGCTGTTGTTTACTGCTCGGTTGTTAAACGTATGCGTGAGGCGAATATTCGCCGTGGACTTTCTATATATAAGGCAGTTGTAACGGATTTTCGTGATGAATTTACGGTAGTTTTCTACAACAACAAGTACGCCTTTGACGCTCTTAAAGAGGGGAGCAAATATTACCTTTACGGGAAAGTGACGGGTGGATTTACCCGCCGTGAGATGACCTCCCCGATGATACTCCCTGCTAGCACGGAAGCCCTTGTTCAGCCAATTTACAGCCTTACTGAAGGGCTTACTAATGCTATGGTTCAGACTAATATTAAGCAAGCACTCTCCCTTGTGGAGGCAGAGCTTTACGATATTATGCCAAAAGAAATTCTGCAAAAAAACAGCCTTTGCGTGTTAAGATATGCGTTTGAGAACATTCATTTTCCACAAAACGACCTCGCAATGCTCGAGGCTAAAAAAAGGCTCGTATTTGATGAATTGTTTTTCTTACAGCTTGGAATGCTCATGCTAAAGGGCAGAAATCGCTCAAAGTCCACATCTGTAATGAAACCGCAGGATATTTCGCCGTTTTGCAGCTAAAAGCCTTCCGTTCTCACAAATGCTCAACTCAAGGCGATTGGCGGTAACTATGGATATGGGTGGCGACCTACCTATGAACCGACTTGTTCAAGTGATGTTGGCCCGGGTAAAACTGCCGTTGCTGCCGCTGCTTGCTTTTTGCTCATGAAACGGCTGTCAATCTGCGCTTATGACAATTCAGAAATACTTGCTAATCAGCATTTACCAAAATATTATGGATTTCTTTGAGCCTTTGGGCTTAAAGTATGCCTGCTCACCGGCTCTCTGTTAAACAAAAACGGAGCTAAAGAGGCGCTCGCAAACGGCGAATTTGATGTTGCCGTTGGCATCACGCCTTAATTCAGCAGTCCAGGAGTTTGCCATCTGACTTGTTATTACAGATGAACAGCACCGTTTTGGAGTTGCCCAACGTGCAAAGCCTTGCTCAAAAAAGGGCGGCAACCCTCAGCTTGCGTCTGCAACCCCTATTCCACGAACTCTTGCGCTGATTATCTACGGCGACCTTTGATATAACTGTTATTGACGAAATCCCTCACGGCAGGCGCTTCCTATTGAAACTTACGCTGTTACCGGTAAGCTTCGTGACCGTGCCTTTTCCTTTGTTAAAAAGCAGCTTGATGAGGGCAGGCAGGCTTATAGTCTGGTCCGATGATTGATTATGGGGAAACGACCTTATTGCAGTCAATGTTTTTAGCAAAAACTTAACGAGGGGGCGTTTTCCGAATATAGAATTCGAGGTTCTTCACGAAAAATGCTGCTAAACCAAAAGGACGCTATAATGAATGACTACAAGGACGGAAATATAGATATTCTAGTTTCTACAAACCGTTATTGAGGTCGGTATTGACGTGCCAAACGCATCAATTGGTGATATCAGGGAAAACCCGATAGATTTGGGCTTTCCCAGCTTTACCGTTGCGTGGCAGATGCAAGAGGAAAGCATCAAAGCTATTGGCATTCTAATTACCGACAACGTGAACGAGGAAATTCTGCCACCAGATGAAAATCATGTCCTCAACTTCTGACGGATTTAAAATATCCGAGGGACTTAAAGGTGTGTCCGGGCGACTTTTTCGACAAAACAGCACGGTCTTCCACCTAAGGAAAATCGCTGGATATGCTCAGCAGATACGAAATTCTTGAGTCGGCTCAAACGGCAGCTAAACAGCTGTTTTCAGCAGATCCTTTCTGAGCTTTCAAGCTTCCCTAAGCTAAAGCATAAAGCTTGAAATGTTTTTCGAGCAAAAACGGCGAAAATGCGATGAACTAAACATTACAAGAGGATTTAGTTTATGGATCATCTTTACATCACCGACCTTGACGGAACACTTCTTGATGGGAACGCTGAATCCTCATGCCAAAAATCAAAAGACACGCTTAATCTCTTATAAACTCCGGAGTTAACCTCACCGTTGCTACTTGCAAGAATACGGGCGTCTGTTGAAAAATCCTTGATGGAGTTGTCCCTACAATGTTCCGATTGTTTTGATGAACGGGCTATTTTTGACGTCAAAAAAATAAGGAAGGGCAGAAAGTCACTCATTCCTAAAGGAAGTATGCTACGAAATTGTTGTATTTGCAGAAAGCATATTGATGGCTTTATGAAGAGCTAAAAATTCGCTCATGACTTGGTACGAAAAAATCAGCAACAATTTCATGACCGAATTTCATAACAAAAGAGTCAATTCTATTCAAAGCCGTTTTATCAAACTGACGATTTTAACGATATTATCGACAATTCTATTACATTATTTCTCTTTGCTTAACACCGAGTCTGCTTTGCGCCCTGTTTATAACAGGTGCAACGATTAGAAGGTATTAGCTGCACTCTTTTACAAAGACAACACATACATAGACGGATTCCTGGTTTTTGAAATCTTCGGCGAGTCGGCAAACAAAAAGAATGCTGTTGATTTTTGCGTAAGCATCTCAACGCCCGGAAAATCACAGCTTTTGGCGATAATCTCAATGATTTGCCACTGTTTTTGGCTGCTGACAGGAAAATCGCCGTAGAAAATGCAAAGCAAGAGCTTAAAGATACAGCCGACATATTAATTACAAAAAATACCGATAATTCAGTGGCTCAATTCATTCCTTAATGGAAAACGGCGAATTAAATTAAAGGTAATATCAGTAAAAATTATTTTTTTAAGCGACTTTTTAGCGTTCCTTATAGTATACTTTAACGTGTAAACGTGCGTTTGGGGTTGTGATTTGCACGTGTTTTACATCGATCAATATCTAAAAATAAATGAAATAAAGGATATGTATGACGACGGTAGTCGAATAATTACTGCCTTTTGATAACATTAGGTGCCGTTTTACATTGACAGGTTTTTTGTCGCTTGCAAGACAGCAGTAATTGAACTTAACGATAAAAGCGTTTAAAAGTTTATGAGCTTGTGACAAAAAATCCAAACATCTTCTTGAACTTAACCAAAACCTTCAAAATGCTTTTCAAGCTGCTTTTTCAGCTAGTAGTATTCTGGTGTAATTGTTTTGACAATACTTTCGGCGAACTTCTTCTTCCTCCGCTATCTACTGCTTTGGGTGGACTTTTCGGAGAGGAATTTGAGCTTGCTGCTAAACTATTGTCGGGGCTGATAATTGCGATTATACTATTGATTATTTTGCTTCTTTTACGGACATTCTTGAAAAAATTGGCGCGAAAATGCTTGAAAAGTTTTTGCTTTTCATCATGGCTGATAAAGCTAATCTGTATTATTTTTTCGCCTTTAGCTATTGTTATAGGATTTATCGGGAATTGCGTGAAGATTTTTATGTTTCTGCAAGCTCTAACGCTGTCACCGAAGAAGAAATCTTGATGGTTGATTTTCGCAACGAAAACTGGCGTAATTGAGGAGAGCCAACGTGAAACATTAACAACATTTTCAGAGTTTGGCGACCTTACTGTTGATGAGGTTATGACGCACTGTACCGATATTGCCGCTGAAATTAACTCCGTAAAATCAGCGATATTACGGCACTTGCCATTAACCAAGGCTTTTCAAGAATTCGGCTTACAGAGGACAGTATCGACAAGATTGGCCGAATTATCTACGTAAAGGATCTGCTTTGCCTTATCGGCTGTGAAAATACCGACAGCTTTTGATATACAAACTCGTGATGTTATCTTTATATCCCCGAAAACGAGCAAGTGCGGACGAGCTTTTCCAAAGGCTTTGTCCACAAAGGCTCAAAATTGCTGTTGCTGTTGATGAGTACGGCGGCACTGCCGGCATCGTTACAATGGAAGATTGACTCAATCAATTGTCGGAAATATCCATTGAATACGACGACGAAGAAGAGTTTGGCTGGCGTTTCTGAAAATGTTTATACTACGGAAGGTATTTTTCGTGATCCTACCTGAATCCTTGGCTTGACTTATCGGAGTGATCACGAATATGAAACGATGGGCGGGTTTATCGTGGACCTTCTCGGCAGAATACCCAACGAAAATGAACTGCCGGTGGTTATATATAAAAATGTGGAGTTTACAGTGCTTGTTACACGAGGACAAGAGAGTTTCCCGAATAAAGGCGACTGTGAATATCCCCGAAGAACAAATTGAAGAGGAAAATTAAAATGAAAAAAATCAAACAAAAACTTTGTCTTTTTCTAGCGCTCGTAATGTCTATGACAATGTTCTCCGCTTGCGGAAAGCCTGACACTCCTGACAATACCGAACAAACAACATCGACGGACTCGTCTGTTACCGATATGAGCCGAATAAGCCTGCCAAAGGATACAATCAATTTTCTGATAAGGAAAAGGAATACTACGACCTTATGCTTACTGCTGCTCAGAATTTTCAAACAATGGCAATTTTGATACGTGATGAGGAAACATGAAACTGCTTTCAATGGTTTACCAAGACCCTAACCTATTCTATGTTCGTAAAAAGCGCTAAGCTTTATCGGCAAAATCGCATATTTAGAATATACTTACACAAAAGAAGAAGCTGGAGAGTATGCGAAAAGAAATGGATGCTAAGACTAGAAATTTCTTGAAAAAGCCGGCGATACTGACTACGAAAAGGTTAATATATACTTCCACGACTGGGCTAATTCTTAACAATACTTTCTCTTGAAGGTTATACCACAAGCAACCGCTTACTCCGGTCTTATTACAGGTAAAATTCCGCGCAACGGCTACAATGCTTCAATGCAGTTCCTTTGTGATGTTGCCGGCATTCCTTGCATGACTATTTCCGGTAGTAATCTCTGAGGGTAGCTCACGGAACAAGGTTTATATTGATGGCGAATGGTACAATATTGACGCTACTTGGGACGATCCTTTCTCTCAACAAACCTCTAAGCCAGACGACTTCACTACTCACCAATACGCTTAGTCTTACACTTGCAATTAACAAGCTGACCCACTTTAACATTAACGCAAGTCCTGTTGACTCAAATATGATTTTCTTTACTCTCCAGAGGCGGCGCAAGCACTAAGTGTCAATTACAGCATCATGAACGATTATGCTACAAACAGTGCCTGAGGTGGCTCAGGAAACTTTGCAGAAGCAAATTAAAGACGGTGAAAAGTACGTTAGCGTTGCACGCTCAAATCTATGATGTTTACCGACTTATTGAAACAGTTAAGGCTAACAGCATTAACTTCCTAGATACCTGATAAGACTGTAACCATTACACGACTCAAACGATAAGACCTACTACGTTCAATTTAATTTATCTTGAAGTATATTCGTAATATAGTTTTTATCATTACTGATATAAATGTAAAAATGCAAAGCAAAATAAGGAAAGGTGAAAAGACAATGAAGAAGAAAATTAAGCTTTTTGGCTGTTATTATGTCTCTTACAATGTTTGCAGCTTGTAAAGAGGAAATATCAACTCCTGAAGAAACAACCGAGCACTCGTTGTAACTACTGTTTATGAAGATGATGAAGCGCTACCCAAGCGAGAACTACAACAGAAGAAACAACCCTGAAGAAACAAATACAACATCTGCTACAACCACAACTGCTGCTACAACCACTTCAAGCAACAAAGGCAACAACAACAGCTCCTACTACTACTACTGCTGCTACTACAAAAGCAACAACAGCTGCTAAAGCAACAGCTCCTAGTGGTTCAGCAACTACAAACTCCGCTGCTGTTTCAAGAGAAAAGAATTACAGTTACAACCAACTAAGACTGCTGAAAAGCGCTCTTTACACCAGATTATGAAAGGCAGTTGAAAAACGTGATACAATGATCATTCTTTGATGGCGTTTCTGAGATGAAAAGGTTTTTCTTAACGTTGTATATCAAGAACTACAAGCTCTTCTACGTTCGTAAGAAGAAGGAAGTTATCGGCAAGGTAGCTTACATAGATTACCTATACAACGCAACTGAAACTGCTGCAAATGCAGAAGGAATTGACGCTTCAGTTAAGCAGTTTTCGTCGGATTTGGCTCTAACACTTCTGATTTCCGATACAAGCTGGTTGCTTTCCATGATTGGGTTGTTCTTAACAATACATTCTCACTTGAAGGCGCTCAGACAGCTACTGCTTTCACGGTGGTCTTGTAAGCGGAAAAATCCAATGTAACGGCTACACAGCTGCTATTCAGTATCTATGTGTAACGTTGCTGTATTGAATGTATGACTATTTGTGGTCAAACAGAAGCTGGCGGATTCGCTGTGCCTGGAACAAGGTTAAGGTTGATGGCAAGTGGTACAACTTTGACGCTACCGGGACGATCCATACAGCTCAACAAATCCTGCTCGCTGACTTTATCATCACCAATACCAATCTCTGACGCAGATCGTAAACCTAACTCACTTCAAAGTAAAACATCGATCCTTTCAACGAAAAAATCACTTTTTTCAACTCCCCAGTTTGCACAAGCTCTGACGTTAACTACTCCGTTAAGAAGGGCTTCTACAAAGAGCGTTGTTGAGGCTCAGACTTCTTTCAAGGCGCAAGTTGCTGCTGGCAAGAAGTACATTGAAGTTAAATGTTCCATTACGTTTTATCAGGCAGTTGTAGATAAGATTAAAGCCGAAGGCGCCGTTTCGTTGGCACTATCAGAAGATTTCTATCTCACGTGATGCTAGAGATAAGATATACTACATTCAGCTTAACTTGGACATAATGATTTTCAAAAGTCGAAGTGGATTTACCGAAGTAGTCACAAGTTAATAGACACAAAAAGATTAAGCTGCCAGTTCAATTCTGTATTGAACTGGTGGTTTTTTGTTTAAGCTCCTCATAGGCTTGATGTGTAATTAAAGTAATAACAGCTTCACATCAACAACTTTATGAATGTCGTCACAATTCCAATACTGATAGTGACAACGAAGAACATCTTTGAATCTTTCCAAAGAAAGACCTCGATAACAGCATTGTCTCTGCGTTCCTGCCTGACATACTCTTGGACAATTGTTGATTTTAGCAGGTTACAATAACCTGCTGATGAGTACTGTACGCCCTGGTCGCTGTGGAAAAGAGTTGGGTGTCGGTACTCTTTGCTTTTTCAAGGATCTTTTTGCTGGTTTCATAACAAGAAAGTTAACAAATGTATCGCCCAACTCATAGTCCAATATTTCTCTGTTAAACAGGTGGTCGATGTAACAAGCAAGATAGTACCACTTGTTTCTATGCTTGATGTATGTCACATCTGCCGCAACTTTCTGCATTGGTTTGTCTGCATAAAACTGTCGGTTTAATATGTTCGGCATATCCGTTGTGTTCAGCACCGGGAACAACAGATTAATTTCTTCACATATCCTGTGATACAGACCTTTTCATACCCATACAGAAAGATCAGACACCTTCCACCCATGTATTAAGCAGAGTACTGGCCATTGTACGATAGCCAGGATGGTAATGCGAATGAATATCCATAACGAAATAATCAAGTTCCTGCTGCTCTTTCTGTATCTGCTTTATCGTTCTTTCGTTTCAGCCACTTGTAGTACGCCTGCCTTTGAAACCTCGTATACATCGCATAATTCCTGTATTGAATGATTTACCTTCTTGTTCAATGTATGCATAGATTTGTTGAATTACTTTCTTCGGTCGCCCCTTTCCAGTTCTATTGATTTTTTTAATCGTACTATTTCTCCGTTTTTCTTCAATAACTCAATACGCTCAAGCATAACCTTGTATTCAAGTTGTTCCATTGGGGTGAGTTCTTTTTTCTGGTGTACTTTGATAATGGATTACTCGGTTTGCGCTTGTTTTCAAGTGCTTGCTCACCACCATCAAGATAATTGCTTCGTCCATTTGTGAATTTGTGAATGGTAAATTTCGTTTCACGCTCAATACTATGAAGGCTTTCTCCGTTTAGATTTCGTTTTCACCAGTGCCAACTTTTCCTTTTGCTATGACTGTTATTCTTTCCGCCTTTGGGTTCCTCCCATTGCTTTCACTTCTTTTCTCTATTATACCAATAAATGATGGCAGACACTTTTGTGTCTACCATCATATATTTTACTTCAGTGGATTTTCCACTGGCTTTTTTATTATCCCCAAATCAGTACATTGAATAGCGAAACTATGCCAAAACACTTCAATTTACACAATAAACACTTCCTTTTTTTACTTATTTTGCTGCTAATAACAAAATATTAAAATTTTTTTTAATTAAATTTAATTGTTTGAATTAGTTATAATTAAAGTAGTCGGAGCACTTATTTCGACAAGCAAGAACAATTGAATAACAAAATAGGTGAAAGAATGAGAGAAGAAAAGGAACGTTAGCGCAATAATCTCGTTGATTGCTGTATTGCTTATAACAAGCAGCCGCAACTGATTGAGAATTCATCATTCGAAGACGACAGGAGCGTCACGGAGCAAACAACAACGCCGTAGGCACTACAAAAAAAGAAACCCTGCCTACAACAACGGAAAAAGAAATTAGCGAGTCGCCTGTAACCTCAGACACTACAAGCGAGTCTTCAGCGGAAACTACCACGCCGGATACTACATGCGTTAATACAAACAACCACGCAAACTCCTCCTGACTGTCATTACCGAGACCACAACAATCCAAACAACGACGTCTGCTCCTGCATATGTAGATATAAACAGCTATAAAGCAACTAACAGTGGGTATGATACAATCAACTTTCCGTAATGAAAGAAAGTTTACAACCAAATCGTTGAGCTTGCGACTTACCAACCAGGATAATTGTTTCAAAGATGTCAAAGACTCAAATCGAAAGGATTTACAGCTTAGTCGTTCAAGAGGAGATTTCGTTTATTATCTTGATAATAAGTATGAAATTCTTTATGATAACTCGACATTGTTCATGAAATCCGACTTAAATATCGCTTCACAAGCGATGAGGCTGACACAATGAACGCAATGGTTGACAAGGCCGAGATGCCATTCTCAGCAAAATTACAACCGATATGAAACGATTTTGATAAGCTTCTTCTTTTCCATGACGAGATTATTAAAACTGTACATAAGATTTAAATTCCTGCTACTGTCGAACACCTTACGGTGCTCTTGTTATGGGCAAGTGCGGTTTGTCAAGGCTATTCTCAAGCACTGGCTTACCTTTGCAACCGTGTTGGAATGACTAACGCTTACAATCGGTGAGGCTGGTGAGGACCATATGTGGAATATGATTGTAGTTGACGGTGCATGGCATCATGTCGATCTAACGTGGGACGATCCCTGATCTTAGCTCGCTTTCTGAGGGTGAGGATATGCCTCTTTCAGATAGAGACTCTTACGTTGATTATAGCTATGCGTGTATTCCTGATGATGATATTTTACGCACTCACTCCATTAACACCACATTTATGAGCGTTCCTACCGCTCAAATACGACCAATGGAATTACCACGTTTCAAAGTCGCTTTACGCTATTGATTACGACAGCGCCGAAGCAATTTTAATCCGTGCAATTAAAGAAGCTGCTGAAGCCAAGAACCGTGTTCTATTTTTAAAGCTAAAAAACGAATTCACTTAACGACTGGGTGCTTGACCAATTGTTCGGTGAAGATTATGCTGGGAAAATCCGCTGGTAATTTCGCCGAAGCAACAGTCTTTCTGAATACAAATTCAATCAACATAAGATTTTATACTACACAAGAAAGAATGAACATACCCTTCAATTAAGACTTGTATATAACTAATCAAAGCCGTCCGAATATAAATCGGACGGCTTTTTTGTTGTATTCTTGAGTATTTTTCAACATAAAAATTAAAAACTTCACTAAAAAAGTGGGAGAAAATCTTTTTGCTATTGATTTCTAATATTTGAAGTTATTCAGCAGCGTTAAGTTTTCAGCTGTGACTTTTTCTAGCAGCATTCTTGTGCATGATTCCTTTGCAAGCCTGGTCTACCTTCTTGATAGCAGTTCTTACAGCCATTTCCTTTTTCAGCAGCGCTAGCAACGCTGCCGTCTTCTCGATAGCAGTCTTAAGTTCAGACTTAACGGACTTATTAGCCATTGCCTTTGCCTTGTTAACTAGAACTCTTCTTAGCAGATTTAATGTTTGGCATCTTTAGCACCTCCTCTTTAATTTTGGTTTTCCCCTGAACTTCTATCGGCACACACTCGGGTGATACTCCTGTTCAGTTCGTTAAGTTGATTTATATTATGTCGTTTTCTACCGTAAAAAATGACGACACGGCGTGTCAAATGATGTAACACTAGCATAATAATTTTTTATTATGTCAGTGGACAAATTTAAGAAGTCTAACGTTTATTTTAACATCATTCTGGGCAAAATGCAATAGGTTATACTAAAAAAATATCATTATATTTATTAGTCTATTTGTTGAGTTTATACAAATACTTTCAAAAAGGTGGTTTTATTATGTCTGCAAGAACAGATTTGGCTTTGGAAAGCTTAAAAACCTTTGACTCCCCCTCTCCCGGAATTAAGCAGGAAGTCAGACAAAAGGGCGTTTGCACGGTTACTGATATAACCGTTGAAAATGATGAGGCTGGCAAGCCTATCGGAAAATCTGCCGGAAGGTACATTACTGTTGAAACACGTGACCTTTCTGAACTGCCGAATGAGCTTGGCGAGGAGGCTTCTGTGGTCGCTGATGAGATTGTTTCGCTTTGCGGCGGGAAGATTTCCTCAGCACTTGTTATCGGACTTGGGAACTCCGACATTACCCCCGATGCGCTCGGACCTCAAGTCACTTCAAAAATCCTCACAACAAGGCATCTCCATTCAGAAACTGCTACTAACAATCCGTTGCGTGAGCTTGCTTCTGTTTCAGCACTTGCTCCGGGCGTTTTAGGGCAAACAGGCATGGAAGCAGCAGAAATTGTGAAAGCCTTATGCAAGCAAATTTCCCCCGATGTTGTGCTGGTCGTTGACGCTCTTGCCTGCTCGGATATTTCAAGACTTGGGAAGACCGTTCAGCTTACGGATACAGGGATTTCTCCCGGCTCTGGCGTGCAAAACTCCCGAAAAGAGCTCTCTTTCAAAACACTAGGCGTGAAAACTATCGCTATCGGTGTGCCTACGGTTGTGGATATGCACACTATCATTGAAAACTGCACAGGAGTTCCTCCTCACAAAGGAAGCCCGAATATGATGGTTACTCCCCGAAGCGTTGACCGAATTATCGAAAAGACTGCCTTAATCCTATCTCTTGCGATTAACAAAGCGCTACAGCCAATGCTTTCTGTTGAAGAAATAACAGCACTTTGCCTTTGAAACTTGCTGAACTTCTGCTCGTGATAAGCGAATGAAATTTAAGTCCGTTGAATATACTTAAATTGATGATTATGTATATTGAAAGGATTGATAAATTTTGAGACATAAAAATCTGCTCGAATATGCCGAAGTTATCGGCGCTCCTCCCTCTAGCAAGCGTAAACGCAAAAGACAGCGTATTATAGCTTTAGTCTTGAGCTTGTCGATAATTTTGCCTTTGTGTTGTTTTGGTGCGATGTTCATTGCCGAAAAAATATCGCTCCTCTTCAAAAATGACGAAGAACCAAATTACTTTGCTGACGACTCGCTTTTATCGTCTTACGATTTCACTGATTTTGACGATTACAGCGATGATATGGATATTATTTCTCACGGCAACCTGTCCGATTATATTAATCAGTTTGCTGCAAAAGGTGAAACTGTTATCACATATTCCGGAGAGGCGGGCGCCTGCCCCTATCCGGAGGACATTGAAAACAACGACGGCGCTATTCAAGTTATGTCCTACTACTCATCGTTAGGAACTCAATTTATAAATCTTGATAACGGTGGGCAAATCCGTAATGTTACCTCACTCTCTAACGCTGATATTCTTAAAGAAAGCAGACTTTTGCCTCAATTTAAGATTGAATATAACTCCGAGCCTCAAGTTCTTATTATGCACACTCACACAACCGAAAGTTATGAGCCTTATCTGCGTGATTTTTATGATTCAAGCTTTGTTTCACGCACAACTGATGAGAGTAAAAACGTCATATCAGTTGGAAATGAAATTGAAAAACAGCTAAAAGACGCAGGAATTAACGTAATTCACGATACCACAATTCATGATTATCCCTCATACAACGGCTCTTATGATAGAAGTGCGGTTACTGTAAAGGCTATCCTTGAGCAGTACCCGTCAATAAAGATTGTGCTTGACATTCACCGTGATGCAATTGAAAAAGAGGACGGCACAAGAGTCGCTCCATCTGTTGACATCAACGGCAAAAGTGCTGCGCAAGTTATGATTATTTCAGGGTGCGACAACGGAAAGTTCTCCATGCCCAACTATATGCAAAACCTGCGTTTTTCTAGTCTTTTGCAACAGCAAATGGAAACAGATTATTCAGGACTTACCCGCCCTATACTATTTGATTACCGAAAATATAACCAAGACCTTACAACCGGCTCTATCCTAATTGAAGTCGGCTCGCACGGCAACAGCATAGAGCAAGCGCAATATACCGGCGAATTAGTCGGAAAATCTCTTGTGAAGGCGCTTGAAAAACTCTCCTAACCGAAAGGACGTTTATGAAAAAGAAGTTAAATATGTTTGTTATCCCGTTTTCTATAATTTTGCTATTCTTCGCATTGATTTCAGGGCTTGCAATCGCATACAAAAACTCATACAACACCGTTCATTCTGAGCATATTGAAGTTTTAGACTTGCAACGAAACTGCGATGAGTATGCAGAGCTTACCGTTATGGGTACAGTAACAAATATCCCTATTGACGAGGATATTTTTGAGTATAATGAACTGAAATTTGCGATTATTCCCTCGGAAATGCAAATTGTTTTTATGCTCACGGACTTAGTAGAGGAATGGCTGTCTAGTTTTTAAGCATCACCGTACAAGGTCGCTGGGATTTTGTACGGCATTTTTTTGCATTTTAAAACGTATTTGTCTTAAATCTTGTTTGCTGCAACAAGACCGCAGCAAACACTCATCGCCGATGGCGACGAGCGAGCGTTAAGACGCCACACTTTAATCTCTTGAATTGTACAGTTTGTCCACTCTAAACTAATAAATACGCCATCTTACGTGCAGGATTTACAAAACAAAAAAAATCTGACAAAACCTCTTGACTTTTGCCATAGTATGTAGTAAAATAATTAAGTCGCTAGAGGACAGGCTACTGTAATTTAGCAACATTTAAAGTGGGAGCATAGCTCAGCTGGGAGAGCATCTGCCTTACAAGCAGGGGGTCATAGGTTCGAGCCCTATTGTTCCCACCACTTTTTTGGCCTGGTAGTTCAGTTGGTTAGAACGCCGCCCTGTCACGGCGGAGGTCGTGGGTTCGAGTCCCATTCAGGTCGCCATTTTCCTTTAATGGGGAATATAAGCCTCTGTAGCTCAGTCGGTAGAGCAGGGGATTGAAAATCCCCGTGTCATTGGTTCGATTCCGATCGGAGGCACCAATTTCCTTAGCAAATTAAATTGAAGTTTTATATACGAAAGGTTTTCCTTTCTCATGCGGATTTAGCTCATTTGGTAGAGCGCCACCTTGCCAAGGTGGAGGTAGCGAGTTCGAGCCTCGTAATCCGCTCCACATACTAAGGGCGTTGGAGTAATAATTCCGGCGTCTTTTTTATTTTGCATAAATTTTCTTTTTTTGCAATATTTCGCCTCGCTTATTCGTATTAATGTAGAATGGCTTTTTAAACGATACGTTCGCAAAAAAGAAAAACAAAAATAAAGATGTAGAAACGCAACTATTCTCTTCATAAGACGGAGGTGCATAACATTGAAAGTCAATCCTATTAAAAAGTACACGGGTGCTAAGTATCCTACGCTGATTACAGCAGGACTTCTCGCAGCAACGCTTAGTGGGTGCAATGTTGCAATTGCCGGTGATATGGCTGTTCCCGAAACTGACTTTACAGAAGAAATAATATCTACCACCCCTAGCGAAGATGCTTTTATTGACGGCAACATGGTAGTGCCAGCCCCTTTCACCGATGATGAAGAAATATCTTCACTTGCCGGCGATATTGCTATTTCCGATGTCGGAGAAACTACCACCCCTGCTGACTTTATTACTAGTCTTGAAGATGTCACGGAAATTGCTCTTGCCGGTGAAATTATTGTCTTCACCGAAGATCCTTACCTTGACGGTGATATTGTAATGCCTGCTGAAAGCGAAGTTACCACTGCCGAGCTTGTTCAAACGCCGGGCATTGCCCTAGTTGAAGAGTAATAAAGGCAATCTTTTTGACTCTTTGCCGCAGCAAACAGATTTAAGATGAAAAGAGATAACTATGAGAATGACGCTTCACCTCACAAACGGCTGTAACCTTTCGTGCAAGTATTGCTATCAAACAAGAAATCCACAAAGAATGTCGCTCAAAACGGCTCTTGCCGCCCTTGAATATTCCAAAAAGCGTGATAACAACGCTGCTATTTGCTTTTTTGGAGGAGAGCCTCTGCTAGAAAAAGAGCTTCTCTACAAAATAATGGACAAATGCGAGGAATATAAGTCTGCTGACAAGAATTATCGAACGTCCTTTAAGCTTGTCACTAACGGCGTTTTAATGGACGAGGACTATCTGAAATTTGCAAATAAGCACGGTATTGCGACTTACCTTTCACATGACGGGCTTATGCATGACAACGCACGTATTTTCCCCGACGGAAAAGGTTCAGCGGAGCTGCTCGACGAGAGAATTGACCTGCTCCTAAAATATCAGCCGACAACCAGCGTTTTAATGACAGTAACCCCTGAAAATGTAACTTCTTTCGCCAGTTCAGTGGAATGGCTGTTCAAACGTGGCTTTAAGAAGATTTTCACCACACCACAGTACGGACGGGAATGCGCATGGGACGACCATTCTGCAAACCTGCTCGCAAGGGAATATTCCAAAATTGCCGACTGGTACATAGAGTGCTTGAATGATGATAATCCCGTTCATTTTGCTGAATTTTACGATAAAATCCTAAGCCATATTGAGGGGGAAAACTACCCGCATAAAACCTGCAACCTCGGCGAACGACAGGTATCTGTTTTGCCTAACGGCAAGATTTATCCTTGTTTGCAGTTTATTGGTGAGGACGAGTGGGAAATGGGCGACGTCTTTTCAGGAGTTTCAATGCCTGCTTTGGATAGCATTCGCTCCAGACGAGAAGCTGCTCCATTGATTTGCGATGAATGCGCCCTTAAGTCGAGGTGCAAATACAATTGCGCCTGTCTAAACAAGCAATGCACAGGACGTGTAGATGATATTTCACCTTTTCAATGCGCTCATCAGCAGATGCTTATTTTCGCCGCCGACAAGGCAGGAAGTGTGCTTTCCGAACAAGGGAACACGGCATTTATTAAAAAATACTACGAAAAAAACATTACATAGAAAACAGCAACCGACACATAAAATCGGTTGCTGTTTTTTGTTAAAATAATGGCGCAAAGAGTTTCAGAACGGCAGTTGATATAGCTCTCGCTTTAGAAATTTTATCGCAATACGCCTTGTCCATATGTCGGCATTTCTCTTGTGTTTCAAGGAAGTCAGCCTTTATATCGGCAATGCACTTAGTCTTATACATCCATGCTGCACATTCAAAATGCAGGTATAGGCTGCGGTAATCAAGATTTATCGTGCCTACAATTGCCACTTCATCATCACACACGAACGATTTTGCGTGCATAAATCCGGGCGAGTATTCGTAAATCTTAACGCCTGCCTCTACTAACGGTTTGTAATAAGAACGGGTTAGTATAAAGACTGTCTTTTTGTCAGGAATGCCGGGTGTTATAATCCTCACATCTACTCCGCTTTTAGCTGCGTTGCAAAGTGCCCCCTGCATTTCGTTATCAATTATTAGGTACGGCGTGTTTATATAGACGTATTTCTCGGCTGCGTTTATCATGTTGATGTATGCTATTGAGCCGACCGGCTCTCCATCTAATGGGCTGTCCGAATACGGAAGAATGTAACCATCGTCCTCAAAATTCTCTCGGTGGTGGAAATGTGGACGGTATTGCTCAAAATCCACATCTTCTAACGCACGTTCCTCCCATAAGGACAGAAACATTACAGTGAAATTCCACACAGCCTCGCCCGTTATCATCACTGCGCTATCCTTCCAATGTCCGAAACGTTTTGTCTTGTTTATATATTCATCAGCTAAATTTATTCCGCCTGTAAATGCCGTGCAGCCGTCAATTACTACGATTTTGCGGTGGTCACGGTTGTTAAGTATTGCTGACAAAACGGGCTTGCACGGGTTAAACGATTTACACTTTATCCCGCATTCTTTCAAAGAATCCTTGAACTTATACGGAATTGTGAATATCGAGCCCATATCATCGTATAGTACTCTTACGTCCACTCCCTCTGCTGCTTTTTGCCCTAAAATCTCAAGTATGCTGCCCCACATTTCGCCTTCTTGAATAATGAAATATTCAAGAAAAATGTAATGTTCTGCTTTTTTTAACTCTTCAAGAAGTCTTTCAAACTTCGCCTCGCCTGACGGAAAATATTCTGCGCTGCTGTTCTTCTGAACCGGAAACATTCCATAGTCCTCAAGATATTTCGCCTGCTTTGCTGCTTTTGGATTTAGCGCTCTTATCTCCTCGATTAACTCAGGGTTTTTAGGCAGTTGCTGAAGATATACTTGGTCAATTCTTTTTACAATCCTTTTTGTTTCTCGGCTGCTTTTGAGTCTGCCAAACATCAAGTATATACTAACACCAAACACCGGAAAAACCAATATCGGAATTATCCATGCAAGCTTATAGTACGGCGTTCTCTCCCCGTTTATAATGGCGATTACAAATATAACTCCGGCTACTAAAGTTAGCACGTAAGCGGCAATGTAATTCTCGTTCATTTTTATTAAAACTACTGCTATAAACACAATTTGAATTAAAAGCGGAAGAATGAACAGAACTACTCTGCTTATCAATTGCTTTACTACGTTTTTCATTTGTTGTCCCACGTTTCCTTTCTTTAATAAAAGAAGTGTTTTTCTGTCTATAATTAAGTATACCATAAAACCTGCATAAAAGGCAACAAATCTTTAGTTTCCCGCACTTTTTACAAAAAAACAGACGCCTAATTGACGCCTGTTTAAAATATTATGATAAAAGTAGTCCTAAAACTTCAAATCCGCTCTCTGTATCGCCTATTCGCTTAATCTCAACGGTATGTTTTTCGGTTTTCCCGTCTGTTGCACGGAAAACTTCCTTAGTTTCAGAATAACTTCCCCAACCGCCTGTGAAATCTCCATCAAGGGTTGTTTTCCTCTCGCCGTCTACGTAAACCTCATATTTTCCATACATTCCGCTTACTGAACGGTAGAAGATTATACCGATGTTTCTTGCCTCTACTTCAAACACAAAGGACTCTGCTCCGTCTAAGGTCTTCCAGCCATTAGGGTAACGTGCAAAGCTTGTTCCCTCGGTGTAGTTTCCAACGTTTGTTGGAGTGAAGTTTGTATTGTCATACTGATTAGCCTTTGCGTATCTATCCTTTGTAAGAGGGTCTTTTTCAAGGTTTGTCTTTGTAGTGTCGATAGAGTCAAGTTTTGAATAAACATCATCAAAATAGTTGCCCATCATCTGCCCGATTATATCATGCCCTGCGTCATTAGGGTGAATGTTATCCGGTGAAATATCCGACCATATTAAAGTGCCTGCCTTAACCTCTGGATATACAACATCGTGATAGCTGATTATCGGTAGGTTATAGTACATTCCTACCTGTGCGTGCTTTTCTTGGAAGCTTGTTCCGTCCTCCATTGTTGTGCAAAGAAGAACTACTGCCGGCTGTGACTCGGAATTGTATATCTTTCTAATAAGGCTCTCGTAAGACTCTTGATTTAGCATATGGTTTGTGTCATTTACTGAAAATTCAATAACCACAACGTCTGGATTTTTTGAAAGCAAGTCGCCTTCAACACGATGAACTCCTAAGTATGAGTCTGTTGCGCCGATACCAGCGTTTGCATATTCAACCTCAGCGTCGGAAAACTTTTCTGCCCACCATGCGTATGTCTTGTAAGCGTAGCAATTCTCTGAGCCGCTTGAGCTTGAGCCTTGAGTAATAGAGCCGCCGATAAATCCGATCGTTACCTTCTCGCCTTGTTCAGCCTTTTTCATTGCAGCGCCAAGTCTTGATAAATCGCCCTCATTGAAAATTGCCCTTTCCATCATAGCCTCTGTTACTCCTTTTGATAAATCTACACTTTCAGTTGGTGCTGGGTATGTCGGCATTGTGAATACCGTTTCGTCTGGCAATTTCGCCTCTGTTGTAGCTGCTTCTGTGGTGGTTTGTTCTGGCTCGGCAGTGCTGCCGCAAGCAGAAAGTCCAAGCGTTGCTATCATTCCGAACGCCATCATAAGCGCAGTAAATTTAGTTATTTTCATTGTTTTAAAGATTTCCTTTCATCATAGCGATTGTTCGGTATAGTTATTGCAATCGTATCCGCCGTCAAAGTATCCTGCTACAAAAACCGCTGCTGCTGTACAGCAAAGTTTTGGCTCGTTAGTAGCAAAGCTGTATTCGCTGTCAACATAGCATTTCGCCGGTGGAGTTTCGCTCGGAATCATCCATTTTACGCACTCATCACTTCTGAGCATATCCGGCCCGCCAACAATCAGTCCGCTTATAGGCTTGTCGATATTGTCAGCAACGGACATTCTGTGGTGTGGGTTCTTAGCGTGATTTTTGCCAAACCCTGTTACGTAGCTTATTCCCATTGGATTTTTGCCAAGAATATAGTTAAGCTGGTTTATCGCAGCATCAACATACGCTTTATCATGGTATATTATATTCGCAACAATCAGCGTCATTGCATTAGTCATAACCTTTGCATTAGAGTCAACAAAGAAGCGATTTCCAGCCATAGCTGTGCCGTATCTGCTGTTCAATGACATTGATGTAAAGGAGTCCGCCTCGTAAATGAACGCCGTTTTCATCGCATCTTGAATGTAAATATCCTTTTCCTTGTCGCTGAAAAGATAAGCAATTGCTGCAAAGCCGCCGACATTATCCCACGCAAATTTCGTGGTGTTTACAGGAGGGTATTCCAGAGCAATCTGCTTGTTAATTTCCTGCTCGCCGGTTAGACTGTAAAGCTCGCACAACGCCCAAAGCTTATTATCACGGAAATCCATATCAATCCCGTCAGCACTATCTATGTTGTCGGGGTTTGAAAACGGAATAAATTTCGGGTTAGAGCTAAGCCACTCCCACGCATTAAGAGATGCTGCTATTAATTTATCTGCGAACTTCGCATCGAAATCCCTATAAATGCTCGCCGCCAACGCAAAAACTGCACAAGTATTTGCCGTTGCAGTATGGCTCGGAGGAAACACAAAATACTTTTGTTTCTCGTCTTGCGGCATTATCATTGCACAATGACGGTCGCTGGTTAGCTTATGATAGACTCCGCCCTTGCTATCCTGCATTTTAAGCAACCATTCAAGCCCGTGCTTACTTTCGGTGAGGATATTTGGCATTTCATTCTCTTTATCCGGGTGGTCGTAATTCTCATACGCTTTCGGAAAGAGCTTATACGCATAAAGCATATGCGCTAAGGCAATGCACGTTGAACCTGTATATCTTCCGTAATTGCCGCCCTCATGCCAGCCGCCTGCTAAGTTGAATTTGCCCCTTGAACCTATATCAGAAACGGAATATGTGTGGCAAGCCTTATGAGCATATTCGCCTATATAACCACTGCTTAAATCCTTGCCGCAGCGATTATAGTAGAGCGTTTTTAGCAGGGAGTCTTTAAGTTTTGCGTATGGCTTGTCAGAAATCTCAAAAACCTCGGATTTCTTCGTGCCGGCTTTGATATAGTATTCCCCTGCCTTTTGAACTTCGGAAAAATCTGCAATCTTTGCATCATCACCTGAAGCTATATCGTACTTCGCAAGAGTAAGTTTCTTAAAAAGAACAGTTTTGCCGCTCTTTTTCTCGATTACAGAAAATGCAATTGCGTTTCCTACTACTACGGCAGATTTATTCAGTTTTGTGATGTATCCAACTTGGTTTACAAAAATTTTCTCTCTCATTTTCCTGCTCTTCAATTCTAAATAAATTACGTCTTATTCTACTGTGGTTACATAAGAAATTATAACAGTTTATCGCACTAAATTCAATGGTTGTTAAATATTATTTACACTTTGTCAACTAATACAGTAATTTTTATTTAATTCGCTATACAAATCCGATTAGCGACTAAATATAGTACTTGTATGCCGAACGAATTAATGTTATACTGTTTTCATAAAAATATCGCAGGAGGCTGTTATGTCTTTTAAAACAATTTCGCCAAACCATGAATTAATTGAATATATGGGAAGAATTGATTTTTCCAACCCTTGTGAGGCTAACTTTTTTTATGCCGGCTCCTCTTTAACTTTGAGTTTCATAGGAACAAGCTTTTCTCTAAAGCTTTGCAATCATCGTTTTTACGGCAAAAACTCTTGCTGGCTGCATTTTAGACGGCAAGAGCTTGCTTCGATATTGCTGAAAATGACAAGGATATAATCATCAACATTGCTGAAAATCTCGAAAGCAAAAACTCCATAAAATCACCGTTTTCAAGCGTCAAGATGCTACACACTACTTCACTTTGAAAGAACTTATCCTTGACCAAGACTCTGAAATTCTCAAAACAGTCATGCCTGTTAGAAAGATGGAGTTCTACGGCGACAGCGTTACTGCCGGAGCTGTTGTGGAGGCTGCCGACTTCGTCGGGAAGCAAGACCCTGAAAATCACGACAGCATTTACGACAACTCATGGCATTCATATTCTTTGCAAACAGCCAGAAATCTTGGTGCTAAAGTGCATAATATTGCTCAAGGCGGCATTGCCGTTTTTGACGGTACGGGATACTACCATGCGCCAAACTATATTGGCCTTATCTCAGCCTTTGACAAGCTTTGCTACTTCCCTGAAGGGCCTTGCGGTGTGAGTAATTGGGATTTCAGCCTATACACTCCAAACGTTGTTGTTATCGCCGTTGGACAAAACGACCCTCACAACGAGGGGAATGCTGACAACAATATTTACGACGCTTCTTATCGCAGGAAGTGGAAAGACGGCTATCTTCATATCCTAAACACGCTCATGGAGAAGTACCCAAATGCAACCTTTATCCTCGCAACCACCGTTCTTATGCATGATCCCGAATGGGACAAAGCGATTGAGGAAATTCGTGAAGAAACAGCCTCTAGCCGTGTTCACCACCTGCTTTACACAAGAAACGGCGCTGCTACTCCCGGTCATCCTAGAACTGCTGAACAAGTTGAAATGGCAGAAGAATTGACAGCTTTCATCTCCTCGCTTGGCGATGAAATATGGAAGGAATAATGCTTTTTAGGTTGCATTTTTAAGAAAAAAGGGGTATAATAGGCTCAAGACGTATAAAATAACTTTAAGGTAACTATATTAGGAGGTAAAAACATGAGTTTTTCTGTTACTAAAGATACTATAATCGGCGATATTCTTGACAACGATTTTGAGGTTGCACCATACTTCCTCGAAATGGGTATGCACTGTCTTGGCTGTCCATCTGCAAGGGGCGAAACAGTTGCCGAGGCTTGCGCTGTTCACGGCGTTGACGCTGATGCGTTAGTTGAAAAGCTTAACAATCATTTTTCAGCTAAGTAATATCTGACTTTTAAAAAGGCGGCTGAGGCCGTCTTTTTTGAATACACTCGAAAAAGGGGCTTTATGCTGGACAATCGACTTTCTGTGTGCGCCTCCCTAGTTAAGAAGGGGATTTCCCTTGTGATGTGGGGACGGATCACGCTTACTTAATAGAGCATCTTATAACCTTAGGGAAGTGCCAAAAAGGCATCGCTTGCGACATAAACGAAAAGCCTTTGGAGTCTGCAAGGACTACTCTTTCCCGTGCCGGAATTTCCGACAAAGTCCAACTAATTCTATCCGACGGACTTGACAACGTACCAAGCGATAACATAACTGACGTCATTATGGCAGGAATGGGCGGGGAGCTTATTTGCAATATCATTTCCCGTGCAAAGTGGCTTGAAAACGGCGCTAATCTCATTCTTCAACCGATGACAAAAGCGTATGTTTTACGCAAATGGCTTGCTCAAAACGGCTTTAGCGTGACTGCCGAAATGGCTGCTAATGACGGGGCATTTAGCTATGCTGTTATTAGCTGTAAGTATTCCGGCAAGTGTTGGACTCCTGACGAATTTTACGCCCAAACCGGCGCTCTTGACTTCTCGGATATAGAGGCAAGAAAGTATCTTCGCCGTCAAGCCGACCGTCTTAAAAAGGTCGGTGAGGGAATTTTAGGCTCGGAAACCGGCGACAAAGAAATAGGCAAAGAAAAACTTCAAATCGCCAACAAAATCTACGAAAGGTTGGGAACGGAATGACTACTGTTAAACAACTTTACTCTGCAATGAATGAAATTTGCCCGTTTGGAATAAAGGATCCTCGTGATAATTCCGGGCTTATTGTCGGAAGTATGAATGACGTAGCAGACAAGGTTCTTGTCTGCCTTGATATAACTGCCGATGTCGCAAGGGAGGCTGTTGAAAACGGCTATAATGCTGTTGTTTCGCATCACCCTGTGATTTTCAATCCCCTTTATTCGCTTAACGAAGATGAGCCGTCTTGCATTCTTTTTAAGAATGGAATTTCTGCAATTTGCGCTCACTCTAATCTCGACATGGCAAGGGGTGGAATTAACGATATTATCGCTGAAATGCTGGGTTTTGAAATCACCGATGAAGTGCTTGAGTATGTGCATAATATTGATGGCGAGGACTACGGCTACGGCAAAATTTGCACTACTGATATTCCCTATTCAGCAGATGAGCTTGCTGCTCTTTTCTGCAATATTTTCGGCTGCAAGGTCGTGCGTTACAACGATAGCGGCAAAAAAATTCAAAGGCTCGCTTTCTGCTCCGGTAGTGGCAGCGGAAATCTTGAGCTTGCAAAAGAAATGGGCGCAGACGCTCTGCTTACGGGTGACGTGAAGCACGACAGGTTTGTAACTGCCGGAAATATCGGCGTTTCCCTCTTTGATGCAGGGCATTATCACACCGAAAACATCTGCGTGAAGTATCTGCAAGAAAAGCTTTCGCAACTGCTCCCTGAAGCAAAAATACACGTTTCTAGCGCAGGGACGGACGTTTGCAAATATCTTATCTCCGAAAAATAAGAGGTCGAAATGAACAGCTACGAAGACGCTTTGCAATTTATAAATTCATACACGAAATCCGGCTCGCCGATTAAGGATTTGAGCCGTTTTTCTGCATTGATGGAGAGGCTCGGAAATCCTCAAGACTCCCTAAAATTCATTCATATTGCCGGCACAAACGGCAAAGGCTCAACTCTTACTTACTGCGCCTCAGTGCTTAAAAATAGTGGCTACAAGGTCGGGGAATACACTTCCCCCTACATAACCGACTACACCGACAGGATTAAAGTTTGCCACGAAAACATCGATAAAGACAGCGTTTTAAGGCTCTCACGGGAAATAAAATCCGTCTGCATGGAGGAGAACTACTCGCAATTTGAGATTACAACGGCAATTGCTTTTTTGTATTTTCATGAGCAAAAATGCGACGTTGTTTGCCTTGAAACAGGTATCGGTGGGCTTTTGGACGCAACTAATATTATTAAAAATCCGCTCATTTCAGTAGTCACTTCGCTAGGGCTTGACCATACTGCGATTTTGGGGAATTCCTCTCGGAAATCGCCTTGCAAAAAGCAGGGATAATTAAAGAGAATTGCCCTTGCGTGATGTCAATGAGAAATCCTTTTGAGGCTGTTGAAGTTGTCGAAAAAGTCGCTTTAAATAAGCACTCACACTTAACAATCCGTCTGAAAACGCCTTGAAATCATTAGTAGCGACAATTTTGGCTCACGCTTTTTATATGACGGAAGTGATCTTTTGTTTCAATGACAGGAACTCATCAAGTCCTCAACGCTTGCACAGCGATTGAGGCTTTAAAAGAATTATCGGGGCTTAATATTCCCTCTCTGCTCACAAAAAGCGGTCTTGCAGAGGCGCAAATCTTTGCAAGGGGCGAGGTTTTTTCACGAAACCCGCTTGTTATGCTGGACAGGGCGCATAACCCTAACGGCATGGACGCTCTCGCTGAAATCCTTCGCAAACACGGCTTAAGGTAACTCTTGTGTGTGGAATTCTCCCGTGACAAGAATGCAAGCGAGGCAATTTGTTCCTTGTTCCTTACATCGAAAGCGTTGTTTGTTTGGGGGATTTTATCCGAACAGCCTTTCAGCAGATGATGAGCTTTTTCGGGGATTTTTGAAAATTTCGGAGTTCCGACAAAATCGGCTGAGGGCGAGCTTGCAGAAATTATAAATGCCGTTTTAAATTTAGGGAAAGACACCGTTTTGCCGGTTCTTTGTACCTTGCCTCTGAAATTCGTCCGATATTAGTTTCTAAATTTAAATGAGGTGAATTATGCTTTTAATCACTACTCTTTTGTTTGCCGGTGTGCTTGCTCTAATAATTCTTGACCTGCTCGGAATTGCAAAACTAGCTAGTCCGTGGGGAGTTTTTATCGGAATTGTTATACTTCCGCATGAATGCATGATTTTCGGAAAGCTGCTTATAGCGTTGCATGAAAATGGAGTTCCCTCGTGTATTTAGTGATGTGGGCGTTAATTATTTTACTCTTAGCTTGCGTATTGGTTTACACGCCTTCATTTTCAAAACCTTACTCAAACAAGCATATTGTAAATCGCCGTGTAAAGGCTCTTTATAGTGGAAAAACCCTCCTTAAATTCTCTGCGATTTCACTTGTTTTTCAGATTTTCTATTTTGTAATCGCCTTAAAAAACAACTTCTTTGGCGCACCTCAATGGCTGATTATCTGCATTACAACATTTTCCTCCGGCTCTATTATTTTCTATTCATTTTCTGGCACTTTACGCATACTTATTTTCTGCTATCGGCTTAACATAGTCAAGCGAATTATCGTGATTTTTCTACTGTTTATCCCTATTGTAAACATATTTGCGTTGCGATTTATATGTACAGGCTTGCAAACGCTGAATGGCTTCTCTGCCCACAAAGCAGCGTGTCAAAATCAACGTGCAGAAAATCAAGTTTATGACCAAATACCACGCTTTTGATGGTGCATGGAATAGGTTTTCGTGACTTCAAATACTTCAACTATTGGGAAGAATTCCTCGTGAAGGCTTATACGAAACGGTGCGACTGTTTTTCTATGGAAATCAGGAGGCTTTAGGCACTGTGCAAACTAACGCTGAGGATATAAAAAAGCGTATTTTTGAAGTTATGGAGCAAACCGGTTGTGAAAAGGTGAATATCATTGCTCATTCTAAGGGCGGACTTGATGCTCGATACACTGCCTCTACTCTCGGAATGGGGAAATATATCGCAAGCATTACCACCATTGCAACACCTCATCACGGCTCGCAAATTGCCGATGAGGCAAATCGCCTGCCGGATAGCCTCTACCACGCTGTCGGTAGGTTCTTCGATAATAGATTTCGCTCGTTCGGCGACAAGAACCCGAATTTCTATGATGCTTGCCACCAATTCACCTCAGAATATGCTGAAAATTTCAACCGTGAAGTTCCCGATTATGAGGGCGTTTATTACCAAAGTTACACCTCTGTTATGAAGAATATGTTTAGCTTTGGAATTCTCACTGTCCCTTACTTAATCATGCGAAAGTATGGCAAAACTGACGGCCTTGTTACAATAGAGTCTGCAAAATGGGGTGAATTTAAGGGCGTTTTCACCTCTAAATATCGGCGTGGAATTTCTCACGGTGATACTATTGATTTAAAACGTGAGGATTTCAAGGGCTTTGACCCGCTTGAAAAATACATATCAATCGTAAGCGAATTAAAAGAAAAGGGTTTCTGATAATATGTCTGTTTTTAAATTTTCTGACAGCAACAAACGCTACTACACGCAAAACTACTACCTACGTCAAAGGTTCGGCGAAAAGGTCATAAAAATATCCCTCAACGGCGGCTTTACCTGTCCAAATATTGATGGTACAAAGGGGCTTGGCGGCTGTACTTATTGCTCGTCAAAAGGCTCGGGGGACTTTGCCGGAGATCCGCTGCTTAGTATAAAGGAGCAGTTTAATTCCGTGCGTGAGAAGATGAACAAAAAGTGGCCCGACGGCGTATATATCCCATATTTTCAAGCAAACACAAACACCTATGCACCTTTAGAACGGCTGAAAACCCTTTATGAAGAGGCACTCTCGCTTCCTAATACAGTAGGACTTTCGATTTCCACCCGACCTGACTGCATTTCCGAGGAAATTGCCGATTATTTGCAGGAAATTTCAAAACGCACCTACCTAACCGTTGAGCTTGGACTTCAAACAGTTCACGACAAGACGGGGAGAAAGATAAATCGCTGTCACACTTTCGCTGATTTCAAGGACTGTTGTGAAATGCTTAATCGCCGAAATATCAACGTTTGCGCACACATAATAAACGGTTTGCCGAACGAAACGCACGAAATGATGATGCAAACAGCTTCAAAGTGTGCTGAATTGGGGCTTCACAGCTTAAAAATACATCTTTTGCACATAATAAAAGGCACTGAGCTTGAAAGGCAATTCCTTGCAGGTGAGTTTGCTGAAATGTCGCTTGAGGACTACGTTTCAACGGTGTGCGACCAACTTGAAATTCTGCCCGAAAATCTAATTATACAGCGTGTTACCGGTGACGGTGATAAGGCAACGCTCACAGCTCCCCTTTGGAGTTTAAAAAAGTTTGTCGTGATGAACGAAATTGACAAGGAACTTGCTCGCCGAAACTCGTGGCAAGGCAAGTTTTACAACAAAAAAGCCAATCAAACCTAACTCGGTCTGATTGGCTTTTTTAGACTAATCTAAAGTTTTTATTATTCTTACCGCAATGTCGTCGGGTCTGCCGTTTGCAGAAACGATATAGTCGGAATTACTCTCATAAATCGACTTCCTTTGGCAGAAAAGCTCGTATAGTTGATCCTTTGTCCTGCTCGCAGCGATTGGACGGTTTTTATCGTCCTTTATTCGATTGTAGCAGGTTTCAAACTTTGCATCTATATAAACAATTGCACCGAATTTCCTAGCAAAATCAGCATTTTCGCTCCTTAGCATTGTCCCGCCGCCGCACGCTACAACGATGTTTTTGCCGCTAAGCTGCTGTATTGCCGTTGTTTCAAGCTGACGGAAATACTCCTCACCATTTTCAGCGAAAATTTCGGGGATTGACTTCCCCTCAGTCTTTACTATATAGTCGTCAAGGTCGATGAAAGTAGCCTGTATTTCCCTAGCAAGCCTCTTGCCTACTGTTGACTTGCCACTTCCCCATAAACCCACAAAGGAATATTGATTTCATTACAAAACCTCACTTAAAATCACGCATTACGGCACTCTCCATGTCGGTGATAATTTGAGTAATATCGCCCTCGTTATACTTCGAGCCGTCCCATATTTCATGAGCGACAACTGCTTGCCAAACAAGCATTGCCATTCCACCGATAGCTTTCTTGCCAAAACTGCGTGCTTTCTTCATCAGCAAGGTTTCAACCGGGTTGTATATTGCATCAAAAACGCATTCGCAAGAACGGATAACTTCATCAGAAATCGGGCAGCTTTCAACATTTGGGTACATTCCAACGGGCGTTGAATTTACTAGAAGGTCGAATTTGCCGGAAATTTTGTCTGCTGTTGTAACTGTAATTTCAGCGTTTGGGTAGTATTTTTGTGCGTATTCCAAAACAGGCTCTGCTGTATTTTCAAAGTCAGGAAGTACCGAGATTGTTAGCTTTGCGCCATGTCGCACTGCCTCAATTGCCATCATTCTTCCAACCCCGCCACAGCCTAATTGAAGTACATTCCCTGAAAGGTTTGCTCCCCCTGCTTCAAGCGTGCGTAAAAATCCGTCGCAGTCGGTATTGTAGCCGATATGCTTGCCATTTTTGTTGGCAATGCAGTTTACCGAGGTGTATCTTTTTGCAGACTCGTCCAATTCATCGCACAGATTAATAATTTCAACCTTGTATGGAATTGTTATGTTGTAGCCTGCTAAGGCGTTCAAATACTCGCCCTTTTCTGCTAGCTCCTCAGGTGAAAACTCGCATATTTCATATTCAAACCCGCTCACTCCGGAAAGCTCGAAAAGCCTCTTGTGGATTGGCGGTGACATTGTGTGCTTTAACGGATAACCAAGTATTGCGTATTTTGACATAATAATACTTCCTTTTTTACTTTAGTGCCTCTATCGCCTTTTCAAGTGTCTTTTCGTTTTCAATGTTGACTGCGTTTACTCCCTTTAGAGTCTTTTTCACAAGTCCTGTCAGAACCTTGTTTGGTCCGCATTCAACAAAGTTTGTGTAGCCTGCTTCTTGAAGTTTTTCAAGCTCTGAGGTGAACTTTACCGGCGAAACTATATGCAACGCCAACTTCTCCGGCATATTTGAAAAATCCGTCTGCTCCTCGCCGATTAGGTTTGAATAAAAACTTACTGTTGGATTTGAGAAAGTAACTCCCTGAATTTCAGCCTTAAATTCATCTGCTGCTGACTGCATTAGTGCTGAATGGAACGCTGCTGTAACGCCGAGTTTTATCGCCTTTGCGCCCAATTCGGAGAACTTAGCTATCGCCTTTTCTACTGACTCTACGTCACCTGCAATAACAGTTTGTGCGCTCGAATTGTAGTTTACAGGGAGAACGTATCCGTCAATCGTTTTGCAGATTTCTTCAACCTCTGCGGCTGTCTTGCCAAGAATTGCACACATTGCACCCGGATTTAATTCCGCCGCCTTTTGCATTGCTGCTGCTCTTGCTTTTATCACCCTAAAGCCATCGTCCATAGAAAGCATTCCCGATGCGACCATTGCTGCATATTCGCCAAGAGAATGCCCTGCAACAGCGTCAAATTCAATGCCGTTTAGCTTTGCTGCCTCAAAGGCCACTAAAGAAGTTGCCATGATTGCCGGCTGTGAATTTTTAGTTTGTGCAAGAACGGCTTCTTCGCCGTTGAATACTATTTCCTGCAAATCAATTCCGCAAATCTCTCCTGCTTTAGTGTAGATTTCAAGTAATTGCGGATACTTCTGGCAAAGCTCCTTGCCCATTCCTACGTATTGTGAGCCTTGTCCTGAAAATAAAAAAACTGTCTTTGACATAATTTACTATCCCTTTCAACAAAATTCGTACTTTATTTGTGGTATTATATGTAACACCACGGCTGATACTAATGTATCACTTTTAGTGTCCTATATGCCTTTGTCATAGTATCGCTTTACTTGACAAAATCATTTAAAAATACTATAATAGTATGGTGCTAAAAAACCACTATGTGATATGTCTAATTTACCCTCTGTAAACAAATATATCACATTTCATAATCAAATACAAGAATGATTTTATTTAGAATCGAGGATACAAATGTACGGAATTAAAATACTCGGCTCAGGAATGTATGTCCCTGAAAACATTGTTGACAACGAAGCGATGTCTAAAATCGTAGACACTAATGATGAATGGATTACCACTAGAACGGGCATCAAGCAGCGTCACATTGCAAACGGCGAGCCTACATGGTACATGGGCGAAATGGCTGCTAAGCAGGCTATTAAGAACGCCGGTATAGATGCAAATGACGTCGGTCTTATCATTCACACATCTATTACCGCCGATTTTCACACTCCGTCTTTGGCTTGTATTATCCAAGCTCAACTCGGTATTGAGGACGCTATGGCAATGGACGTTAACGTTGCTTGCTCGGGATTTGTATATGCTGTCGATATGGCAAAAAGATACCTTCAAACCGACGAGTCGCTCAAGTATGCTTTAGTTGTTTCTTCTGAAACACTTTCAAATATTACCGATTACACCGACCGCTCCACTTGCGTGCTTTTCGGTGATGGTGCCGGTGCTGTTGTTATTGAAAAGAGCGATGCACTATTCTCTAGCTATCTTGGTGCTGACGGCAGCGGTGCGAAATTCCTTTTCGCAAAAATTCCGAATAGCCCTAACCCTCTAAACGATAACTCCTTCGTTTTTGATAGCCCTATCCCCGATGGGAAGGAGCATTATATCCACCAAGATGGAAAAGACGTTTACAAGTTCGCTACAAAAATCCTTCCGAAAGCTGCACTTTGCGCTTGTGAGAAGATTAACTTAGATGTTAATGAAATTGACGTTTTCATCCCACATCAAGCGAATTTTAGAATTATTGAAACTGCCGCTAAAAATCTCGGTGTTCCTGTCGAAAAGTTTTTCACTAACTTGGACAAGTACGGCAACACCTCCAGCGCATCTATTCCAATCGCTTTGTACGAAGCTATTGAGCAAGGTGCTGTAAAAAGAGGCGACAAGGTTTGCCTTGTTGGATTTGGTGCCGGACTTTCATACGCTGCTATTATTTTGGAATACTAACCCTTTAAAGAAAGGACTACTAAAATGAACACTAAAATCACTGAACTACTCGGAATAAAATATCCAATAATTCAAGGCGGTATGGCTTGGATTGCCGAAAGCACTCTTTGCGCTGCTGTTTCTAACGCAGGCGGTCTTGGTCTTATTGCGGGCGGTGCTGCTCCGATTGATCATCTTAGAGAGCAAATCAGACGTGTTAAGTCGCTTACCGACAAGCCTTTCGGCGTTAATATTATGCTTATGTCGCCTAACGCAGCAGAGCTTGCTCAACTCGTTATTGAGGAGGGCGTTCCTGTTGTTACTACCGGAGCTGGTAATCCGGGTAAATATATCGAGGCTTGGAAAGCTGCCGGAATAAAGGTTATTCCTGTTGTTCCAAGCGTTGCTCTTGCTAAGAGAATGGAGCGTTCGGGTGCTGACGCAGTTGTTGCTGAGGGTACAGAGGCTGGCGGACACATTGGCGAAATCTCGACTATGTGCCTTGTTCCTCAAATAGTGGACGCTGTTTCTATTCCGGTTCTTGCTGCTGGCGGTATCGCTGATGGCAGGGGTGTTGCGGCCTCATTCATGCTTGGTGCTGAGGGCGTGCAGGTCGGAACTCGTTTCCTCGCTTGCGAAGAAGCTCAAATCCATGAAAACTACAAAAATCTCGTTGTCGATGCAAAGGACACAGACAGCATTGTTACCGGAAGATTTACCGGTCACCCTTGCAGAAACGTTAAGACTAAATTCGCTAAGAAAATGCTTTCCTTTGAAAAAGAGGGCGGGACTCCTGAAGAATTTGAACTAATTTCAACCGGCTCTTTAAGAAAAGCTGCTGTTGACGGAAACCTTGAAGAAGGCTCATTCATGTGCGGTTCAATCGCTGGCATGATAAAGGAAATTAAGCCTTGCAAGGATATTATCGAAGAAATGTTTGCACAAGCAGAACAGCTCCTTAACAAATAATTAAGGGGCGTTTTGCCGTTAAAATAATAAGGATGGTGACTACAATGGCAACAGCTATTATTACAGGTTCAGCAAGAGGAATAGGCGCTGCTATCGCCTTTAGACTTGCAAGTGACGGATACGACATAGTGCTTAATGATATTGCACCTACTCTCCCTGAAGATTGCGACATTATGGAAAAGTGCCTTGAACTCGGCGTTAAGGTTGCTTATATCGGCGCAGACGTTTCAAAATATGCTGAATGTGAGGCTTTAGTTAAGCAAGTAAAGGCTGATTTCGGAACTATTGACGTGCTAGTAAATAACGCTGGTATTACTCGTGACGGACTTATGGCAAGAATGCCTGAGGAACAATACGACCTCGTTATCGCAGTTAATCAAAAGAGCGTTTTTAACATGATGAAACTTTGTGGAAACGTTATGATTAGACAAAAATCAGGTAAAATCATTAATCTTGCCTCTGTTGCAGGACTTTACGGTAATCCCGGACAAATCAACTACTCAGCGTCTAAGGCTGCTATAATCGGTATGACAAAGACCGCTGCTAAGGAGCTTGGCTCAAGAAACATCACAGTTAACGCTGTTGCTCCGGGCTTTATTCAAACTCCTATGACGGATAAGCTTACAGAAGAACAAAAAGCTATGATGCTTGGCATGATTGCTATGAAGCGTTACGGACAGGTTGAGGAAATTGCAGGCGTCGTTTCATTCCTTTGTTCAAAGGACGCTTCCTACGTTACAGGTCAAACAATCGAAATTTCCGGCGGACTTTCAATGTAATTTTTAAGTAAAGGATATTTTATATATGAAACGAGTTGTTATTGGTCTTGGCGCTGTAACTCCTATCGGGAACACAGCTGTTGATTTTGAATGGAATTAAGGAAAATAAGCTTGGATTTTCTTTCCTTGAGGAGTACATGGAATATCTTCTGAAGATGTGAAAATTGGTTGCTTTCGTTAAGGATTTTGATCCTTTGCAATATATAGACAAAAAAGAAGCTCGACGTATGGATAGACGGCGCAATTCTCTGTTGCGGCTGCTTCTCAAGAATTTTTTGCTGACGCAGGCACTGACTTTTACGGATATTGATCCTTACAGAGCCGGCGTAATTATCGGTGTCGGTATCGGCGGTCTTGAGCTAACTCAAACAGAAATTGCGAAATATTTAGAAAAAGGTCCTGACAGAATTTCCGTTTTCTATGTTCCTATGATGATTGGTAACATGGCTGCTGGAACGGTTGCTATGAAAACTGACGGCGAAGATAACTTCGGTGCTACAACAGCTTGTTCTTCGGGAACTCACGCTATCGGTGAGGTTTTCCGTAAAATCAAGCATGGTTATCTTGATGTTGCTCTTTGTGGTGGCTCTGAGAGTTGTATAACTGATTTCGCGCAATCGGCGGATTTATCAATATGAAGGCTCTTTCTAATGCAACCGAACCTGACAAAGCGTCCACGCCATTTGACCTAAACCGTGGTGGTTTTGTCATGGGCGAGGGTGCAGGCGTGCTTTGTTCTTGAAGAACTTGAACACGCTAAGGCGAGAGGTGCAAAAGATTTACGCTGAAATGGTCGGATACGGCGCAACCGGCGATGCTTATCACATGACATCTCCTTCCCCAACAGGAGAAGCCGTTGCCTACGCCATGAAGATCTCCTATGAAGAAGGCGGACTCTGCGCTGAAGATATTACTTACATTAATGCTCATGGTACTTCAACCGGACTTAATGACAAATACGAAACTATCGCTGTAAAGCTTGCTTTGGGCGAAGAAGCAGCGAAGAAAAACTATGATTAACTCAACCAAATCCCTTATCGGACATCTTTAGGTGCTGCCGGAGGCGTTGAGGCTGTTGTTACTGCTCTTTCTGTTTATGAGGGATTTGTTCACAAAACAGCAGGTTTTGAAACTGCAGACCCTGAATGTGACCTTGACTACGTTTACAGAGGGTAACAGAAATGTTGAAATTAAGGCTGCCCCTTTCCAACAACCTTGGATTTGGCGGACATAACGCTACTATTTGTATGAAAAAATATGTTGATTAAGGAAGGGTATTTCTATGGATTTTAATTTAGAACGCATTGTTAAGCTTGTCGTTGATAACGACCTCGGCGGTATTACAATCAGTGACGGCGATAAGAAGATTGAAGTTAAGGGCAAGGTTGCTGTTGCTGCACCTGCTGCGCCTGTTGCTGCGGCTGTTTCTGTTTCTGCACCTGCTCCTGTTGAGAGTGCTATTACAGGAAATGTTGTGAAATCCCCTATTGTTGGTACTTTTTACAGCTCACCATCTCCTGAAAAGCCTGCTTTCGTTTCAGTTGGCAGCGTTGTTAAAAAGGGCGATGTGCTAATGATTATTGAATCTATGAAAGTTATGAATGAAGTGCTGAGCGAATTTGACGGCACTGTCACAAAAATTCTTGTAAACAACGGTGACATCGTTGAGTTCGACCAAAACCTCATGATTATCGAATAAGGAGGGCGCTATTATGCAGACACCTCTTAATAAAGAGCAAATTATGGAGCTTATACCTCACCGTGACCCGTTCCTTTTAATCGACACAATTGAGGAAATGGAAGTGGGCAAGAGTGTTGTTGCTACTAAGTATATGAGCCCTGACGAATTTTGGTTTAAAGGGCATTTCCCTGAATATCCTGTTGTTCCTGGCGTGTTGATGATTGAAATGATGGCGCAAGCTGGCGCTGCTGCAATGCTCGCTCTACCAGAAAACAAGGGTAAACTTGGACTTTTCGCAGGGATTAACAATGCAAAATTCAAGCGTCAAGTTGTACCTGGTGACACTTTACGCATAGAAGTTGAAATCATCAAAGTTCGTGGCCCTATCGGAATTGGTAAGGCGCTAGCTACCGTAAACGGCGAAAAGGCTGTTATGGCTGAGATTACTTTTGCGATTAAATAATTTTCGCCGTGCGAAAAGGCTGTTATGGCTGAAATTACTTTTGCGATTAAATAATTTTCGCCGTGCGAGAAAGCTGTAATGGCTGAGATTACTTTTGCAATCAAATAAAAATATACATATGTTTTACTTCAAAACACCGAATGAAAGGAAACGTTAGTGAAAATGTTTAAAAAAATATTGATAGCTAACCGTGGGGAAATTGCTGTTCGTGTTATTAGAGCTTGCCGTGAACTTGGAATTAAATCCGTTTCGGTTTTCTCTACTGCTGACAGGGCATCTCTACACGCACAAATTGCTGATGAGGCAATTTGTATCGGACCTGCTGCGACTTCCGATAGTTACTTAAACGTTAAGGCTATCCTTGCTGCTTGTGAGGCTACGGGCGCTGATGCAATTCACCCCGGCTTTGGGTTCTTGTCCGAAAATGCTGACTTTGCTCGCAAGTGTGATGCTTGCGGTATTAAGTTTATCGGTCCTCGCCCTGAGTCAATTGATATGCTCGGCGACAAGGCTGCTGCTAAACAAACTATGAAAAATGCAGGTGTTCCTGTTGTTCCCGGCTCCGAGGGAGCTGTTGCAACCCTTGAGGACGCCTATAAAATAGCTGAAGAAATCGGTTATCCTGTTATGGTTAAGGCATCTGCAGGCGGAGGCGGACGTGGAATTCGTCTTTGCGAAAAGAAAGAGGACCTTGAAGATGCAATAACTGCTGCTAAGCAAGAATCCCTTAAATTCTTCGGAGATGACGGAGTTTACATCGAAAAATTCATCATAAATCCTCGCCACGTTGAGGTTCAAATTCTTGCTGATGAGTTGGGTAACGTTATCCACCTAGGTGAGCGTGACTGCTCAATGCAAAGGAGAAACCAAAAGGTTCTTGAGGAAGCTCCTTGCTCGGTTATGACACCTGAAATTCGTGAAAAAATGGGTTCTGCTGCTGTTGCTGCTGCTAAGGCTTGCGGCTATTTCAACGCAGGCACAATTGAATTTCTGCTCGATGCCCGTGGGGACTTTTACTTCATGGAAATGAACACAAGAATTCAAGTAGAGCATCCTATTACAGAATTTGTTACCGGCGTTGACATAGTTAAACAGCAAATTAAGGTTGCTGCCGGCTTGCCTCTTGACTACACTCAAGATGACATTGAAATTAAGGGACACTCCATTGAATGCCGAATTAACGCTGAAAATCCATTGTTAAACTTCCGTCCAAGTCCGGGGAAGATTGTTTCCCTGCACACTCCAGGCGGACCCGGTATTAGAATTGACAGCGCCGCTTATCAAGGCTACACAATCACGCCTTTTTACGATAACATGATTGCTAAGCTTATTGTTTATGCTCCTAATCGTAATGATGCTATTATGAAGATGAAGTGGGCGCTTTCCGAATTTATCGTTAATGGCGTTGACACTAATATTGATTTCCAGCTTGAACTTGTAAAAGACCCGAATTTTGAATCGGGCAACTACGACATTGGCTACTTAGGCAGAAAACTTAAATAGTCATGTTAAAATCACAATGAAGGAGTGAGTATTTTGGATTTAGAAGATCTTTTTAAGATTGTTACCACTCGATTTAACGGCGAGGAAAAGGCAGAAAAGCCGACAAAGGTTGACATTCCCGAAAACATGATGTTCAAATGTCCACGTTGCAGCGCTGTTTCTTTTAAAGAAGAATTTGAAAAGCGTGGGAAAATTTGCGGTAACTGTAACTATCACGCAAGGCTTACCGCTAGAGAAAGACTTAACATAACTATTGATAAAGACAGCTTTATTGAATATGATAAGGGAATGATTAGCAAAAACCCTATTGATTTCCCTGAATATGCTGAAAAACAGGCTCGCTTACGTGCCTCGACAGGTCTTGATGATGCTATCATCACGGGGGAAGCTACAATCCGCAAACATCGCTGTGTTATTGCTGTTATGGACTCTCGTTTCATGATGGCATCTATGGGCAGCGTTGTTGGTGAAAAACTCACAAGAGCAATTGAGAGGGCTACCGAACGTGGACTTCCCGTTGTTGTGTTTTGTGCTTCGGGCGGTGCGAGAATGCAGGAGGGTATCGTTTCCCTTATGCAGATGGCGAAAACCTCTGGCGCAGTTGCACGACACAGCCAAAATGGGCTGCTCTATATAACAGTTATGACCGACCCTACTACCGGTGGAGTTACTGCCTCGTTTGCATCTCTTGGCGACATTATTATCGCTGAACCTAAGGTTCTTATAGGGTTTGCAGGACGCAGAGTTATTGAAGGTACTATTAGACAGCGCCTTCCTGATGATTTCCAGTCTGCTGAATTCCTTCTTGAACATGGCTTTGTTGACATGATTGTTGAAAGAAAACTCATTCGCAGAACCATTGCACACTTATTCAAGTTGCACGGAATACCTAAAGAAATCTAGAAAGGACGGGCTTTATTATGGCATTGACTGCTTGGGAAAGAATACAAATAATCCGTGAAAAGAACCGTCCTACTATAAGGGACTATCTCCCTCTTATTTGCGATGAGTTTTTTGAAATGCACGGCGACAGACTTTACGGCGATGACGGCGCAATTATTAGCGGCGTAGGCAGTATCGGCGGCACTCCGGTTACAATTATTGCCGAAGTAAAGGGCAGGAACCTTGAAGAAAACAAGAAATCCAACTTTGCTATGCCCCATCCTGAAGGGTATCGCAAGGCTCTTAGACTTGCAAAGCAAGCCGAAAAATTCAACCGACCTATCATTTGCTTTATTGATACTTCTGGCGCATTTTGCGGCGTTGAGGCTGAAAAGCGTGGACAGGGTGAGGCTATTGCACGAAATCTTATGGAGTTCATGACACTAAAGACGCCGATTATCTCAATCGTTTTGGGTGAGGGCGGAAGTGGCGGAGCGCTTGCTCTAGGCGTATGTGATGAGCTTGCTATGCTTGAAAACGCTATCTACTCGGTTATTTCGCCAAGAGGTTTCGCTAGCATCTTGTGGAAAGATGCCAGCCGTGAAAAAGAAGCCTCAAACATCATGCGCATAACTGCTGAGGATATGATTGAGCTAAAGGTTGCTGAATATATTATTGAGGAGCCTCTTGGCGGCGCTCATAATGATTTGCATCAGACGGCTGAAAACATTCTTGAGTATATTTTGAAGGCAATTGATAGAAAAACCACAATTTCTGATGATATTTTGTTAGAAGAACGCTATAATAAATTCAGAAAAATTGGTGAATTTGAAGAAAGTTCTATCTCTGAATAAAATTACTGTATAAGCATTGACAAGCACTTTATACCATGATATAATTCAAATGTTCGGATAACAATAACATTTGGGCTATACGCTTGGAATGTGTTTTTGTCCACTAATTCACTTTATTTTAGAATGGAGGTACTGTTATGGTATTTGATAAAGTTAAGGCTTTAATCGTTGATCAGCTCGACGTTGATGAGGATAAGGTTACTGCTACTGCTTCTATCACTGATGATATTGGCGCTGACTCCCTAGACGTAGTTGACCTTGTTATGTCACTTGAAGAAGAATTCGACATGGAAATCCCTGACGATGCTGTTGAAGGCATCAAGACTGTTGGAGATATTGTTAAGTATATTGAAGACAATCAGTAATTTTCTAACAACAAAAAGTCCGACACTTTGCTGTCGGACTTTTTTAATGCAAAAAAAGCAGAGGTGTTGCCAGTGTTGCCCTCTGCTTTTTTGTTTTAATCACCAGATAGTTCGTACTTTTCAAGTATTTTTGCCGTACTATCAACAATATTGCAAGCATCGTTGAAAATTACACTCATCTTGTCATTGTCGTTGTTGCCGACCATTGCCTTTGCTTGTGCAAGCGCTTCCCTGCCGACTTCAACCTGTGCATGATAAATATCATCAAGACGGGCACGAGCCTTTGTTTCAAGGTCGCTGTAAGCGTCTTTCATGTCCTTAACGGTGTTTGCACGAATATCGTCATAATTTTCAAGCGTGATGTCGATAATATCGGTTTTCTTCTTGCGCTTGAGAATGTTCTTGAATGAGGACATTGTTGCGTTCGGGAATGTTTCGCTAGTTCCAAACAAGGCAACGTCCATTACAGAACGTGTAACTTTTTTCTTGATATCGTTCATCAACCTGTCAACTGATGTTGACTGAGAAACTGCCGAAAGATTGGAAAGTCCAAGCTTATCTGCAAGCTGCTGCGACATTTTATCAAGTAGTTCGTTAATTCTATCCCTATGAATTTCGATGCAAGTACGGTAAGCTTCGCCAACCTTATCCATTAGGTATGTATAGAAGTATTTCTCAAGCTCCTCTGCGCTAATTCCGTTTTCGCTGCTTGCGTCCACACGGCATTCAAGAATACTTTCACGCAGTTTTGAGAAGAATTCATACATCCATCGCTCTGCTTCCTGCTGCATTTCAATTACGCTAATATGCAAAATAGGCTTCTTCTTCAAGTTCACTTGCAAGACTTGCACATTCCTGCTCAAAGTTCGCTTTAACGTCCGCAAGTTTCCTTACGGTCTAGTGCAGTCATATCTGCAAACATATGAAGTCTTGCCGACGTTTCGGAAATCATCTGATCCAGCATGTTCAAAACACGCCTTGTTCGGATAATATCCTTCTGCATTATAATATCTCTGCTAAGAGATATTTCAAACTTGAAGAATTCTGTTTCGTAATACTCTCTAAAGCCCTTGTCAGGCGTCCTCTCAAGCTGTGCTTTACGCTTAAATTCGTCTGCCCCGCTAATTCCGTATACAAACGCATTTGGCACAATAGCCTCGCTCTTTCAGAAATTCTCGCCATAATCCTGTCAACATCGTCTTGATTTGCAAGCGCATCAAGCATATTAACAAGTACATAAAGCATACCAAATCTTTGCGGGCGAATATGACTTGCAAGGAACATCTGCTCCGACTCGGAGAATGGCAAAAGCGCACTTGCAACGTAAATTATAGCGTCTGCGTTCACAAGATAGTCTGTAACCTGCCTGTCAAGGTCATCAAGATCGGAAAGCCCCGGTGTCAACTATGCGAATTTCCTTTTAGTATAGGTGCATTATCACGAATATCAAGGTAATCGATTTTATCTGGCAGAGTAGGAATTAGCTCCTCAATTTGCCATGGACAATATCGCTCTTATTGAACGGTATTCTTTCACCATTTGCAAGCACTGCTTCAACTGATGGTTCTTCACCATATGTTATTTCGTTAATGGTGTATGTTTCTGGCGCAACATTCATCGGCGCTAAGTCCTTGCCGAGAATTGCGTTGATTATTGTGCTTTTGCCCCTCTTAAAGTCGCCTAGTACTACTAAAGAGAACGGTTCTTCGCAGCGCTTTTGTATAAGCGAGTCCCATTCTTCGAGGCTTGCTTTAAAATCATCGCCAAGAATGTCGGTTAATTCACCGTTCCCGATGATTTCACGTAGTCGGGTGCGAACAAGTTCAATATCCCCATCTGTGCATTTTCATAATTGTTTTCCAAATTAAATAAAGCATATTGTGTTTACACCTCCCCATTCTGAGCAGCACTAATTATGATGTTACTTCTAATGTCGAAAACTTGAGCATTTACGGTGTGTATGCCGTCACTGCTGAGGTCTGGTCTCCATTTATAAAGCACTTCACAACTGAAAAATTCCATCGCTGTAAGAAGTCGCCTCGAAACCTTTGAAAGATTTTGAGGTATTCTAATGCTTCTAGCAGGGTTATGTGAATCTTTTCTTCACTCTGTAATAACTTCTTCAAAATCAATGCCTGATTCATCTCTGCCGTAAAAATCTATATAACCCTTTTTGAATATTCCACTAAGGGTCTTTGCAAAATCTTCAGGCTTGTCGCAGCAAATCATTCCTGCACGATCACTTGTAACGTCTGCAAGGCAGATCCACTCATTTAGTGCAAGTCTAACTTGGTTGCTAACCGGAGCGTTGTACGACTGATTAATCAGCTTAAATGCCTTGCCGGATAGGTCAACATACGCAAACGCCATATTATAAACGCTATGCTTATTCTGTATTCTTCCGCATTCGCAACCAATAAGGAGCTTTAGCTCCTCTCTTGTGCACAACTCAACTAACGCCGATGTAAGCACTAGACAAGGCTCGATAACTTCGCTTGCTATTGAGTAGATGATTGGTCTTTGAATGTCCTCACGAACGAAAATTATAGGCAAATTAAGTTCTAGTTTTGCTGCACATTCCTTAACAAGCTCGTAAACCTCTGGGTGCTTCAAAGAGCCTGCTTGGCTCACCTTTGAAAATAGAAACTTCGCCTCGTCTGATATATCTTGTGTGAGAATTGCTTTGCTTAACTTACCCCAGCCGGAAAGGCCGTTTATTTTTTGTCTAACTGCAAAGTCAGAGTCAAACGCATAATCAAGCGTTCCGCCTACTACATGGCTCTTAAATGAGCGTGTGTATGCGTTGAGATAGAAACGAAAACTCGTATCTATGCGCATTAAAGGATTTCTTTCCTCTAATGAATCTATAGTATTAAGAAAATCGCTCATCAGATTTCCTCCTTTGTGTTTAATTGTTTGGAAATGGACGCTATTCTTCTATTAGCCCCTCGTTCTTGTCAATTGCTTCTGTGAGCGTACGGTGCATAATGTATGCATCTGCAAGAATATTACTTGTTTCTTCCGCAACACCCCTCAAGCGTTCCTTTTCCATATCTGTGATGATTTTCTTTTCACTCTTAATCTGGTTGAGGTTGTCAAGCGTTTTCTGAGTATCCTTGAGTATGATTTCAGTTTCATTCTCAATCTTATGCTTTAGTCCCTCAAACGCAGTAAATACCTGCTGACGAACGGTTTCTGTAAAGTCACTTGTCAACTTCATTTCATGGAATTGTTTCCTAACTTGAGTCTTGTAGTCTGACTTAAACTTGTCAATTCTCTCCTTTACAAGAATTTTGTCAACAGCGAATTTACTGGAGAATGTTCCAGCAATTCCTGCGAATGCGATAATGCATAGTGTTACAGGGCCTGCCGCAACAGCCCCTAGTACAGTCGCAAAATATGCCGCAGCATAGAATGTAGCATAAAATCCAGCCAGACCGGTTGCACCGCCTAGCAGAGCACCCTTGATGCCTGCGTCACGGAAACCAACAAACGCTCCGCCAATTCCAAAGCTTCCGATTGCAGAACCGATGATATTGTCTATCGCTCCACTTGTTCTCGACGCCTTTTGAGAAACAGAGAACATCTGCTGAATACGGTTAACAGATTCGAAGAATTCATCTTCAAAGTCTTGCAAACGTGCAGCTTCATCGCTAAGAGCAATGTTAATTTCGTTTTGGATTTGTTCGCAGATAAGTTGAGCCCTAGTTTCAATGCTCTCCTTAATCTTGTCGCTGAGCTTTGTGTAAACTATCTTGAGTTTTTCCCTCTTCAAATCGTCGTTTGACATATGATAGTCGTCAATAACCTGCATTGCAGCCTCTTCAATTTGCACCCAATATCCATCTAGCATTTCACAAGTTCAAAACTGTGTTTGCAGCGGTATTAATTAAATTAAACTCTGCACGCTTCTTGTTTCTGATGTCCTCGATTTCTTCAATGCAGCCTTGTAGTTTACCATGAACTCATCATTTTCCATCATCAATGCATTTTCCTGAAGGACTACGGAGTTAAGTACCTCAGTACCTGAACTGATAATCTTATTTGCAAGAATTTGCAAAGTAATAGAACCACGCTCTTTTGCATAGCCTCAAGTGTTTCTTCAAATGCGCGAAGCGACTCCCTAAGTTCTTTCATGTTATTTACCTGTTTTGCAAGAAGTGCTTTTTAGCATAAATTCCAACAACCTTTTGGCGTGCCGATTTTACGCTTGTATACAGCAAATTCTTTAGAGTCTGCCCATTACCTTTGCTTTTTCCATTACGTAGCGGTAATTTCGGCGAACTGTGTCAACTATCCTTGTTTCGTCCTCTTTAGAGAATGTGCCAAAACAGTTTACAGCAAAAATTACTCTGCCAACGTCTGAGGTAAGCATCTTCTTTTCAAGAAAATCCTTCTCAAACTGGGAGAATGGCGAGTTTGCGCTGATTACAAAAACAGCCGCATCAATTTCCGGCAAAATTGACAAAGTTACGTTTGTCATCTGCTCGTCATCGTTTAGGCCGGGAGTGTCGATAATGTCAACGTTGTTTCTGCAAAATTCGGTGTCGTAGTAAACAGTTGCTTCCTTTACAGTTTCAGCCGTCATTTCCGACTCGAATGTAAGCTTAGTCACATAGTTTTCAAGCTTATCAACGTCAACCTTTTCCGATGTTCCGTCCTTATATTCGATGTTTACATAAGGCTCTTTACTATATGTAACTCTGTTAAGCGTTGCTGTTGCAGGCAAAACGTCGGAAGGGAGAATTTCCTGTCCTAAAAGGGCATTAATGAGCGTACTCTTGCCTCTCTTAAACTCTCCCACGATTGCAACCTCAAAATGCTCGTTGGCAACCTTTTCAATTGTATCCTCAATGGACGCTGCCGTATGGTTCAGTGAAAAGGACTCGCTGAGTTCTAGCAATCGGCTTAACCGTGCGCTTAGAGAGTCAACCGTTTCCCTAAACCCTGAATAACTGCCATAGTCAAGTTGATTATTCATTTGTATCCTCCTGAAATTATTTTTTGCCCTTAGACCTATTACGTCTGTGGCTGTATATACCGACTCATCAATACTTCTCGGTTTGAGAACTTGATGAATTAATAGTCAAATTATACTGTCTGTGCTGGTATAACAAGATTTTATGTATAATTCGCACAACAAAAACAGCTGTGACAAACACGCACAATATATGAATAAATTGTATCACATAATTGGTTAAAATGTCAATGAAAACACCGTGAAATATTTACTAAAATTAACACCTTCTTTATAGTGAAACAGCCTATTTTATAGTGTTTTTTTCGTATTCTACGGTGTATTGAAGGAATTGTCGGTTTTATTTTTGCTTTTTTAAAGCATCAGGTTCTTTTAAAACGCAAAAACACGGCTGCCCTTTTGGACAACCGTGTAATATATTTGTTTTGTGCTAGAATTAAAGCAACTCAATAATAGCCATTTCTGCAGCATCGCCTCTACGTGGGCCGATTTTAACGATTCTTGTGTATCCACCGTTTCTATCAGCGTACTTAGGTGCGATTTCGTCAAATAGCTTCTTGGATACGTCTTCTTTTGTTACGTATGCAAGTACTTGACGCTTGGAGTGCAGGTCGTTCGCTTTGCCTAGAGTAATCATCTTCTCTGTCATTGCACGAACTTCTTTCGCTCTTGTTACAGTTGTTTCAATCTTGCCATTTTCAAGCAGGAAAGTTACCATAGCTCTAAGCATTGCTTTTCTGTGGTCACTTGTTCTGCCTAACTTTCTTGTACCTGGCATTGAATTTCACTCCTTAACTTGGGGTTTGTTTTTCTTGGGAATTATTCTTCTTCTGAGCTGAGGTCAAAGCCTAAAGATTGTAGCTTTTCCTTAACTTCGTCGAAAGATTTCTTACCAAGATTTCTAACCTTCATCATTTCTTCCTCCGACTTGTTAATCAAGTCGTCAACGGTATTAATGCCTGCTCGTTTCAGACAATTAAATGATCGTACGGATAAGTCAAGCTCCTCAATAGTCATCTCAAGGATTTTTTCTTTACCCTTGTCGTCCTTTTCCACCATGATTTCAGCAGTTGAAGCTTCTTCAGATAGATCAATGAACAAATTCAGGTGATCGTTGAGGTACTTGGCTGCTAGAGATACAGCTTCCTTTGCAGAGATTGTTCCATCGGTCCAAACCTCTAAAGTGAGCTTGTCAAAGTCTGTTACCTGTCCAAGTCTAGTGTCTTCAACAGAGTAATTTACCTTTAGAACCGGGGAATAAATGCTGTCAACAGCAATTACGTCAACCGGAAGATTAAGCGATTGCTTATTCTTTTCAGCAGAAACATAGCCTCTGCCACGGTCAATTGCAATTTCCATATAAAGCTTTGCGTCTTTGCCAAGTGTGGCAATGTGCATTCCCGGATTTAATATATCTACCTCAGAATCAGTTTTTATATCGCCAGCGGTTACTTCACATTCGCCGTCAGCTTCAATATAAATCGTCTTTGGTCCTTCACCGTACAGTTTTGCTGTCAGTCCCTTAATGTTTAGGATAATTTCTGTTACATCTTCCTTAACACCCGGAACTGTGGATAACTCGTGATGTATGCCGTCAATCTTAACCGAATGAACAGCAACACCAGGAAGCGAGGAGAGCAGCACTCGTCTTAAACTATTGCCTAAGGTGATGCCGTAGCCGCGTTCAAGTGGGGATAATACGAACTTACCATAAGTACCATTGCCCTTGAGGTCGACTGTTTCTATTTCTGGCTTTTCTATTTTTTCAAGCATTCAAAACCCTCCCAGTTCGCAATCTTATCTGTTTATGAGTCTTTCTAAACCAAGCAAGTTTATTACTTGGAGTAGAGTTCGACGATAAGGTGAGTCTGTACTTCGTAGTCAAGATCATCAACTACTGGCATACGAACAACCTTTGCACAAAGAGCTTCTTTGTTCATTTCTAACCAAAGAGGAACTACTCTTCCGGATGTTTGCTCAACAACGTCCTTAAACTTTGCTGTGCTCTTGCTTGCATCGCAAAGTGCGATTACGTCGCCTTCTTTAACTCTGTAAGATGGAATGTCAATCTTCTTGCCGTTTACAGTGTAGTGACCGTGTACAACAAGCTGTCTTGATTCACGTCTTGTAAGAGCAAGACCCATTCTGTAAACAACATTGTCAAGTCTGCTTTCTAGCAAAGTAATGATGTTTGAACCAGTCTGGCCTGCCTGCTTAGAAGCGATTTCGTAATAGTGATAAAATGGCTTTTCGAGCATGCCATAAATAAACTTTAGCTTCTGCTTTTCCTTAAGCTGCAATCCGTATTCAGAAACCTTTTTTCTGCTGTTAGCATTAGGATTTCTGTTGGATTCCTTAGCAATACCCATTACCATTGGGCTAATTCCTAAGGTTCTGCATCTTTTAAGGATAGGATCTTTATTAACTGCCATAAAATGAACCTCCCTTTAAATTAGACACGTCTTCTCTTTGGAGGACGGCATCCGTTGTGTGGTATTGGAGTAACGTCTTTAATAAGTCTTACTTCAAGACCAACAGTCTGCAATGCTCTGATTGCAGCTTCACGACCTGCACCAGGGCCCTTTACAAATACTTCAACTGTCTTTAGTCCGTGTTCCATAGCTGCCTTTGCAGCAACCTCTGCAGCTGTCTGAGCAGCGAACGGAGTGGATTTCTTAGAACCTCTGAAACCTAGTCCTCCAGCGCTTGCCCATGAAAGAGCGTTGCCCTGCAAGTCAGTTACAGTAACAATTGTATTGTTAAATGTGGACTGGATATGAACTGCACCGTTCTCGATATTCTTGCGTTCACGGCGTCTTCTTACTACTACGCCTTTTTTACCGCCTTTAGCTTGAGCCATCGTTCATTCCCTCCTTACTTCTTCTTATTAGCGACTGTCTTCAAAGGACCCTTACGAGTTCTTGCGTTTGTTTTGGTTCTCTGTCCACGAACAGGAAGACCTTTCTGTGACGAACGCCACGATAACAACCGATTTCAACAAGTCTCTTAATGTTTAAAGATACATTTCTACGTAGGTCACCTTCAACAGTGATGTTTTTGTCGATGTACTCACGTAGCTTTGCAACATCTTCTTCAGAAAGGTCCTTAACTCTGATGTCAGGATTAACGCCTGTTTCTGAAAGGATAGTAGTTGCAGTTTGACGACCGATTCCGTAGATATAAGTAAGACCGATTTCGACTCTCTTATTCTTTGGTAGGTCAATACCAGCAATTCTTGCCATTATTAGTTGCACCTCCACTTAATAGGTTTGCACTTCTTAGTTTAGTTAGATTAGCCTTGACGCTGTTTGTGCTTAGGGTTCACGCAAATAACCATTATTTTGCCTTTACGCTTGATAACCTTGCACTTTTCGCAAATAGGCTTAACTGAAGGTCTAACTTTCATTTTAAAACCCTCCTCTTGGATAACGGAAAATCTTCACAATTTCCGTTTTTGAAACGAATTTTCGTTTTAGTTGATTACTTTGAACGCCATGTTATTCTGCCCTTTGTCAAGTCATAAGGCGACATTTCAATTGTTACCTTATCGCCGGGAACAATTCGGATGTAGTTCATCCTGAGCTTTCCCGAAACATGAGCGAGTATCTGATGTCCGTTAGCAAGTTCTACTTGGAACATTGCGCTCGGTAGAGCTTCTATAACAGTACCTTCTACTTCAATTACATCTTCTTTAGACAAGCTGAATACCTCCCGCTTAGTGTTTCGTATAAAGTTTCAAAAGATTTCTTAGTTTTTATTGGTTAGTTCGCTCGTATCTACTGTATTATTGGTAAATATCAAATGCTTTAATCTTTTTCTCTTTGGCTTTTCCAAAGGACGACGTTTGCCATCGCAGATTAGCGCAAAATCACCAGTTAGCTCGACAATTACGAAATATCCGTTCTTGTCATGCCCTGCTGACGAACTTACAACCATTCTACTTCTGCTTTCACAATAACTACACCTTTTTGGTTAGTCCGGATTAGTAAGGATTACTGCACCGTTCTGTGTTATTGCCACAGTATGCTCGAAATGAGCCGATATTTTGCCGTCACAAGTCTTTACTGTCCAGCCGTCAGGTAAAGTTTTAACTGCTGCTGTACCGAGATTAATCATTGGTTCAATTGCGATTACCATTCCTGCCACAAGTCTAGGACCGTGACCTGACGACTGAAATTTGGAACCTCTGGATCTTCGTGTAAATCCCTGCCGACACCATGGCCAACATACTGCTTTACGATTGAATATCCCTTTGAAACAATATACTCCTCAACCGCATGAGATACGTCACCAACTCTTGCGCCGGGTTTTGCAACCTCAATCGCTTTGTAAAGACTGGCTTCAGTAGCCTCAAGAAGTAATTTTGCTTCTTCGGAAATTTCCCCTACCGCAAAAGTCGCACAAGTATCGCCGTGGTAACCGTTATAATACGCTCCCACGTCAACGCTTACTATGTCGCCATCTAAAATCTTTCTCTTTCCGGGTATCCCGTGGATAACCTCGTCATTTATAGAGATGCAAGCGCTTCCCTTAAATCCCCGTAACCGAGGAACGACGGTTTAGCTCCTTGCGCCACTATAAAATCGTGAATTATTTTATCAAGCTCCTTGGTAGTCATTCCAGCTTTCACTGATTCGCCTGCCAATTTTAATGCTCTTGCAGTAATTCTTCCAGCTTCACGCATCTTTTCGAGTTCCGCTTTGGATTTAATGTTAATCATGGATTATGCCTCAACTGCTTTTAGTGTCAATGCTGAAGTATCTGCTACTTCCTCCTGACCTTCTACTGTTGTAAGCTTGCCACGCTCAGCATAAAAATCCTTAAGTGGTGCTGTCTGATCGTGATATATTTTAAGACGCTCAAGAATTGTATCTGGGTGGTCGTCCTTGCGCTGAACGGTTTTGCCGCTGCACTTGTTACACACGCCATCAACCTTTGAAGGCTTATAGTCGATGTGGTAGGACGCTCCGCAGTCTTCACAGCACGTCTGCCTGAAAGTCTTTGCTGAATTTTCTCGTCAGCAACGTAAATCTCAACAACCTTGTCGATCTGTACGCCCATTGCTTCGAGAGCTTCCGCCTGTGGAACTGTTCTTGGAAATCCATCAAGGATAAAGCCATTTTTACAATCATCTTCAGCAATTCTGTCCTTGAGAATGCCTATTACGACTTCATCTGGAACAAGCTTGCCGCTATCCATGAAAGATTTTGCTTCAAGACCGGACTTAGTGCCGTTCTTTACAGCCTCTCTCAAGATATTTCCTGTTGAAATTGCAGGGATTTTAAGAGCATCGCAGATTACCTCTGCTTGAGTTCCTTTTCCTGCACCAGGGGCGCCTAGAAGAATTAAATTCATAGCTTTACCTCCATTTATTCAAGGAATCCCTTATGATGACGCATCATCATTTGAGATTCGAGCTGACGAACAGTTTCGAGTGCTACGCTTACTATGATAAGGATTGATGTACCGCCCATTGCAATTCCCAATTCAGGGAATATCTTGTTGAACACAATTGGAAGAATTGCGATTACAGCAAGGAAGAATGCGCCAATCAATGTTATCTTAGAAAGAATTCTCTGAATGTATTCAGAAGTTGGTGGGCCTGGTCTTATACCTGGTATACCACCGTTGTTTTGGCGAAGATTATTTGCAATCTCAACCGGATTATATTGCATTGATACGTAGAAGTAGTTAAATGCAATAATCAAAATGAAGTATAAAATCGCATAGGAGATGCTTTCCTGATTGAAGAACTTTAGGAAACCATACCAGAATCCTGAAGCTTCCTTTGGAGGGAAGAACATTCCGAGTGTAGCTGGAAGTTGTAGGAATGACATCGCAAAGATAATCGGCATAACACCACTCATCGCTACCTTAATAGGAATATGTGTGTTCTGACCTCCGTACATTTTTCTTCCAACAACACGCTTTGCGTATTGAATAGGAATTCTTCTTTCGGATTCGTTCATAAGAACGATGAAAGCAATTAAGCCAATAAATACAATAATTACTATCGGAACTACAAAAACGAACTTTGTTTCGAGAGTTACAAGATTAATCATCTTGATAACTGCTCCGGGGCCTCTTGAAATAATACCTGCGAAAAGGATCATTGAGATACCGTTTCCAAGGCCTCTTTCATTAACTTGATTACCAAGCCAAATTGTGAGCATCGCACCTGCAACAAAGCAAGATACAATGATTATTGCAACAAACACGCCCTCAAAGCCTTTTGTATACTTAACAGCATTGTAGCCCTTAAGCATGAAGAAGAATGCAATAGCTTGCGCTATGGCAATTACTAGACCAAGTAAAGATGTAATTCTGTTTATTACTTTTCTTCCGCTTTCGCCTTCCTTAGCCAATCTTTCGAGTGGAGGAAGAGCGTAAGTCAAAAGTTGCATAATAATCGACGCATTAATGTATGGCTGAATTGACATTGCAAATAAGGTCGACTTAGACAGCGCACCGCCAGAAAGTGAATCGAGGTAGTTCAAGATGTTTCCTGAACTTCCGATTGTATCTGCTAGTGCTGTCGGATCAAGGAAAGGTACAGGGACTGCACATCCAATACGGAAAATAATGATAATGAATAGTGTAAACAGTATCTTTTTTCTTAGTTCGGGTGTCTTCCATGCGTTTCTAAAGGTATTGAACACCTTACATCACCTCAGCCTTCCCGCCTGCCTTTTCAATTTTTTCTTTAGCAGAAGCAGAGAAAGCTGTTGCTTGAACTGTAAGATTCTTTGTGATTTCTCCATCACCAAGAATTTTAACTCCGTCAAGAACTTTCTTAATAAGTCCTGCTTCCTTGAGAGTTTCAGCAGTAACTACTGCTCCATTCTCAAAAATTTCAAGAGCTGAAACGTTAATTGTTGCATATTCTGTTCCGAATATGTTGTTAAAGCCTCTCTTTGGAATACGTCTTTGAAGCGGCATCTGTCCGCCTTCAAAACCGATTCTTACACCGCCGCCGGAACGAGCCCATTGACCCTTGTGTCCCTTACCAGCTGTCTTACCGTGGCCAGAACCATGTCCTCTACCGATACGCTTAACTTCCTTAGTAGAACCTGGTGCTGGAGATAATTCGTATAATTTCATGGGTTTGCACCTCCTTGTTTTACGCTTCGGTTACTTCGACAAGGTGTATAATCTTATTGATCTTGCCCTTTGTCTGCTCATTATCAGGCTGAACAACAACCTGATTAATTTTCTTGAGACCAAGAGAATGAGCAGTAGCAATTTGATCGTCTTTTCTGCCTATAAGGCTTTTAACTAACTTAATCTTCTTTGCCATTGTGCTAATCCTCCTTAACCAAGTATTTCTTTTACAGTCTTACCACGTCTTGCTGCAACTGCCTTAGCAGAGTCACAGTTAACAAGTCCATTGATTGTAGCTCTAACTACGTTACATGGGTTGTTTGAACGAAGTGATTTTGTTCTGATGTCCTTAATTCCTGCAATTTCAACAACTGCACGAACTGGTCCGCCTGCGATAACACCTGTACCAGGTGCTGCTGGCTTAAGAAGAACACGGCCTGCGCCGAACTCGCCAATAATATCGTGAGGGATTGTGTTACCCTTCATAGAAATCTTAACAAGATTCTTCTTTGCGTCCTCGATACCCTTACGGATAGCATCTGGAACTTCTCCAGATTTACCGAGTCCAAAGCCTACTGTACCGTTGCCGTCACCGACTACAACGAGTGCTGAGAACTTCATAATACGTCCGCCCTTAACCGTCTTAGAAACACGGTTGATGGAGACAACTTTTTCTTGAAGTTCAAGTTTTGAAGCATCTATCAAAGCCAAAGTATTTACCTCCTCTATTAGAACTTGAGTCCGCTTTCGCGAGCTCCTTCTGCTAGTTCCTTAACACGACCGTGATAAATGTATCCACTTCTGTCAAAAACAACTTCTTGAATACCCTTATCAGCAGCAGCCTTACCGATCATTTCGCCTACCTTGCGTGCGCCTTCCTTGTTAGCTCCTGAGCCCTCAAAGCCCTTAGTTAAGCTGGATGCTGCACAAAGTGTAACTCCATTGACATCGTCAATGATCTGTGCGTAAATATGATTAGCGGAGCGGAATACGTTAAGTCTTGGACGAGATGCTGTACCGGAAATCTTACCACGTACTCTTGCGTGTCTTTTGATTCTGGCTTTATTTCTGTCTGGCTTTTTAACCATTGTAATTCACTCCTTTTATTATTTCTTACCCTTGCCGGCCTTGCCTTCTTTTCGGATGATGTACTCGCCAGCGTATCTAATACCCTTACCCTTGTAAGGTTCTGGTGGTCTCTTTTCACGAACTTCAGCAGCAAATTGTCCAACAACCTGCTTGTCAATGCCGTTAACGATGATCTTATTTGCAGCTGGTACTTCAACTGTAATGCCGTCGATTTCAGGCATGATAACCTGATGTGAATAACCGAGGTTCATTACAAGATCTTTTCCCTGCTTAGCTGCACGGTAACCGATACCTTCGATTTCAAGTGTCTTAGAGAAGCCGTTTGTTACGCCTTCAACCATGTTTGAAATGAATGTTCTAGTAAGACCATGCAATGATTTGTGCATTTTATCCTCAGATGGGCGAGCTACTTTGATTTCAGTGCCATCAAAAGTTACTTCCATTGAAGATGCAAATGTTTTTGTAAGTGTTCCCTTAGCACCCTTTACAGTTATCTGGTTGCCGTCGATTTTTACTTCAACGCCTGCTGGAACACTAATAGCCTTATTACCAATTCTTGACATTGTGTTTCCTCCTTACCAAATAAATGCGAGTACTTCGCCGCCTATGTTAAGCTCACGAGCCTTCTTGTCTGTCATGATTCCCTTAGATGTGGAAACAATAGCAATACCAAGACCTCTTCTAACCTTAGGCATATCTTCACAGCTGGAGTAAATACGAAGACCAGGCTTAGAAACTCTTCTGAGTCCTGTAATAACCTGAGACTTGTTTTCACCATACTTCAGAGTAACTCTGATTATTCCTTGCTTGCCATCCTCAATTGTCTGGAAGCTCTTTACATAACCCTCGTCAACGAGAATTTGTACAATAGACTTCTTCAAGTTGGATGCAGGAATGTCAACTGTTGCGTGTTTTTGAGAATTCGCATTACGAATTCTCGTTAATAAATCTGCGATTTTATCAGTAATTTGCATACCGTTAACCTCCTTTTTACCAGCTTGCCTTCTTCACTCCAGGGATTTGACCATCATGAGCCAATTCTCTGAAACAAATACGGCAGATTCCGTATTTTCTTAAATACGCGTGTGGTCTTCCGCAAATCTTGCATCTGTTATATGCACGAGTGGAAAACTTAGGCGCTGCTGCTTGAGTACCATTGCTTTTTTAGCCATTACGTTTTTCCTCCTCTTATTACTTTACGAAAGGAGCGCCCATCAATGTGAGTAGCTCTTTTGCTTCTTCGTCAGTTTTTGCAGTAGTGATAAAGTTAATATCCATACCACGAACCTTGTCGATTTTGTCATATTCGATTTCTGGGAAGATAAGCTGTTCTTTAATACCGGTTGAGTAGTTACCTCTACCGTCAAAAGAGTTAGCATTAATTCCTCTAAAGTCACGAACACGTGGGAATGCCACGTTGAACAATCTGTCAACAAATTCATACATATTTTCACTTCTCAATGTTACCTTAACACCGATTGGCATACCTTCACGGAGTTTAAAGTTAGCAACAGACTTCTTTGCACGGCAAACAATTGGCTTTTGACCAGTAATTGCTGAAAGGTCTGTTATTATAGCATCGATAATCTTAGTGTTTTCCTTAGCTTCGCCTGCGCCTACGTTGATTACAACCTTTTCAAGCTTAGGAATCTGCATGACACTCTTGTAGCCGAACTTCTTCATAAGAGCTGGCGCTACTTCGTTAACATAATATTCTTTTAATCTAGCCATGTCGTTTCTCCTTTACTTAAAAAGTTTTTCCGCATTTCTTACAAACACGGTTCTTTGTGCCGTCAGCTTCAATCTTATGAGCTAGCTTAGTTGGCTTGCCGCATTCAGGGCAAACAGCCATTACCTTACAAGCGTAGATAGGTGCTTCAGCTTTAACGATTCCGCCAGGTTGACCCATCTGTCTAGGCTTAACGTGCTTTGTAACAATGTTAAGACCTTCGATGATAACCTTCTTTTCCTTAGGGCTAACTTCAAGAACTTTGCCTTGCTTGTTCTTGTCCTTGCCGGAAAGAATTACAACGGTGTCGCCTGTTTTAACGTGTAAATTATTCATTGCGGCACCTCCTTAAAGTACTTCTGGAGCAAGGGAAAGAATTTTCATATAATTTCTTTCACGAAGCTCTCTAGCTACTGGGCCAAAAATACGTGTGCCCTTTGGGTTTTTATCTTCCTTGATAATTACAGCAGCGTTTTCGTCGAAACGGATATATGTTCCGTCCTCACGACGAAGACCCTTTGCTGAACGAACGATTACTGCTTTAACAACATCGCCTTTTTTAACCACGCCGCCTGGTGTTGCTTTCTTAACGGAAGCTACTACCACGTCGCCGATGTTTGCATACCTTCTGCGGGTACCGCCAAGTACTCTAATACACATAAGCTCTTTTGCTCCTGTGTTGTCAGCTACTTTAAGGTAAGTCTGCATTTGTATCACAGTGCGTTCCTCCTTTCAAAACATTGAAAATGATTATTTCTAATGATTGCTAACGTTTTAGCAAGCTTATACATGGACACCAAGTTGACCTCGGCGCCATGCGTATCATGCTTACTCCGTCAGTATAATGCTTACACGGGGTTTACCCGAATACTCATTGATAACTAATTATTACTTAGCCTGTTCGATTACTCTAACCAGACGCCATCTCTTATCCTTGGAGATAGGACGTGTTTCCATTACTTCAACACGGTCGCCGATGTTACACACGTTGTTTTCATCATGTGCCTTTAGCTTAACTGTGCGCTTAATGATTTTCTTGTAAAGCGGATGTCTAACGTTATCGATAATAGCAACTACGATAGTCTTATCCATCTTATTGCTAACTACTTTACCAATTCTGGTTTTTCTAAGGTTTCTGTCAGCCATGGCTAAATCCTCCCTTCGTTACTACTGAACGTTTGACTTATTTTCCTGTTCACGGATGATTGTCTTAATACGAGCAATATCCTTTTTTACAGCTGTAACTCTGCTTGTGTTATCAAGTTGGTTAACGGAAAGCTGGAAACGAAGATTGAACAGTTCCTTCTTTAAATCTACCAGTTTCTGATTAAGTTCTTTTACTGGTAATTCACGAATTTCGCTAGATTTCATTACTGCTCGCCTCCTTCTTCTTTCTTAACAAACTTGCACTTTACAGGCAACTTGTGCATTGCAAGACGCATAGCTTCTCTTGCAACTTCTTCAGAAACACCTTCGATTTCAAAAAGAACACGGCCTGGCTTAACAACTGCTACCCTTTTAATATTCTGGTGAACCACTTACCGGAACCCATTCGAGTTTCAGCAGGCTTCTTAGTAACCGGCTTATCAGGGAATATTTTGATCCATACCTGTCCACCACGCTTGATGTAACGTGTCATAGCGATACGGGCAGATCTAATCTGGTTTGATGTGATCCATGATGGCTCAAGAGCCTGAAGACCAAAATCACCGTTAGATACCTTGTTTCCACGAAGTGCCTTACCTGTAAGACGACCTCTGTGTACACGACGGTATTTTACTCTTTGGAAGAAGCATTATTTGTTCCCTCCTTCGTTACGATTTCTTCTTGGCTTTCTTTCTCAGGTCTTTCGGATCTTTCAGATCTTACTTCGCCCTTAAGAACTTCGCCTCTGTATATCCAAACCTTAACACCGATACGGCCGTAAGTTGTATGTGCTTCAGCAGTTCCGTAGTCAATGTCAGCTCTGATTGTTTGTAGTGGAATTGTACCTTCGTGATATGTTTCAGAACGTGCAATTTCAGCGCCTGCAAGACGACCGCCACATTTAACTTTGATACCTCTTGCGCCAAGCTTCATTGCTCTTCCGATTGCCTGTTTCATAGCTCTTCTGAACGAAATTCTGTTCTGAAGCTGAACCGCAATATTTTCAGCAACTAGTGTAGCGTTTAGGTCTGGGGATTTTACTTCAACAATATTGAGGGAAACTGATTTGTTGATCATCTTCAATATTTGCACGGAGCTTTTCAATTTCAGCGCCGCCTCTTCCGATTACGATACCTGGCTTTGCACAGTGAATGTGAATTCTCACCTTATCTGCAAAACGCTCGATTTCGATCTTGGTACGCCCGCAGCGTAGAGGCTCTTCTTGATATAGTTACGAACATTATAGTCCTCAACCAGAGTATCGCCGAAAGTAGCCTGTTTGCGAACCAGCGGGAGTCCCAGTCTTTAATTACACCGACACGAAGACCGTGTGGATTTACTTTTGTCCCATAGTTAACCTCCTCTTTCAGCGTTATTCCTTTTCCTTAAGAACGATTGTAATGTGTGATGATCTTAAGAATACGGTATGCTCTACCTTGTGCTCTCGGCATGATTCTTTCATCGTAGGTCCTGGCAAACGAAACATTCAGCAACATAAAGATTATTTCTATCCATGTCGTGGTTGTTTTCAGCGTTTGCAATAGCGGACTTCAGGCTTATCGAGAGGTTCACAAGCAGCTTTTTGATGTGTGCTTGAGTGCAGCCAGCGTATTCAGTATCCTTTCCTCTGATGAGGTCAAGAACGATCTGAACCTTTCTTGGTGCGATACGAACATTTCTTAAATATGCTCTTGCTTCCATTCTGAATTCCTCCTTCCGCTATCTCTTACCGTTGTTTGATGTCTTAGAACCAGCGTGACCCTTGTAAAGTCTAGTTGGAGCGAATTCTCCAAGCTTGTGACCTACCATATCTTCAGTAACATATACAGGAACATGCTTTCTGCCATCATGAACAGCAATTGTATGACCAACGAAATCAGGGAAAATTGTTGATGAACGGCTCCAAGTTTTTAGAACCTTCCTTTCTCCTGCTTCGTTCATTGCGAGTACCTCTTTGTAAAGGACTTCTTGAATGTAAGGGCCCTTTTTAATACTTACTCATTTAAAAACGTTCCTCCTTTCAGCGATTACTTAACGTTTCTTGCGTTTCACGATAAACTTATCGGAACGGTTGTGCTTAGCACGTGTCTTGTATCCAAGTGCTACTACTCCCATGGAGAAACTGGTCCTGGACGTCCAACTGCGATTTACCTTCACCACCACCGTGAGGGTGATCGCAAGGGTTCATTACTGAACCACGAACTGTTGGTCTGATACCCATGTGACGAGTTCTACCGGCTTTACCGATGTGTACGTTTTCGTGATCGATGTTTCCTACCTGACCAATTGTAGCCATGCAGTTTACAGAAACTCTTCTAAGTTCGCCTGATGGAAGTCTGAGAGAAGAGCGTAAAGACCTTCTTTAGCCATAAGCTGAGCCATGTTACCAGCAGAACGTACAAGTTGTGCGCCCTTGCCAGGGTAAAGCTCAATGTTATGAATTACAGTACCTACTGGGATGTTTGTAAGCTTAAGTGCGTTACCTGGCTTGATGTCAGCGTCAGCGCCTGCTCTTACAACGTCACCAACGGAAAGACCGTTTGGTGCAAGAATGTATCTCTTTTCGCCATCTTTCGTATTGTACAAGTGCGATAAATGCTGAACGGTTTGGATCGTACTCAAGAGTAAGAACTGTTGCGTTCATGTCCATTTTGTCACGCTTGAAATCGATGATTCTGTATTTTCTTCTTGCTCCGCCGCCCTTATGTCTTACAGTAATTCTACCGTAAGAGTTACGACCAGAATGCTTCTTGAGCGGTTCTAGTAGGGACTTTTCAGGAGCAACCTTAGATAAACCACTGTAGTCAGTTACAGACATATGTCTTCTCGACGCAGTATATGGCTTATATAGTTTAATTGCCATTGTGTATTCACTCCTTATTTGGTTTTGCGAGAGATTTTATCTCCCATACATACTGAGATCAAAATTGACCTCTTAACTTCGCCTTTCGGCTTAGATGTCCTTATTAGAACATGTTGTCGAAGAATTCAATTGTCTTAGAACCTTCAGCAAGAATTACGATAGCCTTCTTCCAATCGGAAGTGTAGCCGCCGTGCATGCCCATTCTCTTGAAATGGCCCTTGCAATTCATTGTGTTTACCTTAGCAACCTTAACGCCGAAGATTTCTTCAACTGCGTGAGCGATTTCAATCTTGTTTGCGTTCTTAGCTACTTTGAAAGTGTACTTACCAGCCTGAAGGCCTTCCATGCTCTTTTCAGTAATAATTGGCTTGATTACGATATCGTGTGCAGCTTTCATTATGCGTACACCTCCTCGATCTTAGCAACAGCATCCTGAACAACAATGAACTTGTCGTAGTTAAGAATGTCGTAAACGTTCAATGTGTTTACAAGTGTTGTCTTAACGCCAGGGATGTTTGATGCGCTCTTAATTACTTTAGTATCAACTTCAGGCATTACGATGAGAGCCTTACCCTCTGCGCCGATTGCCTTAAGCATTTCAACCATATTCTTTGTCTTGAATTCTTCCATCTTGATAGCATCTAGAACGATGATGTCATTTGTAAGAACCTTAGAGGAAAGTGCAGACTTCATTGCAAGTCTTCTTACCTTCTTATTAAGTGTATATTTGTAACTTCTAGGCTTAGGTCCAAGAGCGATACCACCATGTACCCACTGTGGAGCACGGATAGATCCCTGTCTTGCGTGGCCTGTACCCTTCTGTCTCCAAGGCTTTCTACCGCCGCCTCTTACTTCTGTTCTTGTAAGAGTTGACTGTGTGCCTTGACGTTGGTTAGCGAGGTAATTTACAACCATCTGGTGCATTACAGATACGTTTGGTTCGATTCCGAAAATAGTGTCGGAAAGCTGAACGGTGGAAACCTCTTTACCTGTCATGTTTAAAACTTTAATACTAGGCATTATTGCTTCCTCCTTCCATTAAGCTTTTTTCTTAACACAATCAGTGATAACTACTATACCATTCTTTGGTCCTGGGATAGCACCCTTGATTGCGATAAGATTGTTTTCTGCGTCGACCTTAACTACTTCTAGGTTCTGAATAGTAACCTTTTCAGCTCCCATGTGGCCAGGAAGAACCTTGCCCTTGTAGATACGGGATGGTGAAGAACAAGCACCCATTGATCCTGCGTGTCTATGTGTAGGACCAGAACCGTGAGTATCCTTCAAACTGCGCTGATTGTTTCTCTTCATTGCGCCCTGGAAGCCCTTACCCTTTGAAGTACCGGAAGCATCTACGATGTCTCCAACTTCAAAAGTGTCTGCCTTGATTACGTCGCCGATGTTCATAGCGTCACAATCTGCAAATCTGAATTCCTTGAGTGTTCTCTTTGCTGCAACGTCTGCCTTAGCAAAGTGACCCTTCATAGGCTTGTTTACATTCTTGTCGTTGATAGCGCCAAAACCGATTTGTACTGAAGAATAACCGTCATTTTCAACTGTTTTCTTCTGAACAACTACGCATGGACCTGCTTCAACAACAGTTACAGGAATTACTTTTCCTGCTTCATCGAAGATTTGTGTCATACCAATCTTCTTACCGATGATTGCTTTGTTCATATTTATCCTCCTAATAGGTTATTGGTTGAGGTTCTCCCCCAACTTGACCCTGCATAACAACGCTACGAAATCAAATTACTTAATTTCCATTACGATGTCAACGCCTGCAGGAAGCTCAAGGTTCTGAAGTGCTTCAGTTGTCTTAGCTGTTGGTCTGATAACGTCGATGAGTCTTTTGTGAGTTCTCTGTTCAAACTGCTCACGGCTATCCTTGTACTTGTGTACAGCACGGAGGATTGTAACAACCTCTTTGCGTGTAGGTAGTGGGATAGGACCTGAAACCTGTGCGCCTGAACGCTTTACAGCTTCAACGATCTTTGCAGCAGCTGCATCAACTACAGCGTGTTCGTAACCTTTGATCTTGATTCTGATTTTTTCATTGACTGCCATTATAAATTTCCTCCTTGATTTGTCAAATGTGATGAGGACTTTCGTACATACTGAATTCGCTGTGATTCGCTTTAGAAAGCTTTTTTCGGCGTGTCCAGTTTTCCGTTAGGAACTTGGCTCACTATGAAACGCCCCCGTGCGTATCGCACCATTTCGATAATAAAAACCCGAAAAACATTGTTTCCGAGTCGTAATAACACAATTGGCCTGTACACATTACCAAACGAGCGCAAGAACGTACCCATTCGCAAGAGGTAATAGCATAAATGCTTGGCACAAACAGTGTTCAGTATTACTTTCGCCCGGTTTAAAATCGGACATACTCCACAGAAACACCCAGCATACCGCTGGCAACCTTCTGCTTCAACGCATATCTATTGCAGTCACGCAAGTGTTATTTTAACATATATACCTACTCTTTGCAAGCTTTTTCGCCGAATTTACCGCATAGAAATGTTGAAGAATTTGAACAAACTTTTTGTGCAACATCAACAAAACTCTTCCGAAAACTTTTCCGCACCAAAATTCCTGCAAAAACCCATGCGAATTTTCGCCTTAAGTATACTATTATATATAGGGATTATTTAAGCGTTAAGGCGAGAGAGTTTCTCCCTCGCCTTAAAATACATTTTTACCCCTCAAGGAAGTAGGTCGCCTCCATATCTGCAACACTCAACGCAAAGGACAGCGGGAACATCTTAAAAGCGTCCCCACCGCACGTTTATCGCAATCTGTTTGGGAAAATCCCAGTGATAGCGAATAGCGAAAGCTTCCTCCCTAGAGAGCCTCATGAAGCCTGAGATTATATAAACCGATTTTTCGCCGTGACCAAGGGAGCTTATCATCAAAATCGTAGCTCGGAACCTGTTTCCAAACTCCATTTTCGTCCTTTACATTGCGAAAAGTACGGCGATAGACGTTCACCTTGCAAATATCATGAAGAAGTGCCGCAATTGCAATAGTTTCGTCATCATAATCCAGCCCGTACTTGTCCTTAACCCTCTCACGCTCGAGATATGCTTTTAGGCACTCGTACACGTTGATACTATGCTCAACAAGTCCGCCATCATAAGAACCGTGAAACCGTGTGCTGCACGGCGCTGTGAAAAAATCGCTCGCCGAAGAACAGAGGTAATTTAGCAAAGATTGTGCGCCTTCCCTTTGGATATGTTCGTTGTAAATTTCAATAAACCTATCTTTACTGTTCATGCCGATTTCTCCTTCATATTTCATTTTTGCAAAGTTTGTGTTAATATACTAAAAACAACTTAAAAACGCTATGCATTTTTAACTTGAGACTAGTATAATTATATCACGGCAAAAACTATATTGCAATGTTTTAGCTATATTTCACGTTTTCTGAAATTTAAGCAGTTTATTACATTTTTTTGTTGTTGAAAACAATCTTAATTTGTGGTATACTTTTTTATTATGATTTTGTACGGAAAACCACGAAATTAAAGTGCAGATAAATTCAGCGTGGGATTTTACCCTCACGGAATGAATTCTCCCTTTAATGAGGTGAGCGTTTGCTGCTTTGCCGCAGCAAACAAGATTTAAGATAAAAGGAATGTGAATTTGTAATGGCTGAACTCATTTATAACGAACAAGGGCGCCTTCTTTTTACAGAAGAAATGCGCAAAGAATATACTATATTAATACCTATGATGCTGCCCGTGCATTTCACGTTGCTTGAAAACATCTTTAATTTGCACGGATACAAGGTCGAGCTGCTCAAAACTACTCACAGAAGCATTGTTGATGAGGGACTAAAAACGTCCACAACGACACCTGCTATCCTGCTTTGCTAGTAATCGGGCAGATGTGATGCCCTAAAGTCGGGCAAGTACGACACAAACAAGACAGCCCTCATGATTACTCAAACGGGCGGCGGCTGTCGTGCCTCAAACTATATTAATCTGCTTAGAAAGGCTTTGAGGAACAACGGCTACGCTCATGTCCCTGTTGTTTCCCTCAATATGTCCAACCTTGAGAAAAATCCGGGGTTTTCGCTCTCTCCTAAGCTTTTGTACCAACTTATCAGGCGATTTGCTACGGCGATATTCTTACATGGATTGCAAACCAGACACGCCCTTATGAAGTAAACAAAGGCGACTCGGACAAGCTTATTGACTTCATGGATCGAAAAGCTTATATCCTCAAACGTCGGGATTTCGACTTTAGCAAGAAGGCAAAAGCAATTGTTGATGACTTCTCTGCCATTCCGATAAAAAAGACTAAGAAAATCAAGGTCGGCATTGTCGGCGAAATTTACATCAAGTATGCGCCGTTGGGCAATAATCAGCTTGAAGAATTTTTGCGTGGCGAGGACGTTGAGGTTGTCGTACCGGGGCTTCTTGACTTTATAATTTTCATGTGCGACCATCACATTGTGGATACTCAAATTTATCACACGGCTTATAAAAAATACATTGGTTCAAGCGTGCTTAAAGTGTTCTTGAAGTCAATGCAGAATAAAATGATTAAAGTAATTTCCGACAGCAAATTCAACGCTCCTAGCCCTTTTGAAGAAACAAAGGCAGGCGCTTCAGAGTTCCTTTCCCACGCAAATAAAATGGGCGAGGGCTGGCTCCTTACGGCAGAAATGGTGGAGCTTATTCATTCCGGCGTTAACAATATCGTTTGTGCTCAGCCTTTCGGCTGTTTGCCAAACCACATTGTCGGCAAGGGAATGGTTAGAAGTATCCGTCTTAAGTACCCTGACTCGAACATTGTTGCCATCGATTATGATCCGGGGGCAACAAAGGTTAACCAAGAAAATAGAATAAAGCTTATGTTAGCGACTGCCAAAGTTAATCTTCGTTGATTTTACGTAGCTTACGTTAACCTCGGTTAACCAAGAAAATAGAATAAAGCTCATGTTAGCGACGGCTAAAGTTAATCTTCGTTGATTTTACGTAGCTTACGTTAACCTCGGTTAACCAAGAAAATAGAATAAAACTTATGCCCACGACTGCTAAGGTTAATCTTCACAAACCAAAGTATAACATAACAAAAAAACCTCCACTTTTAATAAAGTGGAGGTTTTGCTTGTTTATTAAGTGTTTACGCTACTTTGCATACTCAATCGCACGGCTTTCACGAATGAGGGTGAACCTTAATCTGACCCGGATAATCCATATCCGTTTCAATACGCTGTGCAATTTCTCTAGCAACTAACGTCATCTTTTCATCGTTTATAACCTCAGGAGAAATCATGATGCGAACTTCACGACCTGCCTGAATAGCGAACGATTTTTTCAACACCATCATAAGAAGTACAAATTTCTTCAAGCTTCTGAAGGCGCTTGATGTAGCTTTCGTAGTTTTCACTTCTAGCGCCCGGTCTAGCAGCAGAAATAGCATCAGCAGCCTGAACAAGACACGCAATTACTGTCTTAGCCTCAACATCACCGTGGTGAGCCTCAACAGCGTGAATAACGTCAGCATTTTCTTTATACTTACGACAACATCGACACCGATCTGAACGTGAGATCCTCAATTTCAGATGTAAGTGCCTTACAATATCGTGGAGCAAGCCCGCACGTCTTGCAAGGTTCGCATCAACTCCAAGCTCAGATGCCATAAGTCCGGCAAGCTGTGCAACTTCAATAGAGTGATTTAGAACGTTCTGACGGTAGCTTGTACGGAATTAAAGCCTACCAATAAGCTTAACTAATTCGTTGTTTAGGCCGTGTACGTTAGTTTCAAGAACGGCTCTTTCACCCTCTTGCTTAATTTTAAGTTCAACTTCACGTCTTGCCTTATCAACCATTTCTTCAATTCTTGCTGGGTGAATTCTACCATCGCCGATAAGCTTTTCAAGAGCAATTCTGGCAACTTCACGACGAACTTGGTCGAAACATGAAAGCGTAATAGCCTCAGGAGTGTCATCGATAATAAGGTCAACGCCTGTAAGAGTTTCAAGAGTTCTGATGTTTCTTCCCTCTCTACCGATAATTCTGCCCTTCATTTCATCGTTAGGCAACGGTACAACGGAAACAGCTGCTTCTGAAACCTGATCTGCTGCGCACTTTGCGATAGCAAGAGATACGTAATTTCTAGCCTTTTCGTCACAGCTATCCTTGATTTGCTGTTCAAAATTAGAAATCTTAACAGCCTTTTCATGAACGAGTTCGTTTTCAAGCATTGATAGCAAATGCTCCTTAGCTTGTTCAACTGTGAACTGTGAAATTCTTTCGAGAATTTCCATCTGACTCTTTTTGATAGTGTCAGCTTCCTTGAGCTTTTCGTCTGCAGCTTTTATTTTGCTCTGCAAAAGCTCTTCTTTTTTGTCTAAATTGTCATTTTTGCGGTCAAGATTTTCTTCCTTTTGAGTAAGGCGACGTTCTTGACGACTAACCTCGCTGCGACGCTCCTTAATTTCCTTTTCGGCGTCATTTTTAAGCTTATAAATATCGTCCTTAGCTTCAACGAGGGCAATTTTCTTAGAGCTTTCAGCTTCTTTGTTTGCATTTTCTATGATTTTTTTAGCTTCCTGTTCAGCAGATCCAATAGCAGATTCTGCCTGTTTACGTCTATGTTCAACGCCTCTTTTGAAAAAGACAAATCCAAATATTCCACCGCCAACGACGAACGAAACAACACATAAAGCAATAACCAGTCCTAGTTCCATAGATTTGCATAACCCCCTTCTTAGATAGTTTAATGTTATTATCCATCAGTAAGGTACTCAACCTATTCTAGCAGTAACCTTGTAGCCAAAATGGCTTTTAACAAGGCGCCGTATAAAACAGTAAATTATTTCTATTCAGTTATCTATTTTAACGGTATGCCTACTGCTACCGATATATAATACCATATTATTTTACAACTTTTCGCCCTCTATGTCAAGTGATTTTATACAAAATAACTTTTATCGCTTTAAAACGCTGTAAGTTTGTAAAAAAATAATAGTTGACAAGTGCGTTTTTTGGTGATATAGTATTTTTAAATAGTTTAAATCGTTGATAAGGACACGGCTTGTGCTGCTTTTTTTCAGAGATTCTCTGTCGTTTAGTGCTGAAAACGGAGAAATTAAAGGACATACAGCTACCACCTTTGAGTATGCTCTAATAAGCATCGGGCACTCCCGTTATAGAGTTTTTGAGGGCTTTTAGCCAAATATGGGTGGAACCACGTTTATACGTCCCTGTTATCCGTTTTTTTCGGATAACAGGGCTTTTTTGTTATCGTTAGGAGGTTTTAAATCATGGAGTTTACAATTATCCCTGTCTTTGAGGCACAATTGAGCGAATGCTGTGACGTTTTAACCAAGAGCTTTTCCGATGACAGCGAAAATCCCAACGCATCTAGTGCATTTTCAACCGACCGATTGCTGTGGGAGCTTACTAACGGCGTTTATATGTTCGGCGCATACCTCCCCGACAAAACCCAAATCGGATTTATGGCGCTTGATGTAAGGGAACATTACGTCACCCTTGAAAAACTATGTGTACTTCCTAATTTCAGGCGAAATGGAATAGGTTCTGCTCTTGTTGCACACGCTAAGACTGAAAGTTTGAAGTATTCTGACACATTGCGCATAGGAGTTACCTCTGATAGCACCGACTTAATCACGTGGTATGAGAAATTCGGCTTTGTTACGACCGAAAATAAACATTATGAACATCTTCCTTTTGATGTTTTTTATATGGAAATCAAAAATTAAAATCAACTATACTATATATAAGGAGAAAAAAATATGATTAAGCTTACTCTTAAAGACGGTTCAATCCGTGAAATCGAAAATGCAATGTCTGCTGCTGATGTTGTAAAAGGCATTGGCGCTGGGCTTTACAAGGCTGCTTGCTGTGTTAAAATCAACAACAATGTTTGCGATCTTCGCACTATAATCGACAGCGATTGCGTGTTTGAGGTTCTTACTTTCGACTCTAAGGCTGGCATGGAAACATTCTGGCACACTGCTGCTCACGTAATGGCGCAAGCTGTTCAGCGTGTTTTCCCTGACACAAAAATTGCTCGTGGACCTGCTACTGAAAACGGCTTCTACTACGATTTCAAGCCTGAAAAGCCTTTCGGCACAGACGATCTTGAAAAGATTGAGGCTGAAATGAAGAAAATTGTCAAGGAAGGACTTGCTCTTGAGCAATTCACCATGTCCGAGGACGAGGCTATTGCTTTCATGGAGCAAAAGGGCGAAATATATAAAATTGAGCTTATTAAGAAACACGCAGAGCAAGGCGAGGCACTAAGCTTCTACCGTCAAGGCGAATTTACCGACCTTTGCGCCGGCCCACATCTTATGAATGTTTCTCCGATTAAGGCTATCAAGCTAACTGCTTGTACTGGCGCATATTGGGGCAAGGCTGAGGACGGCATTCAAATGAGCCGTATTTACGGAACTGCTTTCCCTAAGGCTGCACAGCTTGATGAATATCTTGCAATGGTTGAAGAAGCTAAACAGCGTGACCACAATAAAATCGGCAGAGAGCTTGAATTCTTCACAACGGTTGAGTCTATCGGTCAAGGTCTGCCTATAATGCTCCCTAAGGGCGCAAAGACTATTCAAATTTTACAGCGTTTTGTTGAAGATGAGGAAGCTAAGCGTGGATACCTGCTCACAAAGACACCTTTAATGGCAAGTCCGACTTGTACAAGATTTCTGGCCACTGGGATCATTATAAAGAGGGTATGTTCGTTCTCGGCGATGAGGAAAAGGACAGCGAAGTTTTCGCTCTTCGTCCAATGACTTGCCCTTTCCAATATCAAGTTTTCCTTAACAGACAGCGTTCTTACCGTGATTTGCCTATGCGACTTGGCGAAACATCAACTCTTTTCAGAAATGAGGACAGTGGAGAAATGCACGGTCTTATTCGTGTAAGACAGTTCACTATTTCTGAAGGACACCTTGTTCTTCGTCCTGAACAGCTTGAGGAAGAATTCAAGGGCTGTCTTGACCTTGCAAACTTTATGCTTGAAACTCTTGGGCTTTATGAAGATATTTCGTTCCGTTTCTCACAATGGGATCCTAACAATACTGCAAAGTATGAGGGAACTGCTGAACAATGGAATGAGGCTCAGGACACAATGAAAAAAATCCTTGACGATATTGGTATTGATTATGAAATCGGTATTGACGAGGCTGCCTTCTACGGCCCTAAGCTTGACATTCAAATTAAAAATGTTCACGGCAAGGAAGATACTCTTATCACAATTCAAATTGATATGCTTCTTGCAGAAAAGTTCGGCATGGAATATGTAGACGTTGACGGAACAAAGAAACGTCCTTACATTATTCATAGAACTTCCCTTGGCTGCTACGAAAGAACTCTTGCTCTTATCCTCGAAAAATACGCAGGCGCATTGCCTCTATGGCTCTCCCCTGAGCAAGTTAGAATTATTCCGGTTGCTGACAGACACCTTGATTACTGCTCCAAAGTTCTTGCAAAGCTTCAAGCTGCTGGAATTAGATCTTCAATTGATGATAGAGCTGAAAAGGTTGGGTACAAAATTCGTTCTGCAACAATGGAAAAACTTCCTATACTACTTACAATAGGTGATAAGGAAGTTGAATCGTCAACTGTTTCCGTTCGTTCAAGACGTGAAGGTGAACTTGGTTCAATGTCACAAAGCGAATTACTTCTAAAACTTATCGACGATATTGCAGCAAAAGTACGCTAATTTTAATCGAATTTCAAAAATTCCCCACAATTTCTGGATTGTGGGGATATTTTTTTATTTTTTTAGCATTTAAGCATTTGCGGCTGTTTGTTTTTCACTTGAGGGGTTAGCTGAATATATTTGATATTTCCTTTGAGATGGAAATCAAGGAAAAATCTCCTTTTCGTGTTACTTTTCTGTAACCTTCTGTAATGTAAAATCGTAGTAGAAAAAGCGCTGTTTTTGTTTATTTTCAACAATTGAAGCCGAAAAACTTTTTTGCGATTTGGTGTTTTTGACGGGTTTCGTATTCTCTTGTCAGATGCTATTATGTAATCACGGCAAACGACTCCGACAAACAAAAACGGAGACCCCTCTCCCAGAGTCGTTTACTAAAAAGACTTTCTCTTAAATCTTTTAAAAGAGAAAGAACAAAAGAAAAAACAAAACAAAACAGGAGGACTTTTCAATGAAATTGAGAAAAACACTTTACGGAGCAGCAGCAGGTATGATGGCACTTTCAGCATTTGCAGTTTCTGCATCCGCAGCTCAGGAAGCAAAGGAAGTTACTATTAATCTTCAGACAACAGTTCACACAGCTGAAACTGATGTTGAAGCTAACTTCTACGGCAAGGATCTTGCAAACATATTTGAAGGACTTGAAGGCGAAACTCTTGAGTTCAACTTCGACCTTAACGTAACACTTCCTAGCAAGTATTCTGACAACTGGTACAACGAAACATTTAAGGGCGTAACTAATATAGACGGAAAGGGCGCTAGCCTAATAATCGAAGGTAAAAACGCTGATGGTAAGGACGTTTCTAAGAAGGTTGCTCTTTCTATCAACGAAGATGGCTACTATGAATTCTCAGTTGTAGCAGCTGACGAAGTTGCAGGCAAAAACGAAGTTTCTGCTGACTACTTTGCAAGCGTTACAGACATCACTTTCGACGGTATCCTTTCTCACGAAACACCTATGGGAACTGGTTATATCGGACTTCCTGCTGACGCAATCGGTAAGTTGACTGCTATTAACTGGAACAGCGAAGACGCTGACAATGACGGCGTTGCTGACCTTTCTATCCCTGCATTTGATAAGTTGATTTCTTCTGAAACTTATACAACAAAGGGTGTTAAGGGCGAATCTCTAAAGGGCACATTCCTTGAAGAGGGTGAAGTTTACAATATAAACGACATCTACGGCGACAGCAAAATCGCTATCGTTGATACAATCAACACTAACAAGGGTGCAACTGTTACTTTCAACTTCCTATCACAGTCTGAAGTTAGCGGTCTTGGTTGGTTCACATCTTGGGATAATGCTAACCTAAATCCTATCCTTGACGTTTCTTACTCTTCACTAAAGAAGTTCGCTATTGCTCTTAACCTTGAAAACACAAGACTTCTTCAGCAAACAGGCGAAGTTCAGGATCACGCTGTAACATTTAACTGGGACGAGCTTATTGCTAAGTCCGGTCTATCAGCAGCAGCTGGCGACATCGACACTATTCACATCAGATCTAACTCTGACCTAGTTCTTTCTTCTATCGTAATCAAGGTGCCAGAAGCAGCTGATAACGGCGATAACGAACTTGGCGCAGGCAACGATCAGACTGACGAATCAGTTGGCGAACCAGAAGTAACAACTGCTGAAACAGAAGCTGCTCCTAACGCAACAACTGGAAACGCTCCTATCGCTCTTGCAGCTATCCCAGCAGCAATCGCAGCAGCAGTAGTCGTAGCAAAGAAAAGATAAATCTATTCTTACGAAAAGATAGTAAATCTATTCTTGCGAAAAGATAATCAAAAACTTCTTTCATAAAAAGAAATATTTAAATCTCCTTTAATAACTAATATGCCTGTTGTCTAAAAAGATGGCAGGCATATTTTTTCTTATGCATTTAAAGCGTTCTTTACCGTTGACAACTTTGCTTAAATGCTATATAATATAGGTTAGTTTTTGAGGGAATGTAGCGTTTTGCGTTGTTTCCCTTTACTATATAGAGAGCAAGGTTTGCTCTCATTATGAAAAGGAGATGTTTTCATGCTTAACAGCGAAAAAACAATGGAAAAACTTGTTGACCTATGTAAGTCAAAGGGCTATGTATTCCCCGGCTCTGAAATTTACGGCGGTCTTGCAAATACATGGGATTACGGCCCTCTTGGTGTTGAACTCAAAAACAACATCAAAAAGACTTGGCTGAAGAAATTTGTGCAGGAAAGTCCTTACAATGTAGGTCTTGACAGCGCAATTCTTATGAACCCTCAAACTTGGGTTGCATCTGGACATATCGGCGGATTTTCCGATCCTCTTATGGATTGCCGTGAGTGTAACACACGTCACAGAGCTGATAATCTTATCGAGGATTTTGACGGAACTAACGTTGCTGGCTGGGCAAACGATGACATGATGAAGTACATCACCGACCATAATATCTGCTGCCCTAAGTGCGGAAAAGCAAACTTCACTGACATTCGTCAATTTAATCTTATGTTTAAGACTTTCCAAGGTGTTACTGAGGACTCAAAGTCTGAAATTTATCTCCGTCCTGAAACTGCTCAGGGTATCTTTGTAAACTTCGCTAACATTCAAAGAACTACACGTAAAAAAGTTCCTTTCGGTGTTGCGCAGGTTGGTAAGTCTTTCAGAAATGAAATCACTCCGGGTAACTTCATCTTCCGTGTACGTGAATTTGAACAGATGGAGCTTGAATTCTTCTGCAAGCCGGGAACTGACCTTGAATGGTTCGAGTATTGGAGAGCTTATTGCAAAAACTTCCTGCTAACTTTAGGTCTAAAGGAAGAAAACTTGCGTCTTCGTGACCACGATGCAGACGAGCTTAGCTTCTATTCAAAGGCAACTACTGACTTTGAATATCTATTCCCATTCGGTTGGGGCGAGCTTTGGGGTATTGCTGACAGAACAGACTACGACCTCACTCAGCACATCAACACAAGCGGAAAATCCCTTGAATATTTCGATCCTGAAACAAACGAAAAATACATTCCTTACGTTATTGAGCCATCTTTGGGCGTTGAAAGACTATTCCTTAGTATCCTAACTGAAGCTTATGACGAGGAAGAAATTAAGTCCGTTGGCAAGGACGGTACAGAAAAAACAGAAATCAGAACGGTTATGCGTTTGCATCCGGCTCTTGCACCTTATAAGGTTGCGGTTCTGCCTCTAGTTAAGAAGCTTTCTGAAAAGGCAACGGAAGTTTACTCCATGCTTTCTAAGAAATTCATGTGCGACTTTGACGAGGCAGGAACTATCGGTAAGAGATACCGCCGTCAAGACGAAATCGGTACTCCTTTCTGCGTAACATATGACTTTGATACTCTTGAAAGTGACGGCTGTGTAACAGTTCGTGACAGAGATACTATGACTCAAGAAAGAGTTAAAATTGAAGATCTCGTTAAGTACATCGAAGACAGAATTGAAATTTAATAAAAAGAGCTGTTTTTTCAATAAAACAGCTCTTTTTTGTAGTGTTTAGCTTGCAATAATATCCTTTATAACCTCGCTTGCAATAATAAGTCCGGCAACAGACGGTGTGAACGAAATACTGCCCGGTGTTTGACGTTTTGAGCATTTGTCGCCCTCTATGCTGTTCACGATAGGCGTTAACGGTATTTCATCGGAGAAAAGTACCTTTAGCTTTTTAATTCCCCGTCGTTTTAGTTCGTAGCGCATTACTTTTGCTAATGGGCAGGTGTTCGTTTTGTAAATATCAGTGATTTTAAAGCGTGTCGGATCAAGCTTATTCCCCGTTCCCATTGATGAAATTATCGGGATTTCAAGCCTTTTTGCCTCAGTGATAAGAAATAATTTTGAGGTAACGGTGTCAATTGCATCAACTATATAATCATAATCAGCAAGGTTTATTCCTCCGTTGTCCAATTCAGTGAAAAAGCACGGAAAAGTTTCCGCCTCGCAATTTGGGTTAATATCAAGTATTCTCGCCCTTTCGACATCGGTTTTTAGCTTTCCTACCGTGGAATGAAGTGCGATTAGCTGGCGATTTATATTCGTGAGGGAAACGGTGTCGTTGTCAACAACGGCGATTTTGCCAATTCCGCTCCTTGCAAGCCCCTCGATTACATATGAGCCAACCCCACCTGCGCCAAATACTATTACAGCAGAGTCTTTAAGTTTCTGCATTTTCTCCTCGCCTATAATAAGCTCAGTTCTTGAAAATTCGTTCATTCGCTGTTCCCTTCCAATATCTTTTCGATAAGTCTTTTCACGTCCCCAAGCGTGTTGAGAGAGCCGCAATCTGCTCTATATTTAGCTGAATTTTTCATTCCCTTTAGGTAAAATCCTGCCGTTCGTCTTGATTCCCTAATTGCCTGTCGCTCTCCCTTAAATTCCACTGCCATTTCAACATGGTGCAGCATTGCAGCAAGCTTTTGCTCATCTGTTGGACTTGGTAGTTCTGGCAAACCGTTGATTTTACGGTGGATTTGCTCGAATATCCACGGATTTCCGTAACTGCCTCTGCCAACCATGACAAGATCGCAGCCAGTTTTTTCGTACATATTTACGGCATCATCGGCACTTTGAATGTCGCCGTTTCCAATTACGTGAACATTAACAGCCTATTTGACTTGACGAATAATGTCAAGGTCAGCATTTCCGTGATACATCTCCGTTTTCAGTCTTCCGTGAACAGCTATTGCTGCCGCGCCTGCCTGCTCCATCATTTTTGCAAAAGGCACGGCGTTTACGCTCCCCTCGTCCCAACCTTTTCGGATTTTAACCGTAACCGGACAATCTGCGTTTTTGACTGTTTGATAAACTATTTCTGCTGCAATTTCCGGAGTTTTCATCAGCGCAGAACCGGATTGGTTGTTTACAACCTTTGGCACCGGACAGCCCATGTTTATATCCACAATATCCGGCTTGTACCGGTTTATCATTTCCGCTGCTTTTCCCATGAAATCTGGGTCTTCTCCGAATAATTGAAGTGCTATCGGACGTTCCTCTTTATCTATATAACAAAGTTTCGGCGTGTTCTTGTCGCCGTAAACCATTCCCTTTGAAGAAATCATCTCGCTAACTAAGTATGCGCAATGATGCTCTTTGCATATCAATCTGTACGCCGTGTCAGCAACAGATGCCATCGGCGCAAGTGCCGCTGTTTGCTCTATACTAACAGAACCTATATTTATCTTTTTCATGTAAAATTCCTTCGATTTATTTTAAGTAAATGCAAAAAATCTGGTAAGTTGCGCTTTACTTAAAAATAATAGCATATTTTCTAAAAAAAATATAGGGGTTAGCGCAATTTTATGATATACTATAAGTAATGTATTATTTTCAACAACTTGGAGGTAAAAAAATGCGAATTTTAGCTATTGACGGTAACAGTATTCTAAATCGAGCTTTTTACGGAATAAAGCTTCTTACCAATAAAAAAGGATTTTTCACCAACGCCATTGTCGGCTTTATGAACATCTATTTGAAAGCACTTGATGAAGTAGCTCCCGACTTAACTATTGTCGCTTTCGACCTTAAGGCTCCGACCTTTCGACATAAGAAGGTGGAAAGCTACAAGGCAAATCGAAAAGGTATGCCGCCAGAGCTTGCCGAACAACTGCCTGTTATAAAGGCGCTTCTCACTGAACTTGGGATTTCCGTTTTGGAATGTGAGGGGTTTGAGGCTGACGATATTCTCGGAACTGTTGCTAGAATTTGCAAAGAGGGCGGGAATGAGTGCGTTGTACTTTCGGGCGACCGTGACAACCTCCAGCTTATAAATGACTCTGTTTTCGTGCGCCTTGCAACTACAAAGGAGAATATTTTCTTTGATGAGGCTAAGTTCTTCGAGGTTTACGGGCTAAAACCACTCCAACTTATTGACTTAAAAGCACTCATGGGTGACAGCTCCGACAATATTCCCGGAGTTGCCGGTGTGGGCGAAAAAACTGCGCTTGCTCTTATCCAAGAGTTCCACAGCATTGAGGAGCTTTACGAAAAGCTTCCAACTGCCGACACCATAAAATCGGGCGTTCGCCTAAAACTAGAAAACGGAAAAGACGCTGCTTTTCAAAGCAAGTGGCTTGCTACAATTGTTTCTAACGCACCAATTTCAGAGGATATTTCAGAATACCTCCCAAAACCGTGCGACTCCGAGGCAGTAAGCGCAAGGCTCACAGACCTTGAAACTTTCAGCCTTTTAACAAAGCTTTCAAACCTTGGAATGCTCAAAGGCTCTGCTCCTGCACCGGAACAGCCTAAAAAGGCTGAAAAGAAGCTTTCGGTTAAGGAAGTTCCCTTTAGTGATGAATTCTTGGGGAAATCTTGTGGATTTTTATTTAAAAACAACGCTCTAACAGTAATTTCTGGCGAAAACATCGCAAGAACAACTGAGGAAAATGATATACTTTCATTCCTCACCTCAGACTGCGAAAAAAGGACTTTCAGCGCAAAAAATGCCTATAAGTATTGCTTCTCTCGTGGTAAGGAAATGCGTGGACTAAAGCTTGATGCTGAAATAGAAGGGTACTTGCTAAACTCGCAATCCTCCGAATATTCGATTGAAAAGCTGTGTGCTGAATATCATGTGATTTATCCTGACTATCTCGGCGAAAACTCTGATATTTCAGTTATTTGCACCCTTTGCGACAAGCTTGCCGTGCTTATTTCTGAGGGGGACATGGACAATTTGCTCTACGAAATTGAGCAGCCTTTAACAGAAGTTCTCGCCTCGATGGAGGTTGTTGGCATGAAAATCAACGAGGACGGCGTGCGTTCATTCGGCGATGAGCTTAAAATCGGGATTGAGGGGCTGGAGTCGCAAATTTACTTCATGGCAGGCAAAACTTTCAACATTTCCTCGACTAAACAATTGGGTGTTGTCTTGTTTGAGGAACTCGGCTTGCCTTGCAAGAAAAAGACTAAAACCGGCTACTCAACTAATGTTGATGTGCTGGAGGGGCTTCGTGATAAGCACCCTATAATTGAGCTTATTCTTCAGTATCGCCAACTTTCAAAGCTTAACTCAACCTATGTTGAGGGCTTCTTAAAGGTTGTGGGAGATGACCATAGAATTCACTCCATCTTCAAGCAGACAGAAACCCGAACAGGTCGAATTTCCTCGACTGAGCCAAATATTCAAACAATTCCCGTTAGAAAAGAGCTTGGCAGAAATATGCGTAAGTTCTTCATCGCTGATGACGGAAACGTTCTTCTTGACGCCGATTACAGCCAAATTGAGCTTAGACTGCTTGCACATTTGAGTGGAGATGAGCGTATGTGTGAGGCTTTCAAAAACAATGAGGATATTCACGCCTCGACTGCCTCAAGCGTTTTCGGCATTCCTCTGTCAATGGTAACTCCTCAAATGAGAAGTTCGGCAAAGGCAGTAAATTTCGGTATTGTGTACGGTATTGGGGCATTCTCACTATCTCAAGATATTGGCGTTTCTGTTGCTGAGGCAGACAGATATATTAAGGATTACCTCGCAAACTTCCCTAAGGTAGAGAAGTTTATGACTAAGACTGTTGACGATGCAACTAAAAACGGCTACGTTACAACTATGTTCGGACGCAGACGATACATTCCTGAGCTTTCCTCCTCAAATAAGAATTTGCAGGCTTTCGGAAAACGTGCAGCAATGAATGCGCCTATCCAAGGCTCTGCTGCTGATATTATTAAGATTGCGATGGTGAAAGTTTATAACAGACTAAAAAGCGAAAACCTCGACGCAAGACTTATTTTGCAGGTTCATGACGAACTTATCGTGGAGTCCTCGCCGGAATGTGCAGACCGTGCAAGCATAATTCTCGGGGAGGAAATGCAAAATGCCGTTTCAATCTCCGTGCCGCTAACTGCTGATGTCAATCAGGGAGGGAGCTGGTATGATGCAAAAGGGTGATACTATCGTTCGTGCGATGAACTCTGCCGATTTAACCGAAGTTTCACGCATTTCTAATGAATGCTTTTCAGCAGAAGGCTGGTCTGAAAAACTCTTTTCAGACGCCCTTTTGCTTGAGGATAAATATATCATGATGTGCGCTGTTTCTGCTGAAAGCGGCGAAATTTTAGGGTTTATCACGCTTAGCCGTGTGCTTGATGAGGTGACTCTTGAGGATATTGCCGTTTCCCCTTCGCATAGAAAAAAAGGCGTTGCAAGAGAGCTTATTTCCTCGGCAATAGCTGAACTTTCGGGCGTTGCAAGCTTTATTACGCTTGAGGTTCGTGAGAAAAATTCCTCGGCAATTTCGCTCTATAACTCGGTGGGGTTTGAAACTGTCGGACTTCGCAAAAACTATTACTCCGAACCTTTAGATAACGCTCTGCTCATGACGTTGAGCCTTTAATAAAGTAATTATGCTATTTCCTAGTTTGCAGATATGATATAGGTAATATAGCCTAAACTATATGTTTATGGGCTTTTTATCTCGTGTATTTTGCACATTATTCGTTTTTTGCGAGAATTTTTATGATAAAAGTATTGACTTTTTCAGTTTGGGTGATATAATTTAAAACATACCAAGCAGATATGAATTATATGCTTTAAGCAAACGCTCCTTTTTTCATTAATTTCAGTCTGTTTAATAATTCAAAACAACAAAGTTAGGAGATAATATTATGAAAATATACAAAAGCCTCACAGAACTCATCGGAAACACTCCCCTTTTAGACATTTCAAACTTCCAAAAAAGCGACCTGCCTGCAACAATTCTTGCAAAGCTTGAATATTTCAATCCAGCCGGAAGTGTTAAGGACCGTGTTGGTTTTGCTATGATTAAGAATGCCGAAGAAAAGGGACTTCTTAAAGAAGGCTCTGTAATTATCGAGCCAACCAGCGGAAATACCGGTATCGGTCTTTCTGCCGTTGCTGCTGCTAGGGGATACCGTGTTATACTTACAATGCCTGAAACTATGAGCGTTGAACGCAGAACTCTGCTAAAAGCTTACGGTGCTGAGCTAATTCTTACTGACGGCGCAAAGGGTATGAGCGGCGCAATCGCTAAGGCGAATGAACTTGCAAAGGAAATCCCAAACAGCTTCATTCCGGGACAGTTCGAAAACCCTGCTAACCCTGATATACACAAGTCTACTACCGGACCTGAAATTTACAACGATACTGACGGAAACGTTGATATTTTCGTTGCCGGTGTTGGAACCGGCGGAACTATTTCGGGTGTTGGTGAGTTCCTTAAATCAAAAAATCCTAACATAAAGCTAGTTGCCGTCGAGCCTGCCGGATCCCCTGTTCTTTCAAAAGGCACTGCCGGACCTCACAAAATTCAAGGCATTGGTGCCGGCTTTGTTCCTGACACTTTGAACACTAAAATCTATGACGAGGTAATCACTGTTGAAAACGAAGATGCTTTCACTACGGGACGTTCCCTTGCAAGAAATCTTGGTTTGCTTGTAGGAATTTCATCTGGTGCTGCTGTCTTTGCTGCTAACGAGATTGCAAATCGCCCTGAAAACAAGGGTAAGGTTATTGTGGTGCTTCTCCCTGATACCGGCGACCGATACCTTTCAACTCCTTTGTTTGCTGATTAATATTAAAAATAGCGTTTGCTGCGGTTTTTGCGCAGCAAACAAGATTAAAAAACCTTTCCGAGTATAAATCGGAAAGGTTTTTTTCGATATATGTTTTATCTGTAAATCTTACGTCCGTGAATGTCATCAATTCCGGTCTTTCGGTAGAAATACGTATTCACCGTATCACGCCAATTTTCTGCGTTTTTAACCTGCTTGATGAAGCGTTCTTTTGAAATTTCAAAGAACTCAGAATTAATTTTATTTTCAAGCGACAGCCACGTTTGAAGTAATCTTTCAGCCTCAGCCGCACCTTCAAAATGAACGTCATAAATATGTTGAATTATCGTTGTTCCGTTTTTAAGTTTATAGTCGTATGGCAGATGATGAAAAAACAAAAGCAATTCCTCCGGACAAGTTTCAGCCTGCTCATACATTTTTGCATTTTCCTCGAAATATTGCGAGGAAAAGCCTGTTCCGGTAGCAGTTGTTCTATCCACGCCAAGCCCTTTAAAGTCGGCGTAATGATAAGTCCCCCACGGCGAATATTCATATCCGTCAACGCTCACTCCGTAATGCGTATGAACGTTAACCATCCAGCCAAGTCCCAACGGCGAGGTGTATTTTTCATATATATCACGAGATGCCATAAGCATATCGCAAACAATTTTTGCAGCCTCTGCGCCAAGGGTAAGCTCTGCCCATTCTCTGCAAATATCTTCAGCTGAAAGCTGAGGGTTAAAAGCAATTCTCCCAAAGCCGTAAAAATTCGCAGCAGCAAGTGGGTTTCCTGTCCAACACTTGTCATTTCCAATGTTTGAAACGGCACAAACGGCTTCAATTGAGTTTTGAATTAGGTGAGTCTTTGCGTCCTTTTTAGTATCAAAATCAAGGCATTCTTTCCACATCGGAACAAGGTAGCAAAGGTCTATTTGATGCCCTGTATATTCCTGCGCAATCTGAAATTCTACAACGCTATTTGTGTTAGGCATTGCCCCAAGCAACGGAGATGTTGCCTCACGAATTTGAAAATCCATAGGCCCATTTTTGATTTGCAAATACACGTTGCTGTCAAATTTTCCGTCAAGCGGCTTAAAATTATCGTAAGCGGCTCTCGCCCTGTCTAATGAACGATCCCTCCAATCAAGGTGACAATCATAAACAAAGCAGCGCCAAATAACATTCCCTCCGTACGAGGAAAGCGCCCTAGCAAGCATATTTGCGCCATCAGCATGGTCACGTCCATATGTAAAAGGTCCGGGGCGATTTTCCGAATCTGCTTTGATAAGAAATCCTCCAAAATCTGCGATTTTAGAGTAAATTCCAGCGCTGACAGTTCCCCACCAATTACAAACTTCTTCATCAAGCGGATCAGCCGTTTCAAGCTCGCCCAATTCAACGGGAGCAGCAAAGTTCGCACTTAAATACAGCGATATTCCAAATTCCCTGAAAATATCGGCGTATTTAGCTATCCCGTCAAGGTATTCATCAGTTATCAAAAGCGTTTCTTGCTTGTGAACGTTAACGTTATTTATAGCGACTGCATTCAGTCCGACAGATGCCATTAGCCTTGCTAAGTCGGTGATGCGTTCGTAGTCATTAGTGAGTTTATTATCGGCAAAAAAGATAGAATTCCCCGAATAGCCTCTTTCAATCTCACCAGAAAAATTATCCCAATGGTCTATCATTCTAAGGCTATATTTTGCGCAGTC
>JAXGPS010000020.1:0-27128 GCA_040766825.1 Oscillospiraceae bacterium
ATTAGCGACAAATCATTTTCAATGCTTAAGGCGCATATTAAAGCTAGCCATAATATAAAACCATAAAAACAAGGCTGTACATTTTATTCTGTACAGCCTTTGTCATATGTTAATATTCTTATATCTGCTATTCATATATTCTTATTGACAAATGTAGGTGTAGACGTTAAAATGATTTTATTCGCTATTACGTTTATACAACAAGGAGGTTTTTATGGAACCGAATAAACATATATCTAAAATCAGCGACCTTTCCCCTATCGATTTGGTATCTAAAATGAAAATCGGCTGGAATCTTGGCAACTCTATGGATTCAAAAATTAGAAGCGGCCCAGCTTTGGAAACGTCTTGGGGCAATCCGATTACAACGAAGGAACTTGTGCGTAACATCAAGAACGCAGGCTTCAACGTTTTCCGCCTGCCTATCACTTGGGACGGGCATTTTGGTGAGGGACCAGACTATCTAATTGACCCAGCTTGGCTTGATAGAGCTGAGGAAATTGCAAACTATGCGCTTGAGGAAGATATGTTTGTGATAATTAACATTCACCACGAATATTGGCATATGCCAACCTACGAAAACTCGGAAAGAGCAAAAACAATCCTAGAGAAAATTTGGCTTCAAATCGCTGAACGCTTTGAAAAATATGATGAACACATCATTTTTGAGGCTATGAACGAACCAAGAAAAGTTGGCACACCTGTTGAATGGGACGGCGGAGATGCCGAAGGACGAGATGTTGTAAATCAACTAAATGCCGTTTTTGTCAACACGGTTAGAAAATCTGGCGGTAACAATTCTATCCGTAATTTGATGATTCCTACCTACGCCGCATCATGCTCCAAAATGGCTATTGATGGACTTGTTCTGCCAAAAGATGATAAATTAATAGTTTCAATACACGCTTATATCCCTCTAAAATTCGCACTGGATGCAGTTGGGACAAGCTCCTTCAATCCTAACAATCCCGATGATGTTGCCGAAATTGACCAAACAATGCAGTATATCCACAAAGCCTTTGTGAGCAAGGGTGTCCCTGTAATACTCGGAGAGTTCGGTGCAAGAGATAAGGACAATCTTTCAGATCGCATAAAATGGGTAGATTATTATTTGCGTGCTGCCAAAAATATCAATGTTCCTTGCATTTTATGGGACAACTGCGCATTTTCCGGAAAGGGCGAATTGTTCGGAATGTACGACAGACACACTGACAGAATGGTTTTCCCTGAATTTATTCAAGCAATGATGGAAGTATATGATAAGCAATGATGAAGTCTGTTTTAATTGGAAATCGCACTGTAACCTACCAAATTCAACGCAAAAATGTAAAGAATATCAACATTCGTGTATGTCAAGATGGCACTGTTAAGGTTTCTGCGAACAAGCTTGTTTCGATAAATATATTGAGCAAGTTCTTCTCGAAAAAGGTGCTTTTATTATTCGTGCACTTAATGATATTAAACCAGCAGTTTCGCACAACTTCGTTTCCGGCGAGGTTTTTAGCTTCCTTGGTAAGTCTTTAGAGCTAAAAGTCATCTCAAATTCTAAAGAATATGTTTCAAATTCCGATAATCAACTTTTAGTCCATACCTCTCTTGATAAAAACGTCCCTATTCTTATAGAAAAATGGTACAAGGAAAAGTGCATAGAGCTTTACTCTGAATTAAATATTGAAACAGCAAACCTTTTCAAAAGCTATGGTTATGATGTTAATATTGCGCAACTCACCATACGTTACATGAAAATCGTTGGGGTAGTTGTAACTTTAAAAATGTTAAAATTACAATAAATCTAAAATTGATTGAATATCCGATAGAATGCATTCGTGCAGTGTTTTGCCATGAATATGCTCACTTAATTCATCATAATCATTCAAAGAGTTCTATTCACTTGCTCGAAATCATGCCAGATTATAAAGAATGGCATTCTCTACTTAAATTCAAGAAGCCGTACAATTCATTGTAAGGTTTTTGTCATAAATATAAAAAAGCTCATAATAAGATTATTATGGACAAGAATACAAAAACACGTAAAGCTAAAAGCTTACGTGTTTTTGTGGGTAAGTATTACTTCTTTAGTTCAGCCATACATTCTGCGCAAACACACTTTGTCTTATAATCCATAAGATTTTCGTTGCTGCTGCAGAAAATACATGATGACTTGTACTTTTTGAGAATAACAGAATCTTGCTCAACGTAGATTTCTAGAGCGTCTTTTCTCACCGATATCAAGAGTTCTTCTGAGTTCGATTGGAAGTACGATTCTGCCAAGTCATCGATTTTTCTTACTACACCTGTTGATTTCATTTTAGTATTCCTCCCTATTTTTTTATTTCCTATTAATTTGGACTATACGTCCACTTTGATTATACCAAACTTGTATTTTTTTGTCAATATATAAATTAAAATTTATTAATATAGTGATTATGAATAAATATTGTAAGTTTACATTATACATATTTGAAAGGATTTTCTTTATTATGATGAAGTGGGTATTTGGGCTAATGATTATTGTTTCAGTCGTGTTCGGAATAATAACCGGACGTATTGGAGATGTCGGAAATGCCGTGCTTAACGAGGGTGTTAATGCTGTTGAGCTGTACATATATATGCTTGGCGGAATATGCGTTTGGGGTGGGGTTATGCGTATCGCTGAAAAATCTGGCTTAACCGAAAAATTAGCACATCTTTTTACTCCAATTGCAAAAATAATTTTTAGCAAGTTAGATTTCAACGGTAAAGCGTTCCGTGCCATTTGCATGAATGTCACTGCAAATCTCCTCGGACTTGGGAATGCTGCCACACCTTTAGGACTTGAGGCGATGAAAGAACTTGAAAAAGAAGAGGTTTCCAAAGGTCACGACCCTACTCAAGCAAGCAATAACATGATAATTTTCACTGTGCTAAACACTGCCTCAATAACTCTCATTCCTACAACCGTTGCTGCACTTAGACTTAAACACGGTGCAGAAAATCCTCTTGATGTTCTGGGCGGGGTACTTGCAGTTTCACTAATCTCTGTAACTGTTTCACTTTTACTGGCAAAAATTTTAAATATGAAAAGTAAATAACATTTAAAAATATATCTTAGGAAACATGGTGATAAAAATGAGTTTTAATGACTTTGTAATACCGCTCGTAATCGGAACAATTATTTTCTATGCACTATGCAAAAACGTAAATGTTTTTGATGAATTCATCACAGGTGCAAAAGAAAACCTCAAAACAAGCATTTCCGTCCTCCCTGCCCTAATGGCACTAATGACAGCGATAGGAATGTTTAAAGCCTCGGGGGCACTTGACATCTTAACAAATGCAATCTCGCCTTTAACCTCATTGCTTGGCTTCCCTAGCGAATGTCTGCCGCTAGCTTTAATTCGCCCCGTTTCAGGCAGTGGAGCGTTAGCAATCTATGAGAATTTGCTATCCGAAAATGGTGCTAACAGTTTTCCTGCACGTGTTGCAAGCGTATTAATGGGGTCAACTGAAACTACCTTCTACACAATCGCTGTTTATTACAGCGTCACAAAGGTGAAGAAAACTCGTCATACTCTCGTGTGTTCGCTCGCTGGGGATATTACAGGCTTTTTATTTAGCGTATTAGCTGTTCGGTTTATCTTTGGGTAATATAAAAATGCTATGCAAATGTTGCATAGCATTTTTAGTTTATTCAGAAATATTCTCTACCATCCCATTATCTCACGTATTTTCATAGTGAGCGCAACTGTCATTTTATTGTGCGTTGAAAGGCTAGGGTGATAGTCTGCACCATATCCATCAGAATAGCTTTGAATAGGCAATTCAAGCATATGAATATTAGTATCAATCGTACTTTTGAAGTTTTCAACCTGCTTGGAGATTTCAGGGGTAAGTTTGCCCTCCAAGACACCATAAATACATATGATCGTGGAGTCTGGGTTCTTCTCCCTCACCTGTTTCAAGAAATTATAAAATCCCGTGCCAAATTCAGCAATCAATGTTGCGTTGCTGCCAGTATATGTGGCATCATTAGTCCCCATGTTGATTACTATAACATCAGGATCCTTATTCGCCTCAAAATCCCACTCAGTGAGCTTCTGCCCCGTTGTCGATTCATAACTAAAGTCCGTATAATTATAGAGTTCAGACATCAAAAGGTATGCGCTCTTCTTTGCGTAGGTTGTGCAATCGGAAACAATTCCTAATCCGCTCCATGCTACTATACTAGCTTCTGCACCGAGATTTCTCGCAGTTTGTGCAGCATAGCTATTATAGGCGTTTTCTGTGTGAGTTGAAAAATCATCATAAGATTGCCCCTCTATCCCATACGCACAAGTAATAGAGTCGCCGATAAATTCTATCGTCCTCTCACTCTCTAAAGTTGGAGAGATTTTATTTTCGGACTGAACCGAAATGTACTTAACTCCTGCTTTAGCAAACTGAACTTCCGAAAGTTTCACGACTTTAATAACCACGTCTTGTGGTGTTTCACTTTCAAAAACAGTGAATTTTTCTTGAGTATTGTTTAAAATAACATCTTTAACCATCACGCCGTTGACAACAAATCCCACTCTTGCTCTATTGCTGCTTTTAAAACTGTTCGGGTTAGAAACCATTGTAATTTCAGCTTTTGTTCCTGTAAATTGAAATTCTACCGAAGAATATGAGTAATTAATCCACCTCACTCCGTCTTTGTACAAGGTTCTGCCGCTAACATTTACACTAGCAGAATCAGCTGAATATGTTTCAAGCGGCAATGTTGAAATCAATGCTGAATCAATGATGCTTTCCTGTGAAAGTGTAGCAACAGTTGCCTCAACCATTGTCATTGTCGTAGTTGTTTCCGGCGTTGTTTGGGTAGTGGTTTGAGTTGCTTCAATAGTCGTTTCAGTTGTAGCTTCAGTTGTAGCTTCAGTTGCAGTAGAGGTTGTTTCTGCTATGGTTTCGGAATTAATGGTAGTTTCGCTAAGCGTGGTCTCGGTATCGGAAAATGTGCTTTCAAGTTCAGCATATGTGCTAAAAAGCGTTGTTTCCTCACTAATAATTGAACTTTCCTCTTGTAATTGTGCAGTTGGTATAGCACTTGAACAACCTGATACAAACAAAAACAATACGGCTATTCCGCTTAAAGATATTAACTTCATGTAAAATTTACCTCCGTCTTTTCTTTTAGTATGGACAGCCATCACTTTAATAATCATTTCGCAAATATTTTTTTTAGTCTTTCTTTCAATGAAAAAGGCTTAATGTCCTGCTTAGGTGTGTCTGTCATAACAAGCTTTGCATTCCCATATGCTTGTTCATAAAAATACATCTGTGAATCAAGTGGAGTTGCTGGCTTTTTATGCTTGCGATATGTTCCATCTGGTCGTTGAATACGTGCCTTTACATTGTCTTTAAGGATAATATTGAACATCTCGAGTATCCTTATTTGAATATCTTCATCATAGACTGGGACAGCAACTTCTACTCGGCGTATAGTGTTTCTTGTCATAAAATCTGCCGATGCAATGTAAATTTTCTGTCGGTTTGGAGTTCCGAAAATATATATTCTGGAATGTTCCAGAAATCTTCCTACGATACTTCTGACTGTTATATTTTCTGTATATCCAGGAACGCCTGCGATAAGACAGCAAATCCCTCTAACCACTAAATCAATCTTAACTCCAGCTTGCGAAGCTTCAATCAACTTATCTATCAAATCCTTATCAGACAATGAGTTAATCTTAATACCGATATATGTCGGATTGCCAATCCTAGCTTCCTGTATTTCATGGTCAATCATGCCTATAACCTTGTTTTGCAGGCAGTTTGGAGCAATCAGCAAGTGCTGCGACTCTGTAACTGTGCTACCTAACGACAATGATGTGAATACCTTTCCTGCTTCAAGTGCAATATTTTCATTCGCTGTCATCAAAGATAAATCAGTATACATAGCCGATGTTTTTTCATTATAATTTCCTGTGCCAGCTTGCGTGATATATTCAACTTTTTCACCATTTTTACGTGTTATGAGGAGTAGTTTAGAGTGAACTTTAAGCTCATCAAGACCGTAAATTACAGTGCATCCTGCCTCCTCTAAGCGCTTAGACCATTCAATATTATTCTCCTCGTCAAACCTCGCACGAAGTTCGACAAGAACAACGACATCTTTACCGTTTTCTGCTGCTCTAATAAGTGCCTCAACAACCTTACTCGTTTTCGCAACACGATAAAGAGTAATCTTGATTGATACTACTTTCGGATCATCAGCAGCCTCATTCATGAGCTTAATAAAGGGCTTTATGCTCTCGTAAGGATAGCTTAAAAACAAGTCTTTACGCTGAATTTGAGCGATCGTTGACTCGCTTGGATTTACAAACATCGATGGCTGAGGCACTAGCTTTTTATAGAAAAGCTCCGAAATATGCTTAGCCTTATCCCCTAGCACAAACACAAAAGACAAGTCCAATGGAGATTTTGTGAAAAACATCTGTTTTCTGTTAAGCTCAAGCTTTTCGCACAAGAAACCTAACGCAGATTCACACAACCCCTTGAAAGCTCAAGCCTAACCGGAGAAAGCTTTTTACGCTTTTTAACGAGATTTTCCATAATATCTCTAAAATCCACATCATGGTCATAAAGTGCCTCGTTTACGTTAATATCGGCGTTTCTAGTCACTCTTATAAGCGACTTATCAAGCACCTTATACCCTTCAAAAACTTGTGGTGCGTAATGAAGAATAAGCTCCTCCACTAAAATAAATCTCAAATTTTCTCCCGGCAAAAAAATCACTCTATCATAAACGCCCGTGCATGGAATTAATCCGATTTTTACGCCTGATTTCGATTCAAGATGAGCGACCGCATATATGTCTTTATTCTTTAGAAATGGAAAAGGGTGACGTTTATCAAGCACTTGTGGTGAAACAAGCGGGCGAACTTCATTATTGGAAATAGTGCTTCAATAGTTTTCTTCGCTTTTAGAAATTGTTTTAAAATCCGCTTGAAATATATTGTATTTCTCAAGCTGACTCATAACGGAAAAATACGCTTCATCACGTTCAGGAACAAGATCCGTCACACTCTTAAAGATACTTTCAAAGTTGCTGAGCACACGTCATTTTGGTTTTATTCTCTTTGTATGGGCTGTCTACGAGCATTCTATCCGAAATTGAGCCAACTCTAACCATAAAAAACTCGTCAAGATTGCTTTGAAATATCGATGCAAACGTCAATCTCTCAAAAAGCGGAACACTATTATCCTGCGCCTCTTCAAGAACACGGGAGTTAAACTTCAGCCACGAAAGTTCTCTGTTTTCAAAGCAATTTGCTGCCATAATCTTTCTCCATTCATATTTTTCTATATTCAATAAACATCATTAGTATTTGAATTTATAATAACATTATATATTTATGCACTTACAAAGTAAAGATTTACCCACTTCGCTTTTATTTTTATTGCAAATATACTATTTCATGGAATATAGTAAAACACGATTATTGCAAAAAAGGGCAGCTCATTCGAGCCACGCTTTCAAAATTGCAATGTAATCTTAGATTACTTAAGCTCAACTGTTGCGCCAGCAGCTTCAATCTTAGCCTTAAGCTCTTCAGCTTCAGCCTTAGAAACGCCTTCTTTAACTGCCTTTGGAGCGCCTTCAACAAGTTCCTTAGACTCTTTAAGTCCAAGACGCATGATTTCCTTGATAGCCTTGATAGCGTTCATCTTAGCATCACCGAATGAAGCAAGGATAACGTCAAATTCTGTCTTTTCAGCTTCAGCTGATGCTGCGCCGCCTGCGGCTGGTGCTGCAGCTACTGCTGCTGTTACGCCGAATTCTTCTTGGATTGCTTCAACTAGTTCAGCAAGTTCAAGTACGGAAAGACCCTTAACGTCTTCCACAAATTTTAAAATCTTTTCAGAAGCCATGATAATATTCTCCTTTTAATTTACATTTTTTATTTCGCCGATTTGTTCGGCACGATTATGTCAGCTATAACTTATGCGATTTTCGCATAGAATTAAGCTGCACCTTCCTCTTTGTCTGCACAGAACTGCCTTAAGAACAGCAGCAAGCTTCTGCACGTCCTTGTAGGGAGCCAACAAGCTGTGAAAGAAGGATTTCTCTTGATGGAATCTTGGAAAGAGCCATTACGCCATTTGCATCGTAAACTTCTGTTCCAATAAAACCTGCCTTGAGGTTGAACTTGTTTTCGTTTGCTTCTGCAAATTTACCAAGAATTCTAGCAGGAGCTGTCTGGTCGCCAGTTGAAATAGCGAGTGCAGTTGTTCCTTCAAGAACGCTTGTAAGTTCATCAAGACCAGCATTCTTCATTGCAAAACGAAGAATTGAGTTCTTTTCAACAGTGTAGAATATACCTGCTTCTCTGAGTTCTTTTCTAAGCTTAGTATCTTCTTCTACTGTAATACCCTTGTAATCAACGAGTACGCCAGCAGCACCCTGAAGCTTTTCGGTCATCTCAGCAACCTTTGCCTGTTTTGCGAGTAAACATTTTGACTTGGCATTTAGTTTTCACCTCCGAAACAATTAATGAGCGTTAATCGTCCCTAAAAAGAAAAATTCCTTTCGTCATAAAGACAAAAAGAATACAAAATCGTATTGACTTTGCTCTCCTCGGTAGGACTTCCGATTAATCATTGTGATAACGATTAATTTGCCTACTGTCTTTAGAAAACGACGTTGCATTAGCAACTCAATTAGTATATCACATATCTTTTTATGTGTCAAGGGTTTTCTTAAAAAAATCAAGGATTGCAGCATAAAATTTATGCGCAATCCTGAATTTTCAATAATTAGATGCCGTACTTAGATGTTGAAACAGCAACGCCAGGTCCCATTGTAGAAGATACTACGCAAGACTTGAAGTATGTGCCCTTTGCAGCAGCCAGGCTTAGCCTTTGCTACAGCTTCCATCAGAGTATTGAAGTTTTCTTCAAGCTTTTCAGCACCGAATGATGCCTTACCGATAGGACAGTGAATGATGTTTGTCTTGTCAAGACGGTACTCAATCTTACCAGCCTTAGCTTCTGTAACAGCCTTTGCTACATCAGGAGATACTGTACCAGCCTTTGGGTTAGGCATAAGTCCACGAGGACCAAGCACCTTACCAAGACGTCCAACAAGTCCCATCATGTCTGAAGAAGCGATTACTACGTCAAAATCCATCCAGTTTTCTTTCTGAATCTTTTCAACAAGATCTTCAGCTCCAACGAATTCTGCACCAGCAGCCTTAGCTGCTTCCATTTTGTCTTCCTTACAGAATACGCAAACTCTTACGTCTTTACCTGTTCCGTTTGGAAGTACAACTGCACCTCTTACCTGCTGATCAGCGTGACGTGAGTCAACACCCAATCTAATGTGAAGTTCAACAGTTTCATCAAACTTTGCCTTTGCATTGCTGCAAACGAGTTCGAGTGCTTCTGTTGCACCATAAGATTTTGATTTATCAACAAGCTTTGCGCTTTCAATATATTTCTTACCGTGTTTCATTACTTTTTTCCTCCCTCATAAGTGGTGATACTTGACTTCCTAATGAAAGTCAGTGTTAGCGGAATGGATTTTTCCTCCCACCAGTGGGTAAACTGAAAATTCAGCTACCTTGCAACTTCCGTCGCAACTTATCGCTTTAGCATTTTGACATTAGTCAACCACTACGATACCCATTGAACGAGCGGTTCCAGCGATCATGCTCATTGCAGTTTCGATGGTTGCTGCGTTAAGGTCAGGCATCTTCTGCTCAGCGATCTGCTGAATCTGTGCCTTTGTAATGTTAGCTACCTTAGTCTTGTTAGGTACGCCTGAACCGCTTTCAATTCCGCAAGCCTTCTTAATAAGAACTGCTGCAGGCGGTGTCTTTGTTACAAATGAGAATGAACGGTCTGCGTAAACTGTGATTACTACTGGAATAATTAGTCCAATATCATTCTTTGTACGCTCGTTAAATTCCTTTGTAAAAGCCATGATGTTTACACCATGCTGACCCAATGCTGGACCAACTGGTGGTGCCGGTGTAGCTTTTCCGGCAGGAATTTGTAACTTAATAAAACCTACTACCTTTTGTGCCATGCTTTTGCACCTCCATAAATCGTGGTAATTGTCGGGATAAGATAATTTTATCCCTCCCACAAGTATTCCTAAGCGTTTTCACCTAGGGGTATACTTAATCAAAACCCTTTCGGGTATGATTTGCGAATGATTGTGTGATTTCCCTAATCGGAAATCAATCGTCCATCTTTCCTGTGGCTTATCGGTAATGTAGTAACTGTTTCTTTACCAAACATTTGCACCACAACCTCGACGGACTGTTCTTCAAGATCGATTGACTTAACTACTCCGACAAAGCCTTCCATAGCGCCGTCTCTAATCTTTACATCGTCGCCTACACCGAAGTCAACTTCAATTCTTCTAGTTTCTACTCCTAATGCCTGCACCTCTTTTTCAGTAAGCGGTACTGGTTTTGAAGCAGGACCAACGAATCCCGTCACTCCGCGAATATTACGTACAACGTACCAGGAATCGTCTGTCAGTATCATTTTCACAAGAACATAGCTAGGGAAAATCTTTCTTTCAACTTCCTTTTCCTTACCGTCTGTAATCTCCGTAACAATTTCACTTGGTACTCTGATTTCAGGAATAAGATCTCGAAGTTTACGGTTGTCCACTACCTTCTCGATACTCTGCGCCACTTTGTTTTCATAGCCGGCATAAGTGTGTATAACATACCACTTTGCTGTTTCTGACATTCATATCCCCCCTGATTAGTTGTTTTCGTTCTTAGCTTGCAAGTCCAATTATGAACTTCAATAACGCTGTAAGTCCTAGGTCAAATCCCCAGATAAATACACCTACTGCAACCATTGTCGCAAGTACAATCCCTGTATTGTTTAGCACTGTTTTTTTACTTGGCCAAACAATCTTCTTTGATTCGGATTTTAAATCCTTCAAGAACTTAACAACCTTGTTAGGCTTCTTCCCTTTAGAATCCTTTGAAGCTTTTGATTGGTCAACTGCATTTTTTGCCATACCAGTCACCTTTCCTTCCGCTTACTTAGTTTCTTTGTGAAGAGTATGCTTCTTACAGAACTTGCAATGTTTGTTCATTTCAAGTCTGTCAGGGTCATTCTTCTTGTTCTTCTTTGTGTTGTAATTACGCTGTTTGCACTCTGTGCATGCTATTGTTACCTTGACTCTCATATCGGCACCTCCTGATGAATTTAGCTTTTCCTAATTTAATGGAAAGCCATTACTCTCCGAGATTTATATCCCGGCCGTTTTGCCTCCCTCTATTAAGCAGAGATCAACTGTACCTCTTTTATACAAAAAGGCACAAAAAAATATACCTCTTAAAGAGGTGCGTATATAATACCATATTTTCTCCGATATTGTCAAGCATTTTTTCAAACTACTTCAAATTTATGAATTTTTGTGATTTTCTACATATACCGCCCTAAAACGCAACTGTGAATTAGTATTTTTACACCTTATTATATAATACGCATTTTACTATTGCAGTTTACTGTAAAATATGATAAAATGTTATGATTAATAAAAAAACAAACATTTTTATTCACACGAGATGAGTTTTTATTCTTAACTTGTCCCTGAAAGCATATATATTACAAACTATTCTTTTCTTGAAAGGACTTGATTTCATGTCTAAAATAAAAGTTGCTGTTATTTTCGGCGGCGTTTCTAATGAACACGAAGTTTCCTTAGTTTCTGCTACGAACATAATAAAAAGTATACCTACTGATAAATACGATGTTATCTGCATTGGTATAACTAAAAAAGGACGTTGGCTTTATTACCCTGGTCACTTCTCGCATATCGCCGCTGGCTCTTGGGAGCAATGCCCAGACTGCACGCCTGCTATACTTAGCCCCGACCCTATTCATCACGGCTTCCTCAAAATCGACCGTGATACTGTTTCCGTTCAGAAAGTAGATGTGATCTTCCCTGCTCTTCACGGCAAAAATGGAGAAGACGGAACAATTCAAGGAATTTTTACAATGGCTGGTATTCCGTTTGTAGGCTGTGACGTTTTATCCTCCGCATCCTGCATGGATAAGGAAATTACGCACACAATCCTTGACTACAATAACATCACCACTGCACCTTGGCGTTCGGTAAAATACAGCGACATCAGCAAACTTGAAGAAAGATGCAGGGAGATTTCTGACGATTTAGGATTTCCTCTTTTTGTGAAGCCTGCAAACTGCGGCTCATCAGTGGGAGTTAGCAAAGCTAGCAATCTTGAGGAACTTTGTGAATCTGTCAAGCTTGCTTTCACTCACGACAGAAAGGTTATCGTTGAAAAAAGCATCGTAGGCAAAGAGCTTGAATGTGCTGTATTCGGTGACGATTCGCCTATCGCCTCTCATATTGGCGAAATTGAACCAGTTGTTGATTTTTATGACTATGACGCAAAATATAAAAGTGACTCTACAAACCTCTATATTCCTGCAAGAATTTCTGAGGACGCTTCTGATAAAATGCGTAAAATTGCTGTAAATGCTTTTAAAGCTCTTGGCTGTTCAGGTCTTTCAAGGGTGGATTTTTTCCTAACAAATGATGGTGAAATCATTCTCAATGAAATTAACACCTTACCTGGCTTTACCGATATAAGTATGTATCCAAAATTAATGAATCATCTTGGAATAAGCTCAGAAGAATTAGTAGATAATCTTATTCAGCTCGCACTTAATAAATAACGAAATGAGGCTAACACTAATGAAGAATGATGCTATTGGCGTTTTTGATTCAGGCATTGGCGGAATTACCACCGTAAAAGAGCTAAATAAGCTCCTTCCAAACGAAAATATAATCTATTTCGGCGATACCGCAAGACTTCCTTACGGCGGTCGAAGCAAAGAAACTGTTTTGAAATTTGCTCATCAAGATATTAATTTTTTAAAAAGCATAACATCAAATTTATTATCGCCGCTTGTGGAACTGTAAGTTCTGTTATAGGGAACATGACTCAAACAGATGGTATTCCGTTTTCAGGAGTTTTGCTTCCTGCTGTTCAAGCCGCTTGCAGTCAAACCAGAAACGGAAAGATTGGTGTAATCGGAACTGCTGCTACCATCAGAAGCGGCAGTTACGGCAAAGCTATTCGCACAATAAATCCTGACGCTTTTGTAATCGGCAATGCTTGCCCTTTGCTTGTACCTCTTGCCGAAAATGGTTATACTAATAAAGATAACAAAATCACTAGATTAGTACTTGAAGAATATCTTGCACCACTTATGAAAGAAAAAAATTGATACCCTTATTCTTGGCTGCACTCACTATCCGATACTCGCAGATGCAATTTCTGCTGTTATTGGTGATGATGTTACACTAATCTCCTCAGGTGCTGAGGCCGCAAAACATACTTCTGCTGTGCTAAGCGAAAATGAATTACTAAGTGAAAACACCGAGAAAGGCATCAATACTTTCTATGTCAGTGATAGCGTTGAACTTTTTTCTGAAAATGCAAAACTGTTTTTAGGATACGATGTTAACGGAGAAGTCCATTCTGTTGATCTTGATCAACTAACAAGCACCATATAACCACAATTCGTGTAGCTTACCTATCAAATGTTAGGTTACATATCAGTCGCTCGCCACTTATTAAACAGGATATAAAAAATACTAAAGAGGATAAACCATTGAAAAAAAATGCTATGATAACGCTTAAAAGCGTTCAATCTGTTGATGCCCAAAGAAATGAAACAGAGCTTATTACCGCAGGCAATTTCACCATTACTCCCGAAAGTGCCATAATAAGCTATGATGAAACCGAAGCTACTGGCTTCGATGGCGCAAGAACAATTCTTACTTGTATCGGTGACAATTACGCTACTATGGAAAGGTTGGGCAACGCGCAATCCCATCTTATTATTGAAAAAAATAAAAAGCATCACTGTCATTACGGAACGCCATTTGGTGAATTTATAGTCGGTATCTACACTCATGCTATTGAAAACCGACTTCATTCAAACGGCGGTGACGTCTATTTGAAATATACCATTGATGTTAATTCAAGCTATGTTGCCGACAATGAAATTTACATCAACATTAAAATGGATAAGAATTAAAAGCGAAAGGAAAATAAAAAAATGACTAACCTTATTAAGTCTGCATCTCAGGAAATGCGTGGTATTATTATGAGTGCAATGGGAGTTCTTGTTGCAAACGGGAGTTTTCCCGCTGAAGCTCTCCCTGCTTTTAATATCGAAATTCCTGCTGATAAAACTCATGGAGACTTTGCAACAAACGCTGCAATGGTACTTGCAAAGCCTTTGAAAATGCCACCTAGAAAGATTGCTGAACTAATCTGTTCAGAGGCAGTGCTTGACGGCTCATGCTTTAGCAAGTGTGAAATCGCTGGGCCTGGATTTATAAACTTCTTCCTATCTCAAAGCTGGTTCTCAAATGTAGTTAGTTCTGTTCTATCAGACGGAAATAACTATGGCAGAACTTCTACTGGTAATGGCAAGAAAATCTTAGTAGAGTTTGTATCTGCAAACCCTACCGGTCCTATGCACATAGGAAACGCAAGAGGCGGTGCAATCGGTGACTGTCTTGCTTCTGTTCTTGACTGGGCTGGTTATGAAGTTGCGCGTGAATTCTATGTAAACGATGCTGGAAATCAAGTCGAAAAATTCGGGAAGTCGCTTTTCCTTCGTTTTATGCAAATTTGTTCTGCTGAAGGTCAATCTCTAATAACAAAGTGTCCCGATAATGAAAGTTTCTGTCAAGCTATCTACGATGATGCTGAAACTTTCCCAATGCCTGAAGACGTTTATCTCGGTGTAGATATTATTGCTCACGCAAAGAATTATTACGATGCAAACGGCAGCGAACTTTCTGCAAAAGATGAGAGTGAAATAAAAACTACACTATCAAATTACGCTCTACCTCTTAACATTGAAGGGTTAGAAAGAGATTTAAAGAAATATAACATAACTTATGATACATGGTTCAGAGAGAGCGTTCTTCACAATAATGGCGATGTTATGAAAATCGTTGAACTATTAAAAGAACGTGGTTATACATACGAACAAGATGGCGCTATTTGGTTCCAAGCAAGCAAATTCGGCGACGACAAGGATAGAGTTCTTGTTCGTGCAAACGGCATCCCTACTTACTTTGTACCAGATATTGCATACCACTACAACAAGCTTGTAACTCGTGGTTACGATATTGCTATCGACGTTCTAGGCGCAGACCACCATGGATATATCCCTAGAATGCGTGCTGCTCTTACTGCGCTTGGGATTGATCCTAGTCGCCTTGATATTGTAATTATGCAGATGGTCCGTCTTGTGAGAAACGGCGAAACTGTCAAGCTTTCTAAGCGTTCCGGAAAGGCTATTACTCTTTCTACGCTGCTTGATGAAGTTCCAATTAGTGCAGCAAGATTTTTCTTCAATCTTCGTGAGTCTAACAGCCAATTTGACTTCGATCTTGATCTTGCTATTGAACAATCTTCGCAGAATCCTGTATACTACGTTCAGTATGCTCATGCAAGAATTTGCTCAATTATTTCAAATCTCGCTGCTGAGGGAATTAGTGCAAAGAAACTTTCAGACGAACAAATGAATGTACTCACTCAGCCTGAAGAAATTGCTCTAATTCGTTATATTGCCTCTTTACCTAACGAGATTGACACTGCTGCTAGGGACTATGACCCTTCTAAAATCACTCGTTATTCAGTGGAAATTGCAACGCTATTCCACAAATTCTATACTGCTTGTCGTGTAAAAGGCGAAAGCGAAGAAATTCTTCAAGCTAGACTTTCCCTTTGCAACGCAGCAAAAATAGTTATTAAAAACACCCTTGATATTCTCAAGGTTGATGCACCTGAACAAATGTAATTCAGTTTAAAAAGAAAGGATTTATTTACAATGGAAACTCCCGAAACGTGCGCACCTGTACCCGTCCCCGATCGAATACAAATAATAAACTCTAACGATGTCACGGAAATTCTTCCAACAGGATTGCGTCCCACTCCATTTGGAGAAGTAAGCTTTACTGAAATGATTGACATCTTTGCTGAAAAAGCCCTATCTCTTAAAGAGCAAGGAGCAACAGCGTTTGTTATAAAGGATATGTCTTATCTCTCGGAAATGCGAGCATCTATTTTCGGCTGTCAAAAATCATCTCTGCCTATGTTACGAATAAAACAGATGACATTGGAAAAACTGATGCTGATTGTGGACGCTTTAGCTGTTTTATCTGCTTGCAGGAGCTTGGTATTTGCGGATTTGGAATTAATGTTCAAAACGACGACAGCGAAAGCTCTAGCAATACTGCAAACATTATTTCCGAGCTTGCTCCATATGCAAAGGTTCCGCTAATTGCTTACGCAGACGGTTTTGATAAAACAGCAATTAGGGACATTTTCCAATGCGGCGCAAGAATATTCATGAGCAATAATCGTGAATTCGTTTCAAAATCACTTGAGGGTGCAATTCCTATATCAATCCCCGAAATGACAGCGACGAAATTACAGTTGCCCGGTGAAACTATGGCATTTTTTCCTCTCACCTGACAACATTGAAAGCAGTTGCTCTTTGGAATGCAACATTGATATGTCCGATGAATTGATTGAAATTGAGGATACTAGCATTGACGTTATAACCATTGAGCTAAACTCTCCTGATGACGCTTATCACTTCGGACAAAATGCTCATATGGCTTCCTGCCTATCATGTTTAGGTCGGATAGCCCTATCGCCTTAAAGCTGCGTCAGCCATTTTGCTATCACGGCAAGGCTGGCGGTTGATAGAAATTGCACTATTGAAGAAGATGAGCTGCTTAAAATCGCAAAGAAATACGGAGCCATTGTTTACTAAATAATCAATACAAAAAACAGCCACACAAGCTAAAATCTTGTGTGGCTGTTTTGCTTCTTTAGGAGATATTTCACAAGCCTTCTGTTCAGCTTAAAAATATTATAACTAAAATATAAAATTCCTCTTGACATAGTATATCGCAGTGCTATACTATTTATATCGTAGTGCGATGTATAGCGCTGCTGAGTTATGATACATATTATAAGGAGGATACAACTATGGCATTTTTTCCACCAATCCCGCTTATCCGTAAAAACTTAATAATAAAAAGTCTTAACGAGTGTGGAGCAACTTCCGCCGAAAACCGCTAAAACATTAGCTGAAGCAGGGGGTTATTAATCCTAATGGTTTTGAGAATATTACAGATAGATTAGTTAAAACAAGTGTAATTCACAAAACTGCTGACGGAAAGTATTATATTGGAGTGAGGCGGCGTAATGGATAGTCACATTAGAAAAGTATACGTGCCAATGACTGAAACAGGGTTTTATATCCTGCTCTGTCTACGTGAAGAAGCCCATGGATACAACATTGTTAAAAAAACTGAGCAATTAACACAAGGTGAGATAAAAATCGCTCCGGGCACATTGTACGGGAGCCTATCTAAAATGGAAAAGGACGGCTTGATTAGATTTGTCCGAGAGGAAGAAAAACGCAAGTTTTACCACATTACAGAGCTTGGAACGCAAGTGCTTGACTTGGAAATGAAGAGAATTGAGCGTCTATATAAAAGCGTGAAGGAGGCAGAACGATATGAGGGATATGTTGCTGTTGAATTGAAGTTTTTTCAATCACAACGGAAGAAAGAAGAGAACTATCTTAGGGAAATGCATAAAAACGGTTGGGAATTCGTTAAAGTAAGTGCTTGCTTATATCATTTCAAAAAATGCGAACCAAGAGATGTAATATATCAGCTAGATTACAACACAATAAGCGTTTATAAAAAAGTGAATACCTTCAAATATTCAGCGATTGGGGTGGGAGGTTTGCAGAATTCTTTAGGATATAGCTATATTTCCGCAAGTCTGCCTCTGAAATGGACGGGACAGATGAGGAGATTTTCTGTGATGATGCTTCCTGACGGGATATGATGAAACGAGTTTTGGTAGGTCGTATGACTCCCATTTTGTTAATTTTCCTTTGCACAATTATTCCGCACAACTTTAGGTTTAGTCTAAGTCATGGCTATTGAAAGCCATGGTTTTCTAGTGATTTATGGTATAATGTTTACAATTTATTTGGTTATCTTTATATCATTCGGCATTCAATTTTGGAAGTATTACAACTCTGTTAACAAAATAAATCTTACGATTTCAAGAATTTTTTTGTAATACGCGAACAGCCACACAAACTAAAGCTTGTGTGGCTGTTTTTCTATTTAATGAGTTATCCCATAACTACTTCTAACAACGTGAGTTTTTCCATCGCTGAATACTGAGAACGTTACCGAGTTGTAGTTGCCATCAACTGTAACAGATGCAATACCCTTGCAAACGTGGTTAGGTTTGTGGAATGTAATATCGTAAGTAGCATTTTCGAACTGACGGCTAATCTTGAAACCATCCTGCTACGGAATAGATGGATCAACCTTTAGTCCGTTCCAATCAGGAATAATACCAAGAATGTACTGTAAAACCGTAACGTAGTTCCATGCAGCTGTACCTGTCAGCCAGCTGTTCTTAGCTTCACCGTGACGCTTAGCATCCTTACCTGCGATCATCTGTGCATATACGTATGGTTCTGTGCGGTGAAGGTCGGAATACTTTTCTTCACGGAATGCAGGTGCAATCTTTGAGTAGTATTCAAATGCCTTATCGCCATGTCCAACAAACGCTTCTGGTAACCATCCATGCGTTATTATGACAGAAGATAATTGCGTTTTCCTTGTATCCGCCTGATATGTGAAATTTCGCCGTATTCAATGTAGTACTTTGTAAATGCAGGATTGTTAAGAACAAGTCCATGCTCAGAGTTTAGATACTTATCAACACTTTCAAGTGCCTTGAGGTCTGCTCCTGTTTCCTTACCAACGCTAGCCATTACAGCGAAGCCTTGTGGTTCAATGGCTTTCACATTCGCTAGATCCCATCTTTCTTGCCGAAGTCATCGTATGCTCTGATGAACCACCGTCATAGCCGTGATCCATGATGTTCTTCTTCATCTTTTCAAGTGCTTCAGTTGCCTTAGCAGCTTCCTGTAGTGTCACCCTCTTTATAGTTGCAAAGAGCGATATTCGAGCCAGGGCAACAATGCAGCAACCATTACTGATCCAGCAACCTTACTATACTTATCATCGCCGTACTTTGGTGATGTTGATGTTTGGAAGGATCTGCCCGGTTCAGATGAGAAGCAGCTGAAGCAATACAGTCGTTCCAGTCAGCACGCATTGCAAGTGGCAAACCGTGAGGTCCAACATTAGTGCAAACACGCCAGAAGCTCTGCTTCAAGTGGTGCATCATTGACTGTGCTCTGTCCATATCGTTATCGTATGGAACCTTTTCATCAAGGATTGTGTAATCGCCGATCTTTGATGTATGCCGCTGTTGAAAGAATCATCCATAGTAACGTCTGAGAAATCTCCGCCGATTTCTGTCATTACCCTTCTTAGTAAGCGGCTGATACTGGTGGTAACATCCGCCGTCCTCAAGCTGAGTAGCTGCGAGGTCAAGAATTCTTTCTCTGCCTCTTTCAGGGATTTGGTGAACAAATCCAAGAAGGTCTTGGTTAGAGTCACGGAAGCCCATTCCACGTCCAATACCACTCTCAAAATATGATGCAGAACGTGACATATTGAATGTAACCATACACTGATACTGGTTCCAAATGTTAACCATTCTGTCAAGCTTTTCATCTGGTGAAGATACGCTGTATTTAGATAGAAGTGCTGTCCAAGACGCCTTAATTTCAGCAAGAGCAGCCTCAACCTTTTCATGAGTATCCATTGCAGAAATCATAGCAGATGCCTTAGAAACGTTCATAGTTCCGTCAGCATTGAACTTTTCTTCTACTGGGTTTTCAACGTAGCCAAGAACAAAGATAAGTTCCTTTTCTTCGCCCGCTGCAAGAGTTACATCAATGCAGTGTGATGCAATTGGTGACCAACCGTCAGCAACAGAATTGCTTGGCTCGCCTGCAACAACTGTCTGTGGATTTTCAAATCCGTTGTATAGACCCATGAAAGCTTCACGGTCTGTATCGTATCCGCAAATAGCGTCATTTACGTGGTAGAAAGCAAAGTGGTCACGACGTTCTTTGTACTCTGTCTTGTGATAGATTGTAGAACCGTCAATTTGAACTTCGCCTGTGTTAAAGTTTCTCTGGAAGTTTGTTGAGTCATCTTGAGCATTCCAAAGACACCATTCAATAAAGGAGAATAGCTTGAAATTCTTAGTTTCGTTGCTCTCGTTCTTTAGAATTACTCTTTGAACTTCTCCGTTGTAGTTGTTAGGAACAAGGAATGTAACCTCTGCCTTAATGCCGTTTCTTGCACCGCTAATAATAGTGTAGCCCATACCGTGACGGCATTCATAGCTGTCAAGATCCTTTTTAACCGGTGACCATCCCGGTGACCAAATATCGCCACCGTCATTTATGTAGAAATAACGACCGCCCATATCAACTGGTACGTTGTTGTAACGGTAACGTGTAATTCTACGGAGACGAGCGTCTTTATAGAAGTGATAACCCCCTGCTGTATTGGAAATCAGCGAGAAGAATGCCTGAGTTCCAAGATAGTTAATCCATGGATAAGGAGTTCTTGGCGATGTTATGACGTACTCTCTGTTAGCGTCATCAAAATAACCGAATTTCATCATGCTTACCTCATTTTCTCAATATTTAACGAGCAATTAATCGGTGTCCGAAATACTAACACAAAGAATTAATACTTCTTGGACACTTTACAAACATTATACAATATTAAACGTTTAATATCAAGAGTTTATCACTTTTTTTTATTACAAAAAAGTGTACTTGCAATAGTGGAGTTTATACAAATCATTATAACAAACTTAACATCAATTTCACTAATTGCGAAAATACTTATATTATAATTGTTAATTTTTCAGATTTCTATTGCATATATAGTACTATTTGAGTATAATGGTAAGTATATATGATTTAAAAGCGCAACAGTCAGAGTAGCAAAGATTGTTTCAATCTAACTTTTTTGTTTCGATAATCCTTTCAGAGAGTGTCACATTGGTGAGAGTGGCATAGGGGTTCGATTGTGAAGTGCGGCTGGGAAAGTGTTTTTTATCAGCAGTTGAGTTGATGAGAATGCTTTTAGCTTAAGTGGGGAACGGAATTTAATATCCTTGTATCTACTTACGGAATTCCACGTTAAGGATAAGACTTTTCATAAGAAGTCTGAGATAAAATCGGAGTGGAACCGTGATTTCATCACCTCTGAAATTTGTAGGATACAAGTATTTTTCCTTACAAATTTCGGAGTTTTTTTATTTTAAAAACGTATTACAGGAAGGATGGCTGCTTTATGTTTAAACAACTCCGAGAAGACATAGCCCTTATAAAGGAACGTGACCCTGCTGCAAGAAATTCCTTTGAAATTTGGCTTACCTACTCTGGTCTGCACGCAGTACGTGACTACCGAGTTGCGCACTGGTTCTATAATCGTAAGTTTTATACAATCGCAAGGATTATTTCACAATGTTCTAGGTTTTGGACGGGAATTGAAATTCATCCCGGCGCTAAAATCGGAAAAGGTCTTTTTATAGATCATGGCATGGGCGTGGTAATTGGCGAAACTACTGAAATCGGCGATAATTGCTTGATTTATCAAGGCGTAACCCTCGGTGGTACGGGCAAGGATAAGGGCAAGCGTCACCCTACACTTGGCAACAACGTAATGGTTGGGGGCGTGCTAGAGTCTAGGTCCTTTCCACGTTGGTGACAACACTAAGATTGCCGCAAACGCAGTTCTGCTTACCGAAACTCCTGCGAACAGCACTGCTGCTGGCGTTCCTGCAAGAATTAATGGCAGAAAAATCCGATAATAAAGCAACGGCTGATATTGTGGATCGTTCATATGCCAGACCCTTCTCGTGAAAATGTTATGCAAGCTTCTTGCTCGAATTGAAAAGCTCGAAAAGGAGCTTGAAAAATTATCGAAATAATGATAACATATTAGAGTTGTTGCAATCCAAACCATGGAGGTTATTATGAAATTATATAACACGCTTTCAAGAACAAAGGAAGAATTTGTCCCTAACGTTCCTGGAAAAGTATCTATGTATACATGCGGTCCTACTGTTTATCACTTCGCACATATCGGAAACCTTCGCTATATCATGGAAGATTTTGAAAAGAGATTCTGCCGCTGGCTACGATACTTTCGTAATGAATATTACAGACGTAGGACATCTTACAAGCGATGGTGATACCGGCGACGATAAAATGCTAAAGGGTGCAAAAAGAGAAAAGAAAACTGTAATGGAAATTGCTCAATTTTACACTAACGCATTTTTTGATGACTGCAAAAAATCCAACATAAAAACTCCTGATATTGTAGAATCCCGTAACTTCTTACACAAGAGTTTATTGATACGATTTCTGTTCTTATAGATAAAGGCTATGCTTATGAAGCAGGCGGAAATATATACTTTGATACTTCAAAGCTCGATCAATATTACGTTTTCCACGATTTCAAAGAGGAAGACTTGGCTGTCGGCGTAAGAGATGGCGCGCGCGTTGGCGAGGACTCTAATAAACGTAACAAAGCCGATTTTGTTCTATGGTTTACTAGATCAAAGTTTGATGCGCAGGAATTAAATGGATAGCCTCAAGCGTTGGATGTACTCTGGTTGGCATATTGAATGTTCCCTGCATCAGCATGAAACACTTAGGCGAATATCTCGATATTCACTGCGGCGGACCAACGCTTTCCTCATCACACAAACGAAATTGTTCAAAGCGAGGCTTATATTGGGCATAAAATGGTGTAATTAATGGGTTCCAGCCGTTCTTCACCTAAACATAACAGCGGTAAAAATGAGTAAGTCTAAGGGTGAATTTAACTGTTTCGCTGCTAGAGTCAAAGGGGTACAGCCCACTTGCATATAGATTTCTGCTTGCTCTCGCATTATCGCAAATCGTTGGTGTTTAGCTATGAAAACCTTGGATAACGCTGTTGTTTCATACAATAAAATAATATCAAGAATTGCTAACATCTTAAAGAAGACAAAATGGAAATTAACCAAGCTGATTACGATGCACTCATGGGTACTTTTACATCAGCTTTGGACAATGATATTAACACTGCTCTTGCACAACTGGCGCTTCACGATGTTCTTAGCGCAAAACACTACTCCTGCGACAAAGCTTGCTTTAATCGCCGAATTTGACAAAGCTCTATCTCTTGATTACACCTGAAAACTGCAACAGCTTCACTTTCAAGCGAAACGTTGAAGAAGTTCTCCCTGCTGAATGCAGGCTGCAGATGAACGCAAGGAAGCAAGAAAAACAAAGACTTCAAGCAAGCTGATGAGCTTAGAGATAAAATTATAGCAATGGGATATGTTATTGAAGAAACACGTCAAGGCACTAAAATATATCAAAAGAGGTAAATTTATATGTTCAAAAAAATAAATAACTGTGACTCTTAATCCGTCCATTGATACAACAGTTTGGCTTGACTGTTTCGCGGTATTTGATTTGTTTCCAACAAAGTCGAACGTGAAAAATATCGATGCTGCTGGGTAAAATACAAATGTTTCAAGAGTTCTCACATCTTTAGGAGTTGAACAAACTGCCTTTGCTAATCGCCGGCGAAAAGAATTCAAAGATATTCCTTGATATGCTACGTAACGAAAAAGGTTAGGTATGATGTTATCCCTAACATCGGAGTATTCGTGAAAATATAACTGTTATGCTGCCTGATGAGCGACTTATAAAATCAATCGTAAAGGTACAGTAATTCCAAAAGTTGTTTTGGAATGTTTTGAAGAAAGGCTTATCCACTCTTTCTATGAGAAGGTGAAGATGTTCTTGGTTGTTTTTTTGCTGAAGTCTTCCTGAGGGAATATCAAAAGAGGACGTAATCAAACCAATCAGCCTGCGTTCAAACAAAGGGCAAAAGTTGCAATTGACAGCGCACTTCTCACAATGGACGATTATATTGACATTGCTCTTTCATTATTAAGCCTAACTTGGAGGAGCTTGAAATTATTACAGGCGAGTAAATACTCTTGAAGCACATAGTAAAACTGCACAGCCAATGGCAGAATCAATCGACCACCTACTCATTAGCATGGGGAGAAAGGGGTTCTTGTAAAGCCTGATAGCTATTCATGTTGAAGCGCCTGAGGTTGCTGTTAAATCAACAATCGGTGCTGTGGCGACACGTTCCTTGGCAGGATATATTTTCGCACGCACGTGGAATGTCCGAGGAGGATACTCTTGCTTTTGGTTACTGCTTGCTACTGCCTCGGTTGAACTTGAGGGTACCAGTGTGACAAGCAGTGAGCGTGCTGAGGCGATGTTCAGAAGAATGAAAGAAAAGAAAATGTTTAAATAAAAGGATAATTATCCATGAATAAAAAACTAAATGCCGCAAAATATCTTGAAATTCTTTATTATCGCAGTTTTACTCACTGTTGTAATCATGTTTGCTAAAAGCTGTGAACAGGCTATGCAACCCTATGAATTTAACACAGATAACATTAGTCTTATACAGCTTGATGCACCAAAAGATGACCAAGAAATCGCTATTCTTGATACAACTCTTGGGTGAAATTAGAATAATGTTATTCCGTGAAAAAGCACCTAACACCGTAGAAAACTTTGTTACATTAGCGAACGAGGGGTACTATAACAACAGCTATTTCTTTGCTGCTGAGGCTGGAGTTTATGCTATGGCAGGAAGTGAAAATCGTGATGGCACTGGTGCTAAAACAATCACTGAAACACTCTCCCCAATGAGAAGATGACAGCCTTTGGCCTTTTAGAGGTGCTGTTCTTTCCATTGGAGATAAGACCGGCCTTATCAGACAGCAGGTTTTTCTTTGCTAACGATCTCGGTATGACGGCTGATATGAAGGAGCAAATGCTCACCAACGGTTACCTGAAATCGTTGCTGACGCTTTTATTGAGCATGGTGGTATCCTTGCCCTTAAAGGTACTCCAAAACAATCGGGATATACGGTTTTTGCTCAAGCTTTTCTTATCAAGGTCTTGACTTGGCTGAAGAATACACAAATGTGCTCGTATCCGCGAATTAAAATCCCCAGTAGACGAATTTAAAATCAATTCTTGTAACCGTCATGACATATTCAGAATTTTAAAAACACAGGAAAATATGGAGGATTAATATGAAACTTAGGAAAACATTCGCTCTCATGGCATCTGCATTAATCGGCTTTTCAAGCGCTTTAACTGCTTGCGGTGAAAGCCTCTGATCTGGAGGAATTTCTAAACTTCACCTCCCCTATTGCCGGTGAACAAATTGCAGTTATTTTGGTAAAAGACTATGGGGATATTACAATCAAGTTTTTTCCCTGATATTGCTCCAAACGCAGTAGAAAACTTCATCAATCACGCTAAAAGCGGCAACTATGACGGCAACAAGGTGCATAGAATAATTGAAGAATTCATGATGCAAACGGGTGACCCTACTGGAACTGGTAGTGGTGGTACTGGCTTTTCTGGCGAAAAGTTCGAACAAGAAAACAGCACTTTACTTCGTCATTTCACTGGCGCTGTTGCATATGCAACAGGTAATGATAGCCTAAACGGCAGTCAATTCTACATTGTAAACACAACAAGCGACTCATGTAACGAGGAATACCTTTCAACGCTAAAATCTCGTGGCTATGAACTTCCTGAAAACGTAAGTGAAAAATACGGTGAAGTCGGCGGAGCACCTCACCTTGATAGATCCTATACAGTATTTGCGCAGGTTATTGAGGGCATGGACGTTGTGCACGAAATATCAAAATGCGAAAAAACACTAGGCTCTGACGGAAACACTCCATCAGTCCCTGTAACTGATATAATTATTGAATCGGTGACTATAACAAAGTATTCAAAATAGGTAAAACGTGAAAACAGCACTCCATCTTTTTAAAATGGAGTGCTGTTTTTTCTATTCTTTTTCAAATGAGTTTTCTCCGATTGTTACATCGTATCCTATAAAATCAGAGAGTTTTTCTTCAAAGGCTTTAGCAGCTTCTTCGTTATAGTTAAATACGGAAAAAAGCTCTACCTTTTCTGTAATCATATCGGATGTTATTCCCGCTTTTTCATATTCTTCAATAGGATTTAAATATACCCACGAAGGTGGATATCCTTTATTTTCGGTAACAATAGTATACTCTGAGGCGAATTGTTCCAATATTCTTTTTTCATCAAGAGAGCAAAGTGTTTCTATTTCCTCATCAGTTAAATACTGCGCATCATTTTCAATGCCTATGAGTTGCTGTTCCTTCAAGACTTCTCTCAATTTGTCAACAGGTATATCAAATTCCAGTATAAAGGAATAAAAATTCGGATAATCAGTCAACCGTGTTTGAGGTGTACGCAAATAAGCATTTCCTTCACTTTCAATCCACGCCATAAATTCTTCTTGACTAACAAATAATTCATAAGGTATATCGTTTAACGAATTTTTCCCATCATTACTGTTATCAGTCAGTAAGAAAAATGGTGCTAATAGTGGATTACCTCCACCTTCCGTTGAAAATAGTGCAGGTAAGCCGGCGTTTTCGAAAGGATCCTCAAGAGCCGAAGTTTCTGTAATCTGTTCTTGAACAACAGATTCTGTCTCAACGCTGTTGTTTGCGCAAGCATTGCATGTTACTATCAATATAACTGACAACAAAATTAATATAGTTCTTTTCATAGTTAGCCCTCCTTTTAATAGGTAAATACACCGGATGACGGATAAAAGTTTGTAGGATTATACTGGGACGCTCCATTATTAGGTGAATCGCTTGAGTTACGAATTTCAAAATGCAAATGCGCACCCGTAGAATCTCCAGTATTACCTACATAACCTATAAGAGTAAACGCCGAGACAGGATTCCCTGTGCTTACGCTTCTTGAATTGAGGTGTGCATAATACACTTTATAATTCCCTATGCTAAGCTTAACTAATTCGCCATATCCTCCAGTATTCCATCCAGAGGAATACACCGTGCCAATTCCTACTGAATATGTGGGAGCGTTGAACGTATTTCCCGAAGAACTAATAATGTCTATACCATAATGCGGATCAATTCCATTGTTTCGTTTTGGATATCCGCTTGATATTTTTGTTAAGAAATTCCCATTTCTGAACATATAAT
>JAXGPS010000021.1:0-26227 GCA_040766825.1 Oscillospiraceae bacterium
ACGAAAACGCCGGCTACAAAAACTGGCGCAACATGATAACAAGCAGCGATAACATTGACAGTTTTGTTGAAGGGTACGTAATTCCGTTCGTAGAACGTTATGATGACAACGATTTTCTTTGGAGTATTGACCTAATGAATGAGGCTGATTGGGTGAATGAAAACAAGGAGTGCGGGCAGATTAGCTGGGACGATATTTCAAACTATTTTGCTAGAAGTGCCGCTGCAATTCATGAAAATTCCGACGTGCTAGTAACTGCGGGAATGGGAATTATCAAGTACAACTCCGATAAATACAATGGCAACAAGGTTGCAGATGCGTACTTAAAGGAACTTGCAGGGAACGAAAATGCTTACGTTGATTTTTATTCTCCACACTACTACCACTGGGAAAAACAATGGTTTGGCTATCCTTTTGATAAGTCGCCTGATGCATTCGGACTTGGAATAGATAAGCCTTGCGTGCTTGGTGAGTTCGCCTCCCTTGATGAGAGTGAAGATGTAGTAACCGACCGTTACGAGAATGCTTACAACAATGGTTGGAATGGGGCATTCGTGTGGACCTCAAACGGTGTTGATAGGTGTGGCGGTTTTACAGATGTTCAACCGGCACTACAAAGAATAATTGAACTTGCCGGTGAAGAAATTTACCCAAGGGAAGTAACTGAAGAATAATATTAAAATGCGGCTTTGCCGTCGCAAACAAGATTTAAGATAAAAATGCACTCTACTTTTTTAGTAGAGTGCATTTTTAGTTTGTGTTTATCTGCGTCTGCCGCCGCCCCCGTGAGAGCGTCCGCTTGAAGAACGATGAGTGGAGCTTCTTCCACTGCTTGAGCCACCAGAACTGCTTTCTTGAGGAGAATATCTCCTTGAAACATGAGTTCTTATATAATTGTCTTGCATTACAGTGAAATTCAAGCCATTGCCTTTAAGATATGCAGAAGCGCTAGGCTTATATTTCAGCTTGTATTTGTTTATAACTGATAGTATCATTACGGCTGAAATAATCAAGCCTAAGAAAAGCCCTATTATAATATTTTGGGACAACGCCGATGAGTAACTATATGTATACTGATTTTTAGGAACCCCTAATTGATTGTAGTAATCCACATCATTTAGGAAGCTTAAAATTCCGTAGTAAAAGTCCCCGTTCTTAAAATGAGGTCCTGCTGAATTTAGCATACTGTTAATTCTAGCGTCAGTGAAAATATTTATTGAATTTCCGCAGGTGGATATGTAATCAACATATGTGTCATTATTTACGAGCAGCAAGATACCGTCATAATCCTCACCTATACCAAAGCCATTGTAGTCGAAATAATCATCAGCAAATGCCTCTGCGCTTTTATGACCAATATCGTCGGTAATTACTACAACAACATCAAAGCCCAGTTCTTGAGTGAGGTTATACGCTTCCTCATCAAGCTTTGAGATTTCATCAATAGTCAGCGAACCGTCAAGGTCGTAAACCTTTTGCGTAGGAGATGCCGAAACCGTAACAAATGACAGGCACATTACCAAAGTGAGCGTAAATAACAAGGAGATTTTTTTAAATATATTCATATTACAGCCCTCCAAAATTAGTCAAGAGGACAAAAAGTGCAGCCATTGCAGCGCAAATTCCAGCCGACCATGCAGCAAGCTTTCCAGCACTTACAGGAAGAGCTCCGTTTATCTTGCCGGTTTGCCCGTTCATTGCAAAGAAGTAGTCCTTGTTCTTATGCTTGTAGGTCATAAACCATACCGGAAGGAGCATATACTCCCAATTCGTGTTGTGAATTTTAGTGGTGTCGGTGACGAAGCTTACAGAGGAGTATCTCAACAATAGATTCCTAATCTTTGCTTTTGCATCTGTAAGAACCCTTTCGCGAATTTCAGGAAACCAGTGCGCTCAACGTCATACTTTATCGGCAAGATGCCCTGATAAATAGGACATCGAAAATTCTTCAAGTTTAGAATAGTCATAAGGTTCAATAGATTCCATAAGCCTATCATCTGCTTTTTTTGATGCATCAGCAGGAATTCTATCATACTTCCCGTCAGCAGAGCGATAAATATCATACTCCCTTGTTTCGGTGTGAATGTAATTGCCAGACCTCCATGTACGAACTTTTTTCGCCTTTGCAAATACATCACCTTTAATGTTGCAGGTCGCAATCCAATAAGGAATGTAAATTCCTTGTATTTTTTCAGCAGTAGTGTTGGACTTAAAAGCGTTTGGAACAAACCATTTTTTACTGCACCAACGTTGATAGTTGTTTATAGCATCGTCCTTTGTTGACTGGAAAGGAATTATCATTGAAGGTCGCAAATCACCAGAAACTCTGTTTGAAAGAATAACAGCCCCGTGGCAATAGTAGCAGAATGTAGCAGCGGTATTTTCGTCAGCGATAATTTCTGCGCCACAGTTTTGGCAGGTGTATAGCTTAGTTTGGTCGGCAAATTCTTCTTCAAGTTTGCGTTTTTCTTCATCTACGGCAACATCTTCGTTTTCTGAAAACATTTTTTTGATTTGGACATCGGTGTATTCACTTCGGCAGAATTCACACTCAAAACTTTGAGTTTCAGCCTTGAATAGAAGTGTCCCACCGCAGTTTGGGCATTTGTATTCAACTACAGCCATTATCTTATCCCCTTTAAAATAGAAGCGGTCGGTCTATTAAAGTAGAACGACCGCTAATTCAGTTACGATAAATTATTCTTTAGCTTTTCCACATTCAGAGCAGAACTTACCTGTATTTTCTGCGCCGCAGTCGCATTTCCATGCACCGTTTGGAGCTTTAGTTCCGCATTCGGAGCAGAACTTGCCTGTATTTGTTGCGCCGCATGGACAAGTCCAGCTACCTGGAGCAGCAGGCTTTGCGCTGCCGCATTCAGAGCAGAACTTGCCTGAATTTTCTGCACCGCATTCACATTTCCAAGTATCAGCCTTTGGAGCAACAGGCTGTTGTGCCGCCGCTTGTTGAGCAGCAGCTTGGTTTGCTTGAGAGAATCCGCCAGCAATACCGCCGCCAGCTTGTGAAGCCATACCCATTCCCATAAAGCCAGCCATAGCGCCGTTTGCGTTGCTGCCAGCAGCCTCAAGGCCACGAGCAACGGAGCCTTGAACATATCCTTCACGAATAGTAGGGTCTGAAAGCATAGCACCGGCATTTCTTGTGTTGATAAGCTTTTGAGAGTCCTCATCATAAGAGATGCCAGCGATACTAACGGATTGAATTTGCATACCACGCATTTCAGTCCAATCAGTCAAGAATTTCGCCTGTATTTTCCAAGCCTAGGCTCTTTGAGGATACGTGGGAAATTCTAGTGCCATCAGCTGACATTTGCCACAGCAGACTGAAGAGCAGACATGAATTCAGAGAAGTACTGTTCGCCAATATCGTTAAATAACCTGCGCTTGGTTTCTAGCAAAACCTCAGCGCAGAAAAGAGATAGGATTTATAACCTTTACAGAGCATGTACCGTGAGTACGTGTAGGAAAAGTCTAGCATTATAGAAATTATCAAAGTAGTTGATAGGGTTTCAGTGCCGAATTAATTCCCTTGATTTCCTGAAGATTTATGAAGAAAACTCTTGGGAGGCCGAAGAAACGCCGGAATATTTGAAAACGTCCGAAGGCTTCAACTGTATCGCCAAGCTGACCGTTGAATAGTGAAGGAAGCAGAGTTATCGACCTTAAAGTATCCAGGCTCAGCAGTGTAGTCTACGATTTTGCCGCCGTCAACGAGCAGCATAGCTTGATTATCGTAAACGTGGATGATAGAATCCGTTTGAAATTGTTAAGCTCTTTTGTCCCCTTGAAATTGGAGTTTCTTGGCTGTCATTTTTTCTAACAGTGACACCAGGTGTACAAACTGCTGTTTGTCCTTACGCTGGCAGGTTCAATAACCTCTAACCATTGATCTGCAAGTCCGCCGCCAATAGCGCCTGCTAATGCCTTAATAAGTCCCATTGTCCTCCTATAATTTCATGTAATTATTTATTGACCAAACATACGCACTAATTTCCTGTGCACTGCCATACTACAGTAATCGCAATGCTTGTCGCCAAGTTTTGTAATAGGTGCGCCGCAATTCGGGCAAATTGTTCCGTATGATGTATTATAACCAGAGCTTAGTTGTGAAGCATCCTGAATATAAACCAAATCTATATTGTATTTTTCTTGCTGTTTTAGCTCCATATCGCCCATGTAAAGCTTGCCGTTTTCAAGTATGTAGTGAATGTGGCTCACAGCACTTTCTAAAGTGATTATGCACATACCGTTTTTCTTGCTGTAGTTCTTAATTTCGGTTCTATAAATTCTATGATCTTTATAAACTTCAGTACGGTTTGCTTGGAGAGGTTATCCTCGATAATAAGTCGAACCTTGTTTGTCAAATCCTCATAGAGGCGTTTGGCGTTTTTGATATATCCGCGAGTTATAGCAGAAAGAGCAGAACGTATTTTTGCAGCTTTAGCTTGAATTCATCGCAATTAAAGTTTTTTTTAAAATCCGCATTGATTTGAGGTAAGCAGAAAACCCTAGTCATAGCAGAAACTGACTTAGGTGTTTGTAGGAGAAAGCTCACGTTTTTGCTTCTTTGTTGTAGCCTTCTATAAAGTCATCAGTGCCAAAAGCACTTAGGGAAATTGAACGTAGTTTGCGTTTGGAGCCTTCTTAAAACAACGCTTGTTACTGTTATACCATGAAATAGCGATAATAACAATAAGCATTATTAGTACACTAATTTAATTCTCCTTCTTAGTTTAATTGACCAAAGGGTGATATATGGGGCCAGTATATTCATACACACTGTTATTGAGAAATAAAAATTGCACAAAAAGTCAAGGAATTTTACACTTAGGTCCTTAAAATGATGAGCCATTATATAAATATAGATATAATGATGACTTATGTTTTAATCTGTGCTGTTGCCTCGTTAATAACTCTCTCTAAAGAAAACTGCTCTAAAAGAGCAGTTTTCTAAAAATCAATTATTACTGCTTTCAGGTGAGAATACTACAACAGCAGCAGCAGCTAGAGCAATCAGAGAAAGCTAAAGAGCAACTACAGGAGCGCTGCTAGCTGGAGGAGCTGTTGAAGGAGCGTCTGTTGGCGTTGGCGGAGCAGCTGCTGTTTCAGCAGGAGCAGCTGCTGTTTCTTCAGCGCCAGCTTCAGTTTCAGCAGGAGCAGCTGTTTCTTCAGCTGTTGTTTCAGCAGAGCCGCAGCAGCTACGAGATAGCGATTTCTTTTTCCGTCAGCATCGAACTTTAGGTTGTCGATGTATAGGTTGAAAGGAACTTCTGCATTACTCCAGTCCATGAATAGCATTAGAGCATCTTCAACGCCATCCTTTGTACTGCTGTGAAGCAAGAAGGATTTTTCTTGAGATATTGAGCGCTAACTGTAGCTTCTTCATAAGATTCAAGAAAGTCCATTCGCCCTGTGACCAACCTGAGCTCTGAGATCTGCCGCCCTGAGTACTGATAGCACCACCGTGCTAGCCCGAGAGTAACTCCATCCTTAGCTTCGATAGAAAGGTCTAGCTGTGGATTGTCTTGATCTTAGATAGGTTGTCAGCGCCAACTAGTTTAGCAACGCTAAATTTAACTCAGGTGTCTTTCCGAAAGTTTCAACCTTGAGAGCTTTAGAGCCGTTCCAATCAGCGATTGAAAGAACAGACTCATCTGAGCTGGGTCGTCATCTACTCGTACTTTACGAAAGACAAGTCGCTGTTTTCGAAATCAATCAAGCCGTTGAGTCTGCGTTAGCTGTTACAGCAAAAGCAGATAGAGCAACTGCGGAAGCAGCAAGTGCTGAGAAAATTTTCTTGAAATTCATTGTTAATAACCTCCATTAAATTGTAGAAAGCTTTTCTTACATTATTACGTATCATTATTTTAACAAGCAAATTCATCTAACTTCCATAAAGTATGCAAATACAACAAATATATTTAGTAACTTTGTACAAAACATAAATGAAATATAAAAAACAGCACGTTTTTTACTTAATTTTGAATTAGATGAAACAATTATATTATATTCCTAATTTAACAAAATGAGAATATTGTATACGATATATATAATAATATATAAATATAAAAATGAAAAACATAATACAAACTTATCATTACAAATAAAGCAAGAAAATGCTTGAAAATATTAAAAGCGTTGTATAATTATAAACATGACTTATGTTCCCCCTGCCTCAAAGCTCAGCAAGCTGATTAAATTAACAAGTTGGTTTGGCAGCGGCTGAACTTTTGATAGTCCAACCATTGTCAAACAACATTACAATATTATAAGGAGAGGGTATTTAAAATGGACGATTTTAATAATCAAAACAATAAGAGCGAGGGGTTTGAACCTGAGAGATACAATTATGGAAATCAAGAAACTTCAAACTCACAACCAAACAATGAGGGTTACTCAGCTTAACGCATATGTAACAGATAATAACGGCTATACAGCACCTAGCTACAACACATCTAATGAGTATTATCAAGAACCTAAGAGCACAAGGATTTTCAATTGCTTCTCTAGTAATTTGTATTTTTTGGTTTGCTGCTTGTTGCCTGCATATGGTACATAGCGGGAATTTCGCGATTTTTGGCAATAATTTTCGTGGTATTGTAGGCTTGAAGAAATCTACAAGCAAGGGGTTATCTATTGCAGGTATCATTCTTGGCGGTATCGGTATTGTAATAGCAGGATTTTTGCTGCTGTCAGTAATTACAACTTTCTCTGATCCAAGCTTTATGAGCGAGTTTTGGGAGGAGTTTTACAGACAGTTAGAAGAACAGGGAATGGACTCTTCACAGTTTGACGAATTTAGATATAACGCATAAAACTTATACAACGGAAATGCCCCGTTTTTGGCGAGGGGCATTTTTTAGTTTGCGTGTTAGATTTTCTGCTCAAACAAGCCGTGCTTATTGCAGTAGAAGTAAATCTTACTTCCGGCAATTCGTGGAATACGAAGTTCTAGCGACTGTTCAGGGTATAGTCTTGCCATGTACATCTTATCCATGCTAAGAGCAGAGATGAATGAAAAATAATGCTCCTTAGACATATCGTGCGATGAAGTGAGGAAGAATTCATTCTCCACTTCTTCAATTTTAAGGGAATGTTTTTCATTCGCAGGTTGTGGTGCTAGAGCAGTGAGTTTTCTGCCGCAACATGAAATATCGCTACCACTAGTGCTAGTAAGGATATTCCCGCATTCCGGGCAGACATAATATTTTTCCTTTTTCATATTTCCTCCATCGGTATCATTAGGGGACAATTCGCCTATAAGAATTTTTTCGACATCTACTTTTAAAACGTCAGAAAGCTCATGAAGAAGGGATACGTCAGGACAGCCAAGACCTCTTTCCCACTTAGAAATCGTCTTGTCGCTAATGTTCATAGTATCGGCAAGCTGTTTTTGCGTCATACCTTTTTCGAGGCGAAGCGATTTTATTAAATTTCCATTTTCTTCTTGCAGTCCATCTTAACTTTCCTTTCTTTATTAAACTTCAAAATATCATTAAATGAAGTTTAAGTATTCACCTTCTGTAAACACTATATCAAATATTTATAACATTCAATACAATAAACGCTCCGTAGAGAAGAGTGTTTGCAGAGTTATTCCCAGTTTTCCCATATTTCAGGGTGATAACTAACGGTTGCTTTTTTACTGCTCGCACAATCGGCGTTTTGTAGAGAGTTTTGGATTTTGGGCAAAGCTTGTCGGCTTTAGTGCATCGCTTCTACAGATATTTTATCATGCAGAAGTTCTTGATTTTTCGTCAATGATGTTGTCGATTTTGCCGACCTCACGAAGAACGCTTTCAAGTTCGCCCTTACTAAGCCCCTTTGAAAGAATATCAACTGATTGAAATTTTATTCCACGCTCTTTAAACCAGCGTTCGGATTTTTTTGTATCAAAGCATTTTGATTTGCCGAAAATTTGTATGTTCATGTTTAAAACTCCTTTTAGCTTGTGTGTAAATTTTATCACATCTGAACCTTTCTTTCAAGCGTAAAGTAATTTCAACCGAAAAATGCACATACTTAATTGTGCCGCTGCTGTCATAAATTTTCCGTTAAACCCTGTGGGTTCTTAGTATAATAACTAAAAAAACACATAGGTTTTTGTCAAAATGCTATTTTTCATTAAAAAAGAAGATATTTACTTGAAAAAGAATGTAATACATGGTATTATCGTTTTCGGTAACGTTACCGAAAACGTTTCCATAAAATTAGAAAGGAATGCTCATAATGACAATCAAAGACATTGCGAAGCTGTCGGGATACGGCGTTAGCACAGTATCACGGGCGCTCAACGGGCATTCCGATATAAGCAAGGAAACCCGAGAGAAAATTCAAAAGATAGTAGCTGAAAACAACTACATTCCCAACCAAAACGCAAGAAATCTCAAGTGTTCAGCAGGGAAATCGATTGTGCTTATGGTAAAGGGCAGCATGAATATGTTTTTCTCAGCAATAATTGAGAATATTCAAGCCTATGCAGACAAAACTGGCGCAATTATAGTTCTTCACTATCTCAACGAGCAGGATAACGAAGTTAGAACTGCCGTTAAAATTTGCCGTGAACAGAAGCCTATGGGAATAATTTTTCTCGGCGGCAACTTAGAGCATTTTAAGAATGAGTTTTCACAAATTCAAGTGCCGTGCGTGTTAAGTACGACAAATGCAAGCGAATTGGATTTTCCTAACCTTTCATCGGTTTGCATTGATGACATTGATGCAGGAAAGAGGGCAATAGACCATCTTTTTGAGCAAGGGCATACTGAAATCGGCGTAATAACAGGAGATGTAGAAACCCCGAACCCGTCTAAGCTAAGATTTTTAGGAGTAAAGCAGGGTTTTGAAAAGAATAATAGCGAGCTAAAATACACACAAAAGTCGTCATACACATTTAATGATGCATATGAAGCTACAAAGGCGATTATGGAAAGGAACCCTGATATTTCTGCAATATTTGCTATGTCGGATATAATGGCAATAGGTGCAGTGAGGGCGCTTGCCGATATGGGCAAAGCAGTTCCGAGAGATGTTTCGGTGCTGGGTTTTGACGGGATAATGATGACAGAATTCACTTGTCCGAGGATAACCACAATGGAACAGCCATCACAGCAAATCGCAGAACTTACAATAAAATTACTAGCAGAAATGATAGATAATAACGCTGCTTCTAGGCATATTCAAGTAGAGGCGAAATATAAAGCAGGCGAGTCGGTATCCTGCTAGAAGGAGATAGAAACATGAGTAAACGCAGAGCAAAAAACACACGCAGCAGTGGACTGTATGCACATAGCAAGCCTCCCAAACAAGTATGGCATGAGCAAACTTGGCAAAGAGGCATATAGTTTTTGCAGATTATTTAGAGAAAGAAGCGGACAGAAAATATGGCAGATACTCCCGCTTTCACCTACAAGTGCAGCGACTCACCTTACCAGAGTTTTTCGATTTTGCGGGAAATCCGTACTTTATTTGTTTTGAAAAACTGAAAAAGACGGACTTTTAGAAAACAAGAAGAGTATACAGAAATTAAAAGATAGTGCGTAACTGATAGATATATAGAATACGGAACGCGCTGAAAATATATTCAAAGTTTTAGCTTTTTACATGACAGATTTAAAAAAATGGAAAGCAGAGGACTACATTGAGTATATCAAGCAAAATGAGCATTGGATAAAGGACGTATTATTCGTTGTTCATGACGCTCAGGATTCGCACATGACGGCAAGCCTTGGAGTGAGTGGGAAAAGCCGCTTCGCAATAGAGATAAAAAAGCGATTACAAAGGCTTTTAAAGATTATGCCGATGAGGTTGACTTTTGGAGCTTTATGCAATATGAATTCTACAAGCAGTGGTTTGAGCTTAAAAAATACGTAAACGATAAGGGAATAAAAATTATCGGGGATATGCCGATTTATGTTGCTTATGACAGTGCAGAAGTTTGGTGCGAGCCAGAGCTTTTCCAGCTTGATGAAGATAGAAATCCTATCGTTGTAGCAGGCTTCCCGCCTGATATATTCTCACCAGACGGTCAGCTTTGGGGAAATCCAATTTACGATTGGGAGAAGACGAAGCTTGACGGATACAAGTGGTGGATAGAGCGAGTAAGGTTTGCAAAATCCATATACGACCTTGCAAGGATTGACCATTTTATCGGATTTGACCGTTATTACGCAATTCCATTCGGCGAAAAGACTGCACATAATGGTATATGGTGCGATGGTCGAAGTAGGCTTTTTCAAGGCGATTAAATCGGCACAGGCAATGACAACGGGATTATTGCAGAGGACTTAGGAATATTACTCCTTCGGTAAGAAAACTACTAAAACAGGCAGGTTATCCCGGAATGAAGGTGCTGCAGTTTGCATTTGATCCAAAAGCAGACAACGACGCTACTTACCGACGATAGATATAGCGAATGGGTTTATTAAACTTGCGTGGCTTAGCACGAGATACAGCAATTACTACTATTCAAGATTTGCACGGATATGATAATTCTGCGTATAAACATACCATCAACCGTTGGTGACAATTGGCGTTGGAGAGCCTTAGAGAGTGATTTCACAGAGGAAATTGCACAGTACCTAAAGGAACTAACGACACTTTCAAATAGAGGTTAAGAAAGGATTAAATATATGAAAATGCTTAATTTTAAGGAGAAGTTGCAGCTCACCTAAATTCAAAATACGGCACTTATCCAAAGAATGCAACTCCACAGCAGGCACATGACGCACTTTCCGCTATCGTAATGGAGGATATTTCAGAGGACTGGGCAAAGAGCAAAAAAGCCCACCTTGACGTTAAAAAGGCAAGCTATCTTTCAATGGAATTTTTAGTTGGTCGTGCAGTTTATAACAATCTGCTTTGTCTTGGAGATTGCCGAGCAGGCAGAGGCTGAATTTGCAGAAATGGGAATTTCCCTTGCAGACCTTGAAGAAATTGAGGACGCTGCTCTTGGAAACAGCGGACTTGGCAGACTTGCAGCTTGCTTTTAGACAGCGCAGCAACACTCTCATTGCCGGTTGACGGATACGGAATTAGATACAAAATACGGACTTTTCGAAGCAATCATTTAAAGAGACAGTTCAAAACGAGGCTGCTGATGACTGGATGAAATGCGGCGATGCTTGGAGCAAGCGTGTGAAGGCGATGCAGTTGAAGTGGGAAAGTATGCTGACCGGCTGTTTAGCAGTACCTTATGACTATCCTGTAATCGGATATGGAACGAAGAATATAGGCACTTTACGTCTTTGGCAAGCAGAGCCGGTGAATACTTTCGACTTCCAGCTCTTCAACGATCAGAAGTATGATGAGGCGAGCGCAGAGGAACTGGCGTAAGGCAGCAGATATTTCAAGAGTACTTTACCCTAATGATGACACAGATGCCGGCAAAATTCTTCGCTTGAAGCAGGAATATTTCTTTAGTGCAGCAGCAATTGCCGACCTCATGAAAAAGCATAAAGCAAAGTTTACTACACTTGATAATTTCATGAAGAACGCAATTCAATTGAACGATACTCACCCCTGTTATAGCACTTCGGAATTTATTCGTAAAATGATAACTGAAGAGGAGTTATACGTTCAAAAAGCATATACTATTGCAAAGAAAACCTTTGCTTACACTAATCATACAATAATGGCTGAAGCACTTGAAAGTGGAACGCAAACTTAATGGAGAGCGTAATTCCAGAAGTTTACGCTATCATTCTTCAACAATGAACGGTTCATCATGGCAAATGTATCAAAAGGACCTTCCGATAGAGAAAATTGAAAAGATGAAGCTTATCCAAAAAGATACCGTTCATATGGCGCACATTGCGATATTTGCGTCCTCATATGTAAACGGAGTTGCAGCTATTCATACAGAAATTCTTAAAAATACAGCGCTGAAAAGCTGGTATGAGCTATATCCTGAACGCTTCCAAAACAAAACTAACGGTATTACACAACGCCGTTGGCTTGCACTTTGCAATAAGGAGCTGTCTTCGCTTATTACCGAGCTTTTGGGCAGTGATGAGTGGGTTACAGATCTTGATAAACTAAAGTCACTTGAAAAGTACGCTGATGATACAGCAGTTCTTCGCCGTTTCATGGACATAAAGAACGAAAAGAAATCCCAGCTTGCAGACTACATTGAAAAGTGCGAAGACGTTAAAATAAACAAAACCTCAATTTTTGATATTCAGATTAAGCGCTTACACGAATACAAGCGTCAGTTTATGAATGCGCTTTCAATCCTTTATATTTACTATGGAATTAAGGACGGATCTATTAAGAACTTCAATCCTACAACATATATTTTCGGGGCGAAATCTGCACCGGGATATGTTCGTGCAAAGGGCATTATTAAGCTAATTAATGAAATCTCAAAGCTTGTTAATTCCGATCCTGAAACTAAGGACCTTATTCAAGTTGTGTTTGTTTCAAACTATCGTGTAACATACGCTGAAAAGCTTGTTGCAGCAGCTGATATTTCTGAGCAGATTTCAACGGCAGGAACAGAAGCCTCAGGTACAGGAAACATGAAGTTCATGCTGAACGGTACAGTTACTCTTGGCACACTTGACGGCGCAAACGTTGAAATTGTCGAGGAAGCAGGCGAGGAGAACAACTACATCTTTGGAGCAAAGGTTGAAGAACTTGACGAAATTATGCCAAAATACGATCCACGAGTTATTTCAGAAAAGGATCCGAAGATAAAGAGAGTGCTTAGTGCGCTTATCGACGGAACACTTTCAGACGGCGGCACAGGAATGTTCCGTGAATTGTACTTTGCGCTTATGGAAGGTGCATCATGGCACAAGCCAGACCATTACTATGTTGTTGGGGATTTAACTTCATATGTAGAGGCGAAGCTTCTTGCAAACGCTGACTATAATGATCGTCTAGGTTTTGCAAAGAAATGCTGGATTAACATGGCTAACGCAGGCAAATTCAGCTCCGACCGTACAATTGAACAGTATGCAAGTGAGATTTGGCACGTTAAAAAGGTTAATATAGACTAAGCGTTATTTGAAAAGTTTTGCCGTAACACAATATTACGGCAAAACCAAAATATATTTTTACAAAGTTGGTGAACTTAGATGACGGAAAGTTATAATGGGGAATTAGGTGCTATTTATTCAAAGGAAAGCACTGTATTTAAAGTGTGGTCGCCGTTGGCTGACGTGATAAAAGTGAATTTGTACAAGAGCTGTATAGCTGAACAAAGCTATCAAACTACGGATTTATTTAAAGACGAGTACGGAGTATGGCAGGCAGAAATACAGGGAGATCTTGACGGGGTGTATTACACCTACGTTGTAACATTTGGCTGGCAAACTATCGAAACCATTGATATTTACGCTAAAGCAGGCGGTGTAAACGGCGAGAGAGGGATGGTAATCGACCTTTCACGCACAAACCCTAAGGGTTGGGAAAATACCGATTATGTAAAGCTTGATAGACCTACTGACGCAGTTTTATATGAACTTCACGTTAGGGATTTTTCTATGGACCAGAGCGTTCCTTTCAAGAATAAGGGCAAATTCCTTGCCTTCACAGAAAAGGGACTTGTTGACAAAAACGGGAACAGCGTAGGCATTGATCATATTGCAGAAATGGGCGTTACGCACGTACATCTTTTGCCGATTTTCGACTTTAAGACGGTTGATGAGAGCAGCGATGAGCCTCAATTCAATTGGGGATACGATCCTCAAAATTTCAACTTCCCAGAGGGTTCGTACTCTAAGAACGCATATGACGGAGCGTTGAGAGTTCACGAGCTTAAACAGTTAGTAATGGCTCTACATAACGAGGGGATAGGAGTCATTATGGACGTGGTTTATAACCATACAGCCAACACACGTTCTTCAGCTTTTTCAAAGATTTACCCAAGGTACTACTACCGTTTTGATGATATGGAATATTCCAACGCATCAGGCTGCGGAAATGAGCTTGCAACAGAAAAACCAATGGTGAGGAAGTTTATTGTTGACAGCCTTTGCTATTGGGCAAAAGAATATAAAATTGATGGGTTTAGGTTTGACTTGCTTGGCGTGTATGATATAGAAACGGTTAACATTATCTCCGACAGATTATCAGAAATAAACCCGAATGTCATTCTTTACGGCGAGGGTTGGACCGGCGGAAATTCACCTCTCCCAGCTAGCTGGAGAGCATTGAAATACAATGCAAGACTTATGCCGAGAGTGGCGTTTTTCAGTGATGATTTCCGTGACTTGGTAAAGGGAAATGTTTTCACAAATATAAGCGGTGGTTTTGTCAACGGCGGTGACATGAATCGTGCTAATCTAAAAAGGGCAATCCTTGGCGGAGAGGGCTACGAGGGCAATGAAGCTAAGAGCTGGTCGAAAGGACCATATCAGGTAGTAAACTATGTTGAGGCACATGACAACCTCACCCTTTGGGATAAGCTTTCTTACACATCTGAGCAGAAGTCTGAGCAAGACAGAGTGAAAATGGACAAGTTAGCAGCAGCAGTGACATTCCTATCAAGAGGGATACCATTCATTCAGGCAGGGCAGGAGTTCTTGCGTTCAAAGCCGTGCGAGGACGGGGACGGGTTTGATCATAACAGCTACCGCTCATCGGACAAAGTGAACAGCATTAAGTGGCAGAGAAAGTCCGAGCATAAAGACGTAGTGGACTACTACAAAGGACTAATCAAATTACGCAGGGAGTACGATGAATTCAGAAATTGCGATGCAGAAGTAAAGCTAATTCCGAACCTTCACGACAAACTCCTTGGAATGGAAATTGCAGATAAATTTATAGTGCTTTTCAATTCCGATGAAGATGCGCATTTTGTTCCTTTAGACGGTGAATTTGAAATCCTTGCAGACGTTTATTCAGTCGGCACAATCCCAACGGGAGAGGTCAAGGACGGATATGCAATACACGGAATAAGCGCAGCAGTACTTGTGCGAAAGTAGAATTAAACAATAAAAATGATGTTGTAGAATTTACTCTGCAGCATCATTTTTTGTTTCTATTAAGTTTTCATCATTTTCGATGTTTTCTTCTGAAAATTCATCTTCTTTTGGATAGGAAATATCCCGTAGGTGTATAGCTAAAGTGAGGATAAATACCGACGAAAGAAACAGTACAGACTCTGCAAGTTCAAGGCTTAAATTCGAGAGTAAAACGCCGAGCATATTAAATACGGTGTGCAAAGCAAGGGCGATAAATCCAAACCAATATCTCTTGCTAACCACTCCGGAAAAAACTATAATAGATGCTGAAATATGGAATATAACCGAGCTTAAACGCTCAAGAACACCTAAGAAAACAGTCTTTTCGTTAAGAGAGGTTAATTGAGTGACGAGTGTTTGGTATTGACCCTCACCCAAAGTATCCTTCATCTGCAAAAGTGTACCATTGTTCAATAGAAGCGCAACTATAAAAGTGCTTAACACGGACAAACCGACAATCGTCATACTCTCCCACAAGCCGTGACCTATTCCAAAAGAGAGCGAGTCTTTAGCGGATTGGTGTTTTTTCATATTTACAGCGAAAATCAAACGTGCCGATTCTTCAAAAAGCCCGGCAGTAAGAGAAAGGACAAAGACATACAGAACAGTATTTGCAGAAAAGGTTTTCCACCATTCAGTAGCCGAAAGAATGCTTATTAAGGGCAGCCTAGTAAACAGTTGAGAAACAGTAAACGAAGCAACGCCCATTAGAATTGGAAACAAAGTAATCTTTTTACGCACCTTTAATACAACAACCAAAATTACAGGGAAAATTAGAGTGAAAAACACAGAAACGCCAAGCGAAGCCAAAACGGAACCGCCGATATTTTGCATATAATTCCCCTCCTAACTAAATCTTGGTATCGAAATTATAACATCAAACAACTTTATAGTCAATAATGTTCAAGCATTCGCTAAAAAAATACGTTAATTTATAATAAATGACTAATGAAAAAATCGTCAAAATGTGGTACAATCAAATTAATAGTATTTTGTAACGTAATTTTTCGGGGGGATTTTCAGAAAGAAAATTTCTAAAGAAAGCAGGAATTAGAATGAGCTTTGTTGAGTTTAAAGATGTATATAAAAGGTATAGGATGGGTGAGGTTATAATTACAGCCTCAGACGGAGTTAATTTCAGCGTTGAAAAGGGCGAGTTTGTAATAATAGTAGGTGCTAGTGGTGCAGGAAAGACTACTGTACTTAACATTCTTGGGGGAATGGATAGCTGTGACAGCGGCAAGGTAATTGTTGATGGAAAAGATATTGCAAAGTACAGCAAAAAAGAAGTCACAAAATACAGAAGATACGATATAGGCTTTGTATTCCAGTTTTATAATTTAGTTCAAAACCTTACTGCTAGGGAAAACGTTGAGCTTGCGACTCAAATTTGTAAGAAAGCTATGGACCCGGAAGAAGTACTTTGTCAAGTTGGGCTTGGGGATAGACTCAACAACTTCCCAGCACAGCTTTCAGGCGGTGAACAGCAGCGAGTTTCTATTGCAAGAGCGCTTGCTAAGAGTCCGAAGCTATTGCTTTGTGACGAGCCAACAGGTGCGCTTGACTACAACACAGGCAAAACAATACTTGCTCTTTTGCAGGAAATGTGCCGTAAAAAAGGAATGACAGTAATCGTAATCACTCATAATCAAGCGATTTGTCCGATGGCTGACAGAGTTATTAAAATGAAAAACAGCAAAGTTTCAAAAATAATCATTAACGAAAATCCAACCCCTGTTGAAGAAATAGAGTGGTAAGAAATGAATAAAACGCTTATTAAAGATACTTTGCGTCAAGTGTGGGCGACAAAAAGCCGATTTTTTTCTATACTTGCGATTATAGCGATAGGCAGTGCTTTTTTTGCAGGATTAAAGGCTACTTGCCCCGATATGCTCTTGACGGCGAAGAAATACTATGAAGATTACAATCTTATGGACATACATATGCTCTCAAGTGTTGGCTTTGATGAGGAAAGCGTTGAGCAAATCAGCGAATATGATGATATAAAGTCACTATACGCAGGATATTCAGCCGACCTTTTCATAGATATGGAGGAACGTGCGGATTTCATAGCAAAGGTATATTCATTAGATAGCACAGGCAACATAAACGCTCCTGAGCTTATTGAGGGAAGAATGCCGCAAAACAAGAACGAATGCCTCATTGAGATAACGTCAATGACTCAAGGTTATTTGGATATTGGCGGCGAAATCACATTCCTTACAAACGATAGCGAGAGGGAGCTTGAGGACATACTAAGCGGCGACACATACACAATTGTCGGCATTGTTCGCTGGCCGATGTATGTTGGTTTTGAGCGTGGTGCAACGAGCCTTGGAAACGGCTCGCTTGATACATATATTTTGCTCATGGACGAAGCATTTTCCTACGAAAACTATACGGATATATTCTTAACCCTTAACAGCGTGCAGGGAATGGCGCCTTACACCGAGGAGTACGAGGGAAGAATTGAGCAAACAATAGACTATCTCGAAGCTTATGGAGAGGAATTTATTCTGCCTAACTTAGTTCAGAGGGTGCTTGCAGATGCGAACGAAGAACTTGCTGATGCAAGAGAAGAATACAACGACGGTTTAAAAGAATGAAGATGGAGTCAAGGAATTCAATGAAAAGATTGCCGATGCCGAAAAGGAGCTTGCCGATGGAAGGAAAGAACTCGCCGACGGAAGAAAAGAATACGAGGACGGCATTAAAGAATATAACGACGGTTTAAAAGAATATCAAGACGGTGTTAAGGAATTCAACGAAAAGATTGCCGATGCCGAAAAAGAACTTGCTGACGGAAGAGCCGAACTTGACGATGGCATGGAAAGAATATAATAACGGTCTAAAAGAGTACGAAGACGGCGTTAAAGAGTTTAACGAAAAGATTGCCGACGCTGAAGAAGAACTCAAAGAAGGACGGAGCTTTTCGAGGAAAGCAAACAGCAATATTATGATGGACTTGCTGCATATGATGAAGGTGTTGCGCAGTACGCAAGCGGCGTTTCTCAATACCAAACGGGAGTTAAACAATATGAGCAGGACTAGCAGACTATCAAACAGGCGTTGAAACGCTTGAAACCTTTAAAGCAAACCTACCAAATGACAGATCCAAACAGCCCAGAAGCGCAGTATCTGCTCTCACAAATACTGTCCCTTGAAGCAACGCTTATGCCGCCTCAAAGCCTCAACTTGATATGACAGGCGCAGTGCTTGCAGCTACCCAAGCCTGAAAGCAGCAGCAGACGAACTTGCGCAGCAGCACAATTTTCAAGAGCTAAGGAGCAAAATTGAGGAGGGCGAGCAGATTAATTGACGGTGAAATTGAATTTGCCGAAAAGAAAGCCGAGGGCGAAAAGGAGCTTGCAGATGGCAAGAAAGAACTTGAAGATGCGTATCAAAAGCTGCTAGACGGCGAAAAAGAATATGCAGACGGAATGAAAGAACTTAGCGAAGCAAAGGCAGACGGCGAGAAAGAACTTGCTGATGCACAAATAGAAATCGAGGACGCAGCAAAAAAACTTGACGATGCAGGAAAAGAACTTGCTGACGGTGAGAAGGAACTTGAGGACGGCGAAAAGGAGCTTGCTGTCGAACGTGCCGATGCTGAAAAGGAACTTGCTGACGCTAAAATCGAGCTTGAAGATGGTAAGAAAAAGCTTGATGATGTAGAAAAAGACGTTGCTAAGATAGCTAACGATTCCAAACTTATATGTATTTGACAGGACAAGTCAAAAATGATTACCGGGCTTTGAAGATGATTCCGAGAGAATAGACGCAATTGCTAAGGTTTTCCCAGTGTTCTTTGTGCTTGTAGCTGCACTTGTTTGTCTTACTACAATGACAAGAATGGTTGAGGAACAACGAACACAAATAGGCACTCTAAAAGCACTGTTAAGTTATTCACGTGGAAGCATAATGATGCAGTACTTAATATTTGCATTTACAGCGAGCGTGGTGGGCGTTTTTGCAGGACTTTTAGGATTTAACGTGCTGCCGAACATCATATTTTTAACGCTTATAGAATGATGTACTGTATGCCGCCGATAGTTGCACAGTTCAAGTGGGACTATGCAATAGGCTGCTTGATAGTAGCACTTGCCTGCACAGGCGTTTCGTCGCTTGCAGCTTGCCGTAAGGAGCTTGTTTCTGTTCCGGCGCAGCTTATGAGACATCAAAGCCTCCAAAGAACGGAAAAAGAGTATTCCTTGAGGAGAAGATTACGTTCATTTGGAAAAGAATGAAATTCACTCAAAAAGTAACGGTTAGAAATATTTTCAGATATGCAAGCCGAAGTGCTTATGACAGTAGTCGGAGTTGCAGGTTGTACTGCTTTTTTGATATCACCGGATTTGGAGTTAAGTACTCAATAAGCGCAATTGTAGATAAGCAATACGGCGAGATTTTCAACTATGATTTCATTGCAATGATTAAGGATGATGATCCGCAAGAACAAAAGGACGAAATCAGGCTAATAATGGAGACACAAGCGAGTACGTTTCAACTAGCATGACAGCCATTCAAAAACAGATAGATGTTTTTTCCGATAAAGATGATGCAACAGCATATGTGTTTGTTCCGTCTGAACCGCAGAGGATTAACGAGTTTATCTCCCTTCGTACAAGAAAAAGGGACATAAGCCGATTGAAATACCTGAGGGAAACAGCGTTGTTATCAACGAGAAACTAGCAAGTTGCTTGACGTTTCTGTTGGCGATAAAATTATTCTTGAACAAACAGGCGTTCCGCTTGAGGTTAGTGCAATTACGGAGAATTATGCGTTCAACTACGCTTACATTTCCAACAACACCTACTCATCAATTTACCCAGACCAAAAGGTTAATGTTATAATTGGTAATATGCACAATCCAGATGACAGCGACCAGCTTTCAGAGGATATTCTCAGCCACGATAGTATGCTTGGAATAACATATTCCACATCGGGAGGCTCGAAATTTAGTGACATGATAGGAAGTCTTGACTTCATTGTTGTAATTATTGTTGCCTCAGGCGCACTTGCTTTTGTAGTACTTTATAACCTTGCAAAACATCAACGTAAACGAAAGAATAAGAGAGCTTGCGACAATAAAAGTACTAGGTTTCTACGACTCGGAGGTTTCGGCGTACACATTTATCGTGAGAAACACAATTTCAGCTGTTCTAGGTACATAGTCGGGTTTGTGCTGGGGGTGTTCCTTGAACAGTTTGTAATTAAGACAGCAGAGGTTGACTGGGTTTCTCCCCAGATTTGCCGTGGTATACTTTTGTATATGCGTAGCAGCAATAACACTAGCGTTCACTTTTATAGTTAATTTCTCTCTGCACTTTAGATTGAAAAAGCATTGATATGGCGACTTCGCTAAAGGCAATAGAATAACAAAAAAACTCCTGATAAGATGCTATCTTATCGGAGTTTTTGTTAAACCTTATATTCATCAACCGCTGAATACAGCTTGTGGTCAACAAGTGCGTCAATTAATGTTCCGTCTGAAGTGTATTCTTCAGAGAAAACCTTGCCCTCTTGACGTATTTTGCTGATTATTTGTCCGTTGCTGAAAGGGATAAGCAGTTTCATTCGCTTAGATGTGGCTGGAAGAGTGTCAGCGACAACTTGAAGAAATCTTTCAAGCCCAGCTCCGTTTTTGGCACTGATTTTAACTGTGTTGAAATCCTCTGCAATATCGTCAGCAGGGACTAAGTCGCACTTGTTAAGGACATTCACTTTCGGAATACCATCGCAACCAAGCTCGGAGAGGAGCTTTTCTGTAACTTTTGTTTTCTCTAAGGCATCTTTGTCAGACGCATCAATTACATTCACTATTAAGTCGGAGTTTGCAGCCTCCTCGAGAGTGGACTTAAACGCTTCGACAAGGTGGTGAGGAAGCCTTGAAATAAGTCCAACTGTATCAGACAGCAGAACTGTTCTTCCGTCTGGCAGTTCAAGCCCTCTTGCAGTGACGTCAAGAGTTGCAAATAACTTGTTTTCGGCAAGCACCCCAGCGCCTGTCAGCGTGTTTAGGAGAGTGGACTTGCCGGCGTTTGTGTAGCCAACAATAGCAACGGAAGTTACCCCATCTTTTTTACGGCGCTTACGAACAAGCTCCCTTTTCTTTTTTAGCTCTTTTAATTCGTCCTCTAAGAATGTAATTCTTCGTCTAATGTGACGTTTGTCGGTTTCAAGCTTAGTTTCACCCGGGCCTCTTGTGCCGATACCGCCGCCAAGCCTTGAAAGCGAAATTCCGATACCTGCAAGTCGTGGAAGTCGGTATTTTTGCTGTGCAAGCTCAACTTGAAGTTTTCCCTCGCTAGTAATTGCCCTGCTTGCGAAAATATCAAGGATAAGCATAGTTCTGTCAATGGTGTGAACTTCAAGTATTTTCTCGATATTTCGTATTTGTGTTGCCGTTAATTCGTGGTCGAAAATGATTAAATCAGGCTCTAAGCTTTTACATAGCTCGGCCGTTTCTTCAAGTCTTCCTGTGCCAAGACAGGTCGCAACATCAAGAGAAGGTCTTTTTTGCGTAACCTTTGCAACAACCTCAGCTTTTGCGGTTCTAGCAAGTTCTTCAAGCTCTGCAAGGGAACGCTCTGCATCAAACTCCCCAGTGTCAACAGCGATTAGTATCGCCTTGACGGTTTCTTCAATTTTATTTTCGTGCATTTGCATAGACGTACCTCGTATTTGTATTAGATTAAAAATCGTATTGTGATGTGAAACAAAAAAACACTCCACGGTTATTCTGCCGAGAAGTGATTATAATTTTAGAAAAAGGTTGTAAACAAACGAAATCCTTCCCCGAAAATGATAATCAGCATAAATAATTAGCATACACATAAAAATCAAAGCCATCTACAAAGCAAATGACCGACAGTATTTAATGTTTCATGCGAATTACTTAATAATCATTATTCGTTTATCCTCCGTTTATTCATAATCTGTGAGATAGGAAAATTATATATTAAAAACGCTATGCGTTTTTAACTTGAAGCTAGTATAACACACTGAAAAATAATTGTCAACAAGGGGTTTTATTGCAATTTTAATATAAAATCCTGACATATCAAGCCATTCTTCTACAAATAAATAGGTGCAATTAACTCTAAAGTATGATATAATAAAATAAGTTTAACCTATTTACAAAAACAACCAACATTTAAATAAGTTGTACTATACAACAAAGCGTTACTTACTGAAGGGAAGACTTATCATGTCTAAAAATTATGATGTCATAGTAGTGGGAACTGGTGCAGCCGGATTTTATGCTGCAATCAATTTACCACGGAATTTAAAGGTGCTTTTAATTACAAAGCGTGACGTAAAGCTATGTAATTCATCCCTTGCTCAAGGCGGAATTGCCGCTGTCTATAAGTCTGAGGACGACAACATTCAGCTTCACACTAACGATACTCTTATTGCAGGCGGCTTTAAAAACAATCTTGAGTCACTCAAGGTTCTAGTAACAGAGGCTGCTCACGATATTGAAGAAATTATCAGTTTTGGGGTTGATTTAGACAAAAATCCTGACGGTACATATCACAAAACTCTTGAGTGAGGGCATTCTAGGCATAGGATTTTCCACCATAAAGATGCAACGGGTTTTGAATTGGTATGCAAGCTTTTAGAAGAAGTTAAAAAGCATGAAAACATCGAAATTCTTGAGTATGCGCTGCTTTGTGATGTTAAGCAAACCTCAACCGGATTTTCAGCGGACATTCTAGTGGGCGAGGAGCATTTGTATTACAATTCACACTTCCTCATTATGGCGACAGGAGGTATCGGCAGAGTTTACGAATACACCACAAATTCAGCAATTGCAACAGGTGACGGTATCACTCTTGCGTATGAAATTGGTGCTCAAATTAAGAATTTGGATTTAGTTCAATTCCACCCAACGGCATTTAATGACAAGCACACGAGGGAGTGTTTCCTCATTTCAGAGGCTGTAAGAGGCGAGGGGGCGTATCTTCTCAATTGTGACAAAGAACGTTTCATGCACAATTACGATGAAAGGCTTGAGCTTGCGCCAAGAGATGTCGTTTCTCATTCTATAATTATGGAATCAAGGAGGACAGGTTCGGACGAATTTTTCCTTGACATTACTCATAAAGACTCAGAGTTTTTGAAGAACCGTTTCCCTATGATTTACAAGCATCTTTTGGAGCTGGGATTTGACTTAACTAAGGATTACATTCCGATTTTCCCATGCCAGCATTACCTAATGGGCGGAATTAATGTAAATATCAAGGCTGAAACAAGGATAAAGAACCTTTACGCAGTCGGCGAGTGCGCTCACACAGGTATTCACGGCAACAACCGTCTTGCGAGCAATTCATTGCTAGAAGCACTTGTATTCTCACGCCAAGCGGCGATGGATATTGCAAGTAAAATGCAAGATGCTCCAGAAACTTATGAGGACTATCCTTTTGAGGTTAAAAAGGACGCAGAGCCTATGCCGCAAGGAATACGCACAGAAATTCGCAGAATTATGCAAAAGGGATATTTCGTAATTCCGGATAACAAAGCAACTCTTGAGGGGTACGAAAGAATTGTTGAAATTCGCAATCAACTTGAAAACGGAAACTACATTGTAAATGCTGACTATATTGAAGCAAAATCCCTTGCAACAGTGGCGTATCTTATTCTAAAAGAAGTAATATAATCACGACTTATGTTCTCTGCCTCTTAGGCGGCGTTCCATATTAGTCTTTCAGTTGGGGATACAATAACCAACTGAAACCCTTAGGGGCATCGCCCCAGTCGTGTGTTGAATGACGGGGCTGAAGCCCCTTATTGAAAGGAGATTTTTAATATGATGACCTTACCACAATTTTATATTGATGATATAATTAAACGTGCTATTACAGAGGATATTAACTACGTTGACGTGACTACTGATTACCTAATTCCAGATGGTTCAGTTAGCAAAGCAGTATTCATTGCAAAGGACAGCGGAGTGCTTGCAGGAATTGAAATTGCAGCAAGGGTTTTCAAACTGCTTGATGAAAATGTACAGGTTGAGGTACATATTAAAGACGGCACAGCAGTTAAGAAGGGTGACATTATCGCAACAATTTTCGGCGACACTAAGACGCTGTTAAAGGGCGAGAGGACAGCTCTTAACCTTGTTCAGCATATGTCGGGTATTGCAACAGCAACAAACGAATGCGTTAAGCTTACTGAGGGTACAAACGCATCTATCGTTGAAACCAGAAAAACCTTGCCGGGACTTCGTGCATTACAAAAATACTCAGTTGTTGCAGGCGGGGGGAGAAATCACCGTTTCAACCTCTCCGATGGCGCAATGCTAAAGGATAACCATATTGATGCATACGGAAGTCTTACAAAAGCAGTAGAGGCTTTGCGTTCAAAAACAGGACATATGGTGAAGATTGAAGTTGAGGTTAGAAACTTCGATGAATTGAACGAGGCAATCTCGGTTGGTGCAGACGTAATAATGCTTGACAATATGAGCCCTGCTGATATGAAAAAAGCAGTTGAAATCACTTCGGGCAGAGCAAAGCTTGAGGCTAGCGGAAACATCACCCTCGAAAACATTCGTGAAGTGGCACAAACCGGCGTGGATATTATATCTCTTGGCGCACTCACTCACTCGGTGAAGTGCTTTGATATATCAATGAGAATAACTAAGGAATAATCTCATTGACATACGTAATTTGTAAAAACAATAACGAGGATTGAATATGAATTTATTTGGTACAACGGATAAGTCTAACTTCATTTTAAATATGAAAGCCAGCAAAATGCGTTCTATGATACTAAAGTTCACTATCGCTATGTGCTGTCTTGTTCTAGTCGTGGGTTTTGTATATCTTGTTAATAGCAGCACAGTGTTTTTAGGCTCAGCGGCTCTTTCAATATTCGGTTTTGGCGGAGTGCTAATGTTCGTAATCGCTCTGCTTAAAAAGGAAACATCGGTTAAAAATCCGGGCATAATCCTTGTTCTGGCATTAGCAGTGCTTGCTTGTTTTTCTGCACTGTTTGCTATTAATAAGAGCAGTGTCATTTATGGTATTTCCGGAAGATATGAGGGGATAGTTTCACTGCTTGCATATACAGGCGTGTTTTTGGTTGGGGCGGTTATTACTCCGAAAAAGGACACGGAAACTTTACTTAAAGTAATTCTTGGGATAGTTGCAATAAACGCCGTTATCGGAATACTTCAGTCTGTTCCAGCGTTTAACTTCCCATCATACTACAAGGACTTAGAAACCCTTTCTATACTAGAAAACACCGGAATATTCCTTGCAAGCGGCACAACTGGCTCGCCAATTTTCCTTGCAACGCTCTTGACAATAGGATTTGCAATAGCGATGTCGGCAGCGTGTTACGCTAAAAGCGATAAGAGCATAGTGTATATTATTATTGCTGATTTAATCGTCGTGGCATCTGCTTTCACACGTTCAGTAGTTGCAGTAATCGGCATTTGCGCTGTATTTGTGACTCTAATAGCAATCGAGCTTGTGAGAAGAAAAAAAGGCTCAAGCAAAGACTTTGAGAAGTCACCTCTTACAAAGATTTTAGCAGCATTTGCATTTGCGGTTGTGGTGTACGTAGGACTTTATTTGCTTGGAATAGTTCACTTCTGGGATAAAGAAATTGCGTTTAAAGACAGTTTTTACAGATGCTTTACAACAGGAGCACTTACATCAAGACTTGAGAATTTCTATGCTCAAACATGGGGTGGAAGTATCCTTATTGCATTGAAATTCCCTATCTTCGGAACAGGCCCTGACGGACTAATTCACGACCAAATCCGTGGAATGTCCCTTGTACCAAACTCATTCGACAAGTCATATAACGAATTTTTATATGTCGCAGCAACAAGGGGACTTATCTCCTTTGGCGTGTATCTTGCGTTTGCTGTGTGGACACTAAAAAGAGCGTTCGGTGGCGTAAAGGAATTCTTCGCAAACGGTCAGCTTTGGACAAAAGTAGCTATTGCAACAACCATTTGCGCATACCTAGTGCAGTCGTTCTTTAGCGTGAGCGTAATAACAGTTGCGCCATATTTCTGGTTAATTGCCGGTCTTGTATGGGCAGATTATAAGTTTCAAAAAAATTCAGCAAAGTAGCGTAAAATCAGGAGGAAACTATGAATTCAAGGATAAAAAAGCTTATTGGCTCAAACATGGATATTGATTTTAGTAATGCTGAATTTGGGAATTCAAAATGCCCTTGGAATGTCGCTGAAAACTCTACGGAGCATAAATGCGCAGTGA
>JAXGPS010000022.1:0-25693 GCA_040766825.1 Oscillospiraceae bacterium
GAGCAAGAGTACGAAGACATAATTATTCCGAGGAGAGCAACAACAGGTTCTGCTGGATATGACTTCTTCTCTCCATGTTCTTTTTCTCTTGAGCCAAAGGAGAATATAAAAATCCCTATGGGGATAAGGGCGGTTTTAGATATGAACAGGTGGCTTGCAATCTTCCCTAGAAGTTCTTTAGGTTTCAAATCTCGTGTTCAACTAGATAATACCGTAGGAGTAATTGATAGTGATTACAGTTATTCTGATAATGAAGGACATATTTATATTAAGTTAACCAATGATACCAATGACGGCAAGACGATAACAATTAACAAAGGGGACGCTATCGCTCAAGGAATTATTCTTCCATACTTTACAACGGAAGATGAAGTTAAACCTACAAATGTTCGTAATGGTGGTTTTGGAAGTACTAATGCGGAGACAATTTAATGAGAGTGATTGAATGGTACTTAGATATAGGAAGTGTAAAAGTTGGAGAATGTACGTTTAAAGGCACACTTGAAATTGAAGATGGGATTTCTAATGATGAAATTGATAAGAAAATAATAGATGAAATTTTCAGTGACGCAACTTATAACTGGACAGAGAAAAAGAAATACTGTAAAAACTGTCATCATTACGCAGAGTCTGAAGGTGTGTGTTGTAACGGAGAAAGCGAATACAGAGCAGACTTCACCGACGAATATTTTGATTGCAAGAAATGGGAGGAGAAACAAACAGGAGAATGATAAGGTACACAAATGAATGTTGTGGTTGTGCAACAGAAAACTATCCTTGTTTGGGACAGGCTTGTAGTAATAGAAATGTAATTCGTTTCTATTGTGACGCTTGTAATAACGAGGTTAACGAGCTAAGAGATTTTGACGGAGAACAATTATGTAATGATTGTTTAATGAAAAACTTTAGAGTTATAGAGGAATAATAAGATAGAGAGAATGAATATAGATTGTAGTAGAACAAACAAGAAGGGAGAACAGAGATGAAAGATACATATGTAGTAGAAAATATTTTCAAAAGCGACCTAGAGGAACTACGAGTGATTATCACTAAAAAAGTAGAGGTTTTAATAAACAAAGAAATTAACGATTTGAAAGTAGAAAAACATTAAAAACAAACTAGCTACCATGAAGTTTTTGCTTTGTGGTAGCTTTTTAAAAATAAGCATTGGGTTGAAATAAATCGAAAAGTGTTGTATAATAACAGTGTATTAAGCGACCAGATTTATTCACACTTCAATTGCATTTGGAGGTAATAAAAAATGGTTAAAGTCGGAATCTACGTCAGGTTATCTGACGAGGATAGAAAGCAAGTAAAGACAGACGAAAGCGAAAGTATTCAAAGCAAAAATCAATGCTGCTATGAATATTGTCGTGAACGAAACTGGGAAGTTTACGATATTTACTGTGATGAAGATTACGAATGGTTGAATTTAACAAACCAGACTTTCAACGTTTACTTGCAGATTGTGAAAAAACAGGAAAATTAATATCGTATTGTGCAAAACCCAATCAAGGTTTAGCCGTGAAATGGAGGTAATTGAAAGGTACATTCACAATAAGTTTATCAGTGGGATGTACGATTTATTGGGCTGTGGATCACGTAGATAGTCAAGACGCAGGAAACAAAAATCACGTCAAATAAGCGGATTGATCAATGAATGGTATTGCGAAGAAATGTCTGAAAATATTCGCAGAGTATTTAAACACAAACGTGAAAGCGGAAAATTTGCCGCCGCATTTGCCCCATATGGATATTTAAGAGACCCAAACAACAAAAACCACCTTATAATAGACGAGACTACCGCTCCTATTGTGAGAAATATATTTAATTGGTATGTTCAAGGGTGGGGGTATCGTAAAATTGTAATGCGATTAAATGAGCTAGGAATAGTCAATCCGAGCACTTATAAAAAACAATCCAGCAATTATGTAAACACGAATCACGAAAAAAGTCATTCTAAAGGATTGTGGACAACTGCAAGCATACCTTCGATAATAAAAAGAGAGGCTTATATTGGAACGCTTGCTCAAGGTAAATCTCATTGCATTAGTTACAAAAATAAAAAAATCAAACAAGTTCCTAAAGATGACTGGGTAAGGATTCCTGATTGTCACGAAGCCATTATTGATATTGACGTGTGGCAAAAAGTACAAGAAAAATTAAACAGTAAGGTGAGAGCTAACAGAATCACACAAGAGGTTCATGCTTTGTCAGGAAAGGTGTACTGTGCCGAGTGTGGAACATCAATGAGACGACACACCTACTATAATAAAACTAGAACTATAAAGTATTACTCTTTTGTGTGTGGCACATATTCAGTTGGAGCAATGAATTGTATTAACAAAACTCGTATTAGTGGTAAGATATTGGAAAATATAATCCTTGAACAATTCAATTCTTTGATCAATACATATTGTAACTTTGATGAGATTGCCATTGTAAACACACAAAAAGAAAAAATTAAAGCTCTTGAAAACATCTTAAAACAGAATGAAGAAAAAATTCAAACTCTCGAAAAAAGAAGTATATCTTTATACGAGGACAAGCTTGATGGAACAATTGCAAAAGAACAATATATAAACCTAAGCGAAAAGTATAACAAGGAAATTTCCGAGATTACAAAAAAATGTGAAATCGCCAAACAACAGATAATCAATGCTCAAGACACGGCAAACGCTTTAAAAAACAAACAAGAAATTATTAAGAAATATTCCAATATTACAAAACTAACAAGAGCGATTGTAGAAGAATTTGTTGATACCATAGAGATAGGGGCGAAAACAGACGAAAAAGACCGAGAAGTCAAAATAAACTGGAATTTTTAGTGTAGAGATAAAAACTATGTTTAACACATACCCAACATGGCTTCAAAATAACACAGGTGCAATTGCAAGGAATATCGTCCAGTCGCTTGCTGATTATTTCGGAATACCATTTGTAAATGCAGGCCCTGTGCATAAAGGCACTGTTGTGACAAATTCGGGTGGTCTTAATGTCCGTAGTATGCCTAGTACTAACAGTACCATTGTTGGCTATCTTCCGCAAGGCACAGTGGTTACTATTTACGGAAAAACAGGGGATTGGTATGTCATTAGATATGGCAATATGTCGGGTTATGCTAATGCTGAATTTATTGAGTACAGTCCTTACTATTAAGCTCTGAAAGGGAAGTAATATGGAATTTAAAGTTACTGGAAAGTTTAAAAGTGCTAACGAAATTGCAGAAATTGCTTACTATATATGTCGTCCTATCGGTGAAGTGCGTGCAGTAGTACAAATTTCGCATGGAATGTGTGAATATTTTCGCCGATATGACGGTATAGCAGCGTTCTTGAACAGCAATGGAATTGCCGTTGTCGGCAACGATCATCTCGGACATGGAGCGTCCGTAAATTCTGACGACGAATTAGGCTGGATGGCGAAGTCTGATGGCTGGAGATATGCTGTTGAGGACCTGCATACAGTAACTAAGATTGCAAAAGACGAATTCGGGGAAGTACCGTACATACTTTTTGGACATAGCATGGGATCTTTTTTCGCACGTGCGTATTTATCGAAATATAGCACAGAAATTGACGGTGCGATAATTTGCGGAACAGGCGGAAAAAATCCGCTTATCGGAGCGGGGATAGCACTCGCATCATTTCAATGCAAAATTTTCGGACAGAAGCACCGTTCAACATTGCTAGGTGTGATGGCTTTCGGCAGTTATTGTTCGAGATATGAGAATCCAAAAACCACTAGCGATTGGATTTCAAGAGATGAAAAGGAGGTTGAATTGTATTGTGCAGATCCATATTGCACATTTACGTTCACAGCCTCAGCGTATAAGGATTTGTTCCTTTCTAATAGGTTCGTGAATATGGATGAGTGGTATAATTCCATAATAGCCGACATTCCTATCCTCGTAATTTCGGGTGAAATGGATCCTGTTGGTGATTATGGAAAGGGAGTTAGGGAAGTGTTTGACGGGCTTATTAAAGCTGGCAAAAACGCTACTTTGAAGCTATATCCAAATGCAAGACATGAGATTTTAAGAGAAATAAATAGGGACGAAGTTTTCTCCGATATACTTAATTGGCTTGACAAGTTGATAGCCGTTCTTGAGAGCTAACCTTATATTGCAAAAAGTCTGCACAATTTTAAAATTGTGCAGACTTTTTATATAAGCGAAAGGGAAGCTTATTTTTCAACTGGATTTAGAAGGAAATCATCAATTGTACCCCAACCCTTAGCATCGCATTTGATTGCAATACCTATGGTAATCTCACCCGATGTGGTTGTTATCCCTTCAATTTTTGGATTTTGCCAGTTTACCCAACCGGATACCTTAGCATCTTGCTTGTATTCTTTTCCGTCAGCAATTGCGTAAATGTACATTTCAGGATTGTTACAATCTCCGCCTTGAAGTGAGAGGGAGAAGTTATATGTTCCCGGTTTCAAGTTTACAACCTTTTAGAAAGCTTGAAGTTAACTTTATTGTCTGAGTAGAAGTGGAATGAGTAAATTCCGGTTGAAGCGTCCGTTGATTTCTCTTGGAAATCAAGTTCGGTTGTTACGTTGTCAATGTTTTCGATTATCCACATTGAACGGTCTTCATCTTCAAAACTGTAATTTTCCGCATAGTTACTTTCCACCATGGAAACTTGACATCTAACAGCAGCACCATCAGCGTTGCCGTTTACTGTGTACTTAGCAACCCCGCCTTTTGACATTGCAACAAGGTCTGCGTTTTCCCAAACAACAGAAACGTCTTTTTTATCGCCGTTGTTGTAGATTGCGCTTGCTGTCTTAGGAAGAACTACTTCATCGCCAAGACGAACTATTATGGTGCAGTCCTCAATAGCGTCAACCTTAACCTCAGCCTCTGAACCGGTGTAAACATATCCGAATACTTTTAGGGACTCAAGAGGCTTACCATCATGGTCGAACATTGCCTGATTATCCCAACTAGAACCGCCATAATACTTGCCGGCATCGTTAGGGTCGTAGTCAGCAGCGAAGCTTGAAGCCCAGCCGGAACCATGTTCTTCCCAAAGAAGGTGTCTATCTTCCCATGAATTCCCCGGCACCGGAATCCATGCAGGCTCCCAGTAAAACACGCCTATACCGGCACTTCCAACGTTGTGTACTGCCTGTACTACATCGCGTATACAGTCGGTTTGACCTTGCACAGTGAACTGATACCTCTTCACAAATGCTCCGCCATCACCGATAGTGTTGGAGTAGTTGTCGCCGTCTTGTAGAGTATAGCCGTAAGCAGTTTCAGCTACCATTACTTTCTTGCCATAGTCCTTTGAAATTGTAGTAAGTATCTCTGTAAGGTTCTCAAGTGTACCGTGCCAGTAAGGATAGTAAGACGATGCGAAAACATCATAATCAACCTTATAGTTAGCAAGAACCTTAGCATACTGAATGTAGTTTTGTGACTTTTCAGGGTTTGTAAAATGAACTGCAATTAGAATATTTCTATCTACCGCACGAACAGCATTACAACCGCTGTTCATAAGCTTAGTTATTTTAAGCCAGTTGTTTTCACCGCACATATTTCCGGTAGTTTCATTGCCTATCTGCACCATGCCGACATCAATACCGGCAGCGATCATTTTCTCAAGAGATGTCTTTGTATAGTCATAAAGAGCGTTTGCCTTTGTGTCTATATCCATATCAGCCCAAGCCTTAGGAACCATCTGCTTAGCAGGGTCAGCCCAGAAGTCGGAGTAGTGGAAGTCAACAAGCAGCTTTAAGCCGTTTGCAGTTGCACGTTTACCGATTTCAATTGCAGTTTCAAGGTCGTTGTTACCGCCACCATAACCCTTACCGTTGGCGTCATATGGATCGTTCCAAACTCTTACACGAACGTAGTTTACACCACTTTCTTTAAGTGTTTTGAAAATATCCTGTGGATTGCCGTTGAAGTCGCGGTAAATAACGCCGCTCTTTTCTTGAGCGATTACGCTTGAAATATCAACTCCACGTATGAATCTTCACTAAGTCCATCAACTTTTTTAACGAAAATGCTAGACTTAATTTCCTCATTTGTTTCATAAACCCAGCTGTTATCATCATCTTTGATAACTTCCATAGGCTTTGCAGTTCTGCCGATGTTTCAGCAGTAGTTTCTGCTGTTGTGATTCTGTTTGGACAACCTCACCGTTTTGGTCTGTTTCAGTAGCTACTGTAACGGTTGTAGTTTCAACTGTTTCACCGTTCGCATCGGTTATAATTTCCATGCTGACAGGAGTTGTAGCATCTACATCGGTTGTGCTGTCATCAACACACCCTCCAAGAATAGAGCGCCATAATTGCGGATAGGGTTAGCGCTAATAGTTTTTTGTTTTTCATATTTTCAAATAATACCGTAATGGTATCCTCCTGTTTAAAATTTATTTTCATCTTTTCCTAATTATAGCATCTTGTTTTATTGTTGTCCAAGAAAATATTTAAATTTAGCGGCAATCAAAATTAAAATGCTGGATTTTGTTGTGTATTCGCAGCTTACATTTGCAGAGTCAATGCCGCAAGCAACGCCGTTTTCGTATTCTGGTGGAAATTCGAGATAAATTTTATCAGTTTGCTTGATAGGATAAATCTCAACCTCAAAGTTTTTGACAAATCCATAGCGCTTTAGCCCAGTTGCCCAACCCTTGCCGGTATAAAAATCATCATCTTCAAGAGTGCCGTTAATGTATAGTCTTGCTTTATTACCGCTATAATTAATGTTTACAAAAGCCTCATCGCAAGTCGGAATATCAACATCAATTGAGTACCTCTTAACCCCGTTGTTTTCGGAAATCAGCGTGAATTTTGCAGAGGAAGGATACGTAGAAATGATTTTTTTATATATTGCAAAATCTTCGTTAGAGCTGATTTTTTCAAACCCTTCCGGTGTCTTAGAGAGTGGAGGGAAAGCCTTAAATTCAGCAGTGCTTTCGCTGTAAAGCGTATATCCGCTTCCGTCCTCACAAACCATTCCATCAGTTATAATGAGATATTTCTTTATCAAGCTTGATTTTATAGGAATTTAGCGCATCTGCCTTGCTCAAGAATAAGAGTTCTGCTTTTCCATCAAGCTCATACTTAGGAGTGTTGTCGGAATAGAAAACATACATATCATTAATCTTACAAAGAGGACTTGCAGTGCAATATTTAAGCGTTCCGTTAGTAAGTTTCATGTTGATAGGACAGAAGAAATAGTCCTTATTCTTAATATCAATCGGAGGGAGCGAGATAGTCTTTTCACCGATTTTAGCAGAAAGAACAACGCTATCATGGTCAGCCATATCGTAAAGCCTTTGATAGTTGTTTACGAAGATATAGCCGCTCTCATCATCGCTTCTTACGGAGTAGCGCAAGTCAACTAGATTTTCCGGAGAAGTTGAACTTCCTTTTGAATGTAAGAAGACATTTTGCAGAACTCTTTGCCGAAATCAGCTACAAACATAGCAAAAACCTTGATTTCGTTAAAGCTTTCTGACTTCTGTCCGTATTCTTTAAGAGGGCCGTTGAAGTCGTAGGAGTATTCGGGTAGGTCGTTTAAGTATCCAGTAGCGGTTGATTCTAGTGTAGAAAGCTTTCGTGAGGGTTTGTGCCACCGTGATACATATAGTATCCAAGTAGATTTACGCCACTAGCAAGCTTTGTAAAGGACATTGCGCCAATATCCGTGCCACTTGAAACACATCGTCTATGACTAGTAACCTGCAACCCACCACCAAGTTCAGCAGTGAGGTAAGGGAAGTCGTTAAAATCAAAAGTAACACCGTACCCAATGTGGTGGTCAGAGCCAATTCCGTGGTCATTTCGTTCATGAGTGATTACGTAGTTGCCACTAGGCTCAAGCTTTTCGGTGGTTGTTGCCCAAGGTGCATCGCAATATCCGCCCATAACTGGGATAAGTCCGCCGGTAACAGCACCTCCCCAACCTGTCGCAGTATAAAGAGGAGCATCAAAACCGATTTCTTTTTCCATCTTAGTAAGGGTGCGCATATGTTCTTCGCCTTCCTCACCTTGAAGACCTCCGCAATGACCATATTCATTTTCGATTTGCACGCCGATAATTGCACCGCCATCTCCAATGAAGCAGCCCCTTAACCTCTTCATAAACTCTAGAGTAGAATTTCTTTACATCATCAAAGTAAGCCTCATCGTTCACTCTAACATCATCATGCTTTTGAACAAGCCAGTAGGAATACCGCCGTTACGAACTTCACCGTGAATCCATGGACCTATTCTTAGGAACATATACAGTCCACATTCTTTACAAAGCTCATGGAAATAGCGCAAATCGTTGTTTCCGGTGAACTCGTACTCACCGCAGACTTCCTCGTGATGAATCCAAATAACATATGTTGAAACGACATCAATGCCGCCGGCATTCATCTTAAAGCTCTTCACGCCAGTATTGTTTTGGATAGCGTGAATAGTGAAACTCGCCCATTATAGGAACCAAGGCTCACCATTTTTAGTTAGATACTTATTGTTATAAGAAAAAGTAGTATTCATGATAAAAAATCCTTATATAATATTGTAATAATTACATAAATTAAGCGGTGCATAAGACCGCCTAATTAATTATTCTTTAACTGCTGCGCCTCCAAGAGAGGTTACAAGCATTTTTTGAGTTATAGTAAAGAAAATGATGAACGGTATAGCTACTAAAAGAGCACCTGCGCAGAATACAGTGAAATCATTTTTCTTGTCTGTAACAAAGCTGTAAAGTCCAAGAGCAAGTGTCTGATTTTCGCTTGAACGAAGAAATCATTTTAGAGAAGATAAATTCCATCCAAGGGTCTGTAAAGCTTGTAATTGTTAAGAAAACAACGACTGGTTTGCTTGTGAGAACGATTTGGAAGAATGTTCTTGCATTGCTTGCTCCGTCAATACGAGCAGCCTCATCAAGACTTCTAGGAATTGTGTCGATATAACTCTTAACAAGCCAAGTGTTATACGGAATGTTTCCGGCAAGATAGATAGAATCATACCCCATAGAGTGTCAAGACCACCGATACGCATAAGAATTACGTAGATAGAAATCATACCGATGAATGAAGGGAAAATCTGAAGTACTAGAAGTGACATCATCATGCCCTTTTTAAACTGAAAACGGAAACGTGAGAAGATGTATGCAGAGATTGAACATACAAGAACAGTAGAAATTGAAGTGCCTACTGATATTATAAAAGTATTTTTGAACCAAAGCACGTAGTTTGTTTCATTAAAATAGTCTTTCGTAATGCTCAAGAGTAAAACCGTTCCCAAAAGGAATTATGCTAAGGTTTGAAATGGAGTTGCCCGGTGTGAAAGCAGCGCTTACTGTATAAACCAACGGATAAAGCACGATTAGAGAGGTTAATGTGAACACTAACACAAATATACGTGCAAAATTCTCAGCAGGGGAGCGCTTTATACGATTTTCTTTTGGAGCTTTTTCTCTATGGATAGCTCTGAAATCCCTATTTAAAACACGTTCTGCCATTACATTTCACCTCTTAAATGATTTGGTATTTCTAAAGTTCATTATAGCAAACGGAGCGAGCACGACGAATATACAAACTGCAAGTACGGCAGCGTAGCTGTATCTGCATATTAACAGTCAGGTTGTAAATCCACGTAACGACAATATCCGTGCCCTTTGCGTATGTTGTGGTTGAGTCTGCGACTTTCGGATTTCCTCCTGTTAGGAAGAAGATTGCGCCGAAGTTGTTGATATTATGTGTGAATGACATGATAATCAACGGAGCTGTTTGATAGATTACAGTTGGAAGAGTAATTGCCTTGAATATCTGGAACTTGTTAGCGCCGTCAATTCTTGCAGCCTCATAAACGTCCTCGTTAATAAAGTCATCGTTACCCATTGTAAGGAGCATGAAGTAGGAAACCTGCCCAAAGGTTGATAAGCACACAAGTGAATTTAGCGAATGTCGGGTCAGAAAGCCAAGGGATTACTGTTCCTTGCTGCATAAGTCCAAGCTCAATAAGATACGGTTTACAATACCGAAACTTCCGTTTAGAGGTTTTGCCATACTAGCATAGTAACAACAGTTGGTATTGCGTATGGAAGAATGAAAAATTGAACGGAAAATAGGGTTGATATGGAACTTGTATTCATGAAGAAGTACAGCCATGATAAGCCCGCCTGCATAGCAAGTGAAAGTAGCAAGAACAGCCCAAACAAGTGTCCATACAGCAACTCTTCCAAATGCACCTGACCATGTAGCATCGCCGCCAAATAGAGCAGCGAAGTTATCACCGCCAACCCAGTCAACAGTGTTGTTAGGTGAGAGGTGATTTGGAGCAGAGTAGTTTGTAAAAGCTACTGCTGCTGAGAAAACTAGAGGAACTACAACGAAGAAAAGGACAAGAAGTACAAGTGGAAGAAGTCCAACAATAGGGAAGGACTTATTTCCAAATCCTGAAAGAACCTTTGTATTTGATGAGAAATACCCAATTATGCAGTAGTTCTTGTATTCTGAAAGTGCACTCTTTACAGAAACTACATACATAAGTATAAATAGAAAAACAACAGCTAAAATCATTATACCGTCAATCATCATGAAGATTGAGTTATCACGTTGTTTTATCGGTAACTCAGGGTGAGGATCACCAAGTGATATAAGGTTCTTAATTGCTGTAATAATCTTTGGAGAAAGCAGGATTACGGCAATCTCCATAAGCATGAAGAAAACGCCCTTTACATATTGCTTGAGATATAGAATGTGTGAAAGCCCCATAAAAAGAATACTTGTTATAAGTACCTTAGTTTTAGATGAGTGATCACGGTTTAAAGTAAGCACCATAATAGTCTCACCTTGTGTTAATGTACAATTGATTACGGAAAAATGATAAAGGCTGCTTTAGACGGTTATCATTTTTCAGTATTCAACTGTTTACACTCGGAACGGTGCTCTTCCGTTCCGAGTAAAACAATTACCAATGAAAATCAAAAAAATGAGGTTAGTTAATTAATTTATTAGCCTACGATTGCAGCATCAAGAGCGTCAAGTTCAGTCTGAACGTCAGCACCGTCCCAGATGTTTGCAGAAGCGCTGTTTGCAGATTCCCAGAAAGCGCTCATTTCAGGAACTGAAGGCATAGGGAATGCGTATGCAAGCTGTGCGATGAAGCCGTTTGTATATTCGCTTTCAACAGTAATACCCATACTGATGGAAGTGCGCCTGTGATCGTCGTAACGTAGCTGCTGCATTTCATCAGAAATGAGGAATTCGCCGAACAAAGCAGCTTCTGCTGGGTAGTTGCTGTATGCAGATACGAACATACCTCTTGTTCCGGAGAAAGAAGCAGCAGGTTCGCCACCGGCAGTAAGAGAAGGAAGAGTTGTAACACCGAAGTTAAGACCAGCGTTTGTGAAAGCACTTACGTTCCAAGGACCGGAGATGTGCATAGCAGCAGTTCCGGTTGGAATGCACCGTCAGCAGTACTTGTACCAAGGTAGAAGCAACAGGAACAACAGTACGTAGCTTTTGGAAAAGTTTCATACCCTCAACAGCATCAGCAGTATTTAGGTAAGAATGAAGAAGTATCTGCACCGCTTTCACCGAATAGTCTGTTACCGTTTGCAGTTGTAAATAGGATTGAATAGTACATAGAAGCAACGTCCATTACTATACCGTACTTACCAGGGTTAGCAGCATTAAATTCGCCGCACCAAGTGATAAAAGATCCCAATCCTTAGGAACATCTTCTTCCAGCAATAAGATCCTTGTTGTAGAAAAAGGGTATAAGTTTCAGCAGATGAAAGGGTATCCGTAAAGAGTGCCCTCATAAGTTAGAGCATCTTTTACAGAATCCAAAATTGTAGCTGCAACAGACTCAGCGTTTTGAGTAGGAAGAATATGTCCGCCTGTAACAAGCTCGCCGAGCTTATCGTGAGGAGCAGCGAATAGGTCAGGTCCTAGCACCGGCAGGTCCGTCAAGAGCGATATTGGTTGTAGAGTCGCCAAGTTCAACGTTTACATACTCAATTGTGATGTTTGGATATTTTTCTGTAAACTTAGCGCCTGCTTGCTTAATCCATTCGTCAGGACCGTCAATTGACTCCCAAACCTTGAGTGTTACAGGGTCGCCAGTTATTTCTGCATTAGCGTTTGTTGTTAACTTCAGCGTTGCCGCCACCGTTTGTAGTTTCAGCAGGGTCGCCTCCCCTGTACAGCCTGCAAGAACTGGCATTACCATTGTTACTAGAAGAGAAGAAATTATTCATTTTTCATGATATACCTCCAAATTTGAATGTGTTTTTACTTTTATATAAAACTGTTTTGCAGCTTTACTTACTTATTATAGTGTGGATCTTTTTATTGTTAATCCATATCCTAAGAGAGTTTTTTGCGGTACCTTTATGCCAGAGATTAAGTCTATAACAATCTTGCCGGCAGCAAGCCCTATTTCTGCAACATTTACATTAATGGCTGTAATAGGTGGGTTGTGACAACGTAAGAATGCGCTGTTATAGAAGCTTGCGATTTTAATGTTAGAAGGAATTGCTATCCCTCTTTCTTCAAGAGAGGAAAGCGCTCTGCTACAAATATAATCATCTCCGCAAACTATGCAGTCACTGCCTCTGTCTAAGAGTTCAATAATTGCACGGTCGATCGATGCACGGTTGACCATGTTATCGTAAATAAGCCCTTCAGTTGGACGAGAACCAATTCTATCGAATGCGTTAATGTATCCTAAAAGTCTGCTCTTATTTACAATGTGAGCTTGACTTCCTAAAAGCAAGGAAAGGTTTTTGCAGCCGCTTGATATTAGGTATGATGTAAGCTCCGAGCAGGCAGCCGCATGGTCTGTGTCTATCTGAGGAATTTTAGTATCCTGAGAAGAACCGATTAACACAAACGGGATATTTTCACTTTCTAAAAACGCAACGGCCGGATCATTAACAAGGGAGCGGGTAAGAATAATACCGTCAACCTTTCGGTTTTGAATTAAGCGTACAAGCTGTGAAATGTCTGAATTAGTAGCTGTTGTAACAACTACATCATAATCAAGCGCAGCAGTTATTTCGCATATTCCCATTAAACAACCTTGGAAGAACGGAATATCGTCAATGTCTTTATCGGCAGGGAGTACAACACCGATATTAAAGGTTTTAGACTGTGCAAGACTTTTAGCAATTACGTTAGGGCGATAATTAAGTCGGTTAATACAATCAATAACCTTCATTCTTGTTTCCTCGCTTATTCTGCCCTTGCCTGAGATTGCTCTTGAAACAGTGGACTTAGATACGCCGAGAGATGAAGCGATGTCCTCAAGAGAAACTTTTTTATTTAGTTTTTCCTCAACATCGATAGTTGTCAATTGTATCACTCCAATCTTTTTGAGTTGATGGACTAGTTGTGCAACCGCTTGCCCATGAATTAATAATAACACTACTCGTTTTCTGTGTCAATTTACAAAAAACACGAAGTATTTCTTCGGCTTTTATGTATATTAAACACAAAAACGTTTAATATTGCGCAACTCTGCGCAACTCTACGCAACAACTGTACAATTCAACTATAAAAATCTTCGCTAAAACTTTAAATATATAGCACTTTTATCTAAAATTAATGTCAGACAGAAAATAAGAGCAGATTTTTAATTTAGAGTAGTTTTTGATGAATTTGTGCAAATTATGCAGTAAAACGGAGCGTTTTGTAGCTAAGTATAAAAAAATGCAATAATATAAAAAAATATGCTAAAAAACGTTGACTTTTTAGAGTTTTTTCTTTAATCTATATATGGTGTTAAACTTGAATAGTTTCACAGTGTTATTAATGCAAAATACGAATAGTAAAGGAAGTTGATAATGAAAAATATTATTACATTGAAAGATATTGTTGTGGAATTCGACGGTGAGCGCATACTTAATGAAATCAACCTTGAAATAAAGGATAAGGAGTTTGTAACTCTTTTAGGTCCATCCGGAGTTGACGGAAAGACAACAACATTAAGAATTATCCGGTGGATTTATTAATCCGAACAGTGGTACTGTTACGTTTGACGGTGGCGTTATAAATGATGTTCCGGCGTATAAGCGTAATGTAAATACTGTTTTCCAAAGATATGCTTTATTCCCACATCTTAATGTATATGAAAATATTGCGTTTGGAGTTAAGAGTTCAAAAAACTTCCTGAGAAAGAGATTAACGCAAGAGGTTGAAGAAATGCTAAAGCTTGTAAACCTAGTTGGATATGAAAAGCGTTCAGTACATCGCCTTTCCGGAGGGCAGCAGCAGAGAGTTGCAATCGCAAGAGCGCTTGTTAATCGTCCCAAGGTGCTTTTACTTGATGAACCGCTTGGCGCACTTGACCTCAAACTTAGAAAAGAAATGCAGATTGAGCTTAAACGCATACAGCAACAGCTAGAAATCACCTTTATTTACGTTACACACGATCAGGAAGAAGCTCTTACAATGAGCGATACAGTTGTTGTAATGAATAATGGTACATTCAGCAAATCGGCTCACCTGTTGATATATATAACGAACCGGAGAATGCTTTTGTAGCAGACTTTATCGGGGAAAGCAACATTGTAAACGGGCTTATGATAAAGGACAAGCTTGTAGAAATCAGCGGCAGGCAATTTGAATGTGTTGACGGCGGCTTTGGTGAAAATGCACACGTTGACGTTGTAATTCGTCCTGAGGATATAAAGATTGTACCTGCTGACGATGCACTTCTTTGCGGCGTTGTTGAGTCTGTAATATTTAAAGGCGTACACTATGAAATGATAATTGACGCTTACGATAATAGATGGATAGTTCAGTCCGCAATACCGGCAGAGGCTGGGCAGAGAGTAGGTATTCAATTTACACCTGTTGATATTCATATCATGAATAAGATGGGCGATAGTAAAGGGGCTTTCGATGAAGAATAAACTATTTCTGCACCATACTTGGTGTGGATGGCGGTGTTTATCGTTGTTCCGCTTGTTATGGTTGCATACTATGCTTTTACTAATTCCGATGGGGAATTTACACTTTCAAACGTAGCGAACGTTGCGCAGTACTCGCAGATATTCGTTCGTTCAATTTGGCTTGCGCTAATTGCAACGGTTATTTGTCTTATTATTGCGTATCCTTTGGCATATATCCTCACAGGCATGAAAAAGAACACCCAAAGTACAATGCTTATGATAGTAATGCTGCCTATGTGGATGAACTTTTTGCTTAGAACATATGCGTGGATGACATTGCTCGGGAATAATGGTCTTATAAACAAGATGTTTGCGCTTATTGGATTAGGTCCTTTTAAGATGCTAAATACTGAGGGAGCAGTAATTCTTGGAATGGTTTATAACTATCTGCCGTTCATGATTTTGCCGCTTTATTCAGTAATGGTTAAGATTGATAAGAGCGTACTTGAGGCAGCGCAGGATTTAGGCTGCAACTCAAGAAAAACTATGCTAAAGGTTGTTTTCCCACTTAGCTTACCGGGCGTAATGTCGGGCATAACAATGGTTTTTGTGCCAGCGATTAGTACATTCATCATTTCAAGAATGCTTGGTGGTGGAGGAAACTTGCTTATCGGCGACCTTATTGAAATGCAGTTCTTAGGGAACGCATACAACATAAATCTCGGCGCAGCGATTTCTCTAGTGCTTATGGTGATTATATTACTGATTATGACTATAATGAATCAGTTTAGCGTTGATGATGACAAGGTTCTAATTTAAAGTGAAAGGGGACGGATAATATAAATGAAGAAACTATCGAAAATTTATCTTAGTCTTGTGCTGATGTTCTTATATGTACCGATTTTTGTACTTATAGTGTTCTCTTTTAACACTACAAAAAGCAGGTCTGTAATGTCAGGATTTACTTTAGATTGGTACGCAAGACTTTTTAGAAACGAAGTAATAATGACTTCGCTTAGAAATACAATAATTGTCGCAGTAATTGCATCTGTAACAGCGACAATACTCGGAACAGCCGCTGCAATTGGAATAAACAACATGAAGAAACTCCCTAGACAAGCAATTCTTAATGTAACAAATATTCCGATAATTAACCCTGAAATCGTAACAGGTGTATCACTCATGTTGCTTTTCGTGTTCTTTGCAGCAAGAATGAATATTGAATTTGGCTTTGCGACACTTTTAATTGCACATATAACATTTAACGTGCCGTATGTAATATTGAATGTAATGCCGAAGTTTAGGCAGATGGATCCGTTTTTGTACGAAGCGGCGCAGGACTTGGGCTGCAATCCGTTAAAAGCATTTTTCAAAGTAGTTCTTCCGGAGATTATGCCGGGCGTTGTTTCGGGATTTCTTATGGCGTTCACTTTCTCGCTTGATGATTTTATTATCAGTTACTTCACAAGCGGAGCAACAGCACAAACCCTTCCGGTTACAATCTACTCGATGACAAGAAGAAAGGTAAGTCCTGAAATTAATGCACTTTCGACTTTGATATTCTTAGTTGTGGTAATCGTGCTTATTGTGAAGAATGTAATTGAAAGACAACAGGAAAGCAAAGCTCCAAGAACCTCTAAGGAGGTGCGCTAATGAGAAAACTAAACAAATTAGCAGCGCTTCTGTTCACTGCTGTAATGGCAGCAAACCTTACAGCTTGCAGTGAAGTTGGTGAGGATTTCGAGGAAGAAGAAATTGAATATCAAACCCTTACTATTGAAGATGAGGCGTACTATACAAGATTTAAAGACGCTGGCATTTCGATTAATGTTTACAACTGGGGGGAATACATTTCCGACGGTTCAGACGAGGGAACGCTTAATGTAAACGCAGAGTTTACCGCACTTACAGGCATTAAAGTAAACTACACAAACTTTGCAACAAACGAGGAGCTTTATGCAAAGCTCAAAGGCGGCGGAGCGAGTTATGATATAATAATTCCGTCTGACTATATGATTTCGAGAATGATTAAAGAGGGAATGATTCAAAAACTTGATTTTGAAAACATTCCGAATTTCAGCAATATCTTAGAGTCGTTTGTCAGCCTTGAATATGATCCGCAGAATGAATATTCCGTTCCGTATACATGGGGAACGGTTGGGATTATATACGATGAAACAGTAGTCGATATTCCTGCTGAGGAGATTGATTGGGATATTCTTTGGAATGAGGATTATGCTGATAGAATACTCATGTTTGACAACCCTCGTGATGCGTTTGCGATTGCGCAAATAATGCTTGGATATTCGCTCAATACAGAGGATTTTGGCGAGCTTAAAGCTTGCGCCGATAAGCTTCTTGAGCAGAAGAAAGTAGTTCAAGGCTATGTAATGGACGAAATCTTCGACAAGATGGGAGCAGGCGAGGCGGTTATTGCGCCATACTATGCAGGCGATGCGCTCACCCTTATGGACGAGTATGAGGACCTTGCGTTTGTAGTGCCGCCGAGTGGAACAAATCGCTTTATAGACGCAATGTGTATTCCAACCAATGCAAAGCAAAAGGAAGCGGCTGAGATGTACATCAACTTCATGTGCGAGCCTGATATTGCGTATGCAACAACTACCTATATCGGATACTCAACTCCGAATGCTGCTGCATATGAAATGCTTGATGATGAAGTTAAGGAAGACGGATTTTCTTACCTTGATGATGAGTATTTAGCAGAGAATACAACAGTATTCCGTAACCTTTCAGACGAAGCAAATCAAGAAATGCAGAACCTTTGGACAGAGCTAAAGTCTACACAGGTTCAAGCACAAAATATGTGGATTGTACCTTTATTCCTAATAGCTTGCGTAGTAACATCAATAGTGATTGTTATTGTTCGCCACATTAAAAAGAAAAAGGATATATTCTAAACAAACAAAAATGCACTATTTTCAAATTTGAAAATAGTGCATTTTTAAATTAAGAGAAATATTACATTGTTACGAAAGCAAACTTGAGTGCGAAAGTGATAGCGATGATTGTAACAACGATGTCCTTCTCGGTGAACTTACCAGTGAAAACTGTCATAACTACGTAAGCAATAGAGCCAAGACCGATACCGTTTGAAATGAGTAAGTCATAGGCATCATGATAAGTGCAACGAATGCAGGGATAGCTGAACGAAGGTCTTCCATATCAACCTTAGCAAAACTCTTAAGCATAAGAACGCCTACATAAATAAGTGCAGGAGCTGTTGCAGCAGAAGGGATAATGCTTGCAAGAGGACTTAGGAATAGACAAACTGCAAAGCAAAGTGCAGTTACAACGCTTGTAAGACCAGTTCTTCCGCCTCAGCAACGCCGGAAGCAGATTCAACGAAAGTAGTACAAGTAGATGTTCCAAGAACAGCACCTGATGCAGTTGCGATAGAGTCGCAAAGCATTGCCTGATTTACTCTAATAGGGTCGCCTTTTTCATCAAGCATATCTGCCTGAGCAGCAGTTCCGTAAAGAGTTCCAAGCGTGTCAAACATATCAACACGGCAGAATGTAATTACAAGAACAATTACATTGAAAATACCGCCGATATGTGCGCCGGTGAAAGCAGTTTCCCAAGCAGAACCTTGGAATATACCAGTAATACCGATCTTACCAAAATCGGAGAATGATTGACCGATGTTTGAAATATCGAAGTTAGGAACAGTCCAAGTACCTAGATAGTAAATAACTGCGGAAGCAAGAATACCAAGGATAACGTTACCCTTAACCTTGAGCTTGCCAAGAATACCGATAATTAAAAGTCCGATAAGAGCAACAATAGCAGGGAAAGCAGTTTCTACAAAAGTGCCGTTATCAATTGCGGAGTTGATATCAACGAATTGAACGAGTGTGTATTGGTTAGCGGTGATAATTCCAGCGTTTTGGAAGCCGATAAACGCAATAAACATACCAATACCAGCAGGAATAGCTTTCTTCAAGCAGTCAGGCATTGCAGTTGCAATATAGGATCTAGCACCTGAAATTGATAGGAACAAGAATACTATACCTGAAATGAGAATGATAACTAGACCGGAGTGGTAACCGTCAATTAGATCAACGCCGTTAAAGTAAGCGCCGGAAACAAACATGGTACAGAAGAATGAGTTAAGTCCCATACCACAAGCTTGAGCGTAAGGAAGCTTTGCTACGAACGCCATAAGTAGAGTACCAATGATTGCAACGAGAACGGAAGCAATGTAAACAGAGTTCCAAATTTGACCTAGAGCAACGCTGTCAGCGCCAAGACCGGCAAGCCAGCCGTTTGCACCTTCGGCATCAACTTGGTTAGGATTGACAAATACAATGTAAGCCATTGCAAAGAATGTTGTCAAACCAGCAGCAATTTCTGTTTTGATGGTTGTGTTGTTCTCTTTGAGTTTGAAGAATTTTTCCATAGAGTTATATACCTCCCCAATTTTTTATACGTCTGTTCATTGCTGAAGTCCCCATGCAATGATACAAAAAACATATAAATATATTAGCATTTAAAAAGAATTATTGCAAGAAATAAACCGTTATATTCCTCTCAGAACAAAAAGTTTGTGAATTAAGAAAGAAAATATGGACTAAAATTATGTATAATGTAGAAGAACGCAGTTTTAAGTTAAAATATTAACATAAACTCTCGGTTGAAGCCTTAGCAGATTTAGCTTAAAAATAAAAAAGACCGTACAAATTAATGTACGGTCAAGGTTTATAAGTTTTTTAAATTATAGCAAGTATTCGCTAATTACTAGTTTTCGCCGATTACAGCACCTTGTAAATCTACTGCAATGTGCTCGCCCTTTTCTAATGCGCTTTGAACTGTTTGCATGATTGCAGCAAATTGATCTGCACTAATTACAGCGCCCTTCAAATCGATCACTGAATCTGAATATTTGGATTCGGATTGGTTCCAGCCAGAATTGTTCCAAGCATTTTGTGTGCTTGCAATTTGTGCCGAGCGTTCAGCCCACCACTCATTAAAGAGTTAAATCCTCGAAATTCTCATATAAAGCATAGTCCGAAACAGCCGAAATTGTCATCACAGCTCCGCACGCTACAAACATAAGCATTATTTGTCCACTATCGCCTGAATTAAAATTAACCTCAAAAACTCGAAGCAAACCGTCTTCGGTTTTTGCTGAATGTCGGTTTAAATTTACTCTTATCAAGCGAACAGTAAGTTCTGTTATCCCAATCATTAATGGAGCAGATTATCAAATTCGCCGAAGCGGTATTGAATCGTTAATTGCGCCGTTCAGCTCAAATCTAAATGTATAATCAGTGTTTGGCTCAAGGGTCTTTTCAGAGTAAATCTGCGACCAGTTATAATTCCAATCACCCATTTCATAAGCTAAAACATTCTCACCCAAAGCTGTTAGTGATCATAGTTTTTGTTCCGACGTGATTGTTAGCCTCCGTGGACACCTTGAACTCATTAGCGTTAAATTCTATATAATTACTCATAATATTTTCCTCCGTATCATTATAAAAATTAACGGTTGGAGCATGAGTATATAGCCGAATTTCACAGTCGTTAATACTTTCCGCCCGACCGTTTTTGACTAAACCCCTAGCCCGTTTGGGATAGGTGGTACCGATTAAAATGCCATTCTCATCTGTAACTCTTACGTTTTTTTCTATGGGTCTCTCCCCCTTGTTACAATTTTATTAAATTTTGCGTGAAATCTGTTTTTTGTTATGGGTGTCGTCCCCGTAAAATCATACTAGCACACAATAAGTGTAAGTGTCAAGAAAAGCAGAAAGAACGAAAAAATGTTTGTTAAGATAAACAATTACTGAAATGTTTCTTGTGGAATTTGGACAATATTTCGGCAAATGTTAATATACTTATATATCATTAATAAAATATTATTGACTAATATTATTACCGTTGTTATACTAAAAATTAGGTGAATAGCTGAAGTGCCGAAGTTATTGAGAAATATAATGCTTTCAGCTAGTTTTTTAATACGTTCGTAAACGTTTCCGTGAATTTTAATTATAGTTAAAAAAATAATAAAAGGAGCATGGTGGGTATGAAGTATAAGTTCAAATTTTTAAACCCTGAAATTTCGCTAGAGGAGAGATTAGACGACCTAATTTCAAGGCTAACTATTGACGAAAAGATAGGGCTTTTGTCCACTCATCAAAATGCAATTCCAAGGCTTGGAATTAAGGAATGGTACATCGGTACAGAAGTTGCAAGAGGCTATATTTCTCACGAAAAAAACCAGCCCTCAACGGTCCTACCTCAACCAATAGGAATGTCGTCAATGTTCGATCCTGAGTTGATGTACAAGCTTGGGGAAATTGCCGCAACTGAGGCAAGAATATATAATCAAAACGGATATGAAAACACAAAGCTTATGATGTGGGGGCCAACAGTTGACCTTTGCCGTGACCCAAGATGGGGACGTAACGAGGAAGGCTACGGAGAAGACCCATTTCTAACCGGCCAAAACACTATCGCTTATACACAAGGTATGCGTGGGGAAGACGAATTCTATATGCGTTCAGTCCCAACACTCAAGCATTTCTGCGCTAATAATAACGAAAAGGACAGGGGTAGCTGTTCAGCAAATATCGAGCCTAGAACTAAGCACGAATACTATTACGCTTCATTTAGACCGTCCGTTGAGGAGGGTGGAGCGTACTCGATGATGGCAGCTTACAACGAGCTTTCGGGCGTTCCGGCAGTACTAAACCCTGATATTCAGCAGGTAGTAAAGGATAAGTGGGGACTAGGTTTTGTAGTAACTGACGGTGGCGACTACTCACAAAATGTAACCGACCACGAATATTGCAGGTCACACGCAGAAAGCCTTGCGCTTACAATTAGAGCAGGCTCTGATGTCATGACAGATGACCAGTCACTTGTTACTAAGGCGGCAAAAGACGGCCTTTATGACGGTATTCTTATAGAAGAAGACATCAACCGTTCAATCAAAAACAGCCTGAGAGGACGTTTTAGACTTGGCGAATTTGACCCTGATGAAGCTAATCCATATGCAAATATTGATAAAAATCTGCTCAATTGTGATGAGTATAAAGCCCTCAATCAAAGAGCCGCAATGGAGGGTGTAACCCTACTTAAAAACGACGGTATCCTGCCACTTAATAAGGACAAAATTAAGAAAATAGCTGTCCTCGGGCCAATAGGAAACAGGAACTTCCGTGACTGGTATACAGGCACTTCAACCTATGAATTCACTGCACTAGCAGGGATAAAAGAGCATTTCGAGAACGCAGAAGTTACCTTTGATGACGGATACGACCACGTAAAACTTCTCTCCAAATCAGCTGATAAATACGTAGCAGTTGATAAGGACGGTCGTCTTTTAGCAAACTCCAACGGCAAGGGCGATGACGCTGTATTCTTCAAGTACGATTGGGGATTTAACGAAACAAACTTTGTATCCAAATCAAATGGAATGTTTGTGCAGGACAAGGGCGAAATGGTAGCAGACTCCGACACAACATTCAGGTGGTTTGTAAATGAAATTATCCGCCCAGAAGAAATTGACGGATATAAAACATACAAAACGCTTAGACATAAGGACATTGCAGTTACTGAAAATGGCGTTTTAAGCCACGTAGACCAGCACGGCATTACAGATGAAAAGCTATTCACAGAGGAGCTTTTCTCAGCAGGAATTGAGCGTGCAGTTGCGCTTGCCAAGAAGTCTGATGTAGCAGTTGTTTGCGTTGGAAACGACCCACTAATTGTAGCAAGAGAGTGTTACGACCGACCTGACATTAATTTGCCACCACATCAAGCAGAGCTTATTCGCCGAGTGAGAGAGGCAAACAAAAATACAATAGTAGTTATAATTTCAAGCTATCCATATGCAATAAACGAGGAGCAAAAGACCGTCCCTGCGATTGTTTACACCTCACACGCAGGCCCAGAGCTTGGCAGAGCGATTGCAAAAACTCTTTCGGGTGAGAATAACCCAGCAGGAAGAACACCACAAACTTGGTACACAAGCATTCGTGAATTGCCAGACCTAATGGACTACGATATTATCGGTAGCCAAAGTACATATATGTACTATAAAGGTAAGCCACTTTACCCATTCGGCTACGGCCTTAGCTACTCAAAGTTTGAGTATACTTCGCTCAAAATAAATAGCGAAAAGGACTGCATTAAGCTAACAGTTAAAGTTAAGAATATATCCGATGTTGACGGTGAGGAAGTAGTGCAGGTTTATTTCAAGGCGAATAATCCTAGAGTTAAGCGCCCTAATAAACAGCTATGCGCATTCAAGCGTGAGCATTTTAGAGCAGGCGAACAAAAGACTTTAGAATTCGTAATCGAAAATCGCCGCCTAGAATTCTGGGACGTAACCCGTGATAAATTCTGCGTAGAATTTGGCGAATACACCTTTATGGTTGGCGCATCAAGTGGCGACATTAGATGAGGGAATTGCCACTGTAAATGGCGAAAAAATCCTTCCAGAAACATTCATAATTACACGCCTGCTATCAATTATGATGACAAGCACGAGGTAACAATGAAGTATGGAAAGGATATCGGAGAGCATTATTTAGTTGCTAATGGTTTCTCACCATATCTAGTGTTTGATACGGTTGACATGAATGGGATAACAGGTTTTGAACTTTCCCTAGCAACAAGAGTTGGCGACACAAAAGTACGCATAACCCTTGATGCTGAGGACGGCAAGGAAATCGCAAACGTAAATATCCCTGCAACATCAGCACCTGAACGTTTCACAAAAATCAAGGTTGACATCAAAAAGAGAAAGGGAACACATAAGCTTTATTTCCATATCGGAAGTACAACTTTCTTAGGATTTAAAGGGGTTTAAAGAAGTATAGTCCCACCACCAACAACAATGTCACCATCATAAAAAACAACAGCTTGACCTTTGGTAACTGCTCTTTGCGGCTTATCAAAGGTCACTTTTATTTGCCCGTTTGGTAGCGCTTCAATCGTAGCAGACTCGTCTTTTTGGCTGTAACGAGTCTTTGCAGTGACACGAATAGGGGAGGTAAGCGCCTCAATTGAAATCAAATTAACATCATCTGCAATTAATTCGCAAGTGTATAAATCCTTTTCGTCACCAAGAATGACTTGATTACTCTCAGCGTTCTTATCAACCACAAACATCGGCTTACCAAAAGCAGTACCAAGTCCCTTTCGCTGACCAACAGTGTAGCGAATAAGCCCTTGATGAGTGCCAATAACTTTACCGTCTTTGTTGATGAAGTCGCCCTTTTGTGGCTGAATATTAGTATCACGGCAGATGAATGAGGCATAGTCCCCGTCAGGCACAAAGCAAATATCTTGACTATCTGGCTTGCGTGAGTTGATTAAGTCGGCATCTTCAGCAATCTTGCGAACTTCAGCCTTTTCCATTCCGTAGAGAGGGAAAAGAGTGTGCGCAAGCTGATGCTGAGTAAGCCCATATAGAACATAAGTCTGGTCTTTAGAACGGTCGGAAGGACGTTTTAAAAGCCACCTACCAGTCGCATCATCATATACTTTTTCAGCATAATGCCCCGTTGCTATGTAGTCGCACCCGATTTCTTCTGCACGTCTAAGCATCTTTTCAAACTTAATGTGGCGATTACATTCAATGCAAGGGTTTGGAGTGCCACCGTTTAGATAGGTGCTTGTGAAGTTGTTTATAACCTTCTGGCGAAATTCATCACGGAAGTTAAACACAAAATGCTCAAACCCAAGCTTGTAAGCAACACTTCTTGCGTCCTCCACATCAGAAAGCGCACAACAAGTGCGAGAGTTAGGGTCAACTTCTATATCATCATTATTATAAAGCTTGAGCGTAGCGCCAATAACCTCATACCCAGCATCAAGCAGCAGTTTTGCTGCAACAGAGCTGTCAACGCCACCACTCATACCAACCATTACTTTCATTTATATCAATCCTTTTTATTAAAAATCCAATTCTTCAAAGCTCACAATGTACTTGTCAGCTTGCTTTTTTATTTCTTCCTTGTAATTGTGGGAAGTTTCATCTTCTATTGCGATAGTGTAAAATCCCGCACATTTAGCAGTCACAATCCCATGCAAAACGTCCTCAACAACGGCAGTTTCACAAGGCGCACAATCCATTCGTTTAGCGCATTCAATGTATATGTCAGGACTTTCTTTCCCAACACCGATTTCATCACACGTTACTATGAAGTCGAAATAATCATAAAGTCCAAGCCTTTTTAGAGAAATCTCAGCAAGGTTTTTTTGAGTAGCAGTCGCAACGCAAAGCTTAATCCCTTTTTCGTGGCATTTCTTCAAAAACTCCGAAACATAAGGCTTTTCGCCGATAACATTTTCGTAGTGGTCATAAGCAAGCGTGGAAAAACGCTCTAAAATCGCCTCCCTTGAAAGAGAGATGCCGTAAGTGTTTATAAAATAATCGGGCATATCCTTAAAGTGCAAAGCCTTTACATCGTTCTCGAAAGTCGGAGTACGAACAAGCCCGTTTTCAGAAAGGAATATATCATCAAGTTTCGTCCAACCGCCCATGGAATCAAGAATTGTCCCGTCAAGGTCAAAAATCATCGCCTTAATCAAATCGCTCACTCCTCTATGTTGGTTTTAGTGATTTTTTTAGTATAGTCTATTCCGGCAGGTAGTATGTTTTTTTGAGAGAGTGCATAAATATCAGTCGCCCGAGCCTCAATTTCGGCAAATCGCTTAGTAGTAGGGGAGAGTTTTGATAGCTTTGCAAGGGAAGTTGAGCAAGGGATTTTTAAAGTATCCCTAGCCAAAGACAACACCTCACAACCCTTTTTATTTACAGCCAAAACTCGTGCATAAGGCGCAGACGACCTC
>JAXGPS010000023.1:0-24058 GCA_040766825.1 Oscillospiraceae bacterium
TTGCTGATTTTTATAGGGGGAGGGATACAAATGAGGGCTGTAATTGACAAAGCAGCATTGCTGCTTTGTTGTATAGTTATGCTTTTGGGAGTAGTGAGCGAGAATTTTATTTTGCCGGTAATAGCTATATTGGTGACAATCACCTCGACATCTGTCAATCAATATTTCGAGAAAACGAAAATATCGTATGTATGCGAGATAGTTTACATTGGTCTTTGTTTTGTGATGCCTGAATTTTGTTTTCTGCTTCCAATTATTTTGTACGATATTATAAGCGAGAAGCGATATATACTTTGTGCCGTAGCAGCTATTTCTATCTTAGCAAGGGCGGCGGATTTAGGTTTTGAGAGAATTTTGGTTTGCAGCCTCATTGCCGTAGTGATATGCATTAGAACAATGGAGTGTAAGAAATTCGAGCGAGAGCTCATAAAGACACGAGATGATTCGACCGAGCTTAATAATCTTTTAAGCCAAAAGAACAAGCAGCTAATAGAAAATCAAGACTATGAAATTCACCTTGCAACACTCAAAGAGCGAAATAGAATAGCCAGAGAAATTCACGATAATGTCGGACATTTGCTGTCGAGGTCGATTTTGCAGGTTGGCGCAATTCAAGTTAGCAACAAAGACGAGTCGAAAAAAGAAAGCCTTGACGGACTTAGCGAAACTTTAAACAATGCAATGACGACAGTTAGAAACAGCGTACATGATTTGCATAACGATTCAATCGACATAAAACACGCAGTGAACGAGATTGTAAAGCCTCTTATAGACAACGAAATAAACGTAAATCTTGATTTAGTTGTCGGCGATACAATTTCTAATCCTATCAAATTTTGCATTATCGGAATAATAAAAGAGGGAGTTTCAAACATTATAAAGCATTCGACTTGCGACAGTGTGAAGATTGCTTTATATGAAAATCCGACATTTTATCAGATCATAATCGAGGACAATGGCGAATGCAGCGGTGATATAAGCCCTGATGGCATGGGACTTCAGAATATGCGTGAGAGGGTTGACAGCGTGGGTGGATTTATAAAAATAGACCACGACAAAAAGGGTTTTAGAATTTTCGCAACCATTAAAACGGGCAATTGGAATTTTGAAAGAAAATAGTTTGGGGTGAAAAACTTGAATATAATTATAGTTGACGATGACAGGATAGTTTCCACGTCCTTAAAAACAATTGTTGAATCAAATGCTGATATTACCGTAATTGAGGTTGGGAACAGCGGAGAGGAAGCTATTCAGCTTTACCGAAAGCATAAACCAGACGTTCTGCTCATGGATATTCACATGGGAGGTATAAGCGGGCTTGAGGCAGGGGAGATTATTCTAAAAGAGGATAGCTCTGCAAAAATATTATACTTAACCACCTTTTCCGATGACGAGTACATTGTAAAAGCACTCAATATCGGAGCAAAGGGGTATATTCTAAAGCAGGATTTTAGCGCACTAATCTCGTCTTTGAAAGCTGTAATGAATGGTCAGAGCGTATTTGGTGACACCATAATCAACAAGATTGAGTCTTTTGTGAAAGGCGAGAGCAGGTTTGATTTCGAGAGGTTTGGACTAACCGAGAAAGAAAACAGCATTATTGAGCTTGTAGCAGAAGGGCTAAACAACAAAGAAATTTCTGCGCAGCTTTTTCTTGGCGAGGGGACTGTAAGGAACTACATCAGCGTCATTCTTGAAAAGTTGAATTTGCGTGACAGAACGCAGCTAGTAGTATTTTATTATAAGCAGTTGAGCTAACATAGTTAAGCTTAGCATGAGAAAAAACACCGCCTACTGATTTCTCAGTGGCGGTGGGCAATAAAACATTAAGCTACAATAGCCATTATTTTTTATAGTATCCCTTTCCAGTCTTATTTATAATAATCACATTCCTTTCAAGTGGACAAAACACAAATAAAGTTTAAATAGTATTCTTTCATTTTGGTTTTTAGATAATTGGCAATAGTGTGTTGCTGATTTTGACTACAAATACGGTAGTTATTGCCTCTTTCCATTCATAAATTCCACAAATTTTATCAGGTTGGATTAGTTCAGCTTTACTATCCTATCACCATCGTTAATATGCCTATCCGAACACGCAATGATTGTAGTTCCTATTTCCGCACCTGAAATCAACTTGAGGAAATCTAAATCAGAGTCGATTTGCTCAACCTGAACGGGAATAGCTTTAGCTGTATAATGAGTAGTTGAGAAGCCGCTTTCCGATTCGATTGTAAAAATATAACCATCAAAGTATGCGTCTTTTGGAATTATCAAGAATGAATTATTGTCCTCGATCCGCCGAACAATGCGGGTTAGCTTAACATTAGGTTTTGTTGAATAGTATAGGTCTTCACCGAATATCGAAAAGAAAAGTATAATAAGAGAAAACAGTGAAAGTATAATAAGCTCTATTTTTTTGATTTTACCATTTATAGCTCTCCATTCCTTTTTCAATAGTTTCGTCAAATATGAAATAAAGGATAATTATCGGGAACATATACACCGCCGAGCCCGCAAAAGCAACATCGCTCGGAAGTTCAGAAAGCTTAACAGACAGCGGCATAATATCAGGATTTTCTGATGCAAAAATAAGCGCTTGCTCTACCATGTTCCAGCTTTCACAAAACATTAAGATGAATAACACTATGATAGCGTGTTTAATTTGAGGAATAAGAATATATCGGAAAATTTTCAATGGGGAAGATGTTTCTAATAGTGCGGCATCGATTGTTTCATCTGGAATTACCTTGATAAATTGCCTAAACAGAAACACTGCAAGCGGTGAAAAAATCATAGGCAAAATCAAAGCTATTGGTTTATTCAAAAGGTCATAATCCCGAATTAATATATAGCTTGGCAAAATAGTAGATTGCAAGGGCAACATCATGACAAGAATGTATATAAAGAAAATCAAATTCTTCCATTTAATGTTTATTTTTGCAAACAAGAAACCTAGCGGCAAGGATACCAAGACACAAATCGTGGCATTCACAACCGAATAAAAAACCGAATTCCAAAAGAAATCAAAGTAAGTGAAGTTGTTTACAAACAGCTCCCAATACCCAGAAAGGGTTAGGCGTGAATTCCCGAATTGCAGCGATTTTACGATAGTAACTGCTACTGGGAACGCATAAATAAACGCCAATATGTACAGAAACAAGGTTCTGATTTTATATTTGTTTTTCAATATGAATCTCCTGAAAATTTATTCTCAATTGTGTAAAATACGATAATAATTATCGCCATAATCAGTGTGAAAATTATTGTTGCCGAGGATAGAATTTGGTAGTTTAAGCGGTGGAAGTGATTATTCATGTAGTATTGTAAAATGTATGCTTCGTCAGGCGGATATGCTGTCCCGAAAAATAGGTATCTTTCCTTAAAGATTTTCAAGCTGTTTACAAACGACAAAATTGTTACAAAGAAAATTGTTGGCGACATGAGGGGGAGTGTCAGCTTTCTTAAAAGCTGCTTGCTGCTTGCCCCATCAAGAACAGCTGCCTCGTAAAGAACTTGTGGTATTTTTGATGCGGCGGCAGTTATCAGTATTACATTCATACCGGTGTTTTTCCATAAGAACAGCAAATATATCGGAAGAACAACGAAAAATCCGCCGAATGTTTCATCTTTTAAAAGAATATCATAACTTTTGTTGTCAAAAAACATTTGCCACACATAAATAACACCCGCTGTCGGCAATACCATTGGCATAATGAAAAAGCGTTTTATAATACGTGATTTTTCCGCTAAACGTATCAGTGCAAATGAAATCAGCAATGATATTATTAGTATTAATGCAACGCCGACAATTGAAAAAATTGCGGTATTTTTTAACGCAAGCTGAAAATACTGATTATTGATAATTGTCTTATAATTACCTAAGAAAACAAATTGTTTTTGATGAGTGTTGTTGATTAAGGAATAGTAAGCAGTTTTCAAAAATGGATAAATGAAAAACACCGCAAAGCCTACCCCTCCGGGCAGGCAAAGCAATAGCATTTTTGTTTTAAAAAGACTTAACTTATGTTTTATTTTACTCATTTAAACCCATCTCCGCTTGTCTTTGCAACTCGTTTACTACATCGTCTAATGTGTATCGACCGTTTTGGTACTCATCGACGTGAGGGTCGAACTCAATCGGGAATGCTGCTGTTGCAGTTACTCCTTGTTGATATATAGAATAAATGTCCTTGAAAAGAACATGACTTGTATCGTAAATTCCTACATAATCAGTAGCGTCCTCATAGAAAAAGTTAGTATAATATTTAGCATCATACAGGAGCAATTCCGTATCATAATATGTTAAGTATTCGAGATAATATTTAGCTGCATCAATCTTTTCACTGTTTGGATTAATATATGCCAAGCTTAAATTAATTGGGTTTTTCTCATCTAAGCTTTCCAGCTTTGGCGCAGCGCAAACCCTCCAACCTGTTAAGTCGTCAAGTTGGTGGTTCTCAAAATACGAACTTATACCTGCTGTACGATAAAGCATTATATTTTCATCAAATTCTTCACCATCGTTGTATGTGCCCATAGCAGTCGCCATATACATATTATTCATCAGTGGGTTCTGAGCATAAGGAGAAGAATACCTTATCCAACCGTCATAAAGGGAAGAAAACATATTTCTAAATGTAGGGGTGTCATAATTAACGAACTTGTTTTCAAAATCATTAAAGTTTGAGTCGTAAACATTAGAAAGATGACTTGCAATATTCCAATCTTCTACATAATATTTCATGTCTTCGGTTTCCTTTGCCTTTTCACAAGCTTTTAAGTAGTCGCTGAATAGTGCAAAATCGTCTTTGGTAATTCCGATTTTCTCTATATTTTCAGGTACATACCAAGTCGCTGCAGTGCTTGTGCCCATTGGCACAGCCCAAATGTTGCCATCATCTATTAAAAAATCTTTGATATACCCAAAGTACTTATCATTTTTTTCAGAGATAATGTCCGAGTCGTTTAATGGAACGTACATTTTGTTATTCATAACAGCCACGCTAGAGTAGGTTCGACTGTTTAAAAAATATATATCCACATCACTATCGCCGGCCATTAGCTTTATTAAAAGATGATTGATACCATCCTCGTTTAATTCCCGAGGGTAGGTATAGATTGAAGTATCAATACCACTCATATCTCTAAGTTTATTCTTGTCAAAAGGCAATGAACTTGGGGTAGCCACTCCTACAACAAGCTTTTCTCCCACGAAAGCTTGCTTTAACGGTTCCTTTTCGGAAACATCGTTTAATTCGGAGACGGTTTCTATTTTGCCCTTGTAAAGCACTTCAATATTGCCGCTTATGCGGTTTATATAGATAAGATTTCCTTTGTATACACAAAAATCAGTGCCATTGAAGATTAATGTATCCAACTTTTCGGTGCTTAAAATGTCGGTAGTTAAGTCTTTAGTGTTAAGTTCAGCATTCCACGAAGCAGAAGCAAAATTATTGTCATACATAGCCATTGCATAAATGTAACCAACATCATTCATTTCGCGGCGCTGTTCAAGTTTGTCTTTTTTCTCATTGTATATCGAAAGCTCGTAATTGCCGTTTTGATGAGTATAGAAATATAGATTTCCGTCATCTAAGCACATTGTAATTGGGTTTTCGATGTTTAATTCTTTTAGTTCAGATGTTTCGAGGTTTAGTGAGTATGCAGTTTCGCCAAAATTTATATAATCAAACTCATCAATAAAGTCTAAATTATCTGGAACTTCGTCGGTTGCTTCAACGCATAAGAAGTATAAATAGTTATCCTTTACAGCTAAGTATTTTAGTTCTGATATATATATTCCCTCATATATGGTTTTTTCAATATTAAATTCATGATCAAGAATTTCAAATGAAGCTTTTAAGCTATTATATGAGTATATTTTTTCTCCATCAATATATAGTCCGGTGTAATAATCATCAAGAGACTTTTGGTAAGATACTTCCCTTTTTCGTAAATAGAAAATGTCATTCCGCCGTCTAAAATGGTGTAGATAGTGTCCGTGTCCTTTACGGCAATGTCACTGAAAAAGCGGTCGTCAACAAGAGGAATAGTATTATATGAAAGCGGTAAATATTCATACTCACCAACTAAAGCATCAGGCTTATTGCAAGCACTTAGACAGTTAATGAGAATGGCTAGGGTAGGGATTAGCGCTATTAGGTTGTTCTTTCTTTTCATCTTTTGTCTTTCCTTTCGTGTTGTCTGAGGGGCTTATGTTTTTCTTTTTATAGTACCATTTCACTCTTCATCGCTGACACATCCTTTCATAAAAAAATATTGTAATCGGGAATATATACCGACAACAAACCTAGTTTAATTGTAAAGAAATGCCTATGTTTTCAAATATTTAACACTATTATATCACGCCATATTACAAAAGTCAACAGTTTTAGTATTAAATTACAAGCAAAAACGTGCATTATATACAAAAAATCCGACTGAATTTAATCAGTCGGATTTTCCTAATTTCAAGTCAAGTGAAAGACATTCAACTTAATTGTTTTCTCTTAGCTACAACAGCTGCACAAATAGCAACCGGAATAGCAGCAAGAGCGATAGAGGAGTTGCCGGTAGGAGCATTACCAGCAGCTTCAGTAGCAACAGTAGTTACTTCTTCAGCAGGAGCAACAGTTTCATCTGTCTGTTCATTTCCAGCACCAAGGTCTAGATTATCGTCCTTAGATGGAGGAGGTAGAATAACGGAGTCATTGTCGTCCTTATTGGAATCAGGAACGTAAGCAGTGTTAGGACCGGGAATCCAAGTTACAGTAATGTAAATATCGTCCGAACCCTCATAGTCGCCTATACCTACTGCCTTAACGGAGATTATGTTTTTACCATAGTCGCCTTCTCTTAGCTTGTAAGTAGTTCCGTTTTCATCAGAGATTACAACGCCGTTTTTCATCCAAACTAATATGTGGTCGCCGATGACTAAATCCTGAATTATTATAGTAGAGTTAAGTCTATCTTCGCCCTTGATAGTTAGCATACCGCCAAGAGATAGACGGTTGACATTTTTTAAATCAGCGGATATGTCTCCCGTATAGTTGTGCGTGCCGGTTACTTTAACGGTAATTTTAGCGTTAGCAAAGTCTGCGTTAGTAGGGATTGTGAATTCTGCACTCGTTGCACCCTCAATAACCTCGCCGTCTTTGTACCATTGGTAGCTAAGAGTTGGTTCGCTGTCTTTTCCAAGAGGTCTTGGACCGATTGCATCTGTGTTAGCGTAAAGTGTATCGCCCGGTTCAATTTTGCCCTTTATACCTGCTTCGGAGTTTTCAAATTCTTCGATTGTTACTGTGCCTGTGATTGGACGACGTGCAATTTCTAGATCGCCGAGGTAAATAGTAACAGAGTTGTAGTTGTTATTGAGATCGGCGTTGATATAAGAGTTAACACTGTGTGTTCCAGCATTAATTGGTTTACCACTTTCATCAAGTTCAAAGGAAGTAGCATTAGGATCAGCAGCAGTATCAGCAGTGTATTTAACGCTGAAGGAAGGTACAGAGTATTTAGGATGTTTTTCAGAATCGAAAGTTACAGTAGCTTCTTGAATTTCACCGTTGTATATTAGTCCAACTGGCTCGTCATATATGAAGAAGCTTTCGTCAAGAGTTGCTCTTTCAATTGTGAAGCTTTCGAAATCTAGGATACAATCGTTATAGTTAAGAGAGCCTTTAAACCTTAACTTTAGAATGCAAACGCCTGCTTCGATAGGTTCATCTGAAATTATGCCCATTCCAATGTTTGGAGTTATAGCATAAACACTGCTTACAGTCGCATTTGTCTGGCTGTTTAAACCGTTAAGTGTTTTTGGAGAAGCTAGGTTTAGCGCTATGCTAGCTTTAGATCTACCATTATATACTAAGTTCTGAGAAATAGCATAGGTAAAGTCAGATAGGTTTAGATCTGCTTTTGGATTTCGAATGTGCCAACTAAAACTGCAACACCTTTGTTGTAGTTAGTAGTTCCGCTTCTTATAGTAGCGTAAACATTATATGTTCCTGCATCTATAGGAGCGTTTTCACTTTTATCATATGAATCATTGTTTGCCAAGGTACCTTCATACTCTATGGTTAGAACAGGAGCGCCTTCGCCTGCTGTTTTTGGAAGAGCTGGAGTAAATTCTACATCAGCTTCCTTAGCTGTTCCGTCATAAACAAGGTTAGCTGCGGTGAAGTCACTAGTTCAGGGTCTATTGAAGCAATTCATTAAGCCGCCGAGTCCCTGAGGAGGCAAAGGGTCGTAATTAGTTGAACCGGCAGTTGAAATATATATAGTATATAGGTCAACCTCTGTTGGTTCAGTAGTTTGAGGGTTAAAAAGACCTGCATAAGATAAAGCTATTTCGCCGTACTTTGTTTCCCGGCAGCAGACGAGCCACAAAAGTGCGCCAGCTGTTTCAAAAGCATCCTTAGCGATTCCATCATACGCAGCTTCTGCGTAGAAATTATCTGTATGGTTAGTGCTAATACCGAGGCTGTCACGTCGTTAAGAGAGTAGGGTTGCTTTTCAATTACAACTTATCTGTGTTCCAACTACCTTTTAGAAGCGCGCATGAGCGAGGCGCTAGTAACAGAAGTGATCTTAATAGTGTACTCGCCAGCATCGGTTTGGCTTTCAGCATTGTCGTATGTTGCTGTAAATCCAGTAAATACCATCAACTGTGTATGTAATAGCAGCTGTTTTAGCTGTGCCGTCGTAAGTGTAAGACCTACCTACTGTAAAGTCATCTTCTGTTAGCGTGTTTTATCATCGATAATGGGATTATCAAAAGTGACAATGTTATTATTGTGATGGCATCATTATCTTCAAAGTATGCCTTCCATGTTTGTGTAAAACGAGTGGTACTACCCAGCATACCAACCTTATTAGTACTCTGCACCAGAATCATTTAATATGTCTATTGTTGCGTTTTGAACACTCATTCCATCATCAGATGTAAAGGGTTTCCAAGTTACCCCGCCGTCGGTGCTGTATTGAAAAGAAATTCGTTTGTAAATAAATTATTATAGTATATTGCTCTAGAAGCACCGTTGTTATTTTCTTAGTTCCGTCTCCTTGTACATTATAATAGTCTGAATAATTTGTGCCATAATCCGTCAACGCCGCCGGTAACGCCGCCGATGCAACAATACTCATCGTAAGAGCAACCATACTCAAGACGATCAGCGAAATTAGTTTCTTTGCTAAATGTTTAGTTTTCATTTTCATTCCTCCTATAATTATAAAACACATTTGCCTTTCATTCAAACGTGGTTGTTAGCCTACGGTAACAACTATTGTTTATTAATAAATTAATATTTTTATACTTACAAGTATTATATTATGCTTTATCCCTTTTTGCAACAATAAATGGGAATATTTAATGATTTTCTACCAAATAAGTAACTGAAGGTTAATTGATTTGGTCATATTAACTAACAATCTATGAACACCCCCATTTGCTGTCAACTTAACGCCCCCTCAATCCTTTTCAGATTGAGGGGGCGTTAAGTTTAATTAATGTACTTGATTAACCTTAGTCTTTTGGTTATTAAGCCTTTCTCTTAACCACAACAGCTGCACAAATAGCAACCGGAACAGCAGCAAGAGCGATAGGGGAGTTGCCAGTAGGAGCGTTACCAGCAGCTTCAGTAGCAACAGTAGTTACTTCTTCAGCAGGAGCAACAGTTTCATCTGCCTGTTCATTTCCAGCACCAAGGTCTAGATTATCGTCCTTAGATGGAGGAGGCAGAATGATAGAATCATTGTTATCGTCCTTGTTAGAGCCAGGAACGTAAGCAGTGTTAGGACCAGGAACCCAAGTTACAGTAATGTAAACATTAGCGCAACCTTCGTAGTCGCCCTTACCTACTGCCTTAACGGAGATTAGGTTCTTACCGTAGTCGCCTTCTCTTAGCTTGTAAGTAGTTCCGTTTTCATCAGGGATTACAACGCCGTTCTTTGTCCAAACTAGGTCGTGATCGCCGATGATTGTGTCTTGAATGATTACAGTAGAACCAAGTCTGTCTTCACCCTTGATAGTTAGCATACCCTTAAGTGTAAGAGGCTGAACTTCTTCGCTAGTTTCCTTTTCGCCTGTGTAGTTGTCTGTACCAGTTACTACAACAGTGATTTCAGCGTTAGCGTAACCTGCATCAGTAGGAACTGTGAATTCTGCATCAGTTGCACCTTCGATAGCTTCGCCGTCTTTGTACCATTGGTAGCTAAGAGTTGGCTCGCTGTCTTTTCCAAGAGGTCTTGGGCCGATTGCATCTGTGTTAGCGTAAAGTGTATCGCCCGGTTCAATTTTGCCCTTTACACCGTTGTCAGCGTTTGTCTTTTCTTCGATCTTTACAATGCCAGTGATTTCTACTGGGTCAATTGTAATTGTTCCGATTACAAGTGGGCTGTCTGGATCTGTCTTGTAGTTAGAATCATCAGAGATTTCAACTAGAACATCGTATTCACCAGCATCAACTGGGAAGTCAGAAGTTACGTTTCCTTCTTCATCTCTGTATGTGATTGTGTAGTCGCCACCGTGGTTGTCATCATTGTCGAATGTAGGACAAGTTACGCCTGCGTCCTGACCTTCGCCGTTGTATGTTGGGTTTTCGTTGTCGATTTCAAACTCATCAGCATCTAGTGGCTTTTGCTCGATTGTAATTGTTCCGATTGGAAGTGGATTTGGATCAGAAGTGTAGTTAGAGTCATCTGGGAATTTGATTTCAACTTCGTAATCTCCGGCATCTGTTGGAGGTACTGGGTTTCCATCTTCATCAGTAACTGTTTCTCCATCCTTGTCCTTGTAGATAACTTCGTATTCACTGTCGTCAATGTCTGTGTCTACAACAGCATCAATAGGATCGCCATTATATTCGTGATCCTTATTTCCATCTTCATCTAGACCAATGTCGTCAGTGTCAACCGGCTTCTTTGTGATTACTAGCTTGTCGTCAAGAACGATAGGGGTAGGATCAGCTTCATAGTTCTTTGCATCTACAATAATGCGGATTTCGTATTCGCCAGCATCTTTAGGATTGTCAACCTTTTCGCCGTCCTTGTAGTATTCAGCTGTGTAGCTGCTGTCAGAGTCAGCATCTAGTACGTCACAGTCTACAGTTGCTCCCTTAGCAGTACCATCGTATTCGTATTCGTTATTGCTTACATCAAAGGCATCTTTTCCAATTGGAGCCTTATCAATTGTGATTGTTCCGATTGGAAGTGGATTTGGCTCAGAAGTGTAGTTAGAGTCATCTGGGAATTCGATGTAAACATCATAGTCGCCAGCATCTGTTGGAGGTGCTGGGTTTCCATTTTCATCAGTAACTGTTTCTCCGTCCTTGTCCTTGTAGATAACTTCGTATTCACTGTCGTCAATGTCAGTGTCTATAACAGCATCAATAGGATCGCCTGTGTATTCGTAGTCAGCGCTGTCATCTAGACCAATGTCGTCAGTGTCAACTGGCTTCTTATCAATTGTAATTGTTCCGATTGGAAGTGGATTTGGCTCAGAAGTGTAGTTAGAGTCATCTGGGAATTTGATTTCAACTTCGTAATCTCCAGCATCTGTTGGAGGTACTGGGTTTCCATCTTCATCAGTAACTGTTTCTCCATCCTTGTCCTTGTAGATAACTTCGTATTCACTGTCGTCAATGTCTGTGTCTATAACAGCATCAATAGGATCGCCTGTGTATTCGTAGTCAGTGTCGTTATCTAGACCAATGTCGTCAGTATCAACCGGCTTCTTTGTGATTACTAGCTTGTCGTCAAGAACGATAGGGTTAGGATCTACTTCGTAGTTATCTGAAACTACATTAACATGGATTTCGTATTCGCCAACATCTTTAGGATTGGCAACCTTTTTGCCATCCTTGTAGTATTCAACTGTGTAGCTGCTGTCAGAGTCAGCATCTAGTTCAGCACAGTATACAGTTGCTCCCTTAGCAGTACCATCGTATTCGTGCTCGTTGCCGCTTACAGCAAAGTCGCCGTCAACAAGTTCTCCCTTTGTGATTGTAAGTTTTTCGTTTAGAGTAACTGTAGTAGTTTCAAAGTTATCTCCTGTTACAACAGCGGAAATAGCATACTTTCCAACGTTAATTGGGCTTGCAGGATCGTAAGTTAGGTAACAGTAACTCCGTCTGGAGCAGTAACTGTAGCAGACTTAGTCTCGCCGTCATATACTTGAGTTAAATCACTTAGCTTAAATGTTCCATCTCCGTCAGCGTTTGTGAAGTCGTCTGCTGTTGGGGTTTTCTTTGTGATTGTGAGTGTTTCTTCAAGCTCAACCCATTGACCGCTGTTACTGTAGTTAGTTGCGCCTGCCATGAAACATAAAGTTTGTATGTTCCTGCATTCTTAGGAGCATATTCGCTTCTAGCATATACAGTACTACCTGTACCTTCGTAATTAACACTTATTGTAGTTGCTGCACCTGCTGTTGGAGAAACTGGAGTAAATTCTGCAGTAACTGCCTTTTCTGTTCCGTCATAAGCGAGGTCAGTTGGTAGTGTAGCTGTGAAGTCATCAGCTGTATAAGCTATTTGATGAATTTGCATTGAGCCAAGCAATTGAGAGCTAATAGCTTCATGGTTAGCTGAGCCAGCGGTTGAAAGGAATACATTATACAGCCGCTTCGGTTGGTTCAGTTGTTGTTGTTGTTGTGTTTGTATAAGATAGAGTTATTGTGCCGTACTTTGTGTTAGCAGCAGCAAGTTTATCTTTATCAACTCCATACATTACAAAAGCATCCTTGGAGTAGCCGTTGTATGTAGTGGATGGGTTGAAAACAGATGTAATACCAAGGTCGTCTTTAATATTACCAACATGTGGTGTTGCCTTAGCGATTGTGAATTCGCCAACCTTGACATTATAAGTCTGCGAATAGTTATGTCCATTGGATGCACTAACTAAAACTTCGTAAGTGCCTGCATTTACAGGGAAGTCCGTTGGAGCAGAGAGAGGCGAATAGATAATATGCATTACCTCGCCGGCATACATTTTTGGAGCTTCTGGAGAAACTGTTACAGTAGCCTTCTTAGCTGTTCCGTCATAAGTAAGGTTAGCTGGTGGTGTGTAGGTGAAGTCGGCAGCGGTATAAGCTGTCTTGTTAATATTAAAGCTGCCAATTTCGATATATGCTGTATTTGGTACTGGAGTTACAGCAGGATTATAAGTTGCAGAGTAACCCGAACCTCCTGTACAGCGGATGTATAAGGTGTATGAGCCTGAATTTGTTGGTGTGGCAGGAATTGAATGCTGACCAATGCCTTGGTACATACCACTGTCACCTGAAGGGACATTGGAACGTCCACTATAAGTAAAAGTAACCTCGCCAAATTCATCTGCAAGTGCAGCCAAGGTATGACATCAAGGTCGTTAACATCAAAGAGTGAGTGTGCATAACCGTCGTAGGTATAGCTAGTTCCGCCCTCGTCGATGTCAAATCCGCCATCTTCAATAGCGTTTTTTACATCATCAGCTGTTGGTGTTGCAGTTACGTTTACAGTGTATGTAGTTGAAGTTGAAGAACCGTCTGCATTTAGATATTCTACAGTAAATTCGTATTCGCCTGCTGTTGAAGTGTCGATTGAGCATTTACTGGAATAATGAATGCTAGGAGTTGCGATAGCAGGGAAAAGATAGTATCCATCTATAACTTCTGCATTGTCGGCATAATCAGCGAGAATGCTAGTATCACCAGTGATCTTTACAAGGCTACCGCCATTGTTGTAGTTTGAACTGGAGTTACTGTACGCATAGAATTCATGAGTGCTGGAGTTTAGGGTTAATGTGAGGCTCTCCGAGCCAACATCGGAAGAGGAATCTGGTGTAAAACCTGATGTGAAGTTACTATAAAAAATCGTGTTAAATGGATCGGATACTGTCCCGAGGATGGATTTTCCGTAAAGACCATACGGTGCATAAACCGTAACAGTGGTTTCAAATAAGTTGAAGGACGTATTCTCCGCAAACGCAAGGGTATTATAATCGCCAGCAGGAACAGTAGTGCCAGTCATTAAAAGGGTTAAATTCCCCGGTATACCACTGAATGAATGAACACCGAAACCAGTCGAGCTGTCCATAATGACTGTGGTCAAAGCAGTACTAGCGAAACACTTAGGACCAAGGCTGCCTTCGAATTCAGTCAAATCAAGAGTTGTTACGTTAGGAAGCTTGTCGGCATACCATTCGTTATATCTTTCCGCTCCGCTATTGCCAGTGGAGGTTGTATAAATCGTGCCACCTGCGCCACCAGTGACAACCAATTTAGTGATTTGGCTATTAGACACCCCAAATTCTGAAATAGCCTCGTTAACGCCCGAATGAAGCTGGCAGTTACTGTCAAGGTCAACCGTCAACGTACCCGTATCAGAATCCCACGCATTCTCCGCACTAGCGGCAATTGAGAAACTAGAAAGCGCCAAAGCAGAAAGAGCGATTGAAACAAGCGTCTTTAACTTCGGCTTAATTTTTGTGTTCATGTTTTTTTCCTCCTATAAAAACAATTTTGTATAGAATAATTAACGTCTGTTGCTCTCTATTGCTCTTGCATTAGTATAAATTGATATAAATTATACAAAACAACTATAAAACAACAATTAAATGACATAATTATTACCTATACTATTATAATACCATATTAATTTTATATAATCAACAAAAAAACAAATTATTAATTCGTTTTTAAATATTTCATTAATTAAGTCAATTTAAGGTGTCCAAACGTTACTTTTTTTAGTCAAACCAAACAAATTAAAGTCAAAAACATCCATATTGTTTTATGGATGTTTTTGACTTAATTCTATTAATATTGTTTTATCACTCCATCACTGCTCCGCTAGGTGAAAAGGTGCTTACATTAAATGTAATTGTCTTTCCGCTGTTGGCAATTGCTGTTTTCGCAGCAGCTACAAGACCTGCACAGCAAGGAACGCTCATTCTTGCGACAGTAACGCTTAGAATGTTGTTGTTGCGAATGATTTCGGTGAGCTTTTCGGAGTAATCCCCCTCGTCAAGTTTCGGACAGCCTATTAAAGCAATATGGTTTTTCATAAAATCGTTATGGAAATTGCCATATGCGTAAGCTGTACAGTCGGCGGCGATTAAAAGGTTAGCTTTATCGAAATATGGTGCGTTTGTAGGCACAAGCTTTATTTGAATAGGCCAGTTTAAAAGCTCAGATTGTACATCTGCCGTACAGTCGCAGCTTGATTTTGGTTTGAGTTCCTGTACTTGCGTACCGGAGCATCCGCAAGGCAGAGGTGCTTTTTTCGCTTGATTTTCCTTTACAGCTTGCTCGTTGTATTCGGCGGCCTCACGCTCTACAAATGAAATTGCTTCAGTTGGACAGGACGGCAGGCAGTCGCCAAGACCATCGCAATAGTCGTCACGAGTAAGCTTTGCTTTTCCGTCTATCATTTGAATTGCGCCCTCGTGACAAGCCTCTGCACAAAGTCCACAGCCGATACATTTATCTTCGTTGATTTCAATAATTCTTCTTATCATAATTATTCCTCAAACTTTCTTAGAAATATTAAATACTTTTCGTATTTACAAGCTAATTATAATATCAAATTCAATAAAAGTATGTTGTTTTAACAACGAAATTAAAAAAACTTGACAAGTTTTTTTGAGTTTGTATTGAGGAAAATCGTGATTATTTGTGGCAAATATCCTTATTAGTACAGTTAGTACAACTGCAATTACACGAGCCTTTTCGACTATCTTTGACCATTTTGGCAATTACGGCGCAAACAATTGCGGCAACGGTAACAGCCACTATTATTGTCCCTATATTTTGGTAAATTAAATCAAGCATTATGAAACACGCACCTTTCTAGTTAGGCGATTGCTTTCTTTGTAGGGTTTTGCAAGCATATAGATCATGAGCGCTAATATTACCAACGCTGTTATTAATCCGACGATGTTTATTGTTCCAACGAAAATTGAGCCGATTTGGTAAACCATAAGTGAAACTGCATATGCAAATACGCACTGATATGTGATTGCAAACGCTGTCCATTTTGGGCTGTTCATTTCACGCTTTATAGCACCAATTGCAGCAAAACAAGGAGCGCAAAGCAGATTGAAAGTCAAGAATGAGAAAGCTGCAAGCGGTGTGTATAACGCTCTAAGTTCGCTCCAAATTTCAGTACCATCTTCAGCAACTTCTTCAAATCCGCCGAGAAGAATACCGAATGTTCCGACTACGTTTTCCTTTGCAATAAGACCTGTTATTGTTGCAACTGCTGATTGCCAGTTGCCCCAGCCAAGGGGAACGAATATCCAAGCAATGAGATTGCCGATTTTAGCAAGAATGGAGTTGTTAAGATCCTCAACCATTCCGAATGAACCTTCCTCAACGCCGAAGCCCTGCAAGAACCAGAGAATAACTGCTGATAGAAGAATTACTGTACCAGCCTTTTTAATAAAGCTCCAGCCTCTTTCCCACATTGAACGAAGAACATTGCCGACAGTCGGCATATGGTAAGCAGGGAGTTCCATTACAAACGGCGCAGGGTCGCCGGAGAACATTTTTGTTTTCTTTAGTATGATACCGGAAATAATAATCGCAGCAATACCAATAAAGTAAGCGCTTGGAGCTATCCACTTAGCGCCGTCAAACATTGCACCGGCGATTAAGGCGATAATAGGGAGCTTTGCGCCGCATGGCATGAATGTGGTTGTGATGATTGTCATTTTACGGTCACGTTCGTTTTCAATAGTACGGCTTGCCATAATTCCGGGAATTCCACAGCCTGTACCGATAAGCATAGGGATAAATGACTTGCCGGAAAGTCCGAATTTACGGAAAATTCTATCCATTACAAAAGCAATTCTTGCCATATATCCGCAAGCCTCAAGGAAAGCGAGCAGCATAAATAGCACGAGCATTTGCGGAACAAATCCAAGAACGGCACCGACACCGCCGATAATGCCGTCAACAATAAGGCTTGTAAGCCAATCTGCACAGTTGATGTTTTCTAAGAAAGTCTGAACAGCAGGGCATATCCATTCCCCGAAAAGAGTATCGTTTGTCCAGTCGGTAACCCAAGCACCAACCGTGCTTACGGAAATGTAGTAAACCAAGAACATTACTACCGCAAAAATAGGCAGTGCAAGCCAACGGTTAGTAACTATCCTGTCGATTTTGTCCGATACTGTCAAGCCGTAGGCACGCTTTTTATTGTAACATTCCTTTATAACGCTTGATATGTAGATGTATCTTTCGTTAGTGATAATGCTTTCGGAGTCATCGTCCATGTCTTCTTCAATAGTGGAGATGATTTTCTCCGTTGCTCCTTTTGTAGAAGAAATATTGTAAATTTCAAGGTTTTCAAGCACTTTTTCATCACGTTCAAATACTTTTATAGAATACCAGCGAAGATTTTGTGCTGAAATATTTTTAGGCAAGATTTCCTCAATTTCTGAGAGTGCTTTTTCAACCCTTTGGTCGAAGAGAGGAGCTGAAATAGAGGATTTATTTTGCGCAGAGGTAATTGCTGCTGTTGCTGCCTCAGTAATTCCTATACCCTTTTAGAGCAGAAATCTCTACAACCTCACAGCCAAGCGACTTTGAGAGGGCAGAAATGTCGATTTTGTCGCCGTTTTTATTGACAATATCCATCATATTAATAGCTATAACAACGGGAATTCCAAGCTCTAGGAGCTGCGTTGTAAGGTATAAGTTTCTTTCGAGATTTGTGCCGTCTACTATATATTTAGAATAGCATTTAGGGCGTTCGCCGAGAAGATAGTTTCTTGCAACAACCTCCTCTAAAGTGTAAGGCGATAGCGAGTAGATACCGGGCAAGTCGGTTATTATTACGTCCTTGTTAGACTTTAGCTTGCCCTTTTTTTCTCAACCGTTACGCCCGGCCAGTTTCCAACGAACTGGTTTGAACCCGTTAATGCGTTAAAAAGCGTGGTCTTTCCAGCGTTAGGATTGCCAGCTAATGCGATTTTTATGCTCATGATTATTCTCCTTATCGAATAGCGTCGTTAGCCTACGCTAACTGATTTCCAAAAACAAACTCGATAAAAAATCGAGTGCTTAAAACTTATTCAACTTCTATTGTATCAGCATCAGCTTTTCTAAGAGAAAGCTCATAGCCTCTAACAGTAACTTCAATCGGATCACCTAAAGGAGCAACTTTTCTTATATGTAAACCTCAACACCTTAGTTGCTTCATATCCATAATTCTGCGTTTTACAGCACCTCGCTGTGCAGCTTTTTAACCTTAACCGTTTGACCGATTTTAGCGTCTTTTAAAGTAGACATTAATTCCCCTCCTAAACCATAATTTTATTAGCCATCTCTTTAGAAACAGCAACACGTGAGTCTTCACGTTTACAATAACGTTGCCTTGAATTTCATTTATAACAGTAACATTTCCACCTGCAACAAAGCCAAGCGTTTCGAGAAATCTGCGTGTTTCAGCGTCGCCGACTTTTTTTATTGTGAGGGGTGGAGTACCTACTGCTGCGAATGTTAATGGCATTATAAATCAACTTCTTTCATTGTATTTGCGGAAAGGTGCTTTTGCGGTTAGTCTATGCTAATCAACACTTATATGTTAGCACAGACTAACTGCAAAGTCAAACATTAATTTAAAAAATATTTTTTCACACTAACAAGGACAAACAAAGATTTTTGTAGCGATAAAAATTGTTGACAGCACACTCTATAAGCAAGTATAATAGTCGAAGTAAACGTTTTTATGAGAAGAGGTACACATATAGTTATGAAAAAATTATCATATTATGCGCAGTACTCGTTTTGCTTTCGGGGTGCAACAATGTTGCTGATACAAACTTAGATGTTACTACTTTAGAAAGTGGGATTGTAACCACTGAAACGGCAACCGAGGCAACTACATCTGAAACTAAACTGAAACAACCACAACTGAACGCAACCAGAAGAAACTCAAATTCCAATTCAAGCTAACAAAAATGAAATAATTTTCCTCACCAAGCGGAATATATGCAGAGGAATTTTCTTTAGCGATTTCCTCAAAAATGGAGCTGAAATATACTACACAACGGACGGTAGCGATCCCATTTACAGTAAAGCTAAAACACTTTACACTGGAGAAATTGAAATCTCCGACCGCAAGGGAGACGAAAATGTTGTTTCTGCTGTTGACTCCGTTTCTTTTCAGCTCGAATTTCATGAAATTGTCAGCAGATAGGAAGAGTTTTAAAAGCACAATTTCTGCTCCGAGCAACAATGCTGTCGATAAATGCACGGTAATAAGGGCAGTTGCTAAGGATAAGGACGGTTCTTCAGCGGTATCTGCTACATATTTCATAGGAACAGCATCTCAGCATATAAAAGGAATTGCTGAAAGTTTGAAAAACTCCTCCGAAAATTCGCTTGCAGTAATTAGTTTGACGATGAATTATGAGGATTTGTTCGATTCAAAAACGGGTATATATGTAAAGGGCGATGCCTTTACAGCCTCGAGCGAGGAATATTTCAAAACAACCAATCGGCCAGATGCCGAAGATGCTAGAAAGTTAGACGCAAATTACAGAATGAAGGGCAGAGAGGGAACGCAATGCGAGCATTGAAATGTTTGAAATGACTACAGATGGCGCAGAGGCTGTACTCACTCAAAACTGCGGAATAAGAATACAAGGCAACTACTCCCGTTCCGACTGGCAGAAGGGATTTAGACTTTATGCAAGAGAGGAATACGGAGAAAAGCGTTTTGACTATGCCGTTTTCGGTGACGATTTAAAGAACACAGTCGGAGAAACAATAGACTCATTTAAAACCTTAGTGCTTAGAGCAGGCGGCAACTGCACATTTTCGGCTAAGTTCAACGATGCATATTGGCAGTCGCTTATGACTGAACTTGATATTGACACTAAAAATTCACGTCCATGCGTGGTATATTTGAATGGTGAATACTGGGGTGTTTATGTTCTTGAGGAGGATTTCAGCGACAATTATTACGAGGATCATTACGGCGTAGATAACAACGACGTTGTAGTGTACAAGGGCGATGCTGAAACCTATTCTATCGGATACAAGCTTGACGAGGGCGAACTTCCTGAGGGAGTAACGGACGAAAAGTACTACTTCAAGGAATTGAGAGATTTCTTCAAGTCGCATAAAGACCTCAAGTCTGACGAGGATTTTGCAGAATTTTCTAAGCTAGTAGATGTCCAAAGTGCAAGCGATTATTTCGCAGTTCAAGTTTGGATAAACAATAAGTGGGATTGGCCGGGCAAAAACTGGTCGATGTGGAAAACCACCACCGTAAAGGACGGCAACGAATACAACGACGGCAGATGGAGATTTAGCATTTACGACCTTGATTTTGGAGGATTTACTGGCGAGGGCGAGGCGAAAACAAACACCATTAAAGAGGATAACTACAAAAAGTACGGACTTCTTGATACCGACACTAACAACCCAGCCGTTTTGACATTTGCATACCTAATGAGCAACGAGGGCTTTAGGAACGAGTATAATAAAAAACTAACGGAAATGTCCGATACTATATTTAATGAGAAAAATGCCTTAAATACGCTTGATAAGTACAGAAATGAGTATTCCCATTATTAGAGCAGTTCTTTGCTAGATACCCGGAATCAGGCGATTTAGGTGGCGCAGAGGGAAATATAAACGGTGTTGCAGAATTTATATCTGCACGAAGAGAATATATTTCCAAGATGGTTGATTGGGTAAACAAGCATTATTCTTGATTTTGACTGAGAAAGGGAAATGATGAAAAAATCAGCAATTGCACTGTTAGTGGCAATGAGCCTTACTATATTAAATGGATGCGGAAATGGAGATACAACAATGAGCGAAGAAACCACAAAAGCTGTTATTGAAGCTGATCCGAACAGAAAAGTAATTGCACTTACATTTGATGACGGCCCAAACATTTTAACAACAAGGCAAGTGCTTGATAAGCTTGAAGAACATGGGGTAGTTGCATCATTCTTTGTAGTAGGCAACAACATAACAGACAGCACAAAGCCGGTAATTGAACGTGCTTATGAAATGGGCTGCGAAATAAACAACCATTCAAGAACACACTCCGACATGACAAAGCTAACCGAGGAGGAAATCAAGGCTGAGATACAATACACTTCTGACAAGGTTGAAGAAATAATAGGAATACCGACGCCATTCTTTCGCCCGCCTTATATAGCAGTAAATCAGACTATGTTTGATAGTATAGACCTGCCTTTTATCTGTGGCTATGGCTCGAACGATTGGGACGATGCAGTAGGCGTTGAGGAGCGTTCGCAGAAGGTGCTTGACCAAATCTCAGATGGTTCAATAATTCTTCTTCATGATATGATGGGGAACAGCAAGACAGTCGAGGCGCTTGACTTGTTAATTCCTGCGCTAAAGGAGCAGGGGTATGAATTTGTAACAGTAACAGAGCTGTTTAATGTTAAGGGTGTTGAAATTTCGGGGAATACCGATATAGTTTACAGCTATCCGGAACAGAAATAGTGAATAAAAAACAAGTTGAATATGATGCGGCAAGTGTTAAAATTGTTATAAAAACTCTATCGTAAACGTTTTCGAATAAACTGTTAAAATTAACAAACAAAAGAACACCTATCTTAAAATCCCCATATAATATGGGAGGTTTGGAGATGGGTGTTTTTTCATAACCAGTAAATCCAGAAGAAAGTTTTCAACAAATTTGTTAAATTACTTGACTTTATGTTGATAAAATAGTATTATTAAATTAAGTAAATTGTATCAGTCTGCCCTTTTTTCAGAATCGGATACAATTTGGTATTATTATAGGAAAAAATTCGTATTGAAGGGAGAAAAAATTATGAAAGAGAGAAGAAGCGTTTTGAAATCTGCGATAGCGTGTATTTCAGCATTCGCAGTTCTTTCAACGGCATTGGTTTCTACGGGAATTATGAGCAACCCGTTTAAGGTATCGGCGGAGGATTCTAAACCTATAGTGCTTGAACCAGAAGAGAATGCGCTATTAGGTGCAGCGACACATTTTCATATTTTCGCAGAGCAAGTTACTGTAAATACCCACATTCATGGTAATATAGCTACAAATATGCTTATTCCAAACGCTAAAAATTTTGGAGTTGAGAATGATAAACTCAATGGCTATGAGTCAATAAGCTATTTTAAGGATTTCCAAGGAACGCTAAACGAAAAAACAATAGCAACTTCAACGATTTTTGGCAGTGGGTTCACTGTGGACTCACACAATAATGGCAATGGAGTAATTATCAATTCTCCAAGTGGCGGTATTGGTACATTTAATGATTCTTCATATCTAGGCACAATCTATTACGAGGATTCTACGGTTCCATTCATAGATATAGAAGCGGAGCTTGATAAGCTAACAGCTTTATCTAATGAAATTGCTGAGCAACCTGACTCAAGCGGTATTGTTATTACTGGAGATCATAATACTCTCACAATTGATTGTTCTGCTGTTGCTGATGAAGTCAACTATATAACTCTTGAAGCCGGCGTTGATTTTACTTCTATGACAGTTTTACATATCAAAGGACTTGATATTGAAAACGGCGGAGCCCTTTATGTAAATATAGATGTGAGCGGAGTCGTTGATGAGAATGACAAGGCTACTTTTGAAAAAGAGTGGATAGTTTACGATACAGATGGAGAAAATATTGGAAATGGTGAACACGAGCTCGGTAAAGCAATGCCGGTCATTTACAACTTTGTAAAGGACGGTAAAGCTTTTGAAGGAACAATATTTACTCCTGGTTGTTACCAAATTGGTACATTCTTTGGACCTTCTGCTAATTTTGATTTGAATAGCGGTGTTAATGGTTCAATCATTGGTAGAGATGTCATTATCAACATGGAAACTCATAGATATGACGTTCAAGTTGGTAATGCAACTATTGGTGGAGGAGAAACTCCAACCGATCCAACAGATCCGGATGAGAAATACACAGTAACCTTTAATCCAAAGGGCGGTTCAGCTGTTAATCCAATAACAGATGTTGAAGAAGGCTCTACAATAACAGCCCCAACAGCCCCAACAAAACCTGGTTATGATTTCGTGGGCTGGTATAAAGACGATAATCTAACAAACGAATGGAATTTTGAGACTGATACAGTATCCGGCGACACTACCCTTTACGCAAAGTGGGAAGAGTCAACAACAGACCCAACAGACCCTGACCCAACAGAAAAAGAAAAGCCAACACTTGACGTTGACAACATAACAGTAAAGGACGGCGATTCAATAGTTATCGACGGAACTGCACTGACAGCGACGGTAACGAAGTGAGGGCGAATTTACATGGAAAGACGGCAAAGAACCTGACAAACAGGCGACTATGTAGTTGTATTCACCAAAGATACAGACAAGTACGAAGAAACTGAAGTTACAATTACAGTAACAATAGAGCCAAAGACCTGACCCAACAGAAAAAAAAGCCAACACTTGACGTTGACATAACAGTAAAGGAGCATTCAATAGTTATCGACGGAACTGCTACTGACAGCGACGGTAACGAAGTTGAGGGCGAATTTACATGGAAAGACGGCAAAGAACCTGACAAAACAGGTGACTATGTAGTTGTATTCACTCCAGATGATACAGACAAGTACGAAGAAACTGAAGTTACAATTACAGTAACAATAACTCCAAAAGACCCTGACCCAACAGAAAAAGAAAAGCCAACACTTGACGTTGACAACATAACAGTAAAGGACGGCGATTCAATAGTTATCGACGGAACTGCTACTGACAGCGACGGTAACGAAGTTGAGGGCGAATTTACATGGAAAGACGGCAAAGAACCTGACAAAACAGGCGACTATGTAGTTGTATTCACTCCAGAAGATACAGACAAGTACGAAGAAACTGAAGTTACAATTACAGTAACAATAACTCCAAAAGACCCTGACCCAACAGAAAAAGAAAAGCCAACACTTGACGTTGACAACATAACAGTAAAGGACGGCGATTCAATAGTTATCGACGGAACTGCTACTGACAGCGACGGTAACGAAGTTGAGGGCGAATTTACATGGAAAGACGGCAAAGAACCTGACAAAACAGGCGACTATGTAGTT
>JAXGPS010000024.1:0-19991 GCA_040766825.1 Oscillospiraceae bacterium
TCACCGTTGTAACCTTGCTTTAGGTTAACGCCTACTTCGTTTGCAGCTTCCATCTTGAAACGTTCAAGAGTCTGCTTACCCTGTGCAGTGATTGGTGTTTTAGAATTGCTGTTCATAATTTTTTCTCCTTAGTTAATCTTTATTATGGGGTTGCAGTAATAGTATGGCACGACGAATTTATAATATTACAGGTAATTTTTGCGAATTAATTCTGAAAACTTGTGTACTCATCGTCAATAATTAAAACAGCTTGCGAGGCAAGTGTAGCGAAAACACTTTCGTTGACAGAAGTGTTAACAGGCAGCTCAAACGGTTCAGTAGTTTTCCCTGACAACGTTTTTACACTTCGTTGTAAAGATAGCACAGTTTCGTCATCTGTCCTGCTCGAATAGGTTATTGTATCCTTAGGTGAGGCTCCGCAGGTTATTGCAAGATAATTTTGCCCGTTTAAAAGTTCAGCCTGTCGTTTGTTTTTTGAGTTTATGATAAATATTCCATCATTGATTTCACTCGGAACAGATTTACATTCATCACCAAGAATTACAAGCACAGTATCAGCGTTTATACGGCATTTTTCAGGGTAGGATACAAGCATTAGCTCCTTTCCCGAACCTTTTTTGGAAATTCCATTTGAGTTGACAAAAATCACTGTTCGCTTTTTTGAAAGATTACTAAAAATACATTCGCAAAACTCTTTGTCTTGATTACCAAGCAAAACAACTATAAGCAAAAAAATCCCCCTTCCGAAAAACCGTTTTAAATAGTTTTAGCTAAAGGGAGATTTTTAATTCATATTATTTTATAACAATTTGATGCAAATAGTAAATTAAGCCTTGTTAGAGTAGATTTTCATTATTTGAAGTGCAGACTTAATGCCGTCAACAGCGGCGCTTGTGATGCCGCCAGCATAGCCAGCACCTTCACCGCAAGGATATAAACCTTTGCAATTTATTGACTCACCGTTATCGTTTCGTGTAATTCGTATTGGAGATGAAGTCCTTGTTTCAGGGGCAGTAAGAACAGCGCCGCCGTCAGCAAAGCACTTCATTTTTGTAGAGAAAATTCTTAAACCCTTACGCATCATGTCCGTTACATAAGGAGGGAAAAGCTCATCAAAATTCGCTTCCTTGACATTTAAGGCGTAGCTAGGTAAAACTGATGCACCTTTAAGAGTAGGCTTCTCGGATAAAAAGCCGCTAACCGTTGTCGCTGGTGCAGAATATCCACCAGTCATATTGAATGCTTTTGTTCAATTGAACGAGCGAAGCGCCATCAAAGTAGGGAATTTCCGAAATCCTCAGGCGAAAACAGAAACCACTATTGCCGAGTTTGAAATACCACTGTTTCTTGCAAATTCGCTCATGCCATTAGTAACAATTCCATTTTTCTCACTTGAAGACGGAACAACAATTCCACCCGGACACATACAAAAAGTATAAACTGCTCTACTGCCAATTTTATGCGAGAGTTGATACTCACCTTCAGGAAGTAAAGGATTATCGGCATTATTTCCGTATAGAGAAGTGTTAACGTCCCTTTGTCTATGCTCAATTCTCGCCCCCACGGAGAATGCTTTCGCCTCCATGAAAATACCTTTGCGATGCAAAAGCTCAAATGTATCTCTTGCACTATGACCAACAGCAAGGATAAGTGTTTCAACGTTTATTTCCTCACCGTTTGAAACGACTGAACAAATTCTATCTCCATTAGTTTTAATATCGGAAATAGGGGACATAAAGCGAATTTCTCCGCCTTTGCTAATGATATATTCACGAATGGATTTAATCACCGAGCGAAGATTATCAGTTCCGATGTGAGGTTTAGCTTTCGTTAAAATTTCTTTTGGTGCACCAAAATCTGCAAATCTTTGAATTACATATCTGCAAAGGGGGTCCTTTACTCTTGTTGTAAGCTTACCATCTGAGAAAGTTCCTGCGCCTCCCTCACCGAATTGAACATTACTTTGGGTATCCAGTTTTCCATCACGCCAAAAAGAATTTACGTAATCCACACGTGAATTAATATCAGCGCCCTTTTCAAAAACTATCGGACGATAGCCGTTTTCGGCAAGAACAAGTGCTGCGAAAATTCCAGCAGGACCAAACCCGGCAATAGCAATTCTGCCATTCGGTTTTTGCTTACCAAATTCAAAAGTTATCGGTGCTTCTACAATAGGGGAACAAAACGGGAATTTCCCGCATATATACTGCTCAAGAATAGGCTCAAGCTCAAGATAAACCGAATGAACTAGCTTTATACGCTCCTGTTTTCTAGCATCTAGAGAAGTTTTGTGAACAGATGCTGATATAACCTTGCTTTCCGAAACAAATATTCTTTTTAAAGCAGTAGAAATTACCTTTTCTTTATCCGCTCCAAGCGAGGTGGAGATTTGAGAAACTAAAATAGCCATAACACACTAGATATGGGCTGCTTTTTTGAAAAAACAGCCCATCCTTTCATTTGTTTTTAAAGCTTGTTTGCTACGACAAAGCCACAGCAAACACTCGCTTCATTAAAGACTACGCTTTAATCTTTTTCACTTGCTTGAAGAACGATTATTTGCGCCCCAAGCGCCCATACAGGGCCTTTCGATTGGTCGATAATTACCGTGTAAGCGGCATTGAACGTTGAATTTCTGATAGATTCCATTGAAGAAAGGTCGATTACGGCATAAATATTTAAGTCGTTAATGTTTTCAAGAATGCTTTGATTTCCGACAATATATGCGTAAGCCTCAACGGTTACAATATCAATGTCATAAGCTGACGGCGCACCGATTATTCTAAAGTCATCAGCAGTTAGAGTAACACGTTTCTTTACAATATTTGAGCAGTTGAATGTTAGCGTAACAGATTCAGTACCGCTTATATTATTGTACATTTCAGGGAGAGGGATAGGAAGCTCAATAGTGTAATTGCCGTTTTCATCAAGATTTTCTGTCAAATCCAACTCACGTAAATCTATTGTTGTTAGAATAATGTCGTTGATATTTTCTAAAATTGAGTTTGGTGCCAGAAACATCAATAGACTCTACTGAAAGGCTATAATCCAAGTCATCAATATCGAAATTGGATTGATAGTTAGAAAAATCTACTTTGAGGGGCAAAGTTTTCATCATATATACAGGCATCTCTAAAAGAGAAGCTTGTCTGCCCGAAAGTGAAGTAGTCATTTTAAAGCTTTGTAGTATTAGAGTATAACACAATTGAATCAGCAGGAAAGATATATAAGATTGAAGTTCTGCGCTGTAATCAGAGTGAAGAACAACCTTTGTTATGCTGTCTATCTTTTCAGCAACTTTTAGGTCCGCTAATTACTATTTGTTCAGGCGAGCAGATAATATCGCCAGTCAAATGACCTTGAGCAGCAGTTACATTTGGAGCAGAGCCAACAGGCGTGAACAGGCGTAGAAACTATCTCATCAAATGTAATATATACATAGTTTTCAGAAAGCTCTAATACTGTAAAAGGAATGTCGTTAGGGGACTCAACCACTAGGTTAAGCTTGTATGTTCAGCGTTATTTACATTTTCAACAACAGCCTTTACAATAACATCTGAACTTTGGATATTACCGACATCAACACGATTACCCTCTAGTCTAACGTCAATTTTCGGAATGTCGTCTTCCGGAGTAACTGCTTGCAGTCCGTTTCTTTCGGCATTTGTTCCCGTAATATCAACAATAACTGGAACATCATGAACAGTAGTTGACATTGTAGGGTACACAGTCGATGACACAAGAGGCAAGACCTACTGAAATAATTGCAGAATATATAATTACAGTACCATTTTTGTTTTTAAAAGACTCAGAAAAGGAATTCTTAATTCGGGTGTATAACATTTAAGTTTATTCATTTGGCTTCACCTTCTTAAAAAAGTTAAACTTGTCCTTGTTGGATCGGGCTCAGGGATAAGTTTGGACTTTAATTCTTTCTTAAGACTGTCACGTGTATAGCCACGGCGAAGTTCGCCGTTTTCGGCAATAGAAATAGTTCCTGTTTCAGAAACAACCACAACGATTGCATCGGAAACCTCACTCATACCAATTGCGGCACGGTGTCTAGAGCCGAGTGCTTTGTTAACGAGTTCTTCTTTTTGAGGCTTTGGAAGAAACAAGCGGCAGCAAGCACCATTCCATCACACGCACAATTGCGCCATCGTGCAAAAGGAGTCTTTGGATAGAAAATGTTACCGAAAAGCTCACGGCTAGGGGCAGCGTTTAGTATAGTACCTGTGTCAATTTGCTCACCAAGCTTAGTTTGACGCTCAATTACTATAAGAGCGCCGGTTGTTCAGCAGAAAGCTCATCGCAAGCATCTGCAATGCAGTTTATTGCATTAGTCCATTTTACCGTTTCTTCATTACGGGAGTCGGAGAGGTTGAATACACCAAGTTTAGTGACTTGAGCGTGTCACACCTTTCTAAAGCACGGCGAAGTTCCGGCTGGAACATGACGATAAAACAAGGAAACCGATACTAAATACATTTTTAGAATGAACGATAAAAGATTTAAATTCAGCGACGTTTGCAATGCCGTATATAACAATAAGAAGGACAATACCCTTTATAAGCTGTCCTGCACGAGTTTCTTTACAATTAACTTTATCGCTTTATACAGCAAGATAAGTCGCAATTATCATGTCTAAAATATCGTTAAGTCTGTCGAGAATATTACGCCCATCATGCCGCTAAAAAAGCTTCTTGAGCTTTCAATGATAATTTCCATAGGAGTCACGTCCTTTCTTTTTTACTTTTATATGTATCCGACAGCTATTGCCATCGGAGAATTAATACACTATTTAATTTGCACCATAAATTTGAGTTAATTCAATAGTAAATTCAAAAACTTTTTAGACAGCATAGATTAAGCATTCTATTTTTCCACACCTAAAGCTTATTAGTGCATATTATTTTTCGGCAATTTTTTTTAATCAGCGAGCAAAGTCTTAAAACATCAGCTTCTGAATTAAATATTGAAGGCGCAAATCTAACAGTGCCGCCTTCAGTAGTTCCCAAGATGCTTGTGAGTAAGAGCAGCACAGTGAATACCGCTTCTTAAAGCAAAGCCGTTTTTATTGAGAATGTCTGCAACATCTTCGGCAGATATTCCGTTAATGTTAAACGAAACTATAGGCATATATGATGCCTTTTACTTTTTTGATAAATGGTAACAGTATCGAGCTTTTAAGTTTTAATTAATATATCGCAAAACGTAAGGGTGTGTGCAAAAATCTTTTCGCATGAAGTAAGCTTTATAAAATTAAGACCTTCGCCAGGTGAGGACGCCTAAAGTATTCACCGTTCCGCATTCGAGCATATCAGGAATTCGTCGGCAGGTTCAAGTTCGGTTGAATTTCCTTACCTCCACCAGTCATAATAGGGAGTGATACGATATTTCCGTCAGTTATGCCAGTCCGTACCGGTAGCGCCGTAAAGCCCCTTGTGCCCAGCAGTGCAAAGGATATTGAAGCCGTCAGCTTAATTGGTAAAACCCCGCAAACTTGCGCACCGTCAGCAATGAAGCAAATGTTATTTTTCTTACATAGCCGAGCTATTCTATTAAAAGGCAAAATTTGCCTGTAACATTAGAAGCGAGGTGCATACTATCGCTTTAGTATCGGAACGAATTAGTGAGGTAGAGTATCCAATAGTTTCATCGTCGTCATCACTTATTTCAGCAACATCATAAGTGCAGTTGATTTTTGAAAGAGCGTGAATAGGGCGTGAAACAGAATTATGCTCAAGGCAGGAGGTGATAATATGTCCACCCGTTTGTCATTACACTTATGCTTGGATAGCTAAGTTTAAAGCATGAGTGCAATTAAGCGTAAATACGGTATTTTCTGGTTCTGCACCAAAAAAGTCTGCTAACGCACTACGAACAGCATACACCTGTTCTGCGGTTCGCATGGAAATATCATGTCCCCCACGACCGGGATTTCCGCCATATTTGCTAAAAAATGAAGAAGCCGCTTCTTCCACGGCACGAGGTTTCGGAAATGTAGTGGCAGCGTTATCAAAATTTATCATCGAAATCACCTAACTTTCCTTGTACGCTTTGACAGAGTCTTGATAGATTTAAGAGTTGCGAGGATTTTGAGATTTCTCCACCCCAACGAATAGACTGTATCTACAGCCTCTTACGAATGATTTAGGCGTTCTTTGTATTTCGCGCATAACCACGTGACGACAAAATTTTTTGTGCTTTCATAGCGTGGTTGTATGGACGCAAGTGCGATAATATAAGTCTGCATTACTTTCAAATCCTCACACCGCCATCACAAACTAGAGTTCCTATCGTGGATATTTTTACTTACTAAATTTATTCATGCAGGATATGGAATATTGTGAGAATAATGTAGAGTTTTTTGCGATAAAAATATTTATTTTTCAATAATGCAGACGAATGAGCTGAAATTGCCTAACATTTGACCGGTAAAACCTAGTTTTTCTTCCGTTGTTGCTTTTATGCTGATTTGAGATATGCCGCATTTCGCAAGCAGATGCTATTATATTACGCATTTCGTTTGCGTCTTAACGACTTCTTCAGTGCTTGTGCAATTATTGTAGAGTCTATGTTTTAATTCTATACCCGTGACTTTTTAAAAGCTCAAACACTTTTTTAACAGTAGTATACTATCAGCGCCTAAATATTCATCGCTGGTATCTGAAACAGTTTGCCAATATCCCAAGTGCAGCAACTGCTAAAAGTGAATCGATTATAGCATGAGTTAAAACGTCAGCATCGAAATGCCTTTCAAAGTCTAAATCGTGGGGAATATCAACCCCCTCCGATAATGAGAAAGCTTTCTATTCTCAAGCAAGTCTATGAGCAATATCATAATATGTCAATTCTAACCCCTTGAATTTCATCCTCCTATAAATCAATGCGTGCAATTTTTATATCTCAGGTGTAGTTATCTTTATGTTAGATAATTACAATAGTCATTTGCTTTAACACCCAAGTCTCTACTAATTGGCAGTCGTCAGTGAAATCAAGCTCGTAGTGGTGCCGGGAATCGGCCTCCTCATAGTAATGACACTTTGGGAAAGCTTGAGGTTTGAGTGATGTAAAGAGCATTTCGTGGGGGAGTGTCGGTAACGAGTCAAAAAAATCATCAACCACCGCCCAATGGTGTCTTTTACAAGAACACCAAAACAGCTGCCCCGAAAATTCTTGCATCAGCTATGGTTTCTCTATATTGTGTAGACTTCACAAGGGTCTTGCTCCATCATCATGGATGACACCTCTTCGGATTTGTTCCGAAACGAACACCGAAACGGATATTTTGATTTTTGGCGATGTCATGGCATACGAGCGAATAAATTTGAAATGTGTACTTATGATTTCACGCTTGGTGATTCTACTCAATCAAAGGGAAGTTTTCTTCCTTAGTAGTCACGACTATTTCAATACACTTTCACATTTCTCAAAAGCGAGCATTGAATGTTGAATTACTGAAATTCCGCCGAGGTCGAGGAAAATTTTATCTGTTCCCATGCGTGATGATGAGCTGCCGCCTGCAGCGATTGTACTGATGTATCCTGCATAAATCCTCTAAAATTTAGATAAATTCCGAATAGTTGCCAAAGGTGCAAATGAAGAAGGTGATTCTTCAAAGCAGAAGCTCCTTAATAAGCACGCTCTTACATTTTCGTCCTTTACACTTCCGCTAATGTCGATGGCAGAGAACATTACTTCAAAATTCTCTCCGGCAATGAGGTTTTACTTTCTATTCTTTCCATGTTAAGACGGAAACCATAAACCTAGTTAAAAGCCTATAAGCAGACAGCAGGTATTAGGAAAGCGTAAAGAAACAGCAATTGTAGAAGAGCGTTTCGCTGAACTGAAATTCTTTAGAAATGCATAGGAAACGAGTAACATTCGGATAAGCATCAAATACATGCTCGAAATAACTTCCGGCCATATAAAGTTCTGCGCATTCCGGCGAGCAGATAGCAGCAATTGGCTGTTCACTTTTTGCGACAAGCTGCGCCGCCATCGGTGTTTGTATATGAAACAGGGATTAGTCCACGTTCTTTTTAAGTGAGCGGGAACATTGGTTAGTGCATGAGGGTGGGAGTAAACTTCTGTAACATCGGACATTTTCACGCCTTTTTTAACAGCAATTACGTGTTTAATTTCAACGTACCATTGATTACGAAGAAAGTCATATTGCGCCATAATTTCATAAGTTTGCGTTACACTTCCGGCAGTGGAATTTTGTATCGGCAGAATACCGAAATCCACATCACCATTGTCAACAGCACGGAAAACGTCCTCAAATTCATTATAAAACTGAATAGGAGTATTAGCAAAAAGCTTTTTTGCAGCCGTTTCAAATTTGCACCGTACACCCTGACAGCAAATTATTTTAGCGTTTTGAGGTAAAAAGCTTTGAAGCGCACAAGATTATTCTCACCTACACGAATTTCCTTTTGCTGCAAGCATTTGCTTATATCCATTATATTCGAGAACAAAACGCAGCGCCGTCAATGAGCTTGGGGCTGTTTTCGGATATTATCAGAATAGCCTGCTCTACTGCCAAAACAGGAGAATTTGCTTTTTATAATCTGCAACATCACGACAAAGGCCCATTCTTTTTATAAACAGGTCGAGCATTTGTTCGTCAATATTGTCTATATCATTTCTTAGTGAATTTAAGTCCATTTTTTAATAAACCCTTTGTAAATTGAAATTTTGCTTTAAATAATATTATAGCTGATTTTTTAACTCTTTACAAGGTTAAATCGCAAAAATCTCAATCAAATCAGTTTAATATAAATTGAGCCATATGTAGGTTTACAATAGATGTGTTACACCCGATAAAAAAATAGTAGCGAATAGGAAGCCAATGTGTTAAAGTTAAAATTTTACCACACAAAACTTTCAAGGAGGCTAGCTATTCGCTATGAATACTATAACACAAACTATGAAATTTAGGCAAGCAATAATTAAATATTCTTGAAATATGGTGTAACAAAAGCTGCCATTCGTTACAAAGTGAATCGCCAATATATTTATCGTTGGCGAAAAAGGTATGATGGAACATTGCAATCTTTAGCAGATAAATCCCATCGCCCCCATCATCATCCAGATCAACATACACCAGGAGCTAAAACTGATTGCACCGATATGCGAAAACGCAATCGCAATGCCGGGTTGGTTGTGTTTTGGGTTAAGCTTATGCAAAGGGGATATTCTCGCTCCGCAACAGGTCTTTATCGTGTTCTTCGTAAAATGGGACAAATGGCTATTAAACCTCCGTCCTAAGTATACATCCCTAAACCGTACGAAAAATGCTTTATCCAGGGCAACAGGTTCAAATTGATGTCAAGGTTGTTTCCTACCTCTTGCATTGTCGGTGATGCTCAAGGTGAAAAATTCTATCAATACACAGCTATAGATGAATACTCAAGATTTCGCTATTTAGAAGCCTTTGAAGAACACAGTACATATTCATCAGCTATATTCTTGGAACACTTGATTAAAGCCTTTAAGTTCCCAATGAAGTGCGTACAGACAGACAATGGTATGGAATTTACCAAAAGACTTTCCCGTTGGCAAGCAAACACCGACAATGTTTGAAAATGTATTACAAAATACGGCTACCACACAAATTGATACACCCATTTACTCCAAGGCATAATGGCAAAGTTGAGCGTTCCCATCGTAAAGATAATGAATACTTTTATGCAACACATAAGTTCTTTTCATTTGAAGACTTTGCAAAACAATTAAAGATACACAACTATAACTACAACAAGTTTCCTATGCGACCTCCCCAGATTGGAAAGCTCCCGCTGACTATGTTACAGCTTTTTCTGAATCACGGCGAAATTTTTTGATCATTTTTGTAACACATCATTGACAAACCTACAATCAGTTTAATATAAATTGAGCCATATTGCTTGAAAAAAAGCAATATGTGTGATATAATATATTGTCTATACATATACGTTGACGTTCGGAGGTGTTCAAGTGAGGATAATTGGAATAGACCCCGGCTATGCGATAGTTGGTTTTGGCGTTGTTGAATATAACGGGGTGGACTTTAAAACCATTGGATATGGGGCAATTACCACCGATGCAGGAACACCGTTTGATATAAGGCTTAAAACCATTTATGAGGATTTACTAAGCGTGATTGAGCTATATAAAGGCGGAATCAATGGCAATAGAAAAAACTATTTTTCAACACCAACCAAAAGACAGCGATTGATGTTGCACAAGCTAGAGGTGTTATAATGCTTTTCAGCTATTATGAAGATGGCAGTGAAGTTACCGAATACACTCCACTTCAAGTTAAACAATCCGTAGTAGGCTATGGACGTGCTGAAAAAACACAAGTAATGGATATGACAAAAGAATACTTCATCTTGAGAAAGTTCCAAAGCCGGATGATACACAGCAGACGCTTTAGCTATTGCAATATGTCACGGACACTCGGCATTTTCTAAGGCTTGGAGATAAAAGTTTAAAAGAAAAATGATTATAGAGGGACGATATGATTTACAGCCTTAAAAGGTGAACTTGTACATAAAGAAAATGAGCTTGCAGTAATAGAATGTAATGGAGTAGGATACGCTTGCCGAACAACGCACAACACTCTTTGCCAGATTGGACAAGCTGGAAGCACAGTGAAGCTACTAACATATCTCCGCATGTTCGTGAGGACGCAATGGAGCGCTGTTCGGCTTTTGCAAGTGAGCAGGAACTAAACTGCTTTAAAATGCTAAAATTTCCGTTTCTGGAGTTGGGCCTAAAATGGGACTTGCTATCCTTTCGGACATTACACCTGGATCAAATTGCACTTGCAATTGCAACTGGTGACAGTAAAGCAATAACAAGAGCAAAAGGAGTTGGGCCTAAGCAAAGAGTTTATTCTTGAACTTTAAAGATAAAGTCGCAAAAGACCAAGCAAACTTGGTTAGCGGGAAGACACCTATCCCGACAATTTCCTCAGAGGCAATGTTTCAGAAGCAATATCTGCATTAATGGTGCTTGGATATTCCCAAACAGAAGCAGCAGTTGCTGTTTCCGAAATTCGACAGCAGTCTTTCTGCTGAGGAACTAATTCGTATGTCGCTTGTGGAAATAGCGAAGAATATGAAATAAAGAAAGAAGGGAAAGTCTCTATTCGGAGGCGAGGTCACGACAATGATTGAAATGGACAATGACGATTTTATTGAAGAAGAACGATTAGTTTCTCCCAAAAGAAAATCTTGATGACAACGATATAAGTACTCCTTACGTCAGGTTTGTCCGAATATCACATTGGTCAGGACAAGGTAAAGAAAACCTTTCGATATTTATAGAGGCAGCTAAAAAAAGAGGGGGAGGCACTCGACCACGTTTTTGCTTTACGGACCTCGGGGCTTGGCAAAACCACCCTTTCAGAAATCATTTCACATGAGCTAGGTTCTAATTTCAGAAGAACATCAGGGCCTAATATAGAAAAGCAGGGCGACTTAGCGGCACTTTTGACTAATCTTTCTGAAAATGATGTTCTATTTATAGACGAAATTCACCGTCTTTCTAGGCAGGTTGAGAAATTTTATTCTGCAATGGAGGACTATGCACTAGATATAATCATAGGACAAGGCCCGTCAGCACGCTCAATGAGAATTGACCTAAAACCGTTTACGCTTATCGGCGCAACAACAAGGGCAGGGCAGATATCCTCCCCACTTCGTGATAGATTTGGCGTTATTCAAAGGCTTGAGCTTTATAATCATGAGCAGTTGTGCGACATTATTATGCGCAGTAGCGTTATTTTAGGTATACCTTGTGAAAAGAGCGGAGCTATGGAGCTTGCAAGGCGCTCACGAGGTACACCACGTATTGCAAATAGACTTTTAAAGCGAGTAAGGGATTTTGCAGAGGTATTATAGGCAACGGTAAAATTGACGACACAATAACAAAAATCGCTCTTGATAGACTAGACATTGACGATTTAGGACTTGACAGCCTTGACAAACGTATGCTTGAAATGATTATAAAAGGCTACAGCAGTGGCAGTCGGACTTGAAACGCTTGCATCAGCACTAGGCGGATACATCACCGAAGACGTTTGCGAGCCGTACTTAATGGCACTTGGTTTCCTATCAAGGACACCAGAGGAAGATGCGCAACACTGCTTGCATATAAGCATCTTAATATTGAAATTGATGGACAGCAAACGCTGATTTAACAGAAAGGAGCATGAGTAAATTAAATGGAAAAATTGTTTGGCCCTCACGGTATAAGAGGAATTGCGATGTCAGAAATAAGCTGCGAATTAGTAATGCAAATTGCTCGTGCTTTTACTTGTAATATAAAAAAATCTAATAATGATAAGCCAAAAGGTTTACATTGCTACTGATACACGCTCATCATCTTTCCCACTTAGCATGGCGGCAATTTCCGGAGTAACCTCTGTTGGTGGAGATGCTGTTATTTTGAAATTCTTCCTTTATCTGCTCTTGCATATGCAATGAAAATCCATAACGCCGAGGCTGGAATTATGATTACTGCCTCCGATAAGGAGACGCAAAGTTTGCAGGAGTTAAGCTTTTAGGATCAGGAGGAAAACCCCTTGACAGGCGAACAGAAACACAGCTTGAGAAAATCGTAGCAAATAAATCGTGGACTCTTTGTGATGGTGGGAATTGCGGCGGTTCAACTTATGATAAAAATGCAGAGTGGGACTATATACGCTACATAATCAAGTGCGCTAATAAGTATGGAGAATGCGATTTATCCGGCAAAAGTAGCTGTTGATTGTGCAAACGGCGCAGCAGTTTCTGCTGCTGAAAAGATTTTTCTCCAGCACTTGGGCGAGCTGTTATCTTTTGAATGCAACACCTAACGGTAAATATTAATTCCGATTGTGGAACTTCAAAGGTTGAACAGTTATCAGCGTTTGTCCGTGAAAAAGAAATGCCATGCAGGAATTGCTTTTGATGGTGATGCAGATAAGTGTATTGCAGTTGATGAGCAGGGGGATATTATTGATGGAGATAAAATATTAGCAATTCTGGCAAAGAAAATGAGTGAAGATGGGCATCTTCAGCAAAATGGTTTTGTAACAAGCGTCGAAAGCAATTTAGGACTTCAAATATTTGCAAAAAAACAAGGAATAACATTAGTATCCGCTAAAGTTGGGGAAAGATTTATCCTTGAGAGAATGTGCGTAGGCGGATATAATCTTGGCGGTGAGCCTAACGGTACGATTATTTTTCGTGACGATTTGCCGGTGTCAGACGGTCAATTGACGGCAATAAGACTTCTTTCGGCTATGATTTCCGAAAAAAAGAGACTTTCAGAACTTGCATCAGTAGTCGAGAGGTGTCCACAAGTAATAACAAGCGTGAAAATACCGTCTAAGGCTCGTGAAGTTTGGAAGAATGACGATATTATAAATGAAGCAGTTGAAAAACTTACTGCCGAAATCGGCGATGACGGCAGACTTATTGTAAGGGAATCCGGCACGGAGTCTGCTATAAAAATTATAGTGGAAGGCAGACAGTTTGAGTTAGTTAATAAAATATTGCTTGAAATGGCAAGCGTTGTGAAAAAACAGACAAAAAGATTTTCCGATGAAAACACACAAACAGACGATGAAAGGAAAGGTTAGATTTGAGAATAGCTGACAGGTGGAAAGACTACCGTCTTTTAGATACAAGTAATCTTGAAAAACTTGAAATGTGGAAGGATATTGTTCTTATTCGTCCAGACCCACAAATCATTTGGAATACTAAGCATGAATCTAAGCTTTGGGGTGAAGCTCACGGGCATTATCACCGTTCAAACGCTGGTGGCGGCAGTTGGGATTTCAAAAAAAAGATACCTCAAACATGGCAAATCAAGTATGACGAGTTGGTTTTTAATATAAAGCCAACTGGATTTAAGCATACAGGACTTTTTCCGGAACAAGCAGTCAATTGGGACTTAATGCGAGATATGATAAAGAATGCCGGACGTGAAATTTCAGTACTTAACCTTTTCGCATATACAGGGGGAGCGACACTTGCTTGTGCATCAGCAGGGGCAAACGTTTGTCACGTGGATGCGTCCAAAGGTATGGTTCAATGGGCAAGGGAAAATGCCGCATCATCAGGGCTATCAGAAAAACCAATCAGATGGATAGTTGACGATTGCGAAAAATTTGTGCTGCGTGAAATTAAACGTGGCAGGAAGTATGACGCAATTATCATGGACCCACCGTCATATGGGAGAGGTCCGGGGGCGAAGTTTGGAAACTTGAGGACAGCATATTCCAACAGTAAACACTTGCTCAGAAGTGCTTTCAGACGATCCGCCGTTTTTCTTTGCTAAACAGCTACACAACAGGACTTTCTACCAAATCGGTTATGGTATATCATCGCAAACCGGTAAAAAGTACAAAGGGGATATTTCTGCTGATGAAATAGAATTCCCGTTGCAAGAAAGCGGATATGCTTTGCCATGTGGCTCCAACAGCTATTTGGAGAAAGAAGATATAAAAAGGGGATAACTTCATGAATTTATATATTAAATAAAAAGTTTTTTCAATTGGGGATAAATACGATGTATATGATGAAAATGGCAACTTCTGGTTTACGATGTTAAGAGCAAAATCCTAACATTCATGCCAAAAATACATTTGAATGATACAAACGGCAACGAACTGTATTTTATAAAAGAAAAATCTCAAGCATTCCTTTTAGCGAATTATGAGATTTATCAAAACGGTGAAATTTTGCAAATGTTAAGCAAGAGTTTAAACTTTTCGGTCAAGGCTTTAATATTGCAAGCAAGTATGGGGATTTTACAGTTGAAGGTGAAGCATTTGCGTATGATTTCACAATTAAGAAGAATGGCTGTGTAGTCGGACGAGTTGCGAAGAAATGGCTATCTTGGGGCGACTCATACGAAATTACTATTTTAGAAGAAAAAGATGCAGCATTTATTTGCGCTCCTTGTTATCGCAATAGATAATTGCTTACATAACGAGAACAATAACTAAACTAGGGGCAGAATAATGGTCGGAGGCCTTGAATGGAAAATATTATAGAGTCAAAAAGTGTTGAGTTCTTTACGAGGATGAGTTTAGAATGAAAATGCTCGTCCAAAAGAAGTACTCAAAGGCGTTACACTTAATATAAAAAAGGGCGAATTTCTAGCAGTTCTTGGACATAATGGATCAGGCAAATCAACCTTTGCTAAGCATATGAACGCAATTCTATTGCCAGCAGGGGGCAAGGTTTACGTTGAGGGTATAGACACTTCTAATGAAGATAAACTTCTTCGATATTCGTCAAAGAGTCGGAATGGTTTTTCAAAATCCTGACAACCAAATTGTCGCAACTATTGTGGAAGAAGATGTAGCCTTTGCGCTTGAAAACCTCGGTGTACCGACAGATGAAATGCGTAAAAGAGTTGACGAAGCGCTTAAAGACGTCGGAATGTACGAATATCGTGAGCACGCACCTCACCAGCTTTCAGGAGGGCAGAAGCAGAGAATTGCAATTGCAGGAATTATCGCAATGCGACCTGATTGTATCGTTCTTGACGAGCCTACTGCAATGCTTGATCCAAAAGGCAGGCGAGAGGTTTTAAGAATTATAAGCAAGCTTAATAAAGAATCCCGAATTACAATTGTACTAATCACTCATTACATGGATGAAGCTGCAAAGGCAGATGAATCGTTGTAATGGATGAGGGTGAAATTATTTTAGATGACATACCTAGAAATGTGTTTTCGCAGGTAGAAAAGCTTAAATCAGTAGGACTCGATGTGCCACAGGTAACAGAGCTTGCATGGGAGCTTGAAAAATGCGGGTGTTGATATTGATCTCGTATCCGCAGAAGATGAACGTACGAAGCGCTTTTAAAGGTAATTGGAGGTTAAGAATTGGCTATTATTAAAACGGAGAAACTCAGCTATGTTTATAGCGAGGGGAACTCCTTTTCAAGAAAACTGCCGTTGATCCAGTAGATATTGAAATTAATGAGGGTGGAATTTGTAGGAGTTATAGGACATACCGGCTCTGGAAAATCTACACTTATTCAACATTTTAACGGTCTATTAAAGCCTACTTCGGGCAAAATTTTCGTTGATGGGAGGATATTTGGGGCAGGCAAGCACGTGCCGTGATGTTGAGATTTAAAGTCGGACTTGTTTTTTCAGTATCCAGAATATCAAAATTTCTGAGGAAACTGTCTACAAAGATATAGCATTCGGCAAAGAATATGACTATCCGAAGAAGAAGTTGACCGTAGAATACATGAAACCTGTCTTGTTGATTTTCAGAGGATATGCTAAAAAAATCCCTGTGTTTGAGCTTTGGAGCAGAAACGTAGAGTAGCAATCGCAGGAGTAATGGCAATGGAGCGCAAAAGTTCTTATCCTTGATGAGCCTACTGCAGGACTTGATCCTGTGCAGGGATAAGATTTTAAGCGAAATCAAAAATACCACGAAGAAAAGAAAAACACAGTTCTTCTTGTATCTCACAGTATGGAAGATGTATCACAAATTGCATCTAAAATAATAGTGATGAACAAGTCAAACTTTTTCACATGACGACACAAACAAAGTTTTCCGGTAAAGCAGAAGAAATCTCTTCAATGGGACTTGCCGTGCCACAAATCACCCGAGTAGCTAATTCTTTAAGAGCAAAGGGTATCGACATCGGCGAGGATATTTTCACCGTTAAATCAGCAAGAGATGCAATACTTTCCTATCTTCAGAAAAAGGAGGTAGAAAGCAATGCTTAAAGATATTACAATAGGACAATATTTTCCCGGAAATTCCGTTATCCACAGGCTTGATCCTAGATTTAAGCTTATCATCACGCTAATATATATAGTGATGCTTTTTGTTGCCGATAGTTTTATAGGACTTGGAGTTGGCACGCTATTTTTCGTGTTTATATTTGCACTATCTAAAATACCAGCGAAATTAATATTAAAGAGCTTTAAGCCGATAATCCCGATTATCATTTTCACATCTATATTGAACTTGTTTTTTATAGACGGCGAAATTCTATTTAAGTTTTGGATTATTAAGATAAGCGAGGAGGGGCTAAGGCTTTCAGCGTTCATGATGATTAGAGTGCTACTTCTTATCGGTGGTACATATCTACTCACATACACCACCTCACCGATTACTCTTTCGGACGCAATAGAAAGGCTTTTATCGCCTCTTAAAAAGTTGAAAATGCCCGTACACGAGCTTGCTATGATGATGACTATTGCACTAAGATTTATCCCTACTTTGATTGAGGAAACTGACAAAATCATGTCCGCTCAAAAAGCAAGGGGTGCAGACCTTGAAACAGGAAACCTCATGCAGAGGGCAAAAGCGCTTGTGCCAATACTTATCCCGCTTTTTGTTTCATCATTTAGGAGGGCAGAGGAATTAGCACTTGCTATGGAATGTCGCTGCTATCAAGGTGGTGAGGGGAGAACAAGACTTCGTCAATTACATTCCGGCTTTGGCGACTATATGGCAATGGCGGTTTCGATAATGGTTCTTAACGTCATTATTTTGACAAATATTATTATTGTTTAGGATTGTTTATGCGTAATTTAAAGATTAAAATTGCATACCGTGGCACAAAATATCACGGCTTTCAATATCAAGAAAATGCTTATACCATTCAAGAAGCCTTAGAAGAAGTTTTTTCAAAGGTTTTAAATGAAAAAATCACTGTATTTGGTTGTTCAAGAACCGATACGGGAGTTCATGCGAATGAGTATATCTTAAACGTTAAAACAAACAGCAGCATTACTGTTAGGGGCTTTACACGTGGTTGCAATGATAATCTCCCGAATGATATATCAGTAATATCGTGCGAGGAGGCTGACGAGGACTTTCATGCAAGATACCATTGTGTTGGCAAGGAATATATCTACAAAATTCACGCAAATGAGAGCAAAGATCCATTTGCGGCGGACTTATCGCTTCATTACCGCAGACCGTTTAACACAGAACTTGTGAATACGGCGGCACAGAAGTTTGTTGGAACTATTGACTTTGCATCTTTTTGCTCAAATGCGAAAGAAAAGGACAATACAACACGTACTATCCATTGGTTTGATGTTAAGCGCGTCGGTGACGAAGTTACAATGTCTATATGCGGTAATGGTTTCCTTTATAATATGATAAGAATACTTGTAGGAACTCTATTGCAGGTTAATGAGGGCAGAATTTCCATAGATGAGCTAGATGAAATATTAGCTTTGCGTGACAGAAAGAGGGCAGGTGCTACTGCTAGGGCTTGTGGACTTTACCTTAATAGAGTATTTTATTCCGAGGAGGAAATAAGGAAGGAGTGATGTTGAAATGGCGGATTCGTGACATTTCCACACGGCGTAAGGAAAAAAAGAAAAAGAAAACGCTAGCAAGATTGATAGCGTTCGTAATTATAGTTGCGCTGGAAAGACAGCGTATCTTACTAGAGAAAAGTGGATTCCGTTTTTCGATGGAATTGCTACGAGATACATTCCTAAAACTGAAAACAGTGGCGAGCTTGCAACAGGTAACTTTCCGATAAAGATTTCCGGAGGAATTAACTATGTAATTGAGCCAATTGACAACACTGCTTTTGCAATGCTAAACGACACTCATTTTTATACATATGACGGTAACGGAGCTGTTTTATACCAAAATCAGCACGGTTATGCAAATCCAATAATAGACGCTACTAATACTAAGAAAATTCTTGTTTACGATATAGGTGGGTATGATTTCTCCCTTGAGAGTAAGTACAAGAATATTTATAAGAAAAGACTTGAAAATCAGATTGTATTTGCAAGCGTTTCTGATAAGGGATATGTTGCAGTAGTTACGCTTTCTGACAAGTCCTTATGTATGCTATCGGTATTTGACAATAACGGAAATCCGATATATTATTATCATTGCACCGATGGAAGAATTACTAACGTGGAGTTCACACGCTCCGAGGATGGCGTTGTTGTCACCTCAATAGGAGCCGAGGGAGGACAATTCGTTTCAAAAGTCACTAGGTTTAAGTTTAATAGCGAAGAACCACTTTGGACAACACCAAAGATAAATACGCTCGCCTTTAACACATTTCTCCAAGCTGACGGCACACTTGTTTTGTTTGGGGACAACAAGTGCGTTTGTTACGACAGGAATGGCGAATATATCGGCGAATATGTATATAGAGATACTTTGATAGACTATCAAAGCGATGATGAAATTACAGCACTTCTCTTTGAAAATAAGGAGAGAAGAACAGCGAGTCTTGTTGTCTTTTCAAGCATTACGGGGTATATTACAGAAATAGAAGTTACTGATGCAAAAGCAATAGAAACATCGGGACAAAATGTTTATGTAATGATGGACAAGCGAATAGTTATGTACAATTCATCAGGTGAAGAAATTAACGACGTAAAAATAAGCAGCGACTATGATGAATTCCGAAAAATAGGGGATCATATTTACCTTATGGGATACTCTGATGTCGATAGAATTGATTTTAAGGAATAAAAGTGTTTTCTAGGGGAGTACATATAGTATAAACAAAAATGGAGGAAGAACAAAACGAATGGGTACACAGTTTGCATGGTTTTATGATGTTGCAGCGGTTGCAGTAGTCCTTGCATATATGTTTAGCGGAGGGAAAAGGGGGCTTATACGCTCTATCATATTAGTCGCAGGATTTATCATAGTTGGAGTCGTGTCGTTCTTTGTAAGTGATGCAGCAACACCGGCGATATATAACAATTTTGTTAAACCGGCGATGGTTTCAAAAATCGAGGAGAGTCTTACACAAGTCGATATGACTAATGATATTAAGACTTATGTAGACCGAATTAATTCCGAAAAAACCGTTTCAGAAAATCAAATTAAAGATGTTATTTCTTCGGAAGAGGGGAATGTTTCAGAGAAATTAGCGGATATTATAGGTGTATCTTCGGATACTATTAGCACAAAACTTTCTGAATTAATTAACAAGTACATCTCAACCGATATTAATAAGGAAGTCCCTGAATT
>JAXGPS010000025.1:0-18654 GCA_040766825.1 Oscillospiraceae bacterium
CTTATTAAAGTCCTGAATATTAAACTTTGTTCTGCTGCCGCAAAGGAATACAAATGGATATTCAAGACCTTTTGATTTGTGGATAGTTTTGATTGCAACAACGTCGTCTGATTCGGACACTACTGAAGCTTTTTGGAAGTCACCTCCCCTATCAGATACGGATTTTACAAATCGAACAAACCCTGACAAACCACCGTTTATACCGTTATCATAGCTTTTTGCGTACTCTATTAATATTCTCAAATTTGCTTTTTTCTGGTCGCCGTCACGGTACAACTGAACAACAGAAAGAAAATCTGTACTATCATAAATCGTGCGAATAAGCTTTTCAAGTGAAAATCCCGCTGCGCAATAACGAAGCTTGTTGTAAGTTTCCATAAAGGACTCTAACTTATGTAAAAACGGTTTTTCCTTTTCTTCCAAAGCAAGAATAATACACCTGAAAATGCTCTCTTCTTTTGAAATTAGACGAAGTTCGGCGATTTCTTCAGCGCTTACCATAAATATCGGTGACATAAGCACCGATGTCAATGGTATATCTTGTATCGGATTGTCAATTACAGATAAAAGATTGAGAAGCACTGAAACTTCCCTTGATTTTAAGTATCCTGAAACATCCTCCGAGTGAGCTTTGATGTTGCAGTTGTCAAGCTCCATTAAATAATCTAAAGTGTTTTTATTCCTTAATAAAATGCAGAAATCACTCGGACGACAAGGTCTTGTTGTGCCTCCGATTTTTACGGGTACACCCATTTTTATCATTTGACTTATCTTTTCTGCTGCTGCTTTGGCTTGAAGATTATCGCTTGTTGATGAGGTTTCTTTCTCTAAATTATAATCAACTAAGATAATCTCGGTAGTTCTATTAATATTATCATCATAATTCGCTGCATATACTAGGCTTTCATCTTCGGTATAGTTCACCTCTCCGACCTGCTCACTCATTATCTCTTTGAATACGAAGTTTACAAAATTTACAACGTCTTTACTGCTTCTAAAATTCTTATTAAGCTGAATATATGCATTTTTGCCCTTGTATTCGTCGTGATACTTGTCGGATTTATTAAATGTATCAATGAAAATCTTAGGATTTGCTTGCCTAAAGCGGTAGATGGACTGTTTTATATCACCCACAACGAATACATTATCACCGTTATTATGTTCAGTTCCACCGTTTGATAGAAGCTTAAATATTAGCGACTGCAAGTTGTTTGAATCTTGAAATTCGTCAATCATTATCAGCTTATAGTATTCTGAAAGTTCCTTCGCTAATGGTGATTTTTCAATACTTCCATCAGGATTTCTTATAGCTAAAAGCTTTATTAGCAACTGCTCTGCATCGGAAAAACCTATTGCGTTCTTTTCCGCCTTTATCCTATTTATTTCGTTAATTATCGCTATTTGAATTTCAAGTATTATAGAAAGAATTTCAGTGTTTTTCTTCATATCATCAGCAAATTGTTCTTCTGTGAAAATTCCCTTTGATAATAAATCTTTATATATCTCCTTATATTGATTGCGAATTTCTTTGATCTTTTCGTTTGTTTCAGCCTCCTTTGAGCCTTTTTCGCACTTGCTCAAAGAGATTCTTCCAAAATTAATGTTTATGATTTGCTCTGTTTTATCTTTCCATGAAATGTCAGGGTTTTGAAGAGTTTCTATGACTTTAGCAAAGGCTTCTGATTCGCTTTTTATAAGTGCAAACGCTTTGTTTGTCTCACTTGCCTTGCACATTGCGGTTACAGAGAGCCTCTGCATAGACTCAAACTCCTGTGAAATGTGGTTTAAATACGCCTTCGTCCAAACGGAGTTTTCAATCTTTTCACATTCAAACTTTCCTAGTTGATCCTTTAACCATTCAAGCGGAAAAGGAATCGCTAGAATGAATTTCAGTATATCACGAATAGTTTCGCCTAAACTTAAATCGTCCTTTGCACATAGACATTCTACTAGCATTTCCATTCTCTCAGGCACATTAATGTAGAAATCCTCTATAACCTTTTCAATTGCGGAGTCGATTATGCTCTCATCCTCGGTGGTGTCCATAATTCTAAAACCGTATGAAATATCAAGTTGCTGCAGGTTATCTCTTATTAAATTAAAACAAAATGAGTGGATAGTAGAAATTTTCGCTGTTTGAAGCAAGGTTTGCTGTTCAAATAACCACATATTTTCTGGCTGTTCTTCCATCATAGCCGATAGTGCTGTTGTAAGTCTTTGTTTCATTTCAGCAGCAGAGTCGTTTGTGAAGGTTACTACAATTATTCTATCTGCTGGGACTTTTTCCTCCTCAGATGCAAGAATTTGTAATAGTCTTTCTACAAGAACTGAAGTTTTTCCACTTCCAGCAGCTGCTGAAACAATTATGGCTGTATCTCTTGCATCAATTGCTTGTCGTTGTTCCGTCGTCCAAAGTCTTGGCATCTTTCTCCTCCTCTATTTCATTAAGCAGCATTTGACCAGCCACTTTTTTATTAAGCTCACGTGTTTCTCGGTTAGGATAATTTCCGCAAATGCTCCAATATTTACAGTATTGACATGGTGTTGAACGCTCTTTTTCAACTAACGGAATTGCCGAAAAGTCCCCGTTATAGATGCTATCCGCCGCAGAAATTATTAGCTTTTCAACATAATTATTAAGCTTTTTCATTTGATTTTCGGACAGTATGCTCTTGCCCTTGAATTGACCATCTTTGCTAATAGTCGCCTTAATAAAAACTCCGTTAGTTTCTTTATCCATCGCCTCTAAAACAGGTAAGGATTTCAAAACAACCCCGTCCATCGTGAACTGCTTATCTTTGACGCTTATTATATTTTCAAACTCTTGCCGATTTTTAGTATCCTCTGCGCTAAGCTCTCCCGATGGCATATAAAGCGAACCTGCTGCCTTATGTTCGCTGTACTTACCGTTGCCAGCTAAAGTGAGTAAATACAACAATGCTTGCACGTGAATTCCATAGTACAGCTCCTCAAATGAGAAGTTAAACGAACCAGATTTATAGTCAACAATTCTAATATACTTGCTGCCGTCGGTGTCTATATATTCGTCAACACGGTCTACTGTTCCACTGAAAAATATCTCTATTCCATCAGAAGAAATGAGCTTTTTAGGAAAAACTCCAGTCTTATCTGAAATCACAAGTTCAAAATCAACAGGCGTAAACTTCGATTGTTCAAGTTCCCTTTGTACATGAAGTACCGACTCTAAAATAGTGTTTTTAAGTCGGCTAAATGCAGCTTTAAATTTTGCAGTCTTCCCATATGTACCGCCCATATTAGACTCAAGATACTTATCCATTTCCAGAACTATTTGCTCTAAAATTTGCTCTTCACCAAGGGCGATAAATTCATCTTTTGAATTGCTCTTTAGCAATGAATAAAAGCAATTGTGGATTATGTTTCCTTTATATCTTGCATCAATTGATACTTTTTCAGGTATGTGAAGTTTCAATCCCTTTGTACAGAAATATTGGAATTTGCACTTCTCGAACTCCTCTAATCTGCTTGCCGAAAGGCTTAATCTCTTGCCAAATAACGATTTTAGCAAAGCTTTATTTTCAATCCTGTGCTTATATGTAGTGTCGAATTTTTCAATGTAGTCAACTTTATTTGCGTACTGCTCATATTCTAATAAAACGCTCCTTAATGTTGCAATTCCACTTCCTCCACTAGAATATTCTTGAACATAATTATAGTACGCCGACTTGTCGGTTGATGAATAAAAAGCCACACCGAAATCAGTTGTTCTCTTTACAATATCATTCGTGAAAAGACTCGCTATTCGGTTGAGTACACTTGATGGATAGCGAACCTTCCCTCCGGTATCGGAGAGCGAATATGAAATATATAACCTTTCAGATGCAGCGGAAAGGGTGTTGTACACAATGAAACGCTCCTCTGCTATTTTACCTCTTATATCCATTGAGAGAGATATTCCAGCATCTTCAAGAAGTCTTTTATCTTTTTCCGTGAAAAATCCACTTTCAGTTATTGTGAAAGGAAACATTCCGTCATTTGCGCCCACAACAAAAACAACCTTTGGTGAGGCTAACCGTCCACGCTCTGCGCTCGTTACGGTTACTGCATCAAGGGTTTGTGGAGGGTTTGCAAATTCAGCTTGCAACATCATCATTTTTAGTAGCTTACTAAACTCGGAAATCGTAATTTCGACATTTGCAAGCGCTATATACAGCTTGTCCAAAATGGAAATAAGCATATTCCAAAGCTGTTTTTGCTCCCTAAGAATTTCAAGTGACTCAGCATCAAGGTCTTGCGTTTCAGACATTTTAATTAAATTCTCGGCAAGCTTAATATCGTCCATATATTTATATATCGCTACGCAAATTTCGCTTCCATTAACGTTTTGACAAGAATTCTTTAGGTTTTCCAATGGGAGTATTATTTTTTTTCGTATTTCTTCTTCATCGCCATCTGCGTTAAATGGTGAGAGCCACATCTCTTTATTAACGCTCCACTTATAGCAATAGTCCTCTATTTGCGATATTTCTTCAATTGCAATTCCTGCAAGTCCACTTTTTATAAGACGTAATATCGCCTCTGTTGACGGGGATTTCGCCGATGCTACTTCAAGTGCCGAGGACACTGTGAGCATTACCGCTTGGTGTGCTATCGCTCTTTTTGAGTCCATAAAGTACTCTACATCATATCTTGCTAACGCTCCCTCTAAAACGCTCGAATAGTCAGATAGCACTCTTGATACGACGGCAATTTCGTGATATTTATATCCGTGATTTATCACCAGTTCCCTGATTTTCGCTGCCACCCATTCGGACTCTGCATAAATGTCTGATGACTCAATTATCTGCACATTTTCTGAATGAATTTTTTTGGGTTTTGCTGCGGCCTAAACACGCCGCTACTAACTGCTAATAATTCCTCGCTTTTAAATCGCGGCGCACCTGTAATGCTCTCTCGCTTTACGGAGCGGCCGCGCACTTATAGCTAGTTGCTCAAGCTTAAATATGTACTATTAACAGCAGCAAAGACTGAGTTTTTTTAGCGTCATCTATTTTATCAGTAGATAGTGAAATATTCACTTCTTTAGCGTCGCTAAATATTGTTGAAAGTAGTTTTAGCTCATCACCGATAAACTCTTAAACTCATCAATGTAAACATAAGCGCCCTTAAAAGCCGTTTTTAGCTGCAACGGCTGCCGACTCGACTACATCATTCATCTTATCTTTGAATCACGTTGTTCTAAAATGCATGAATATTCACTATAAACAAGTCCTATATCTTCAGTTTTCAGGCGAATGTTTTCTTTTAAATTTTTCGTTTTTTCTATAAGTTCCTCCAGCATAATTCCACTTAACTGAAGTTCTTTTATTACCTCGAAACGCTTTGAATAAATCCTAATGAATCGGCTTGATGCGAATAAAAATTAAATCCTTCGTTTTTCATTGCGTACAGCCATATATATCAAGGCTGTTTTTGTGACATCATCAATATATTCGCCAGATTTGCCACCGTAAATACGGAAAATTTCAGAAGCTAAGCGTGTAAAGCTTAATACCGTTACACTGTTAAATTTCTTAGCACCTAGCATTTTATATAGTCTTTTATCAAACTCAAATGAAAATTGGTCTGGCACGATAATAATCTGCTTTGACTGTTCGTCTTGTTCGGCTATTTTCTCTATAATTCGGTGCGACTTCCCACTTCCTGCACCACCTACTATAAAATTCAGCATTTTACCCCTCCATTCCTCTTAATAATTATAGCCTAGTTTCGACACTTTGTAAATATTAACTTTTGAGTAGATTTTACATGAAATGAACTTCTCCCATAACTCTACACATTTGAATTTTATCTCGTATATCATTGATTTTGGAGCATATCTACTTCATCAAGTGAAATATTCCTCAATAATCTGCTTCCTCGGTCACTGCCGGCAAGCAAAGTGGAGGATACATTACACACCGCAGTTCTTCCCGTTTGCCTCCCTATTGTTATCTTAATGCTGAATATTCACCCATTGGCATAACAAAATCATCCGTAAACTCTGTTGTCAAACTGCATTTTTAGCACTTCGCAATTCACTTCATAGTCGTAACCGCTTTCGTTTATTACATTTTGTGCGATTTCTTTTATTTGGAAGTTTTTGTTAGCGTCCTCAATTGCTTCCTCAATTGTACTTTTTGATAAATATTTCCGAGGAACTCTTTAAAATCTCGTCACGCACCTTAAAGTTTTAAGGCTTGGTCTTGCTCATCATCGGAGTTTGCTAATATATGAAGTCGTAACACATCACCACGTAAGTTTTTTCGTAAGTATTTTCAAATGAAAATCCTGATAATAGTATAGCTATTAACATTCCTGCAAGTGCGCTTATTTCAATCTTTTTCATGTAAAGTCACTCTCCTTTGCAGTAATAATTGGCAATATTTTCACATAATATTCAATCAAAAAAATAAAGCCTTTCAAAACGAAAGACTTTATTTGAAATTATGCCATTTTCTTAGTGGTTTTCTTCTTACCCATTTCAACTATTGGAGGCATTATTCTTCACGCTATCAGCAGTTACTATGATTTTGTTAATCTGAGCATTTAGTGGGGACTCAACCTTAACATCCATCAACACTCCTTCAATTATTGAACGAAGCCCTCTTGCACCTGTTTTTTGCTTCAAGGTCTTTTTTGCAATTTCGGCAAGTGCATCGTCAGTTATTTCGAGTTCTATATCATCATAAGTGAATAGCTTTTTATACTGCTTTAGAAGAGCATTCTTTGGCTCTGTAAGAATTTTTACCAAGTGCCCGCTTCATCGGCTCTTGCAATACGCGTTATAGGTAATCTGCCACACAAGTTCTGGTACAAGTCCGAACTTAACTAAATCTTGAGGAACAACTTCGTTAAACACGTTTGTGCGTTCTTCCTTGCCTCTTACATCAGCACCGAAACCAATTGATGAGGACTCTTGCACGCTCTTTAATAGCCTTTTCAAGTCAACAAACGCTCCTCCGCAAATGAAGAGAATGTTTTTAGTATCTATGTGAATAAACTCCTGATTAGGATGTTTTCTGCCGCCGTGTGGAGGTACATTTGACACTGTTCCTTCAATAATCTTTAGGAGTGCTTGTTGTACACCCTCACCGCTTACATCTCTTGTAATTGATGAATTTTCGGACTTTCCTTCTGGCAATCTTGTCAATTTCATCAATATAATGAATTCCACGTTCAGCCGCTTCAATATTACTAGTCGGCAGCTTGGATTAATCTAAGCAAAATATTTTCTACGTCATCGCCAGCATATCCCGCTTCGGTAAGCGTTGTTGCATCGGCAATTGCAAAAGGCACATCAAGTATTCTAGCAAGGGATTGTGCAATGAACGTTTTTCCTACACCAGTTGGTCCTAGTAAAAGTACGTTGCTTTTTTGTAGCTCAACATCATTATCCGTTTCGTTAAATATCCTCTGCAATGATTGTAGACTGCAGCAAGAAAGAACCATTTTCGCTCTATCCTGGTCCGACAACATATTCATCAAGAACCTTTTTAATTTCAATTGGCTTTATGAGTTTTGTTTCCCCAGCTGTTTTAGACGTCTTGACTTTTTCTTTGTCGTACTTGATGGGTCAAATCCAAACAGATCTGCAAGCATTTCGTAACAGTAAACTACACATTCGTCGCATATATTCGTCGAACCTGCCAAAGCTTATGTTACTTACTTTGTTCTCGTTCTTGCCACAAAAACTACAACGTTTCAAATCTCCTGCCATCTGTTTTCTCCCCTTATATTATCTGCTTGAAACTACCTTGTCGATAAGTCCGTAAGTTAGTGCTTCTTCAGCTGTCATAAAGTTATCACGTTCTGTATCAAGTACAATTTGTTCAAAATCCTTGCCAGTGTTTTGGAAAGAATTTTGTTCAAACGATCGCCAGTTCTCCTGCATAGCTGTTTGCTCTAATCATAATATCAGTTGCTTGACCGGATATTCCGCCGCCGATAAGAGGCTGATGTATCATGATTTCACTGTTTGGCAATGCAATTCTCTTACCCTTTGCACCGCTTGAAAGCAAAAGTGCGCCCATTGATGCTGCAAGTCCAACGCAAATTGTAGATACGTCACGCTTGTGCATAGTTCATTGTATCATAAATTGCCATTCCTGCACTCACTGAACCACCAGGGCTATTGATGTAAAAAGCTAATATCCTTGTCAGGATCTTCACCTTCAAGATGCAGCATCTGTGCAATGATAAGGCTAGCTGTTATTGTCGTTGACATCTTCTGAAAGTATGATAATCCTCTCTTTTAATAGTCTTGAATAGATGTCATACGCTCTCTCGCCTGTACTCGTTCTCTCAATTACGTTAGGTACTAATGGCATTCTGTTGTCCTCCTAAAAAATAATATGGTTTTATTTCTATCTCTATATTCAAAGCCTCTTTATATAAAAAGATTTAGGAATATAGAGCCATTCTCTAACAGGGAACGCTCCAAATTAATTATTCAATTGCTTAACAAAATTCAATTACTTGAAATTGCGTTCTTACGTACAATATCAGCAGCATTCTTAACTGCGATGTCAACCTTTAGAACTTCCATGTCAATATACTTAATTACTTCCTCAACAGCATATTGTATCTTTCACCAAGTTCCCTTTGATTTCTTCTCCGCACATTTCGCCCATAACAACTTCAATTTCTTCAAGCTTTGCAACCTTTTCCATTGCAAGTCATCTTTACTTAAGCGAACTGCATTTTCTTCAAATGTCTTTTCTGAAAGCAGCCATATCCATGCCTGTGTACTGAAAGTGCATTTCCATGTAGGAACCCAGGTATAGAAAGTCTGTGGTCAAAGTCATGAACCATGTCATCAACCTTGAATTCAATCATTACTGAAGGGATTTCAACTGTTGTATTTTCAAGAACTGTATCAAAAAGCTTGTTTTCAAACTCAATGTCAGCGTTCTTTACAGCAGCTTCTTCAAGCTTAACCTTTAAGTCAGCCTTGTATGCTTCAAGAGTTTCAAACTCTGTTGTATCCTTGATAAGCTCGTCATCAACTTCAGGAAGTTCCTTAGCTTTGATTTCGTGTAGCTTGATTTGGAATACTGCAGCCTTGCTATGTAAAGTGTTTCCATTGAGTAGTTTTCTGGGAAAGTTACATTGATTTCAAATTCTTCGCCAGTCTTGTGGCCTACAATCTGTTCTTCAAATCCAGGGATAAACTGGTTTGAACCAAGTGGGAGTGTGAACTGTTCAGCTTCTCCACCTTCAAATGCAACACCGTCAACAAAGCCCTTGAAGTCAATTACAACTTCGTCGCCTGTTTCAGCTGCACGGTCGTCAATAGTAACAACTCTTGCATTTCTGTTTCTGAGGTTTTCAATCTGTCTGTCGATGTCTTCATCAGTAATAGCCTTGACAACCTTTTCAACTTCTATACCTTTGTAAGCAGAAACTTCTGCTTCAGGCTTCAATACAAACCGCCTTAAATTCAACGCCTTCTTCTTTTAGCATGATCTTTGTAACGTCAATTTCAGGTCTTGCTACAAGTTCTATTCCAGCTTCTACTGCCGCCTTTTTCAATTTCGGTAGGAAGGAGAAGATTTACTGCATCTTTAGAAAACATTATCTCCATCAGCTTTTTCTACCATCTTACGAGTAGCTTTACCCTTTCTAAATCAGGGATTGAAATGTTATCCTTTGCCTTATCATATGCTTGGTTAAGCGCTGCTTCAAAATCCTGTGCACTTACCTCAAATTCTAACTCATACTTGTTAACTTCAACGTTATTTTTTGCCTTTAAACTCATTAGTGACATCCTCATTTTTTTATTTAAATGAATACTTGATATCTTTAAACTTAGAAAACCCTTTTATAGTCGTTTCTTATCTTTAAACATATCCGTAACATTATAACATATTCTAATGCTTAATGCTACTTACCGCCAATATTTCAATAATATTACCGGCATTATATTTTATAAGGCTTAAATTGTATATAATCACTTGCTAACAGCTTGCATATTCAGCCCCATCTTGCTCGCCATTTATCGCATATGACGAACTTTTGCCGTGAATGTGTCCATAAAAGCACTTTTTATGTCGTGGCGATACATTACATCAACCATGTCAATGTTTATGTTGAGCCGTATATCGGCGGATAATGCAAAATGCTATTGGCTCAAGTCCTGCTGCTTTTGCAGAAATTATTGACGTTTCAAGACGCCCTGCTTCCCTTGCGAGAACTTTTGCATCCAGCTGGCTCCGAGGTTTCGTTTATCCCATACGTGTTCACATAAATGCCAATAAATTCTCCATTACTGGTAATGAATTGTTGTGCAGAATGTGGAGCGTGTTAAGACCGTTTTCCTCAAAGAAATTTTCCATCTTCCTAACTGTTGTCCACCAATAGTCGTGGTTGCCTTTTAATAAGATTTTTCTGCCGGGAAGATTGTTTATAAACTCAAATCAAAGGGGCTCGCCTGCTCTAAGCTCATTCCCCACGAAGTATCGCCGATCAAGCACAACTGTGTCCTCGTCGCTTATCTCATTAAGCCAGTTTTTCTTTTATCCTTTGGACATAGTTTTCCCAACCGTTAAAGATGTCCATTGCCTTATTAGTTGACAAAGAAAGATGCAAATCTCCAATTGCGTAAAGAGCCACAATCTACCACCTCCGATACATAAAAAGCGCCTGCGAAATTTCACAGGCGCTTTCATCAATATTAAGAGACAACCTAGTGACGAAAGAACGAATTCCTTCATTTCTGTTTTGTCAATACACTTGCTGAAACGTACTTCCTTATCCTTTAGAACGAGAAGTTCGGCAGGAATATCATAACCAGAAAGTTCGTTAAGCTTATCAACCATTGCGTATTCATCAAGAGTGCTTTCCTTGCCCTCAATCGCTTCTAAAACGCTTGCACTGAACTTATATGGACTTGCTGTTGAAGCGATAATTGTCTTTGTGTTATCGCCGGTCTTTTCAACGTAATCTTTGTAAACCTTAACCGCAACAGCAGTATGTGCTTCATCGCAAGTATAAGAATATTTATCGAAAATCGCTTTAATTGTTTGCTTGGTTTGCTCATCGTCGCAACAACCTGCATAGAAATCCTCTGCAAGCTTTTCTTTTACCTCAGCAGTAACTTCATACTTGCCTGTGCTTGCAAGGTCGCCAAACCATTCGTTGATTTAGTCATTTTCGCCACAAAGAATGTAAAGAAGTCTTTCAAGATTGCTTGAAATTAGAATGTCCATTGATGGAGAAATTGTTGCGTAAGTCACACGTTTTCTATCATAAACACCTGTATTTATGAAGTCTGTGAGAACGTTATTCGCATTAGATGCGCAAATAAGTTTGCCAAAGCGGAGTTCCCATTTTCTTTTGCGAAGTATGCTGCAAGAATGTTACCGAAGTTTCCTGTTGGAACGCAAACGTTAATCTTATCGCCAGGAACAATTTCTTCGTCCTTAACAGCTTGTGCATATGTTGAAATGTAGTATACAATTTGAGGTGCAAGTCTACCCCAGTTAATGGAGTTTGCACTAGAAAACATCATCTTGTTTTCATCAAGAATATTCTTGATTTCATCGCTTGTGAAAATTGTTTTAACGCCAGTTTGTGCATCATCAAAGTTACCTTTAATTGCACATACGTTTACGTTTGAACCCTCTTGAGTTGTCATCTGACGCTTTTGCATAGGGCTAACTCCATCTTCAGGGTAGAATACCATGATTCTTGATGTGCCGTCAACGTCCTTAAAGCCTTCGAGAGCCGCCTTGCCAAGGTGTCGCCTGATGTAGCTACAAGAATTACAATTTCTTATCAATTCCGAGCTTCTTAGCTGATGTTGTGAGCAAGTAAGGCAATATCTGCAAAGCCATATCCTTAAATGCACAAGTAGGTCCGTGCCAAAGTTCAAGCATATATGTACCGTCGAAAAGATGTGCTATTTCAGCGATATTTTCAGTAGCAAACTTAACATCTGTATAAGCGTTATCAGTACAGTAGTGAATTTCAGCATCTGTAAAATCAGTAAGATACTTAGAGAAAACCGTAAACGCTCTGTCGCTGTAGCTCATATCTCCAAGTGACTTAATTTCATCAAGTGTTAATGTTGGGATTTCAGATGGAACAAAAAGTCCGCCATCAATAGAAATTCCCTGCGCAATTGCTTCTGCGCTTGTTACTTTTACATTGCTGTTTCTTGTGCTTTTGTAGAACATACTAATATTCCTTTCAATCTATGAAAATTAGCAGATAATATTTAATCCGCTTGCATCAAATGCGTTCTCAATATAATTAAGTTCTGTTACCGTGGATTTTTCCATGTAAACTTCAACTGCATCAAATCTAGGCTGTAAATTAGAGCCAATCTTGGTCATATACGCAACGGCTGTTTTTACTATTAACGATTGCTTTTTCTTAGTTATAGCTTCTAATCCACCTGTCATGCTGCCTGTTTTCCTTGTCTTTACCTCGACAAAAATAATGTATTCTTTATCCTCAGCTATTATGTCGATTTCGCCGCCTCTTATCTGATAGTTACGAGCAAGTATGTTATAACCTTTGCCCTTCAGATATTCGCAAACAGCATCTTCTCCAAAATAGCCGATTTTTCTTGTGTTACTCATCGTTCATAGAACTTCTTCAAAAAGCTCATTCTATGCACTTCGCTAGGTCCAAACTCCGAAATTTTTTCATAGTGAAGTTTTGTGCCGTAGCCCTTATGCTTTTCAAAAACATACTGCGGATAGTCCTCAGCTATTTTTTGCATATATCTATCCCTTGCAACTTTAGCAAGAATTGATGCTGCCGCTATACTCGCTGACTTGCCATCGCCCTTTACAACAGCCATCGTTTCACACTCAAGCTTTGGTGGCTGATTGCCGTCTATTAAAGCAAGATTTACATTCATTCCTAGTCCAGCAACTGCACGTTCATCGCAAGTTTACTTGCTTCAAGAATGTTAAGCTCCTCAATTTCTGCTACTGTTGCTGTTGCAATGCAATATGCTTTTGCTTTTGAAATTATCTCGTCATACAGCAGTTCACGTTTCTTTTCCGAAAGCTTCTTGCTGTCATTAACTCCCTCAATAATTACATCATCATCAAAGACTACCGCCGCAGCGTAAACATCACCTGCTAGAGGTCCTCTGCCTGCTTCATCTACTCCGCAAACAGTCTTGTATGTTTTTCTAAATTCTTTATCATAAGCAAATAAAGCCATATGCTGTTCCGTCTTTCAATTTTACTTGTGCGGTTTTTCAAGCGTTAACTTGCCGATTTTTTGCAGCTCTGTATTCGTCAAGAACGGTTATTGCAGCACGTTCCATATTAACCTCACCGCCTGAAATAAGCATTCCACGCTTTCTTCCTACCATTTCGAGCAACTCGTATCCTTCTGTTTCGGGTGGAGCTACAACCTTGTAACGTTCCTCAAGAGGTTTAGGATAATTCTCGTTAAGATACTTCAACAATAGCGATGCTAGTGCCTCTGTATCAAGAATATCATCCTTAATTGCTCCAGTAAACGCTAGTCTACACGCAACTTCTTCATCATCAAATTTCGGCCACAAAACTCCGGGCATATCAAGTAGTTCAATGTCTTTGTCTAATGCAACCCATTGCTTGTGTCTAGTTACACCCGGTCTATCCTCGACATTGGCTTTTCTTTTCCCCGCCATTCTGTTAATGAACGATGACTTTCCAACGTTCGGAATACCTACAACCATAACGTGAAGTGGTCTTCCAACCATGCCTTTTTTCACTCGTCTTTCAATTAAATCCGAAAGAACTGTTTTCAAAAGCGGGGCGAATTTATTTATATTCTTGCCGCTTTTACAATCTGCTACCATCGCAGCATATCCCTGTTTTCTATAATAGTCAAGCCACATAGCAGTAATATTGTCATCTGCCATGTCACACTTATTCAAAATAATTATACGTGGTTTTACTTTCCACAAGCTTGTTAAGCTCGAGGGTTTCTGCTGCTTTGTGGTATTCGAGCATCAGTCAATTTCAACAACCGCATCAACAAGTGGTAAACACTCTTTAATCGGTCTACCGTGTTTTGGCCATATGACCGGGAAACCATTGTATTGACGGTATCTCTGTCATATTTACCTCCTATTCTACCTTTCAAATGGAGAGAGCCCAGAAAGCTTCGCCTACAACGTCACTTGTTGGAACGAAACCTATGTCTGGCGAACGGCTATCCTTGGAGTTTCCTCTATTGTCACCCATTACAAAAATGCGATTCTTCTGGAACTACAATCGGGTATGTAAATGCGCCCGAATCAATTTTAGTTGGTCCGTTTACGTATGGCTCGTCCAACTCAACTCCGTCAACATAAACTACTCCCTTGTCGAAATCAATGTCAACCTGTTGTCCTTCAGTAGCGATTACTCTTTTTACAATAACTTTTCCGTAAGAGCTGCTATCAATTACAACAATGTCCGCCTGATCTAGTGTGTAAAACATTTTAGATACTAAAAGCTTGTCACCCTCTTGAAGTGTTTGGTTCATTGATGAGCCATCTACTACAGCAGTTCTTATAAAAAATGTGAAAATTAATAGTACATAAAATGCCGCAAAAATCAATGAGTCACACCAGTCAAACAATTCCTCAATAGGAGTATTGCGTTTCTTTTTTGACTTTGAACCATCATCATCAAGTGCCTCATAATTAAGCTCATATTTTTCCTTTGGCATAGTAAATACCTCCATATATTAAAGCATGAATATCGAAATTCATACTTTTCAAGTTTAATTATCCCAATTTATGCTAGAACGGAAATAGCAAAAAAGGGACTTTCGTCACTTTTAAACTAACGGATTTGTTCTTTGACTTTAGCAGCCTTACCAACTCTATTACGGAGATAGTATAGCTTGCCACGACGAACTTTACCGAATCTTACAACTTCAACCTTGTCTACAACAGGTGAATGTACAGGGAATACTCTTTCAATTCCGCAACCGTGTGCTACACGTCTTACAGTAAATGTTTCGTGAATTCCGCCATGTTTCTTAGCAATTACAGTTCCTTCAAAAATCTGAATACGTGACTTGTCACCTTCCTTGATTCTTACGTGAACCTTTACTGTGTCACCAATGTTAATTACTGGTGCTTCAGCTTTCATGCTGCTTTGGCTAATTAGCTTTAAAGCGTCCATTAGTTTTCCTCCTTGGTTTTCAGATATTCTTACTCTTAAATATTTTAAGACAGCGGACTATCCTTTTTAATGTCATTCTTATGGCACTAAATCTCGTTTTTGACATCTGGTTTTCACCAAATATCAACACGGAATATCAAATGCTTTAATATTATACCACATTAATTATATCTTTGCAAGTATTATTATGCAAAAAGTTCGCCATTTTCGCAGATAATTTTTGTGCGTTTTATGCCTATTTCACTAATTTTCAGCTCTCTATACTTCTCGAACGCTTCGAAAACTAGATTTGCATTTATATTCTTCTGCGTGCCTGTCACAAGCTGCAAGGTTATCTCTGCTGAACCGTCATCGTTGTTAGTTATTCCGATAAGTTTTATGCTATCCTTAATGTCAACGCTAACTGTCCCTTTTTTCTTTGAAAACTTCTCAACTTGTATAGTTTCACGATTTAAAAACTCTGTGAATTCAAATTCAATATCCTTCTTCTCATCTGTCACGACTTTAACAAGATATTCAGCAAATGCGATTTCTACGTGTTTTTTTATCGGCTCAGAGGCAGAAATAATCTGCAAATCTTTAGGCAGTACGGCGTTTAGTCTTTCAATCAATTCCTCGTTTGAAATCGGCTCTACAATCGCAATATCAAGTATCTCGCAGTCGCTTGTTACTCCTAAAGTGAGCGGCAACGGGAACATCATATACGCACGTGGATTAAAACCCCTTGTGTACCATATTGGAATTCGTGAACGTTTTATCGCCCTTTGCATACATCTAGCAAGGTCAAGGTGCGACATAAATCTAGTTCTGCCTTCTTTTCTGAATCGAAGTCTTATATTCACCTTATCCAAAACACTCACCACCAATCTCCTTATTCACTCCGCAGCCCGAACATTGCAAGCGACAATTTTTAGTGGTTGCATTGTCGTGAGCTTTTTTGTTTTCTCTGATAAGAAAATCCTTAGAAACAAAGTAATCAAGGTGGTCCCACGGCATTACTTCATCATAAGAGCGCTTTCTGTTAGCGTAAAATGCTGTGTCAACGCCAGTCTTTTCAAAGCATTCCATCCATACGTCATACTTGTAGCACTCGTCCCAACCATCAAAGGTGCAGCCAGCTTTCCAAGCCTCATAAATAACCTCTCCCACTCGCCTGTCGCCCTTAGCAAGAACTGCTTCCAAGACGCTAATCCTGTAATTATGCCAGCTTAACTGTACTTTTCTTGTGGTTTTGCTCGCTACAAGCAAAGCTTGCTTACGGCAAATTTCTTCAATTGTATCCTGCGCTTCAAATTCAAAAGGTGTAAAAGGCTTCGGTACGAAAGTTGCACAGCTAATGGAAATACTGAGCGGAGTTTTGCCACGCAATTCCCTTGGGATTTCATAAAAAAGGTCTGTTATTCTCTGCGCAGTTTCAAGTATGCCTACTATATCCTCGTCAGTTTCTGTCGGAAGTCCCATCATGAAGTATAGTTTAACTGCTGTGTAGCCACCCTCAAATGCCAATCGGCAAGTGTTCATGATTTCTTCCTCTGTGACGTTTTTGTTGATTACGTCACGGAGCCTTTGTGTCCCTGCTTCAGGCGCAAACGTAAGCCCGCTCTTGCGAACTTTCTGTATTTTCTCAAGAACTTCTTCGCTGAAATTATCAATTCTTAGTGATGGGAGAGAAAGATTAATCTTCTCCTCCTCTGTATAATTAGTAAGCTCCGTGAGCATTTCCCCTATTTCAGAATGGTCGCTTGTACTTAATGATGACAAAGAAACTTCCTCATATCCGGTGGATTCACAAAGACATTTTGTGGATTTCTTGATATTTGATACATTCTTCTCTCTAAATGGGCGATATATAAACCCAGCTTGACAAAATCTGCATCCTCGAATGCATCCTCTAAGCACCTCGACAACTGCTCTATCGTGAACAATTTCGGCAAACGGTACAACAAAGTTATCTGGGAAGAAAACCTCGTTCATGTCCTTTATAATACGTTTCTTCACTACTTTAGGAGCGCCGTTTTTTGCCGTATATTCCTTTATTGTTCCATCATCATTGTAACGCTTACATCATAAAATGACGGTACATATATTCCCTCAATTTTAACTGCTTGAAGCAAGAACTCGCTCCTAGATGCGCCTTCTTTCTTCATTTTAACCATACAAATCCATTAGCTCAGGTTTACTTCCTCGCCCTCGCCTAAAATAAAAATGTCTATGAAATCTGCAAGCGGCAGCTCCAGGGTTGCACGCACACGGACCACCAGCTACAACTATCGGCATTTCTTCGGTTCTCTCTCTGCTTTTAACTGGAATTCCTGCTAAATCAAGCATATTCAAAACATTAGTGTATGAAAGCTCGTACTGCAACGTAAAACCAATAAAATCGAACTCTTTTATCGGGTCTAAACTTTCAAGTCCGTATAGCGGAATGTCGTTCTCACGCATTAGCTTTTCAAAATCAATCCATGGTGCAAACACTCTTTCGCACCAAAAATTCTCCCTTGCATTTTTTAGAGAGTATAAAATTTTCATTCCCAAGTGGGACATACCTATATCGTAAACGTCAGGAAAGCAAAATGCAAACCTCACATCAACTTTGCTTTTATCCTTTTCAACACTGTTCAGCTCGCCGCCTATATATCTCGATGGCTTTTGAACTTGCAGCAAAAGCTTTTCAATCTTCTCTTTAAGAATACTTGACATATAATAATTTCCTCTTCCACTATTTTTAGTTATCTCATACTTTACAAGTTTTATTGTAACATATTTTACGACTCTATACAACAACAAACGCCTTTATTTAAATAAAGGCGTTTGTTGTTTATTTATATTCGCACTTAAATTCAGTAAAGTCGGCTGTGTTTTCGCCCACTGCATATAGTCCTAGCATTACTCCAGTAAAACCTCCGGACACCTCGCTTGTCAAATATTTTGTTGCGCCGGTGCCTAGTACATATTGTTCGTTATTGACTTCTACTATAAATGTGTAATTGAAATTATCCATCTTAACTATAAGCTTTGCAGAATTTGAGCTTATTTTAACTGCATTTTGAATGTGTTTTATTCCGCCGATGTTTAGCTTTAGTATAGCCTCTGTGCCATTTTCGGACTTGCGCAAAGCAATTTCATAATGTTCATCCTCGCACATATAAACAGTAATTCCTGCCTCGCCTGCATCAATTGAAACATTACTTGAAATTTCGCCGAAAAAGTCACGCTGACGCAAAGCGATAAACGTTGGAGATGCCGTATTATCGAGGGTAATCTCCGTTCCATGCAAGGTAGCCTTGCTATCTTCAAGCTTGTAGTTTGACATATTAGGATGGCGCATAAAGCTCCAATCAATATCCCACTTTGTGTTCTCAAAGGTGTAAAGTTTCTTTTCTATTTGCTCAAAATCGCCCTTAATTTCGTAACTTTCAGCAGTTGTTCCGTCACCTGCTGTGAAATAACCATCTTCCCCAAACTTCACCGGTGTGAGGAAAACCTCTCTGCCAAGATTGTGGTATGG